>JBOGHK010000181.1:0-8737 GCA_050744325.1 Acidimicrobiales bacterium
GCGTGCTTGGCCACCTTGTCGAGCGGGAAGTCCGGGTGGTCGACCAGCAGCAGCACCAGATCCGCCCGGGACAGCTCGTCGGGAGTGCACGGCACCACCGGCACCGGCACCTCGGGACCGCCGCTCCCGGGCAGGTACGGCTCGCACGCGACGACGTCGGCCCCGAGGGCCTGCAACCGCTCGACCACGGCCAACGACGGCGACTCGCGCCAGTCCGAGGTCGCCGCCTTGTAGCTCAGCCCCAACACCAGGACTCTGCTGCCCTTCATCGCCCGGCCGTCACGGTTCAGCAGCACCATCGCCCGGGTGATCACGTAGTCGGGCATGTGCTCGTTGACGTCGTTGGCCAGCTCGACGAACCGGAACGTCTGCCCCAGCCGCCGCTTGACCCGCCACGACAGGTAGGACGGGTCGATCGGCAGGCAGTGGCCGCCGACCCCCGGCCCCGGCGTGAACCGCAGGTAGCCGAACGGCTTGGTGCTGGCGGCGTCGATCGCGCTCCAGATGTCGATGCCGAGGTCGGCCGCGAACATCGCCAGCTCGTTGACCAGGGCGATGTTGACGTGGCGGAACGTGTTCTCCAGCAGCTTGACCAGCTCGGCCTCGGCCGTCGACCCGACCGGCACCACCTTGTCGACGAACGATCCGTAGAACGCCTCGACACAGCGGCGTGAGTTGTCGTCGATCCCGGACACCACCTTGGGGGTGTTGGCCAGGCCGTAGCGGGAGTTGCCCGGGTCGATGCGCTCGGGCGAGTAGCCGACGAAGAACTCGAGCCCGGCACGCAGGCCCGACACCCGCTCGAGCGCCGGCCGGACCAGCTCCTCGGTCGTGCCCGGGTAGGTGGTCGACTCCAGGATGACGAGACCGCCCACCCGCAGGCGGCGCGCCAGCGACTCGACCGCTGCCTCGACGTGCGACAGGTCGGGCATGCCCTCGCTCAACGGGGTGGGAACGGTGATCACCGCGACGTCGAACGGCCCGCCGTCGGACGCGTCGTCGGTCGGCAGGTAGCCGCCCGCCAACGCTCGGGACAGGTCGGCGTCGCTCACGTCGCTCACATAGGACTTGCCGGCCCGCAGCGAGTCGACCCGGGACGGAGACACCTCCAGACCCACCACCGGGAACCCCACGTCGGCGGCCCGCATCGCCACCGGCAGCCCGACGTAGCCCTGGCCGACGATCAGCACCCGCGCCGTGCGATCCTCCAGCCGGGCCAGCAGGGTGCTGGCCAGCTCGTCCTGCGGGCTGGTCGCATGTGCCGCCGTCGGGGTGGTCGCCCCGGCATCGGCGACGGGCTCGTCGTTGGTCTCGATCCTGCTCATCCGCCGTTCCCTTCTCGGGATGTGAACCAGTCCACCGTCCGGGCCAGCCCGTCGTGGAACGAGACCTGGGGCTCGTAGCCCAGGTCGTGTTGTGCCGCCGAGACGTCGGCATGGGAATGCCGCAGGTCGCCCGGACGGCTGCCGATGTGTCGGGCCTCGACGCTCGCGCCCAGCTGCTCCGCCAGGATGTCGAGCAGCTCCAACAGATCGTGCGGCTGGCCACGCGCGACGTTGTAGGCGTGCCCCGCGCACGCCTCCGGTGGTGCCGTCGCCGCCCGCAGGTTGGCCTGCACGGCGTCGGCGACGAAGGTGAAGTCGCGGCTCTGCCTGCCGTCGCCGTGGACCTCGGGCGGCGTGCGGCCGACCAGCGCCGCGATGAACCGGGGAATGACCGCGGCGTACTCGCTGTCCGGCCGCTGCCTGGGCCCGTAGACGTTGAAGTAGCGCAGGCAGACGGTCTCGAGGCCGTGCAGCTCCCAGAACACCCGGGCGTAGTGCTCGTCGGTCAGCTTGGTCACCGCGTACGGCGACCGGGGCATGAGTGGAACCGTCTCGGGCGTGGGCACCTGGGTCGCCCCGCCGTAGACCGACGACGACGACGCCAGGACCACCCGCTGGATGCCGGCCTGCTGCGCCGCGGACAGCACCGCGAGCGTGCCGTGCACGTTGGCGCGGTCGGTGTCGAGCGGTCGGGCGACCGACCTGGCCACCGATCCCAGGGCGGCCTGGTGGAACACCAGCTCGCAGCCGGCGACCGCCCGCGCCACGTGGTCGGGGTCGGCCACGTCGCCCTCGACCAGCTTCGCGGCGTCGGCGAGGTTCTCGCGCCGACCGGTGACGAAGTTATCGAGGACCACCACCTCGTTGCCGTCCTCGACGAGTGCGTCGACCAGGTGCGATCCGATGAAGCCGGCACCTCCGGTCACGAGTGCCCGCATCAGCGCACCGCCTCGGGCGCCACCGCACCCACCGACGCCGCCCCCGCTGTCTGGTGGGCGATGTGGTCGGCGTGGGCGAAGATGCCGGCGACGGTCTCGACGACCGTCTCGACCGAGCCCTCGGGCATGTCACGCCACAACGGCAGGCTGACCACCCGGCTCGACACCCAGTCGGTGGCCGGCAGCTCACCGGTCTCGGCGGCCAGGTGTGCGTACGCCTGCTGGCGGTGCACCGGCGGCCAGAAGTACGGCCTGGTGTCGATGCCCTCAGCCTTCAACGCCCGGACCAGGGCGTCTCGGCCGATACCGAAGTCGGTCTGGTCGACGATCACCGTCAGGTCCTTGTAGGTCGAGACGTCGTCGGGATCGACGGTCTGCACCGCAACCCCGGGCACGCCCTCCAGCCCGCTGCGGTAGCGCGCCGCGAGGTCGCGGCGGATGGCCAGATGATCGTCGAGCTCGTCCAACGAGCACAGCGCGACCGCGGCGTGCAGCTCGGACATCCGGGCGTTGAGGCCCGCGAACCGCGTGTCGTAGTCGCCCGGGTTGCCGTAGTCGACCCCGAGGCGGAGCCGCTCGGCCAGGTCGGCGTCGCGGGTGGCGATCAGGCCGCCCTCCCCCGCCACCAGCACCTTGGTCGGGCTGAGGCTGAACACCTCGGCCGAACCGAAGCCGCCGATCCGCCGGCCGGCCCGGGTGGAGCCGAAGGCGTGGGCGGCGTCGAACAGGACCGGCACGCCCGCAGGTCTGGCGAGCGCCTCGAGAGCTTCCGGCTGGCAGGGAGCGCCGAAGACGTGGGTGCCGACCAGCAGAGACGCACCGTCGAGCTTGCTCGCCGCGTCGTCGACGTCGATCTGGCAGGTCGCCGTGTCGCAGTCGACGAAGCGCGGCCGGATCCCGGCCCACATCGCCGCGTGCGCGGTCGCCGAGAAGGTGAAGCTGGGCATCACCGCGACGCCGGCCGGGTCCGCAAGCGCCTGGGCGGCCAGCATGAGGCCGGCGGTGCAGCTCGCGACGGCGACCACGTGTGGGACGTCGAGCCGCTCGGCGGCGCGCTCCTCCAGTTCGCGGCGCAGTGCGCCGTTGGTCAGCATGCCCTTGCTGTACGACGGCTCGAGCCGTCGCGTCACCCGGTCCAGGGAAGGCTTGGCGGGGCGGAAGAACGGGAGGCCGTCGGGGAATGCCGGCTCACCGCCGACCAAGGCTGGACGCTTCATCTGGACGACCTCCGGGCGACTGCTCGGGCGGCGACCTTGCTGGGCGCCAGCTTGCGGACTTTGCGGACCACCCGCTTCACCATCCCCGACGGCCGCTGAGCCGGCGTCGTCCGGGCCACGGCGGAACTGCCCATGCTGCGCTGGACCGGGACCGGCGCGTCGGCGATCCGGTGGGCCCACACCGACAACCTGGTGCGGTCGGCGAGGCCGAACAGCTCCCATACCTGGACCAGCGCCCGGGCCACCTGGTGGACCACGCCCCATGTCTCGGCGAGGCTCTGCGCCCGCACGGGGTCGATCTCCTTGGACAGGGCCAGCTCGGCGACGTCGCGCTGGAGGACGAGCGCCAGCGGGTGCGCGTCGCTGACGTCGGCGGCGTCGACCGGGCCGCCGCGGCCGTCGCCGGACCGCGCGATCGCGGCCAGGTCGAGGCACGCCAACACCAGGTGTTCGTCGATGTTGACGGTCGGGACGACCCGATCGGCCAGCGCCAGCAACGTCGGAGGATGGGACAGGTGGGCGACTTCGATCGACCGTCCGTCGGTCAACGGCACCGACGGCTCGACCCGGACGCCCCAGGCCACCCCGATGTCGAGGTCGCTCGGCTCGACCAGCACCGTGGCGCCCTCGAACATGCGGATGCCCGGCTGGCGGTAGCCGAGACGGGCACGGGGAGGCGCACCGACCAGCCGGTGCGCGACACCACCGGCGGCGAGCAACGCCGACAGGCGCACGACCCGCTGCTCGACCAGCAGCGCGATGCCCGCGGCCTCGTTCTCGAGCACCGCCAGCTCCTCGGCCTGGGTCGACGTCAGCTGGATCTGCTCGCGCTGAGAGGCGGCGGCGAGCATGCCCAGAAGGCCGCGCGCCTGGCAGGTGCGCACGATGGCGAACCACTCGTCGGGCGCGAACTCGACGTTGGGGAGGTCGGACGTGCTGCCGGCGAGACCGTGCGCCGCGAGCGGCACCAGCAGGTCACGGGTGCCCTGCTGGGGGGTTGCAGTGGTCACGGCTCCTCGCTCTCGCGCACCGCGCCGGTCGCCACCAGGAACCGGATCGCCTCGCTCAGCACGCGGGTGCCGGTGTCGGGGTCGTCGGGCAGGAAGGCGGCGAGCGGGTCGATGAGGCCACCGACAGTCATGGGTCGAACCAGGGCATCCCACAAGCTGGCGTGCAGACCGTCGAGCGTGACCGCGGCACTGCTGCCGATGGGCAGCACCGCGACGCCGGTCGACGTCCTGCGCCACAGCACCTCGGTGGAACGTTCCCAGCGGATCGTGGCGGGCGACGACGACGCCGACGTAGCGGAGCCGCCCTCAGTCATCGCGGCTCCCGGCCTTCAGACCCTCTCGGTGTCGTGGCGCGGTACTGCGCCGAGGTCGGTCGGACCGTTGCGCTCGTCGTGGCCTTGTGTCGTGGGCTGGCGTCCTCGGTTCGTCGGCCGAAGCTGGCTCGAGCAGTTTGGCGGGTCTCGCGTGGCGGAGCGCCGTAGTAGTCGGCGAACGGGCCCGTGGGCACGCCCACCAGCACGACGCCCAGCGCCGGCGCACCGACCCTCTCGAGCAGCTCGGCGCAGCGATCGGCCACCGGGCCGGTCGTCCGGCCCGAACGGCACACCACGACGACGGCGTCGGCCAGGGTGACCAGCTCGCGGGTGACGCTGGCCGACAGGATCGGCGCGGTGTCGACGATGACGATGTTCGCCAGCGTCCGAGCCTCCTCGAGCAGGCGGCGGGCGTTCTCGATCTGGGTGTAGGTGTGGTGGCCGCCGAGGCCTGCCGTGACGATCCGCACGCCGGGGATCGAGGTGTCCTGCACGTAGCGCACCAGCGACGCGGCGTTGCCGTCGAGGTAGTCGGCGACGCCCGGACCCTCCTGGGCGTCGAACACGCCCGGCGACAGCGGCCGCCACAGGTCCCAGCTGATCAGCAGCACCGACTGCCCGGACTCGGCGTAGGCCATGGCCAGGTTGGCCGCCGTGGTGCTCTTGCCGTCGCCGGCCTCGGGCGAGGTGACCACCACCAGCTGGCGCATCGTCGACGACGACTGGGCCAGCGCGATGTTCGCGTGACCGTTGCCGTTGGTGGCCTGCACGTTCTCGCCGCGCCCGCGATAGAGCAGGAGGGCGGTGCGCAGGCCCCGGTAGGCCTCGGCTACGCGTGGCTCCCGCTCGAACGCCACCACAGCCGCCCGGCTGCGGTCGCGCAACGCCAGCAGGGGGATCTCGGCCAGGACCGGCAAGCCGAAGCGCCGCTCCACCTGGTCCTTGGTGCGCAGCCGCGAGTCGGAGCGGTCGAGCATGATGGCCACACCGAAGCCGGCGATCAGCGCGACGAGCGCTGCCAGCAGCGCACGCTGCTCGCGCCCGAACCCGGCGACCAGGTTGGCGTCCTCCTCCGCGAAGGTCGCGGTGGTCAACGTGGTGTAGCGAGCCCGGTTCGCCAATTGGTCGTCGAGGTTGAACAGGTTCCCCAGCTGATCGGTCAGCCCGGCTTGCTCGGCGAGCAGCTGTGCGTTGTTCGGGTCGGCGCCGAGGGCCGTCCGCACCTCGGCCAGCCGCCCGGTCAGCTCGTCCTCCCGGGCCTGGGCTTGCGCCGCCTCGGTGTCGAACGTCTCCTGCTCACGCTCGTCGACGTAGCGCGTGACCTCTTCGCCAATGGTGTTGGCGACGGCGATGGCCTCGTCGGGAGTGCCTCCCTGCCCCGTGATGGTGATGATCAGCAGCTCCGGGTCGCCGACGGCCTCGACGTCAGCCGCCAGATCGGCCGGATCTCCGTCGAACTCGAGAGCCGCAGCGGCGCGCTCGACCACGACGGGGTTGACAGCCAGTTCGGCAACTGTGCCGATGTTGGCCATCGAGCTGGTACCCCCCACCCCTTGCTCGAGCAGCAGCTTGTGCTCGGCCGCGTAGGCCGTCGCCGGTGTCTTCGGCGACGTGAAGTAGATGGCCGCCGTCGCGAAGACGACGAGCGCGGCGACGACCTTCCAGTGGTTCTTGAAGATCTTCAGGTAGTCGACGGGCTCCATCGATTCCTCCGCTCCGACGTGTCAAGGGCGCCGAACTCCAGCTCGTCGTGACTAGCTCGGACAACAAAAGCGGCTTCAGGGTTGTGACCAGCCTCCGCCAGCTCAGCCAGGCGCGCCGCGGCGTCGCGGTCGCAACGCCTGATCACGAGGTCCGCCAGCCCGCGGGTGCCGTCGTCCAACAGCTTGGCAGGTACGCGGGTCGGTGTCAGACGCACGATCGACGGGTGGGCCGTCGGCGTGGCGTGCTCCTCGGGGTTCTGTAGGTCCTCCTCCAGCTTCTCGCCCGGTCGGCGGCCGCTGAAGTGGATGGGGATCTCGGTGCCCACCTGGTGGCCGGACAGGCGCACCATCCGCTCGGCGAGCTCGAGGATGTTGACCGCTTCGCCCATCTCCAGCATGAAGATCTCGCCACCAAGAGCCATGACCGATGCCTGCAGCACCAGCTGCACGGACTCCTGCACGCTCATGAAGAAGCGGGTCATGCGGGGATCGGTCACCGTGACCGGCCCGCCGTCGGCGATCTGGCGGGCGAACGTCGGGATCACACTGCCCCGGCTTCCCAGCACGTTGCCGAACCGCACCGAGCACCAGTGGGCATCCGGTGGCATCGAGTGCAGCACCAGCTGCTCGCCCAGCCACTTGGAGTAGCCGAGGTTGTTGCTCGGGCGGACCGCCTTGTCCGACGAGATGAACACCAGCCGGTCGACCCCGACGGTCAGCGACGCGTCGACCACGTTGCGGGTGCCGAGCACGTTGGTGCGGACGGCCTCGGACGGGTGCGCCTCGAGCAGTGGCACGTGCTTGTGGGCCGCGGCATGGAACACGATGTCCGGCCGGGTCTCACCGAACAGCGCGACCATCCGCTCGCGGTCCCGGATGTCGGCCAGCACCAGCTCGCATGGCCCCTCGATCGCGCCGCGGGCGTCGTGGAGGTGGGTCTCGTCGTGGTCGAGCAGCAGCAGGCGCCCGGGATGGCACTCGGCCACCTGGCGCGAGATCTCGGACCCGATCGACCCGCCGGCGCCCGTGATGAGCACCGTGCGCCCGACGATCGTCGCCCGGATGCTGTCGATGTCGGTCGGCACTTGTTGCCGGCCCAGTAGGTCCTCGATGCGCAGGTCGCGGGCGTCGCGCACCGTCGGTGCCGAGCCGAGCAGGTCGCGCACCGGCGGCAGCACCTTGACCGGCACGGCAGCCATCTCGGCGCCCTGCACGACCCGGTTGAGGAACTCCTGGTTCGCGCTCGGGATCGCGACCAGCACCTCCTCGGCCTGGTACTCCGCGACGACGCGGTCGAGGTTGACGGTGTCGCCCACCACCGGGATGTCGTGGAGGAGACGCCCCTGCTTGCGGGGGTCGTCGTCGATCACCACGACCGGGGTGCGGCCGTTGTCGCGCCGCCGCTGCATCTCGCGCAGGATCGCCGCTCCGGCTTCGCCCGCACCGACCACCGCGACCCGGCTCGCGGCCTGGTCGACCTGGCGCCGAACGCTTCCACCGGCACTGAACAGCCGGAACTGGAAGCGGACCATGCCCATCAGGCCGGTCGCGCCGAAGGCGCCAATCAGTGCCACCGACCGCGGGACCGGGAAGTCACCCAGGCGGTTCGATGTGTTGAGAACGAAGTTGAGCGCGCCGGCCGTCACGCCCGCCGCGCAGATCCGCGCTGCCTCGGCGACGCTCGCGTGCCGCCACAACCGGCCGTAGACCCCGAAGATGAGGTTGGTCGCCAGATGTACGGCCACGATGACCGGGAGGAACCGGAACAGCTTCTCCGAGTACTGGCCCGGGATGTCCCCGTTGAACCGCACGAACAAGAGCATCATGAAGGACGCGACGACCATGACGGCGTCCAACACCGCCAAGGGAATGTCGGTGCGGGCACGTCCGACCAGACGTGCCCACCTGTTGTTCGTGCTCACCGAACTTGATGCGGGCTACCGCCCCGCCGGCCATTGAACTGCATGCTCCGCCCACTCCGACCCTTGTAGAACATCCGGCTCGGCCCTTCGTTGGACTCACCAGTGCAGCTCCGCCAGCCACACGTCACGCAGAAGGGACGACTGATTCTTGTGCACGAGGCGTGCGAGATGCAACGGCGCGATGCCTGAAAAGGCCAGCCGCCGTCAGTCCCCGCCCGGACCCGAGCGCCAGTACCTTACCCGCACCTGGCGTCGACCGTCGGGTTGGCCTGACTTCGGTGCGTGGTCACCACCCACTCTTCGACTCC
>JBOGHK010000182.1:0-57121 GCA_050744325.1 Acidimicrobiales bacterium
CGGCACCGACAGGCCCTCCACCCGCAGGGTGGTCCCTGCCGGGGCTCCGGGCACGCCGGACGCCTCGACGGGGGCCGTCACACGTCCTCCTCGGTGCCGAGGTAGGCCCGGATCACGTGCTCGTCCCGCAGCACCTCGGCGGTGGCGCCGGAGGCGATGAGCTTGCCGAAGTCGAGCACCGCGGTCGTGCCACAGCACGCCGACACCAGGCTCATGTCGTGGTCGACGAGGATCACGGGCGCCCCGGTCTCCTCGGGGATACGGCGGATCAGCTGTCCCAGGTGCTCGGTCTCGTCCTCGGGCAGACCGGCCGCCGGCTCGTCCAGCAGCACCAGGCGCGGCATGCCGACGACCGCCCGCGCCACCTCGACCAGCCGCCGCTCGCCCACGCCGAGCGTGCCGACCCGGCGCTGCGCCGAGCGGTCGAGGCCGACGAAGGCGACCGCGTCCATCACGTCCTGGCGACGCGTCGCACGCCCGCCACCGGTGTTCTCGTGGACCAGGAGCACGTTGTCGAACACCGACAGGTCGGCGATCGCCTGCTCGGTCTGGAAGGTGCGCCGGACCCCCCAGCGGGCGCGGCGGAAGTCGGCGAGGGCCAGCAGGTCCTCCCCGAAGGCGCGTACCGTGCCGGCGACCGGCTTGACGAAGCCGCTGAGCACGTTGAAGAACGTGGTCTTGCCGGCACCGTTGGGGCCGATCAGCCCGCAGGTGCCCCCGGACAGGGTCACGGTCATGTCGTCGATCGGGACGACACCCCCGAACCGCACGGTCAGCCCCGAGACCTCGATCACGGCTGGCCCTCGCTCGTGTGGGCCGCGTTGCCTCGGGGGCTGTCGCCACCGGTATCTGCTTCCGCCTCGGCCTCGGTGGCACCGCCTCGGGTAGCCGGCACTGCCGTCCTGGCGTGAGCAGCATCGCCACCGCCACGGGGCCCGGCGGCGCCGATCCGCGAGACCAGCTTGCGGATGCCGCGTCCGAGGTTGGCGAGATCCTTCGGGACCTGGTCGACCAGGCCGCCCGGCGCGGTCAACAGCACCTGCAGGACGCCGACCCCGAACAGGATCGTGAGCAGCTCGGTCGACACCCCCCAGTCGTCGAGCAACGCCGGCAGCAGGCGCAACAGCAGCGCCGCGACGACCGCGCCGCCCAGGCTGTAGATCCCGCCCATCAACACCACCGCCAGCAGCAGGATCGAGTTCTGCACCGGGAACTGGTTGATGTTCACCCCGCCGCTGGCCGCGGCGAGCAGTCCCCCCGCCACCCCGGCCATGAACGACGCCAGCGCGAAGGCCCACAGCCGGTAGAGCGTGGTGTTGACCCCGGCGGCGACCGCTGTGGCCTGGCCCTGGCGGATCGCGGCCCATGCACGGCCCGGCTTGCCGCGCACGTGCCACAGCGCCACGAGGAACATGAGCCCGGCGACGACCACGCAGTAGCGGAGGTACGCGGTGTCGTCGGTCGCGATCGCCGGGCGCGGCAACCGCGACGACGCGCCACCCGCGGCCGAGTTGCCGAAGAAGCCGCCGCCGCCGTTCGGGAACTGCGCGATCCGCAGCACGACGGTGATCGCCCCGGCCGCCATGAGCGTGATCAGCGCGAGGTACAAGCCCGAGAGCCGCAGCGCCGGCAGCCCGACGAGTGCGCCGAGCAGGCCCGTGACGATGCCGGCGATCAGCACCAGCAGTGGGAACGGCAGCGACGTGGCGTAGTCGAGCCGCAACGCCACCCAGGCGCCGATGGCCATCAGCAGGAACTGGCACAGCGAGACCATGCCGACCCGCCCGATCAGCAGCCCGAGCCCCAGGGTCATGATGCTGTAGATCACCACCGAGGTCGTGATCTGCAGCCAGTAGCGGTCCAGCATCCCTGGCAATCCGAAGACCACGAAGGCCAGCAGGGCCGCGCCGACCACGAGCCGCACCGGGTCGCGCAGCGATCGGCGCGCCCGCGTCGCCGTGGCCGCCACGATCTCCTCGTCACCGCCGACGGTCGCCCGCACCGCGGTCATCGACACACGTCCCGGTGGCTCAGGGGGATGCCGACGGCCGTCATCCACAACGCCCGGTCCGGCGCGGGCCGGGTCGGCGATCTGGCGCCAGGGTCGTCACGGCCTGACGTACGCCGCCTCGGTGGGAGAGCGGCGCCGGCGGTCGCACGGCGTCGGCACCGGGTCGGCGGCAGCCCGAGCGACCTCACGACCCGCTCTGCACCAGCGTCTGCTCGCGTCGCACCGCGAACCAGAGCAGCGCGACGATCGCCAGCACGAACGGCGTCAAGTTGCGGTACTCGGCCACGTCCGAGAAGGCGGTCAGGCCGGACTGGACGATCCCGATGAGAAAGCCGGCCACCAGCGTCACCCACAGCGAGCGCAGCTGACCGATCAGCGCCGCCGCCAGTGCCGGGATCACCAGGAACGTCAGCCCGACGATGTCCAGCCCGACCAGGTTCGACAGCAGCAGCCCCGCGCCGCCGCACACCAGCCCCGAGCCGAGCCACGCCGCGGCCTCCACCCGGCGCACGGGCACGCCGAGGGTGGCGGTGATCTCGCGGTCGTTGGCCAGCGCCCGCATCGCCGTCCCGACCTTGGTCACCCGCAGGACCACGGCCGTCCCCGTCGTGACCGCCAGGGCGAACACCACCCCGAGGATCTGGGTGCCGCTCACCCGGGCGCCCGCGACCTCGTAGTTCCAGCGCGACGTCGGCAGCGTGATCCCGTGGGGGTCGGGCCCCCAGATCCACTGCATGCTGCCCAGCAGGATCAGCAGGAGCCCCAGGGTGGCCGTCGCCTTCACCAGCGGGTCGCGGGCCGCGAACGGCGGCCCGAACACGACGCCGTAGAGCAGCGTCGCCACGCCGCCGAACGCGATGCACGCGGAGTAGGCCACCCAGTCCGGCGCCCAGCCGGCGTCGAGGATCTGCCAGGTGATCAGCGCGCCGGTGGCCCCGATCGCCCCGTAGGCCAGGTTGAGCACCCCGGTCGCCCGGTACAGGACGACGAGCCCGACGCCGGACATGGCGAACACACCGCCGAGGGCGAAGCCGAGCACCAGGAACGGCTTGAGGTCGAGCATGACCGGGCGACCTCGGCCTCAGCCCGTGTTCAGACCGAGCTCGTCCTCGGCCGCGCGGATCTCGTCGAGCGGGTTGCCGGGCAGGTCGGTGATCTCGAAGCACTCCTCGACCTGGACCATGTTCCCGTCCTCGGGTGCCACAGTGAGGTCGGCGTTGTTGGACACGTTCGACCCGGTACCGCTCTCGTAGTACCAGGGCGCGCACCAGATGTCGCTGACGAAGTTGGTGATGCTCCTGAACGCCTCGTTGACGCTCTCCTTGGTGATCTCGCCCTCGATCCCGAGCATCGCGTCGGTGGCGACCCGTCCGGCGAGGTAGCCCATCTGGGCGAAGCTCGACAGCGGGACGTCGGGGGCGTACTCCTCGCGGACCTCGTTCATGTGCTCCTGGTCCGGTTCGCCGGAGTCGAGGACGTTGAACTCGGCGTTGATCAGGAACCGGCCATTCCACGCCTCGCTCAGCTCCTGGGCCAGCGACGGGTCGTTGGGCGGCGTGGAGCTGGCCCAGATCACCGATTCGATCAGGCCCTGCTGCTCGATCGCCTGCAGCAGCGGGAGCACGGTCGGGCCGGTGAAGTCGAGCACCACTGCGCCTCCGTTGCCGGCCTCGGCGACCAGCCGCTGGGCGAGCCCCGCTGGGTCGTTGATCGGGACGTCCTCGAGGATGCTGACGCCCTCCATGTCGTTCTCCTCGGCGAACTCGACCACGCCGCCGTTGATCTGCTCGAAGCCCGGCTGGTTGGGCGACGCGACGACGATCGTGCCTTCCGCGCCGGCGCGTACTGCAGCCTGCGCTCCGCCGAGGCTGGAGTAGTAGGGCCCCATGTTCACCGCCGAGAAGTTCGGGTTGGTGAAGCAGTCCTGGGAGACGCCGGCGACGATCAGGTAGTAGCCCTGCTCGGCGTAGTAGTCGCCGTTGACGCTGCACTCGATCAGGCTGGTGCTGCCGACGATGCCGAGCACCTGGTCCTGCTCCACGAGCCGCGCCGCCAGGGACGCGATCTGCTGCGGGTCGACCTGCTCCTCCTCGGCGATGTACTCGATCGGCCGGCCACCGATGCCGCCGTTGTCGTTGACGCAGTCGAAGTACGCGCCGGTCATCTCGGTGATCCACGTGAAGTCGACGCCCGGGATGTTGGTGGCCATGCCGCCGATCCTGATCGGCTCGCCGGTCGCCTCCTCGCCGGTCCCGGCACCGCACTCGCCGTGCGCCTGGATGTTGCTCCCGGGACCGAAGTCCGATTCCACGGGCTCGACCTCCTCGGTGTCGCCCCCGCCCGTGTCTGCCGCGTCGTCGTCATCGTCGCCGCAGGATGCGAGCAGAAGCACGCCAACGGCGATGGAGCCCAGAACTGAGCGTCTCATGTCTCCCCCTCGACCGGTCGTTGCCGGGATGCTGCCCCCCGGCCCCGCCTATCGCGCGCAACATTATCAACAATCCTGATATGTCGAACGGGAGGCGTTCGCCGGGTGCGAACACCCCGCTTCGTGGGGCCGGGAGGGCGCCGGATACTGGCTGCGGAAACGGAACGAGCGGAGGGGGTCTGCCATGGCCGAGGTCGGACGTCAGGATTCGGCGACCGGTGGCGTGCTGCTGGTGGGCAGCGTCCCCCTGCGCAGCGCCGAAGAGGTGTTCGGGGTGATGGCGAGCGAGCTCGGCGACCGGCTCACGCAGCTGCCCGACGGCGAGACCGGCCCCCGCTCGGACTGGATCGTGTGGCAGTACCCGGTGCTCAGCTCCCGCCCGGAGTTCGAGGTGTGTCCCCCAGGCGAGCAGCCGCACCGGGCACTGCCGCGCCTGCGGATCCGGGACGGCGAGTCGCTCGACACCCTCCGGTTCGACGACCTGGGCTACGCCGAGGCGGCGCTGTCGTCGTACCGGACGTTCACCCGGCGCAAGCGTGACGGGCAGATCCCGGCGCACTGCCGGTTCCAGGTCTCGCTGCCCACACCGCTCGCCCCGATCGCCGCCTTCGTGGCCCCCGAGGACCAGGCCGACGTCGAACCGCTCTACGAGGAGCGGATGCTCCACGAACTGAGCCGGATCTTCGACGCCATCCCGCACGACCAGCTCGCGCTGCAGTGGGACACCAACTTCGAGTTCGCCATGCTTGACGGGGTCATGCCCACGTGGTTCGGCGACGCCCGGTCGGGGATCGTCGAGCGGCTGGTCCGGCTGGGCCGCAGCGTCCCGACCGGCGTCCAGCTCGGCTACCACTTCTGCCATGGCCACGACACCCATCACCGCCGCCGCCCCTACCGCGCCCAGCCGCTGGTCGACATCGCCAACGCCCTGTCGCTCACGCTCGGCCGGCCGCTGGACTGGGTGCATCTCCCGGTCCAGGGCGACGCCATCGACCTGCCGTACTTCGAGACGCTCGCCCAGCTCGCGCTGCGCCGCGAGACCCGGCTGTACCTCGGGCTGATCCATCCGTCGGACGGCGAGATGGGGGCTCGGGCGCGGATCGTCGCTGCCCGGCGCTTCGTCGGCGACTTCGGCGTCGCGACCGACTGCGGTTGGGCCCGCCACCGGCCCCGTGACGTCGGGTCGCTGGTCGAGCTGCACCGGACGGTCACGACGCCGATCCGGCCCGCCATCCGGCCCCGGGCGTTCGAGTGGCCCGCCGGCTGGGAGCGGGTCCCGGACGACGACTGGACCCACCAGCCGGTCGACGCGTTCGGCGAGGCCTACGACGGCGTCGACCGCCACAGCTGGTACCGCAACCTCGACGCGACGGTCGAGGAGCTGTCCCACCTGCTCAACGACGGCGAGATCCTGGTCGACTACTCGGGCGGGACCGGCATCCTGGTGGACCGCCTGAAGCTGCGGATGTTCGACGTCCACGCCGGTGCGGTGATCGTCGACAGCTCGCCCAAGTTCCTGCGCGTGGCCCTGGAGAAGTTCCGGGACGACCCCGACGTCGGGCTGCGCCTGCTCCGCTTCCTCAAGCCCGACAAGCGCCTGCAACGGCTCGACGAGGTGCTCGGGCCGGAGCTGCTGGAGCGCCGGGTCGACGCGATCGTGTCGACCAACGCCGTCCACCTGTACCCGGACCTGCCCGACACGGTCGGCTCCTGGGTGCGGGCGCTGCGGCCCGGCGGGCACGTGCTGATCAACTCGGGCAACATCCGCAACCCACGGGCCCGGCGCAACGAGTGGATCCTCGACGAGACCGTGTGGGTGGTCGGCGACCTGGCCGAGGGCCTGGTGCGCACCGACCCGAAGTACGCGGCCTACCGGGCCGACCTCGACGACCAGGACCGGATGGCCGCCCACGCGGCGTTCCGCGACAAGGTCTTCCTCCAGCCGCGGCCGCTGGACTTCTACCTCGAGGCGCTCGAGGTCGCGGGGCTCAAGGTCGAGTCGGTGCGCGAGGCGAGCATCGAGGCCCTGGTCGCCGACTGGTACGAGCTGTTGCGCACCTACCACGACGCCGTGCTCGGCTGGGTGGGCGGCACCGAGAAGATCGACGGGGCGGCGCCGTCGCCGGAGGCGGTCGCCGACCGGCTCGAGCTGATCCGCCACGCGATGGACGTGTTGTTCCACGGCAGGCCGACGTTCCAGGCATGCTGGACATACATCACGTGCGTGAACGGCCGCTGAATCCGTCAACTGGCGTCGCTCAGGTCAACATGCCGTGCTGAGCAGCGCCAGAATGAAGTTCGACCCAGGGGGAGCGCGATGAAGCGCAGCACCGACCGCATCCTGACCACCCACGCCGGCAGCCTGGCCCGGCCGCACGAGCTGCTCGACACGATGCGCGAGCGCGAGAACGGCCGGCCCTACGACGCCGAGCTGCTCGACCGCCAGGTGCGTGACGCGGTCGCCGACCGGGTGCGCCAGCAGGTCGGGAGCGGCATCGACATCGTGACCGACGGCGAGATGAGCAAGGTCAGCTTCCTGGGCTACGTGAAGGACCGCCTGGGCGGCTTCGAACCGGACATGGAGTCGATGCGGATGGCGCCGTCGTGGCAGAAGGAGGTCGACGACTTCCCCGAGTACTACGAGGACTACTTCAAGAAGTACTCGTCGACCGTCACGCCGCTGCGCCGCATCGTCTGCAAGGGCCCGATCAGCTACATCGGGCAGGAGCTGTTGCAGATCGACATCGACAACCTGCGGGCGGCGGTGGCCGCGGCGCCGCACGAGGTGACTGAGGTGTTCATGCCCTCGACCGGTCCGAGCGGCTTCGGGCGCAACGAGTACTACGCCAGCCACGAGGAGTACCTCGCCGCGGTGGCCGAGGCGATGCGCGAGGAGTACCTCGCGATCGTCGGGGCGGGGTTCGTGCTGCAGATAGACGACCCGTTCCTCATCGACATGCTCAGCGACCCGGGCCTGGAGCAGGGTGAGCGCGAGCGGATGGCGTGGATGCACGTCGAGGCCCTGAACAATGCCCTGCGCGACATCCCGCTCGAACAGATCCGCCACCACACCTGCTACGGCCTGAACCACGGGCCCCGGATGAACGACATCCCGTTGATCGAGGTGGTGCCGTTCATGATGGCGATCGACGCGGGTGCCAACAGCTTCGAGGTCGCCAACCCGCGGCACTACCACGAGTGGCGCATCTGGGAGGACGTGACCCTGCCCGAGGGCCGGATCCTCATCCCTGGACTGATCGGCCACGCGACCAACTACGTCGAGCACCAGGAGCTGGTGGCCGACTACGTCGTGAAGTACGCCGAGCTGGTCGGGCGTGAGAACGTGATCGCTGGCACCGACTGCGGCTTCTCGTCGCGTGCGTCCTACGCGCCGGAGGTCCACCCGACCGTGGTGTGGCCCAAGCTGCGGGCCTTGGCCGACGGCGCCGCGCTCGCGAGCAAGGAGCTTTGGGGGTAGCGGGGACCCCGAGGCTTTCTTCGTTTTAGGGAGTCCGGCGGCTGGGCGGGGCCTGTCGCTGAAGCTCGTCGGCCTACCGCCGCTTCCGCTGATGCTCCGGCAGCGGCCGACGACTTCGGCGCCACCCACCCGGCCGCCTACCTCTATCGGCGCAAGCCCCACCCCGCGGCGCAACAGGGGCTCGTGAGCTCGCAGCTCAGGGTTAGCCTGGGCTAGGCCTCTCCTGGTACGAAGCAGCTGTAGACGACGTCGATGGTGTCGAAGGTGCAGAAGTCATCACCACTGCTGCCATCGACCAAGTCGGGACCGGGTGGAACCCTTCCGCCACCGAGGATGTCCACGGACCAGATCTGGTCGCGACCGCTCCCGCCGTTGAACTCGTCGGTACCGATCGTGTCGTTCAGGGTGTCGTCGCCCTCACCGGCACCCATGAGATCGGTGCCCCTGCCGCCGTAGAGGGTGTCGTTGCCATCCCCGAGCTCTGTCGGCCGGTCGACTTGGCCCGAGAAGAAGTCTTCGAGAACGTTGTCGTTCCCATCGTCGCCATAAGACCGGTCGTGACCCGGCCCGCCGTAGATCGAGTCGTCTTCGGACCCACCGCGGACCTCGTCGTCGCCTTCTCCGCCGAACACGTAGTCAGCGTTGGTGCCGCCGTAGAGGTCATCTGCACCAAGGCCGCCTTCGACCACATCGGGGCCGCTGCCGCCCTCAACCTCGTCGGGCCCGCCGTTGCCGCAGAGGAAGTCCTCGCCATCGGCACCGTCGACAAGGTCCCGTCCGAACGAGCCCACGACTACCTCCTGGCCGTCGGTCCCGGTGAACGTGGTTGGCGCCGCCAGCACCGTGGTGGCGCGGACACCGTCGCAGAACCGTGACGCAGGCGGCATGCCATAGACCTGGTCGAGGAGCTCGTAGAGATCGCGATCGTTCTGCTGGAGCCACGATCGCCGGTACGAGGCGTCACTGCCTGCCTCGAACCATGCCGCGGTGCCTTCAGCCCAGTACTCGCTAACGTCCGAGACGCTGTAGTCGGGGTCGCGGCCCACGATGCCGACAGGGTGGCGCTCGAAGGCGGCCTCATAGAGCGTCTCCAGTCGAGCCTGCTGGTCAGGGGTCAGCAGGCATTCAACGAGGTGGCCCGTCTCGTGCACCAGGGTCCCACCGAGATCGTCATCCGGGGGCGCGGGGTAGCCGGACCACGGAGACAGCAACGCCTCGGGCGCGACGGTCTCCTCGCCCACCGCGGCCTGCAGCGCGCCACCTTCACAGGTCGCGATGCCGCGTAGCACGTCGTAGGTGCGGTTCTCCACGTAGGCGTCGTCGTCTCGCTCGTCGGGCATGTCGGCGCCGCGCTTGTCTGCCCACTGCGGCAGCTCGGTCAGGTCCAGGTCGTTCGGGATCAGGTGCAGCGTGATCGACCTGCTGCCGAGCCTGGCCCGGTTCGCCGCGGCGACCCGGTCGAGGACCTCGGCAAGGCGGGCCACGGCAGCCGGCTTCGCATGCTCGTTCGTGTCGTGGAGGACCACCGAGCCACTGATCGGCCCAGGTTCCGTCGGCGGCGGGGGCTCGGGGCAGTCCGGCGGAGGGATCGGTTCCATCCAACAGGGTGGTATCGCCTCCGCATCGGCGGCGAACGTCAAGCTGGTGACCGCGGCCACGACGACCGCCAGGCCAGTTGCAAGGACTCGTCGGATCGTCGCCATGTCAGTCTCTCCTGCTCTGTCCGCCCGTGGTGCGCCCCGAACGAGCGTGTGCCGGTCCGTCCATGCCCGCCTCTACGACTCCGGACCGCGTTCGGTTCGCGATGACCTGCCATGCTGCGAGCCGTGGGGGTCGCGCGGCAGCCCGGGGCGTGACCCCCGCGGCGCAACAGGGGGTCGTGAGCTCGCACGGGCTTGAGCTGGTCAGAGGATGGACGCGGCCTCGGTGGCGGTGCGGCCGTCCAGGTAGACGAAACCCTTGGTGCCGTCCACGGTGATGGTCTGGCCGGTCGTGATCGTCGTCGTGCCCACCTCGGTGCCGACCACGGTCGGGACGCCGAACTCGCGGGCCACGATCGCGGTATGCGACAGCACACCGCCGACGTCGGCGACGATCGCCCCCGCTACCGAGAACACCGGCACCCAGGGCGGCAGGGTCATCTCGCAGACCATGACCTCGCCCTCCTCCAGCTCGGTGGCCTCGTCCAGCGAGCGCACTACCCGGGCCGTCCCCGTGAAGACGCCCGGTGCGCCGGGCACGCCCTTGAGCGCACTGGGGTCGGCGCTCTCCTGGGGCGGGACCATGCCGAGCAGACGGAACACCAGCGCGTCCATGAACGGATCGGGCACCTCGGCCGGCGGTGGCGGGGTGCCGAGGTTGGTCGGTGCGGGAACCTGCGCCGCACGTGCGAGGCTCGCCCGCCGCTCGGTGACCAGGCCACGCCGGTCGCCGGCGTCGCCCAGCGCGGCGACGACCTCGTCGCGGTAGAGGTAGAAGACGTCGTCGGGTCGGTCGATCACGCCCTTGCTCACCAGCCGGTCACCGACGGCGAGGGCGAAGCGGCGCAGGACGCTGATGAACAGCTGGTCGATGTAGAAGGCGTGGTCCTCGGTGAGCGGGAAGCTGTAGCGGGCGGACTCGTACAGCTCGTCGAACTTCGCCAGCGTCTCGGGCTCGTCTGCGAGCTTGCCGCGGGCCTTGGCCAGCAGCTCCTCGCGGTCCGCCACCTTCTGCCGGTAGACGACCTCGGGGTCCTCGCTGTCGGCCAGCTCGGTCATGCTGGCGATGCTCGCCAGCGGGATCGACGGGTTCTCGCGCCACGGCACGTCGGCGAGGTCGTACACGGCGTCGTGGCGCCAGCCGTAGTCGAACAGGAACTGGTCGAGCGCCTGGCGGAACGCCCGGCCCTCCTCGGTCGCGTTGAGCTCGGCGGGCAGGTCCTTGGGGGCGGTGGACTCGAACAGCTCCTTGAGCGCTGGGCTGGCGAGCACCGTGCGGCTCAGCGCCCACAGTCCCCGGCTCGCATCGACGGAGGTGGTCGGGAAGCCGTGGAGCGTCCGATACGACTCGGTCGGATCATCGGGCTTCATGATCGTGTCGTAGAGATCGCAGAACGCGCTGCTCGACAGCAGGACGAAGTTGATGTGGCCGTGGATCCACCACTGGTGCCGCATCTGGTCGGTCAGCTCGTCGAGCTTGGCGATCAGCTCGCCGTCGCTCAGTCCCGACCAGTCGACGGTCTTGAGGGGCACGTTGGCGTCGATCACCTCGGGCTTCCACTGCTCGTCCCAGGTCTTGCCGATGCCGGGGACGTTGCTGGCGAGCTTGCCGTGGTAGCGGGTCATCCGGTCCGCGATCTCGGCTTCGTCGGGGATCGGGTGGAACGCGACATAGAAGTAGTGGTTGATCTCGCGGGCGGTCACCATGATCGGGCAGTCGTACTCAGACTGCGCCTTGGTGAACCCCTCGGCCAGCGTGTACACGACCAGGTCGAACGACAGGGGAGTCACCGGCCGGGGCGCGTGCATCTTGTCCAGCGCCCAGAACCCCTCGATCTCGTCCGGCCCAGGAAAAACGACAGCGTCGCTGGCTGGTGTTGTCGTCACGTCAGTCCCCCCTCGTAGCGACCGACCCACCTGTCACGGGTAGCGCTCCCACACTGTAGAGCGCAGCTACGTCAGGTGTCCTGATAACGGGCGGCGTGGCGGGCGTCGAGACCGAGGAGGAAGTCCCTGGCTCGGTCGAAGATCGCCTCGACATCGGCCGCACCGTCGAAGAAGTGGTCGGCACCACCGACGACGTCCAGCTCGACGGACCCGCCGGCGGCCTGCAGCGCGGCCGCGAGGCGGCGGCTCTGGTCGACCGGCACCCAGGTGTCGCGGTCGCCGTGCTGGAGGAGGAAGGGTGGGGCGTCGCCCCGGACGTGCGACACGGGGCTGGCCGCGCGGGCGGCGTCGAGGTGCTGGCCGATCGGCCCGCCCAGCAGGTGCGCCTCGAAGCTGTCGGTGGCGTCGTGGTCCAGGGCCAACAGGTCGGTGATCGGGTACCAGCAGACCACCCCGGCCACCGGCGGTGCGTCACGGTGCAGCGCTGCCAGCGCGGCCAGGTTGCCACCGGCCGATGCACCCCAGAGGTAGGTGCGGGCGACGTCGATGTCGAGGGCGTCGCCCGACGACCGCAACCACGTGAGCGCCTCGATCGTGTCGTCGATCTGAGCGGGGAACCCGGCCTCACCGCTGAACCGGTACCCGGGCGTGGCGACCACGAACCCGGCGTCGGCGAGGCGCTCGAAGAAGCCGGGCTCCCACGCCCGGGTCTCCCGCGGCGCACGGCTGCGATGGCTCATCCGCCACCCTCCACCGTGGATGTAGACCAGCAAAGGCCGCGGCCGGCTCGCGGGCCCGGTCGGTGCATAGAGGTCGAGCTCCAGAGCCCGGAAGCCCTCCCGCTCCGCGAACACGACGGCCTTCTCGATCTGCATCCCCGACGAACCTAGTGCCATGGGTGCGGGTCTCCGGTGCGGGCAGCCGCCGCGGCATGTTGCGCCGTGCCGGTGTCTAGCCTCGCTCGGGTGTGGTCTGACCGACGGTTGGAACCGCCGGTGGTGGATCGTTCGATGCTGATGCGTGAGCGGCTGCTCGACCGGCTTCGCAGGCGGTGGATCGCACCGGTCCTCGTGGTGGCGGCGCCTGCCGGCTACGGCAAGACGACCCTGCTGGCCCAGGCGATCTCCGAGAACGCGGCGGCTCCGCTCGGCCTCGACTGCTGGCTGGCCTGCGGTCCGAGCGTCGTGACGGTCTCGTCGCTCGGCTCCGCGCTCTGCGAGGCGGTCGGTGCGAGGAGCACCGGCGACGGCGACCTCGATGGCCTGGCGACGGCCATCGCCGAGGCGACGTGGCGACGGGCGCCGCAGCAGGTGGCGCTGGTCCTCGACGACGTCCACGAGATCCCGGCGGGCTCGGAGGCGGCGGCACTGCTCGCCGCGGTCGTCGACTCGTTGCCGGCCAACGGCCACGTCGTGCTCGCGGGGCGCTCGGCGCCACCGATACCGCTCGCCCGGCGGGAGATCGAGGGCCGGGTCATGCAGCTCGACGAGGCCGACCTGGCGTTCACCGAGACCGAGCTGGCGGAGTTCGCCGTGCTGCGGCGCGTTGCCGGTGCCCGGGTGGCCCACAGCGGCGGATGGCCAGCGCTCGCCGAGTTGTCCGCCAGCGCACGATCCGGGGCGACCACCGACTACGTCGGCCAGGAGGTCCTGTCCGAACTGCCCGCCGAACGGCGACATGCGCTCGCGCTCCTCGCCCACATCGGCCCGGTCGACGACGACCTGGCGCGCACCGTCCTCGGGCGGGACGTCGTCCTGGCCGATCTGTTCGCCGGCCTCCCGCTGGTCACGCGGCTCGCCGAACGGGAACCGACGCTGCACTCGCTGTGGCAGTCGCTGCTGTCGGCCGAGGTCTCCGGTGACGAGGTGGCGGATGCCCGCCGTCGCGCCGGGATCGCGCTCATGGGTCGCGGTCGGGTCGACCGGGCCATGGGTCTGTTCGTCGAGGCCGAGGCCTGGGACGAGGTGGGCGATGCGATCGTCGTCGCGTTGGGCGCGGTGCATCCTCCTGTCGCCCGCGACGTCCTCGAGGCCTGGCTCGGCCGCCTACCCGACGAGGTGCGGAACCGTCCCAGTGGTCGGCTGCTGGCGGCGGTGATCGGGGTCGAGGGCGACCTGGGAGGAGCGTGGCAGGACTTCGAGGACTGTGCGGCGGCGTTCCGGTCGGTCGGCGAGACCATCGGCGAGCTGGCCTGCCTGGTGCAGCTCGGCCAGGTGGCCTGGTGGTCCGACGAGCCCGGCCGCCTGGCCTCGGTGGCCGCCCGGGCCTTCGAGCTCGAAGCTGCCGGATGCGAGGACGCCGCCCCGTTCGCCTGCCTCGGTCGAGCAATGCTGTTCGACATCGCCGACGACGGCCGTCGAATGCTGGCCGAGCTCGACCGCATCCCGGCCGGGTCTCTGAGCGAGCCCTGGTTGGGTCTGGTGAGCTGGGCTCGGGCAATCGCCCTCCTGCAGCTCGGCCACCTCGACGGTGCGCAGGAGGCCGCGACGCGGGCGCTGACGTACTCGGGGTCGCTGCATGCGCCACTGGCCGAAGGGACCCGGCTGCAGGCGCGGTGGTACCAGGGGCACCTTGCCGAAGTGCTCGACGCGTTGTCGACGCTGCTCGAACGGGTCAGCGAGTCGGGCTACCGGAACAGCACCGTCCTGATCGCGGCGGAGTGCAGCATGGCCTACGCCTTCCGGGCACAGCCCGACCAGGCGGCGAGGTACCTGGAGCAGGCCCGCGTCACCGCCCACCTGGTGCCCGAGACGCCCCTGGTCGACACCGGCCTGGCCGTCGCCGGAGCGACCTTGGCGCTGGCCTCCGGGGACGAGGCCGCCGCAGCCGCCGTGCTGACGGCGTACGTCGACCGATATCCCGTGGGGGAGGGACTTCCGGTCGCGCCGCAGCGACGGCACCTGGCGCTGTTCTACGTGCTGGTTCCCGCCACCCGGCCGGTGTGGGACGCGGCCGAGCTCGGGCCAGCCTGGCTCGCGGGCCGCGACCTGGCGCGGATGGTGGCGGCGATCCGGGCGGACGGCCGTCTCCCGTCGGGCGTCACCGGCTTGCCGGACGCCCCGATCGTGCAGGCCCACCTCCCCCCGGCGTGGATGGCCGAGGTCGGCGTCGCGGCGATCGCTGCCGGACGTGACGACGGTTGGGACCTGTTGGAGGCGTCGTGGCCGGTCACCCAGGCCGCCGTCGCCGATCTGGCCACCAGCGCGAGCGGCCGCCTGCGGCGCGCCGCCCGGGAGGCCCTCGGGCATCTGCCGGCACCTCCGACCACGCGACTGGAGCTGCGACTGCTCGGGCCGATCGAGCTGTGGTCAGGCGACGGTCAGACCCGTAGTCCCGACTGGCGACGCGAGCGGGTGCGCACGCTGCTGGCATATCTCGCCCTCCACGGAACGGTCAGCCGAGGCCAAGCTGCCGACGACCTGTGGCCGGCACTCGATCCCGAGGCCCAGGCCGCCAACCTCCGGGTGACCCTCAGCTACCTCCTGCGGGTGCTCGAGCCGGACCGGCAGCCCCGCGACGCTTCCTTCTTCGTCCGGCAGAACGGTGGCAACCTCTCGCTCCACGCCGGGACCTGGCTGGCCGTCGACGTGTGGAACTTCGACGCACTGTGCGACGAGGCAATGGACGCCGACCGGCGCGGCGCGCCGACCACAGCCCTCGACCGAGCCTTGCAGACCGTGGAGCTGTGGCGTGGGGAACCGACCGAGGTGCTGTCCGACCAGTGGGCGATCGCGCCGGTCGAGCAGCGACGCCGCCGGTTCGCCGCCGTCGCCGTTCGTGCGGGCGAGCTGCTGATGGCGCAGAGCCGCTTCGACCACGCCCTCGGCCTGGCCGAACAGGCGCTGGTCATCGACCCTTGGCTCGAAGCGGCGCACCGCCTGGTGGTCGCCACGCACCGGGCGGCCGGGAACGAGCTGGCCGCCCGCAGGTCCCTCAACCGCTACCGAGCCGCTATCCACGAGCTCGGGCTCGGCCCCGACGAAGCGACGCTGATGGTCGAACGCCTGCTCGACCGGCTGCCCGCGGTGCAGAGCCGGCCGGGCTGACCGCCCCTTCCGGGTACCGGATGTGGCATGTTTCGCCGCACATCCGGTACACAGAACCGTCGGGCGGTGGCCGGCGTGGCGCACGAGGGGAGGACAGGTGGGCAGCATCCTGGGCAACCGGGTGGCGCGGGTCGAGGATCGCCGCTTCGTCACCGTCGGAGGCACCTACGTCGAGGACGTGGCTCTCCCGGGCGCCGCTTGGCTGGTCTACGTGCGCTCGTCGGTGGCTCACGCGCGCATCACGGCCGTCGACGTCTCCGGGGCACGAGCGGTGCCCGGCGTGCTGGCCGTCCTGACCGCCGACGACCTTCGCGGGCTCGGGCAGGCTCCGGCCGCCAGCTCGGCCTTCCCCGACGTGATGCGGCGGCCGATCCTGGCCCGGGACGTCGTGCGCTTCGTGGGCGACCCGGTCGTGGCCGTCGTCGCCGAAGACCGGGCCTGTGCCGCGGACGCTGCCGATCTCGTGGTGGTCGACTACGAGCCGCTTCCGGTGGTGATCGATCCCGAGGCCTCGCTGCGCGACGACGACCTGCTCTTCCCCGAGGCCGGCAGCAACGTCGTGACGCGGGTCGCGTCCCCGTCCGCCGGCGACTTCGAGGGCTGCGAGGTCGTGGTCGAGGAGCGGATCGTGAACCAGCGCCTGACCGCCGCCCCGATCGAGCCCCGCTCCGCCGCGGCGCACTGGACCGCGGACGGGCATCTGGTGCACTACGCCGCGTGCCAGGGCGCGCATCCCGCCCGCGACCTCCTCGCCGAGGTGTACGGGCTCGATCCGGCCCAGGTCCGGGTGGTGGTTCCCGACGTCGGCGGAGGGTTCGGGGCGAAGTCCCGCGTCATGGCCGACGAGGCGGCGCTGGGCTTCTACGCCCGCGTCGTCGGCCGTCCGGTGCGCTGGACCGAGACCCGCTCCGAGAACATGGTCGCCATGCCTCACGGCCGGGGCCAGGTGCAGCACGCCCGGCTGGGTGGCCGCCGCGACGGCCGGATCACCTCCTACCAGCTCGACGTGGTCCAGGACGCCGGCGCCTACCCGCTGCTCGGCGCGCGGCTGCCGGTCATGACGATGCTGATGACCACCGGTGCCTACGACATCGGGAGCGTGGGCTTCAGCGGCGTCTCGGTGGTCACCAACACCACGCCGACGACCGCCTACCGGGGTGCGGGGCGGCCCGAGGCAGCGGTGGCCATCGAGCGGATGGTCGACTGCTTCGCCGCCGAGATCGGCATGGATCCCGCCGAGGTTCGTCGGCGGAACCTCGTGGGTCGGTTCACCGAGCCCTACACGACGGCGATGGGCACGGTCTACGACGTGGGCGACTACCCGGAGGCGCTCGAGCGGGCCCTGTCCGGCGCCGACTACGCGGAGTTGCGCGACGAGCAGTCCCGGCGCCGGGCGGCCGGGGATCCCGTCGTTCTCGGGGTCGGGATGTCGACCTACGTCGAGGTCACCGCGGTCGCGGGTGGCGGTGAGTTCGGTGCGGTCGAGGTGCTCGACGGTGGGCGGGTCCGGGTGACCAGCGGGTCGACGCCGAGTGGCCAGGGCCACGACACCACCTGGGCGATGATCGTCGCCGACCGCATGGGTGTGTCGGTCGAGGATGTCGAAGTCGTCCACGGGGATACGGGCCTGGTGAGCCGGGGTGGGCTCACGGTCGGCTCCCGGTCGGTGCAGCTCGGAGGCATGGCGATCGCCAGCGCGTGCGCCACGCTCGTCGACCTGGGCCGCCAGCGGGCCGCCGAGCAGCTGGAGGCAGCGACCGCCGACGTCGTGCTCGATGCTGACAGCGGACGGTTCCACGTGGCGGGCACGCCGGCCCGCAGCCTCGGGTGGGCTGACCTGGTCGCCGATGGCGTCGAGGCGGGCGGGCCCGTGCAGCCTGGCGAGGCCGGCGCGTCTGACGCTCAGGGACGATCTGGGGCCACCACCGTCGGCGCGCCTGGCGCCGAGGCGGGCGTGGGGGCACTGGCCGCGGTGTCCGACCACCTGCCGACGATGCCCACCTACCCGTTCGGGGCCCATGTCGCGGTGGTCGAGGTCGACACCGAGACCGGCGGCGTGCGGCTGCGGCGGCTGGTCGCGGTCGACGATGCCGGCCGCCTGCTCAACCCGCTGCTGGCCGCGGGCCAGGTGCACGGCGGCATCGCGCAGGGCGCTGCACAGGCATTGCTCGAGGCCATCCGCTACGACGAGTACGGCCAGCCGCTGACCACCAACTTCGCCGACTACCTGGTGATCTCCGCGACCGAGCTGCCGTCGTTCGAGCTGGTGCCGATGGAGACACCGACCTTCGTGAACGAGCTCGGGGCCAAGGGCATCGGCGAGTCGGGCACCATCGGGTCGATCCCTGCGATCTACAACGCGGTGGTCGACGCCCTCGGCCACCTCGGCGTCCGTCACCTGGAGACGCCCGTGACCCCCGAACGCATCTGGGCCGCGCTGGCGGCGACGACCGGCTCACCGGCCGGTCGGATGGCCTGATGGGCATGTCGCCGACGCCGGACGAGCTCCTGGAGGTCGCGGTGGCCGCGGCCCGGGCAGGCGGCGCGGTGCTGGTCGACGGCCTGTCCCGTCCCCAGCAGGTGCAGCTCAAGAGCGAGCGCACCTCGATCGTCACGTGGGCTGACCTGACGGCGCAGCGCGAGATCATCGGGGTGATCACTGCCCGCTTCCCCCACCATGCGGTGCTGGCCGAGGAGGGTCGCGGCGACGGCGAGGCCAGCGAGGGGCCGGTGACCTGGCTCGTCGACCCGCTGGACGGAACTTCGAACTATGCCCACGGCATCCCGTTCGCGTGCAGCTCGGTGGCTGTCCGCGACGGCGAGGGCGTGGCCGCGGGGGCCATCTTCGAGCCCTTCCGCGGCGAGCTGTTCACCGCCGTGCGCGGTGGGGGAGCGTGGCTCGGCGACCAGCGGCTGGCGGTGTCGTCGACCGACTCGCTGCAGCGGGCTCTGGTGTGCACCGGGATCCAGTCCGACGACCCCGACGCCATCGCTCTGTTCGGCCGCCGCACGATCGCGTTTAGCAGCCACTGCCGCGGGGTCCGCTGGCTGGGCTCGCCGGCGCTGGCTCTGGCGTACGTCGCCGCGGGCCGCGTCGATGGTTTCGTCGAACGCGACGCCACCTTCGCCTGGGACGTCGGGGCCGCTGCGTTGATGATTACCGAAGCGGGCGGCACGATCGAGGATCTCGACGGCGGGCCACCCAACCTCGGCCCGGGGCTCGCCAACGTGCTCGCGACCAACGGCCGCATCCACGCGGCGCTGGCCGAGGTCGTCCGAACGGCCGAGTCCGCCGGCTGAGCCGCCTGCCCGCCCTGGTTCTGTGTCCTTGATATCTCGCGATCGGTAGATATCAAGTACACAGAACGGATGGAGGGCAAGCGTGTCGTGGTCACCGGTGCGGCACGGGGCATCGGTGCTGCGCTGGCCGCCGAGTTGCGCAGTCGAGGAGCCGCGGTGGTCACCGCCGACGTTGCTGCCGGGGCCGACGTCACGTGCGACGTGAGCGATCCCGACGAGGTTGCCGCGCTGTTCGCCGAGGCGGGCGAGATCGACGGCCTCGTGAACAGCGCCGCCCTGCTGGTCGGGCGTCGGCCCTACGACGAGATCGGCCTCGACGAGTGGGACCGCATGTTCGCGGTCAACGTGCGGGGCTCGTTCCTGTGCGCCCGCGCGGCAGCCACGGGGATGGGCGAGCGTGGCGGCAGCATCGTGAACGTCGCGTCGGAGACGGCGTTCACCGGATCGCACGGCTTCGTGCACTACGTGGCGTCCAAGGGTGCGGTGATCTCGATGACCCGTGCGCTGGCCAACGAGCTGGGGCCGCGGCGCATCCGGGTGAACTGCGTGGCGCCCGGGTTCACGCCCACGCCGGGCTCCGAGGTCCTTGGCTCCTACGACCCGAGCCGCACCCCGCTGGGCCGGGTCATGCGGCCCGACGACCTCCTGGGCACCTTCTGCTACCTGCTCTCGGACGACGCGGCGTTCGTGTCCGGACAGACCCTGATGGTCAACGGCGGCCGCGTCCCGAACTAGACGGTGGTTCACTGGCGGGGTGCCCGCCTCCGAGCGTGCCACACTGCAATCGGTCGGGATCGCCCTCGACATCATCGACGCCCTGGCACGCGCGCCCGAGCTGAGCCTGAGCGAGCTGGCCCGCCGGGTCGGTGTGGCCAAGAGCACGGCCCACCGCACCTGTGCGGTGCTCTCCCGGCGAGGCTTGGTCGACCGCACGGCCGAGCGGGGCTACCGGCTGGGGGTCCGCTTCGTCGAGTACGGCCACCTGGCCACGGAACGTACGGCGGTGCGCGACCAGGCCCTTCCCCTCCTGGTCGAGCTACGCAACCGCCTCCAGGAGACGGTGCAGGTCGGCGTCCCCGCCGGGACGGAGGTCGTCTACGTGGAGCGGGTCGAGGGTCAGCAAGCACTGCGGTACTCGACCAACTCCCGCCGGTCGCCCCTCCACCGGTCGAGCGCGGGCAAGGTCCTCGCTGCCTACAACCCCGGGCTGGCCGAGGCCCGACTGCAGGCCGGCCTGCCGCCCAGCACGGGGTATACGATCGTCGTCCCCGAGTTGCTCCGTGCCGAGCTCACACGGGTGCGGGAGCGCGGCTTCGCCCGCAGCGTCGACGAGACCGAGCTGGGGCTGTCGTCGCTCGCAGTGCCTGTGTGCGACGCGGTGGGCGGCGCCGTGGTCGCTGCGATCTCCATGGTCGGCCCCACCCCGCGCGTCGTGGGCGACCACGAGAGCCGGCATCTGAACATCCTGAAGGCCGGCGCCCGCCAGCTCACCGACGCCATCGCCACGGGCGGTTACTCCGTTCGTTAGGGGCGGACACGCTGGTCATCGCTCTGCTGGTCTGCCGACGGGATCGCCTCGACGCTCCGGGAGCTCGGCTTCCTTCGCCGGCGGGATGCGTGACGATGCCGTAGATGCCGAGCCCCTCCCCGCGGCGCTCGGGCGGGACCAACGAGGCCACCAGGGCGCCGCCCACCACGACGACGACCGCGAACCCCAGGCCCCGGACGGCGCAGACCGCCAGGATCGCGGCCATGCCGTCCGACGCGGTCAAGGCCACCGCCGGTACCCCGAGCAGCACGAGGCCTGTCGCGAACACCGGGCGGTACCCGAACCGCGCCAGCAGCCGCGGCGTGGCGAGCTCGGCCGCCACGGTGGCGAACATCAGGGTGCCGGTGGTCAGTCCGGCGCCGGTCCCGCCCGCGCCGCCCGTGGTGGCGTACAGCGGGACCACCGACAGCAGGACATAGAAGCTGGTCAACGCACCGAAGCCGGACGCCAACACCAGGATCAGGGCGCGCGTCAGGATGGCTGGCCGGTCGGCGTGCGTGTCGCTCCGGTCGGTCACCGCATGGTCGATGCACCGCAGGCTAAGTGCCGTTCATTGCCTCGGCATCGGCCTCCGCCGGCCGTCATCGCTTTGGCCGGCCGCCAGGCCGAGCAGCTCGCGGGCCTGGTCGAACGCCGGGAGACGGTCGAACGGGTCGACCAGGATGCCGACCATGCCGACACGCCGGGCACCCTCGACGCACTCCGGGGTGTCGTCGAGGAAGACGATGTCCCCGGGTGTCGCGGCGAGGGCGTTGGCGGCCGCGAGATAGGCCTCGGGCGCCGGTTTGCGGGCGCCGATGTCGGTCGCGTCCACGAAGGCGTCGAGCCCGGCGAACTCGGGTCGATCGGCGAAGAAGTCGCGGCCGATGAACGAGTACGAGTCGTTGGTCAGCACACCGACACGGCGCCCAGCCGCCTGCGCCTCACGCATCAGGGCGAGGGCGTTCCGGTCGAACAACTCGTCGGGGACGACCTCGGCGAGACCGCGGAACAAGGTCAGGAAGTCGCCGTGTCCCCGAGACCTGGCCACCTTGTCCCAGTACCGGTCGGCCGTGATCGCGCCGGCGACGTGCTGCTGCCACTCGGCGTCGCCTGCGGAGGCGGCGTGGTCTCCACCAGGACCGTTCGTGCCTGTTGTGGCCTCGTAGGCCTCGACCGCGGGCCACGTGAGCTCGATGACCACGTAGCCGACGTCGAGCAGCAGCGCCTCGTGCATCGCCCGCAACCTACCGCTCACCCCGGGCTTGACCTTGTTGCTCAACCGGTCGGCCCACAGAACACACGGACCGCTGCGGTCGCGTCCGGCGACTCGTCGAGCACCAGGTGCCCGGCGTCGGGAAAGGTGGCCACGGTGGCCCGGGGCAGCAGGTCGGCCCAGCCGTGGGCGAGCCCGACGGGGGCCAGGCGATCCTCCTCGCCCCACACGATCAGCGCGGGCGTGTCGACCCGCCCCAGCCAGCGTGGCAGCACACGGTCGAACGGTTGCTCCCACAGCATGATCGCCGTGGTCCGCATCTCGCGGTACCGGTCGACGGTGAAGTCCACGTCGTCGGGATCGGCGGGCAGGTGCGGCAGGATCGTCTCCATCCGGTGGACCAGCCGGCCAACCAGCTCGTCGGGTGGGATGCGGAACAGGTCGTCGGCCTCGACGCCAGGCACCCGCAGCCCGGCGGGCGCGACCAGCACGAGACGCCGCAGGCGGTGCTTCTGCTCGATGGCGAACCGGGCGGCGATCAGGCCACCGAGCGAGAAGCCGACCAGGTTGACGTCGTTGGTGAGCCCGAGCTGGTCGAACAGCTCGACGTAGTGCACCACCAGGTCGTGCACCTCGCGCAGCCCGTCGAGGTCGTCGGACTCGCCGTAGCCGGGGTGGTAGGGGATCAGCACCCGGAACTGCTCGACCCACGGCTGGGCGAAGGCCCAGCCATGGAACGTGCCCGCACCATGGAGGAACACCACCGGCGGCGCCGCGGGGTCGCCCGCCGCGAGCACCACCGTGGACGTGCCGTGCACGTCGTGGACCAGCCTCTCGAACGTGACCGCCGGCGCCGCGGCGGCGGGCGACCCGGCGGCCGTGGCGGCAACCCCCGAGTCGGCCTGGCCCGCCGCGGTCGCCGGGGCGGTCGGGTGTGTGGTCATGCCGCGACCTCCTTGCGCGCCCGCAGCCGGGGGATGACCTCCTCGGCGAACAAGGTGGTGTTCTTCACCACCTTCCAGTTCGGCATGTCGCCGATGGTGAGGTTGAGGTTCACACGGGTACTGCCCGACTCCTCGATCCAGCCGCCGACGGCATCGGCCACCTTCTCGGGCGTGCCGGCGACGATCCGGTTGATCGCGACCAGGTCGTCCCAGTTGGCCGAGCCGTGCACGTTGGCGGCCTGGACGCGCTTGCGGAACTCCGGCACCGTGACGTAGCCGGGCGGGTTCAGGTAGCGCGGCGTGGTGCGCAGGTTGTTCTCGAAGAAGTACATGACGTGGGGCAGGAACTCCTCCTCGGCCCGGTCGTCGCTCTCGGCCACGTAGGCGAAGATCCCGATCGCGACCTTGTCCGGCGTCGGCTCGTGGCCGTGGTGGGCGAGGCGCTCGCGGTAGTGGTCGAACACCTTGAGCTGCACTGCCCGGGGGATGAACACCACCGAGTAGCCGAAGCCGAGCTCGGCCGCCAGCTCGATCGTCTCGGGTGATCCCGTCCCCACGATGTAGCACTCGGGATACGGGCGCTGCATCGGCCGGGGCCAGGGGTTCAGGTAGCGGTAGGTGTAGAAGTCGCCGGCGTAGCTGCGGGGCCCGTCGTCGGTCCAGCAGCGGAGGATGATCTCGAGCGACTCGCGGAACCTGGCCCGGGCCGTCGCCGGGTTCACGGCGTTGGCCCAGTACTCCATGCCGGTGCCGAGCGGGAACGCGACCCGCAGCCGGCCCCCGGACATCACGTCGAGCATCGCGTACTCCTCGGCCAGCCGGTTCGGGTAGCCCAGGTTCGGTGGCGTGCCGAACACGTTGATCCAGCTCGTGGTCTGCGGGATGAGCGCGGCTGCCGTCAGGTTCGGCGCGGGGTTCATCGAATACTGCGTGTTGTGGTGCTCGTTGAGGACCAGGCCGTCGTAGCCGAGCTTGTCCGCGAGCACCATCTCGGACAGATAGCGGTTGTACAGGCCGTGCCCGACCGCGGGGTCGTAGTTGGTGTTGGGGAAGTCGACCCAGAGCGACGGACGCTCCTGGTGGTCGGCCGGCAGCTCCGTGTACGGGAAGAAGTGGAAGAAGTGGAACTCCGCTTCGTCTGTGAGACCCATCGAACCCCCTCAGGTCTGGTCGGTGGACAAGCCGTCGAGGAATCCGAGCACGCGACTGGCGACGCCGTCGGGCTCGTCCCATTCGACGAGGTGGCCGGCACCCGCGATGACCTCCACCGGCAGGCCGCGTTCGGCCCACGCGGCTGCCGTGCCTACCGGCAGCAGCTCGTCCAGCTCGCCCCACAGCCCCAGGGCCGGGCAGCCGATGCGGTGGATGCGCCCGGCCTGGCCGCGGTCGCCGAGCGGCCACAGCAGGCTGGCGGCGGCGGTATCGCAGAGGTACCGGGCCACGGGGCCGTCGTCCGGGCCGAGCTCGGAGAACCGGTCGACGAACGGGTCGGGCACCCCCTTGGCGAAGAGATGGCCCATCCGCTCGGCGGTCGGGACCGCGTACAGGTCGAGCCCGGGATTCGTCCGGTCGAAGATGCCGAACGGCGCCAGCAGGACCACCGCCGTCACCGCCTCGGGACGGAGGGCGGCGAGATCGGCGGCCAGCATGCCGCCCAGCGACGCGCCGACGACGGGGCAGGGCAGCGCGCCGGTGGCGTCGAGCGCGTCCCACACGACCGTGAGCCAGCCGAGGTAGTCGTGGGGTGCCTGGAATCCTGACCGCCCGTCCAGCCCGGGGATGTCCGGGACCACGACGTCCCAGCCCCCGTCGACCAACCCAGCGAGGGCGGGCGAGCTGGCCGGGTGGCCGGCGATCCCCGGCAGGTAGACCAGCGCCTGCTCGTCCTGTGGACGCGGGCTCTGGCGAAGCGCGCCGGATCCGGTACCCGGAACGGGGTCGGTGGTCATGCCGGGACCGCGTTGGTCGGCCACCAGCGATCCTCGACGTCGGCGAACAGGCCGCGCAGGCCCGGCGCCACCTTCTCGCCGAACAGCTTGGTGTTGTAGCGGGTGAGCTCGTCGCTCATGTTGCCGAACTGCAGCATCGTCAGCAGGTGGCCGCAGTTGAAGGTGCGGGCCACGTCCTCCAGTGTCTCGCGCACGGTGTCGGGGCTGCCGACGACGACGTAGCCCTTCTCCACCATCTCGTCCCAGGTGAGGTCGTGCTTCGCCTGCTTGGCGCGCACCACGGCCCGGACCTGGGACCGGTAGCGCGCGCGGGCCGACGCCTCGGTGACATAGCCCGGCGGGTCGGCGAAGCCCGGGTCGACGTGCAGCGAGCGGTTGAAGAAGTACTCGGCCGGCTCCCGGTACAGGCGGTGGGCCTCCTTGTCCGTGTCGGCGACGCCGACGAACTGCAGGAACGCCAGCCGGTACGGGTTCGGGTCCTTGCCGTTCTCCTCGACCCGGCGCCAGTAGCCGCCGACGGTCTCGGTGGCCATCCGGTGGCCGTAGTAGGACAGCGCGGCGTAGACGTAGTCGCGGGTCGAGCAGTAGTCCCACGTCTCGACGGACCCCCCGCCAGGGATCCAGATCGGCGGGTGGGGTCGCTGCAACGGCCGGGGCAGCACGTTGACGTAGCGCATCTGGGTGAAGCGGCCGTTGAACGCGAAGGGCTCGGTCGCGGTCCATGCCTCGAGGATCAGGTCGATGCCCTCGTGGTACTTCTGGCGGAGGGTGCCGGGGTTCATGCTGTAGGCGTAGGCGGTGTCCATCGACGTGCCGACTGGGAAACCGCTGATCAGCCGGCCGCGGGACAGCAGGTCGAGCATGGCCATCTCCTCGGCCACGCGCACCGGGGGGTCGTAGAGGGCCACGGAGTTGCCGAGCACCGTGATCGCCGCCCGTGTCGTGCGGCTGGCCAGGACCGATCCGATCACGTTCGGCGATGGCATCAGCCCGTAGCCGTTGCTGTGGTGCTCGTTCACGCAGATCCCGTCGAAGCCGCACTGCTCGGCGTAGACCAGCTGGTCGACGTAGCGCTCGTAGCAGTCGGCGATCACCGCGGGGTCGAACAGGCGGGGGTCGATGTCGACCCAGACGCTGCGGTGCTTGCGGTTGAAGTCCTCGGGCAGCTCCGGGTAGGGCATCAGGTGGAACCAGAGCAGCTTCACGGGTCCCACGGTCGCCGAGCGGATGACGGAAGTCCACGACCGTCTGCAACACGGATAGTGTCCAATTCGATAGTGATCCGTTGGCCTCGGTCCTCGGGGGGTTCCCATGGTTCGTGGTGATCGCGGCGTTCGTGGGGCGGACCTGAGGCGACTGCGCTACTTCGTGGCCGTCGCCGAGGAGCTGCACTTCGGGCGGGCCGCGGCTCGGCTCCACATGTCGGCGCCACCCCTGTCGCAACGCATCCGCGAGCTCGAGCACCAGCTCGGGCTGGCGCTGTTCGAGCGGACCAGCCGGCGGGTCGCGCTGACCCCAGCGGGCGAACGGCTGCTGGTCGACGCACGCGACGTGCTGCGGGCCGTGGAGCGGTTCGACGCCGCGGCGGCCGAGCTGGCCTCGGCCCCGACGACCTGGACCGTCGGCTACTGCCACGGCAGCGAGGACGGCATGATGCGCACCATCCGGGCGTTCCATGCCGAGCATCCCGACGTCGTCGTCCGGCCGGATGGCCTGACGTCGCTCCTGATCCTCGACGGCCTGCGGACGGGACGGATCGCGGCCGGCATCGTGCGCGGGCCGGTCGCCGAGCCCAGCCGGGTGGCGTCGGTGCTGTTGGCCCGGGTGCCGGTCGACCACGTGGCGGTGCCGCCGGACCACCGGCTGGCGTGCTCGGCGCACGGGCCGGCCGTGGCGCGGCCGGTGCCTTCGGCGCAGGGGTCGGGTGGCATTGTCGAGGGGCTGGATCGGCATCCGGGGCCGGACGCGGTCGGTGGCGGGGGCGAGGTGGTCGGCCTGCCCCCGGGGGACGACGTGGTGGCCGACGAGGACGTCGTCCAGGCAAGCGAGCTCGACGGTGAGCCGGTTCTGGTGGTCGAGCGGGCCGACGCGCCGACCGCCCACGACGAGATCGAGTCCTACTGCACGGCCATGGGCGCCAGGCCCCACTGGGTGAACCACGCCGCGGTCCAGGTGGAGCGGGTGCTGGATCTCGTGGCCCTGGGCACGGGGATCGGTTGGCTGAACGCATGGCAGGCCCAGCGCGCTCGCGGCCGGGACGACATCGTGGTCCGGCGCCTGCATCCGGTGGAGTTGTACGACGAGTTCCGCGTCGCCTGGCGTGCCGGGGACTCTTCCACGGTCGCCGCGGCGTTCGTCCGCGTCGCCCTCGAGACCTGCGCCGCCTGACGCCGCAGGCCATGGCCGCCGGGTGGGCCACGGCCGGCGTGCGTGGGTGGCGAACGCCGCGCTGGGCATCGGCGGTGGCGGGTGGGCACACTCGTCTCGTGGGCCTGGGTGCGTTCATCGCGGGCACGGGGATGACCCCCTTCGGGTACGCCCCCGAGAGCACCGTTCGTTCGCTGGCGGTCGCGGCGGTGGACGAAGCACTGGCGGACGCCGGACTCGGCGTGGGCGACGTCGACATGGTGGTCTTCGCCAACGCTGGTGAGGGTGTGCTGACCGGCCAGGAGATGGTCCGTGGCGAGGTGGCGCTGCGTCACTACGGGTTCGGCGGAGTCCCGGTCGTCAACGTCGAGAACGCGTGTGCGTCGGCGTCGACGGCGCTGCACGTGGCCTGCCTGGCCGTCGCCGCTGGCACGGCCGACGTCGTGGTGGCCGTCGGCGCCGAGAAGCTCACCAACGCCGACAAGCGCCGGACCATGGCGGTCTTCAGCACGGCCGTCGACTTCGACGACATGCCCAGCCTCGGGGATCAGGTCCGCCACGACCTGCTGGGCATGGCGCCCGACGGGTCCTCCCATCCCCGGGAGCCGGCCGGCCACGTGGACCGCACGGCCTCCCATGGACCCGGCGCCCCCACGCAGGTCGCGACGGTGGCGAGCGGCGCAGCAGGTGGCGGGCGCGTGCAGTCGGCGCTGATGGGGGTCTACGCGGGCACGGCCCGCCGGTTCTTCGCCCGCGGCGGCGGTTCGATCACGGACGCGGCGGCAGTGGCGGTCAAGAACCGCGCCCACGCGGGGTCGAACCCTCTGGCGCAGTTCGGTGATCCGGTGACCGTCGACGAGGTCCTGGCCAGCAGGATGATCGCCGAGCCGCTGCGGCTGCTGATGTGCTCGCCGGTCGCGGACGGAGCGGCTGCGGTGGTGGTCTGCTCCGACGGGCGGGCCCGATCATCGGGTGCGCTGCGGGGATCAGGGTCGCTGGTCCGTGTGGCGTCGTCCACGCTGCGGTCCGGGGGGACAGGCGACATCGAGACCAACGGCGCCGTGCGTCGTGCGGCCGAGGCTGCCTACGAGGCCGCTGCCGTCGGTCCCGAGGACCTGGACCTGGTCGAGGTCCACGATGCCGCGGCCCCGGCTGAGTTGATGGCCTACGAGCAGCTCGGGCTGTGCGAGGTAGGTGGAGCACCGGGGCTCTTGGCCGAGGGCGTGACCAGCCTGGGTGGTCGGTGCCCGGTCAACGTGAGTGGTGGGCTGCTGTCCCGTGGCCATCCGGTCGGAGCGACGGGACTGGCACAGGTGGTCGAGCTCGCCGATCAGATCCGCGGCCGGGGTGGCCCTCGACAGGTGGACGGGGCACGTGTCGCCCTCGCACAGAACAGTGGTGGCCACCTGGCCGGTGAGGAAGCCGTCGCGGTGATCACCGTCCTCGCCCACCCGTGATCGGCCGACCCGACCGATGATCGTTGACAGTACCGTTGACAATGTCCGCGACGCGCAGGGAGGCGAAGTGGTCGACGGGGCGAGGAGCTGAGGATCCGTGCGCAACCAGGGACTTGGCTCCTGGCCGGCCCGGCGGCGACGCCTGTCGTCGCACCGCGTAGCGCTGGTCCACGGGGACGACGAGCGCACGTACGCCGAGCTGGACGATCGCTGCTGCCGCCTGGCGGCAGGGCTGCGCGGCCTCGGCGTCGAGCGCAACGATCGGGTCGCCTACCTGGGCCCCAACCACCCGGCGCTGATCGAGACGCTGTTTGCCACGGCTGCGCTCGGCGCCATCTTCGTGCCGCTGAACTGGCGGCTTGCTTTGCCCGAGCTGGTCTACGTCGCCGCCGACTGCGGTGCGACCGTCCTCGTCCACGCCGCCCACATGGCGGAGACGGCCGAAGCCGTCGCCGTCCACGACGCGACGGCGGTGCTGCACACGGTCGAGGTTGGTGAGCCGTTCGAGAACCTCGTCGCGGGCGGAGACGGGGGCAAGGAGGACCGCGGCCGTCCGCAGCCCGGGCGACCACGGCCGGGCGAGCTCGGGGGCGGCTGGCTGGATGTGCCGGTGGCGCTCGACGAGCCGGCGCTGATCCTCTACACCTCCGGCACGACGGGCCGGCCGAAGGGAGCCACGCTCAGCCACGCGAACGTCACCTGGAACTGCCTCAACGTCCTCATCGACACCGACCTGCAGTCCGACGAGGTGGCATTGGTGTGCGCTCCGCTGTTCCACGTCGCGGCGCTCAACATGATCTCGATGCCGACGTTCATGAAGGGCGGCACGGTCGTGCTGATGGGGCAGTTCGACCCCGACGAGGTGCTCGACCTGATCGAGCGCCGCCGGGTCACGGTCATGTTCGGCGTCCCGTCGATGTTCAACGCCATGTCGCAGGTTCCGACATGGGAGACAGCCGACCTGTCCAGCCTGCGCCGCGTGCTGTGCGGGGGAGCGCCGGTGCCGCTGGCCACGATCCGCACCTACCTTGAGCGCGGCGTCGTGTTCCTGCAGGGCTACGGCATGACCGAGACGTCGCCGGGAGCGCTGTTCCTCGGCGCGGAGCGGGCGGCGGACAAGGCGGGGACCGCCGGTGTGCCGTCGTTCTTCACCGACGTGCGCGTGGTCCGCCCCGACGGCGAGCCGGTCGAACCGGGGGAGAAGGGCGAGGTCGTGATCGCCGGCCCCAACATCATGCTCGGCTACTGGGATCCGACGACCGGGGCGCCGGCGCCCGTCAGCGGATCCGACGACGGACCGGATGGAGGGTGGTTCCACTCCGGCGACGTCGCCGTGGTGGACCACGAGGGCTACGTGACCATCGTCGACCGGCTCAAGGACCTGATCATCTCGGGCGGCGAGAACATCTACCCCGCCGAGGTCGAGGACGCGATCTACTCCCACCCGGCCGTCGCCGAGGGCGCGGTCATCGGCGTGGCGGACGAACGCTGGGGCGAGGTCGGGCTCGCGGTGGTGGTTCGCCGCAACGGCGCCGACCTCGACGAGCAGTCGCTGCTCGACCATCTCCGGCCGCGGCTGGCCGGCTACAAGCTGCCGAAGTCCGTCGTCTTCACCGACTCGCTGCCCCGCAGCGGCGCCGGCAAAGTGCTCAAGAACCAGCTCCGCACCCGCTTCGGCGTCTCGCCTACTTGATGCCGGACGTCGCGATCGAGCGGGTGAAGTAGCGGCTGAAGAACACGTAGACGACCGCGATCGGCAGCGTCGACAACGTCGCCAGCGCGAGCTTCAGCGGGAACTGTGATGGCCCGTAGAACGAGCCGCCAGTGAGCCGGGCGATGCCCAGGTTCAGCGTGGCCAGGTCGGGATCCGAGGTCGCGACCAGGAAGTGGGTGAACTCGTTCCACGATCCCTGGAACGACAGGATCGTGACCGTGATGAGCGCGGGCCGCACCAGAGGCAGGGCGACGCTCCACAGGCGGCGCACCGGGCCGGCGCCGTCGATGATCGCGGCCTCCTCCAGCTCGACCGGCACGGTCTCGAACGCGGTGCGCATCAGCAGTATCCCGACCACGTCGCAGAGCAGCGGCAGGATCATCCCGGCGTAGGTGTCGAAGAGGTCGAGCTGGGTGAGCACCAGGAAGCGGGGGATGAGCAGGACGATCCCGGGCACGGCGAGGATCGCCAGCAAGCCCGCGGTCAGCACCACCCGCCCCGGGAAACGCAGGCGGGCGAGGGCGTAGCCCGCCAGGCTGTCGAGGACGAGTCGGCCCAACGTGATCGCCGAGGTGACCACGAGGCTGTTCTGGAACCAACGACCCAGCGGGATGGGCACCGAGGTGGTCTCGCCGCCGACCGTCCGCCAGGCGTCGAGCGTCGCCGGGTCGGGCACCAGCGACAGCGGGTTGTTGGCCGCGTCCGTGTCGGTCTTGAACGACGTCACGACCTGTAACAGGAAGGGGCCGAGGTAAAGGACGACCCCGAGCAGCAAGAGCCCGTAGCCGACCGCGCGCAGGCCGAACCGCCGCCACCGCGGGCGCGATCGGTCGTCGTAGATCGCGGCAAGGGGCTCCCGCTGCGTCAGGAGTTGCATCGGTCCTACTCCCGCTCCCTCGTGACCCAGCGCTGTACGGCGGTGAGCACGACGATGATCGTGAACAGCACGAAGGCGATGGCTGCGCCCTGGCCGAAGGCCCCTTCCGTGAAGCTGCGCCGGTAGGACACGTAGGCCGGGGTCAGCGTCGTCTTGGCGGGATCGCCCCGGGAGATGATGAACACCGAGTCGAACACCTGCCAGGTGCTGATCAGCGACAGCGTCATGACCAGCACCACCATCGGACGCATGAGCGGCAGGGTGACGTAGCGGAACCGCTGCCACGTCGAGGCGCCGTCGATCGCCGCGGCCTCGTCCAGCTCGGGTGGGATGTTCTGGAGGCCGGCGAGGAAGAACAGCATGAACGACCCCGACGTCGTCCAGGTCGTCAACGCCAGCAGGGCGACCAGCGCGACCGACGGCCCGGCCAGCCACTCCCACAGCGGCAGGCCGAGCAGGTCGGTGTCACCCGCCCAGCCCGGCGGCACGTCGGCATCGACCAGCCCGATACCGTCGAGCAGCAGGTGCAGGACACCACGGGGATCGGTGAACCATCTCGGCCCTTCGACGCCGACCCGAGCCAGGATCGCGTTGATGACACCCGTGCTGGAGAACAGGAACAGGAAGGTGACGCTGATCGCGACCGAGCTGGTCACTGGGCAGTCACCGCCGGCACCGCGATCAGCACGTAGTAGAGGGTGTTGCGCACGCTGATCGCGAAGTCCTCGCGCAGCAGCCCGTCCTCGGACAGCAGCGACCGGTAGTTGTCGGCCCCGACGAAGTCGGCGCCCCCTTGTTCCAGGGGATTCGTCGTGCCGTCCCAGTCGGTGAGGCTGACCCATAGGCCCATGGCGATCGGCGCGACGAAGAACACGAGGAACAACAGCACGGCCGGACTGACGAAGGCCCAACCGGCGAGCGACTCGAGGCGTCGCGGTGAGCGCAGGGACCGTCCCGGCTTCGCCGGTCGGACCGGTCCCCGCACGCCACCGCCTGCCGGCAGAGTCGTCGGATGGACGACCTGGATGTCGGCCACGAGCCCTCGCTTACCCTCCGCTCACCCCGCGCCTACCCCGCGCTCAAGGCCGCCTCCTCGTTGGTCTGGAGCCGGTCGAGGATCTCCTCGGGACTGCCGGGAGCCACCGTGTGGAGGACGGCCGGGACCTGCCCATCGGCGACCGGTCCGAGGCGGCGCTGGAGGAGGTCCTGGCCGACCACGGGCTGGCGGCGGTGTGTGAGCCGTTCGAGGTCGGCGACGTCAGCTACCACCAGGGCTGGACGTTCCATCGGGCCGGCCCCAACCACACCGACGAGGCCCGCCGCGCGATGACCGTCATCTACATGGATGCCGCCATCACGGTCGTCGAACCGTCCAACGACGACCAGCGCGGCGACCTCGGTTGGATGCCTGGCGTCTCGCCGGGTCAGGTGCCGGACACGCCTCTCAACCCCGTGCTGTACCCGTTCCGGCGGTGAAGGTGGTGACCCGGTAGCACCGAAGCGCTCTGCCCGCGCTCAGCTTGGAATCCGGTCGATGAGCGCGGGCAGAACCGGGACAGGACTGGTCAGCGCTCGAACCGGCGCTGGAGGACGGCGTGGATCGAGATCGCGACGAGGACGATGCCTCCGTAGATCAGCTCCGTGTAGTAGTCGGTCAGGCCGACGGCGATGATCCCCGCGTCGATGCCGCCGATCATGAACGCCCCGAGAAACGTGCCCCAGACCGTCCCGCGCCCGCCGAACACCGACGTGCCCCCCACGAACACGGCTGCCAGGGCAGGTAGCAGGTATCCAGCGCCGATGGCCGGATAGAAGTTCGCGACCTGGAGGCTGTTCATCACCCCGGCGAGGGCGGCGGCCATCCCCGTGAGCACGAACAGGAGGATGCGGGTCCGCCGGATCGGGATGCCCATCAGCTCGGCCGCGTGGCGGTTGTCGCCGATGACGTGGGCGTTCTGTCCGACGCGGTGCCGGTACAGGAGCAGCCACGTGCCGACCGCGATCAGCGTGCACCAGACGAACTGCATCGGGACGCCGACGAGTCGTCCGTCGAGCACGTCGTAGGCCACCGAGTCGCGTGCGTCGACCAGGGCGTAGCTTCTGCCGCCGACCAGGACGAGGGTGAGCCCGCGGAACAGGAACTGGGTTCCGATCGTGACCACCAGGGCGGGGATGCCGACGACGGTGACGAAGACCCCGTTGAACAACCCGGCGAAGGCGCCGACCGCGAGCGCGGCGACGACCGCGAGCTCGACCCCCCAGCCGAGGCCCCTCTCGACGGCGATGAACCCGACCATGCTGAGGCCCATGACCGAGGGGAACGACAGGTCGATGTCGCCGCTCACGATGACCATCGTCAGGGTGAGCGCCACCAGCGCGAAGTACGGCGTGGTCTGGGCGAACGACACGTAGATCCGGCTGTCCACGAAGGTGTCCGGAGCAAGGACGACGAACACGAGCCAGAGCACGCCGAACGCGACCGTGATGCCGATCTGGGATGCCCATGTCGCCAGGAACGCCGCGAGGGTCTGGCGCCGTCCCAGGCCTACCTCGTGCACCAGCACCGAGGCCGTCGTGACGCGGTCGTCCACATCCGTGCTCACGACGCGCCTCCTTCGCCGTCGTCCTGGCTCGGAGCCTCGACGGTGCGATGTCGTTCCGGCTCGGTGAAGCTCCCGGTCCCGGCGACCTCCCGCATGATGTCGGTCACCTCTTGGTGCGAGTAGCGAGAGGTGGCGAACTCCCCGGCGACCCCGCCTCGGTCCAGCATCACGATCCGGTCGGCGACCGAGTAGACGTGGAAGATGTTGTGGTCGATGAAGATCGCCGACTTGCCGGCGTCCCGGATACCGCGCACGAAAAGGAGCAGCTTGTCGGTCTCCTTGAGCGAGAGCCCCATCGTCGGTTCGTCGAGGATGATGATGTCGGCCTCGAAGTGGAGCGCCCGAACGATGGCCAGGCCCTGGCGCTCACCGCCGGACAACCCGCTCACGTGGGTGTCCGGGGTCAGGGCCGCCGAGGTGAAGCCCATGGACTCGCCCATGAGCTCCGCGGTGATGCGCCGCATCTTGCGCACGTCGAGGAACCCCAGGGGACGGCTCGCCGGTCGCCCCATGAAGATGTTGCGCCACAGCGAGAGCTGGTCGGCGAGGGCCCGCTCCTGGTAGACGGTCTCGACGCCGAGCCGGCGGGCTCTGTCGACGGTGAGCCCCCGCACCTCCTGCCCGTCGATGAGGATCGTCCCGCTGTCCGGCTGGTGTACGCCAGTGATGATCTTGATCAACGTGGACTTGCCGGCCCCGTTGTCGCCCACGAGGCCCAGGACCTCGCCCGGCAGGAGTCGGAGGCTCACGTCGTGAAGCACCCCGACCCCGCCGAACGACTTGGAGATGTTCCGGAGCTCGACCGGGACGCGCCCATCCCTGCCGTCGGACATCAGCGGATCTGGTCCTCCACGAGCGGCGCGATGACGTCGATGTTCGACTCGTCCACGAAGCCGCCGCCAGTGTCGATGAACAACCCGCTGAACCCGTAGGAGTGGGTCAGGCACAGCTGCAGGATCGCCTCGAACCCCTGCAGCCACTGCTGCTGGTCGATCACCAGGTCGACGAACCCGTCCTGAACGCCCTGGACGGTCGCCGGCGACAGGTCGAAGCCGGCTGCGTACAGGTCGTCGGCACCGAGGTTGGCAGCCTCCATGTAGGTCGGGATCGTGGAGGTCAGGTTCCCGTGGTCGATGAAGATGGCCTGGACGTCGGGGTTCGCCGAGACGTACCCCGTGAAGGCCGACACGCCGCTGGCGGGATCCGCGTTGGTGGCGTCGTCGATCTCGAGGTAGTCGACGGTCATCTCTGCTTCTTCGAGCGCGTCGAGGATGCCCTGCGTCCGCTCGCCGCGGCCGGGCTGGGAGACGAGGCCCCACACGAAGACCCGGTCGCCCGCCTCCAGGCCGCCTCGGTCGACGGCCTCCGTAGCGAGGTCGAAGCCGGCGTCGTGGAGCTGGGCGCCGACGTAGCCGAAGCCCTCGGTGGCGTGCGCCTCCTGCGCCTCCGGCAGCTCGGTGTTCATGGCGGTGACGAGGATGCCCTGGTCGACCGCGCTGTCGATCAGTGGGTCGAAGGCGTCGTCGCCTGGGTGGCCCATGATCGCGATCCCGTCCGGGTCCGTGGCGACTGCCTCCTCGAACTGGGAGATCATGTTCGACGGATCCCAGTCGGACCACGTGTAGGTCACGCTCGGTCCGAACGCTTCCTCAGCGGCCTGGGCGCCGTTGTACACCACGGTCTCGAAGCCGCCGCCCTCGGTGCCGCCCGGGAAGAACGCGATGTCCATCCCATCGCAGAACTGCCCTTCGGTGCCCTCGCCGCCACCGGACGACGACTGTGCCGACTCGCCACCCCCACCGCCATCGTCGTCGTCGCCGCACGCCGCGGCTGCCCCCACAAGTGTCAGGGCGGCGAGCACGGCGGCGAGTCGCCAACCGGTTCCTCGGACGTTGCCTGGCCAGGCTCCCCCCATCACGCACCCCTCTCCTCCGGGCCCATGTGCCGCCCGAACGTGACTCACCGTACCACTTATCTGATGGGCTCTCAACGCAGCGGGGGTTGCCAGGAGAGTCTAGAAGCCAGAATAATGGCTTCTATAGCATGAACGCCTTCCCTCTATCGCCTAGCCCATCAGATCTGACGCACCGCATGCGCTGATGTCAGGTCGTGAGTGGCCGGTCAGCAGGCTGGCGGGAGTACCGCTCCAACAGGGCCAAGCCGATCGCCGCGCGCCGCACCCGCTCTCGAGCCGTCGCGACCGCGACCGCGGCCAGGTGCTCGCCCGAGGGGTAGATGCCGGGCGCGTTGCGCACAGTGAACTTGAGGTGGATCGGCGCTGCCACCCGCACCAGCTCGGGGATCTCATAGTACCGGACCACGCCGCCGAAGTCGTCGGCGCCTTCGACGTACATGTCGAGCGGCACGTCGACCGCCTGGCGGATGGCGGCGATCTGCGCGAGGGACAGGTCGACCGGGAGGTTGATCGTGGTGGCGCCGAGGTCCTCCAACACGCGGCAGGTGGCCGGGTTGGTGGCGGGGAACGACACCGACGTCTTGACCTCCAGGTCGTCTGGTAGATCGCCGGAGCGCTTCATGTGGCCGATCACCCATAGCTGCCCGACGTCGGCGAGCAGGATGCTGCGCACCCCCAGCGCGCACCCGCGCTTGACGTCCTCGATGCCGTAGACGAGCTGCTCGGCACCGCGCAGCGAGCTCGCCGCGACGCGGCCAGAGGCGGCCGTGACCTGGATGCCGACGTCCCAGCCGGCCCGGGGGCCGACGAACAGGCACACCTCGACGGCGGCACCGGAGCCGAGGCTCACCATCTCGGTGATCTCGGCGTCGGTGAGCAGCATCATGCCGCTGCCCTGGCTGACCCGATGGATGCGGATGCCGTGCTCCTTGGCGGCCTCGAGGGCGGCACGGAACGGCTCGGGACCTTCCATCGAGGGGATCTCCACCCGGAAGGCTGCGCCGTCGGCGAACCGCTTGGTGGAGTCCGGCAGGTCGCCTAGATCGCCGGGTGGGAGGCCGAGCGAGGCGAGGAACCGACGGGTGCCCGCCATCGCCGATGGGCGTGCCGATGCGTCCATTCGTATCCCTCTCGGTCTCGGCGAAGTCCCTAGGACGTAGGTCACGATCGTGTTCAAGAACTCGAACACGATCCGGTATATCGTCATCGAGACCGTACGATCCGTCGACGAGGCCGTCAACCATGACCCGAGCCGTCCCCGCCTTGAGCCGGGCGCTGGACATCCTGGAACTGTTCTTCGAGCGCGAGACGCTGTCGGCGGCCGACATCACCGATCGGCTCGCCATCCCTCGCACCACCGTGCACGAGCTGGTGTCGACGCTCGTCGGCCGGTCGTACCTCGTCCCGATGGCCACCCAGCCGACGCGGTACCGCCTGGGTGTGCGGTTGTTCCAGCTCGGCGGCCAGTTCGCCGAGAACGTCGACCTCGTGCGCGAGGGCCAGCTGGTTGCCGAGCAAGTCGCTGAGCAGTGCGACGAGACCGTCCACATCGCCGTGCTCGAGGGCCCCGATGTCTGCTACCTGGCCAAGGTCGACAGCACCCACCCGGTCCGCATGGTGTCGGCCGTCGGGCGGCGCCTGCCCGCTCACTGCACTGCAGTGGGCAAGGTCCTGCTCGCGGCCCTGCCGCAGGACGCCCTCGCGGCGGCTCTTTCCGCCTTGCCGGGCGATGAGCTGTCGGGGATGACCGCGCGCAGCATCACCTCCGTTGCCCTGCTGCACGACTGCCTGGTCGACGTGGGTGCCGCAGGCATGGCGTACGACGACTGCGAGTCCAACGAGGCGGTGCGTTGCGTCGCGGCGCCGGTCCGGGATCACACCGGTGCCGTGGTGGCGGCGATCAGCATCTCGGTGCCGACCGTGCGTTGGAACCGCACGCGCAAGCGGGAGTGGAGCGACCTCGTGCGCCGAGGCGCCGACACGCTCTCGGAGCGCCTGGGCCACCGGTCGAGCGGCTCGAAGCCCCCGAAGGCTCCGAAGCCTCCGAGCGCGGCCACGCGGGGCAGGGAGCCCAAGCCGGGCCGGACCACGGCGGAGGGCCGAGCCGTGGTCGACGAGCTGGATGGAGCGGCGAGCCGATGATCGCCGTGGCCTCGCCGTTGGAGGTCGCCCAGAGGGCGACGGCCGAGTTGGGTGAAGGGCCGACCTGGGACGCGGCCACGGGCCGGCTGGTGTGGGTCGACATCCTCGGCAGCGAGGTCCACCACTTCGACCCGGTCACTGGCGCCGATGACGTCGTGGCGACCCCGCAGCATGTGGGCGCCGCCAAGCCCCGGGCCGGCGGCGGGCTGGCGCTGAACCTGCGCGACGGGGTGGCGTTGACCGACGCGGCCGGGACGATCGAGCGTTGGCTGGCGCGGTGGCCCAGAGACGGCTGCCGGGGCAACGACGCGGCCGTCGACGCGGCTGGTTGTCTGTGGGCCGGGACCATGCGCTACGACACCTCGCCAGGCGGCGGCCGGCTGTATCGGGTCGATCCCGGAGGGCAGGTCGTGACCGTGCTCGACGAGGTGACCATCAGCAACGGCATCGGCTGGAGCCCAGACGGCGGTCGCATGTACTACGTCGACACCCCGACCCGGACGGTCGACGTGTTCGACGTCCACCCCAGCGATCCGCCCGGGACGGTCCGCGGCCGCCGGCCACTCGTCGAGCTCGGTGCCGACACCGCGGGCGATCCGGACGGGCTCACCGTCGACACCGACGGCTGCGTGTGGGTCGCACTGTGGGACGGTTCCGCTGTCCACCGCTACACGCCGGACGGCCGGCTCGACCGGGTGGTGTCGGTACCGACCGCCCGCCCGACCGCCTGCACATTCGGCGGCCCAGGTCTGCACGACCTGTACGTCACCACTGGCCGCGACGGGCTCGACGACGCCACGCTGGCCCGCGAGCCACTTGCCGGGTCGGTCCTCGTCCTGCCCGACGCCGGCAGCGGCCTGCCTACCCACCCCTTCGCGGGATAGCGCCGTGACACACCGTGCCGTCCTGGTCGAGGCGCCCGGTTCGCACCGGATGATCCAGCTGGAGCCGGTCGAGCCGCAGGTTGGGGAGGCCGTGGTCCGCGTCGTGGCCGCCGGCATGTGCGGCAGCGATCGGGAGATCTACGCCGGTACCCGACCCGCACCGTTCGTGCGCTACCCGGTCATCCCCGGCCACGAGTGGTCGGGTGTCGTGGACGCCGTCGGGCCCGGCGTGCCGGCCGGCCTGGTCGGCGCGGCCGTCGTCGGCGAGGGCTTCCGGGCCTGCTTCACCTGCGCCCGGTGCCGGTCAGGCGCCACCAACCTGTGCGAGGCCGGCTACGACGAGACGGGCTTCACCCAGCCGGGCGCGTTCGCCGACCATCTGGTCCTGCCGGCCCGGCTCCTGCACGTGCTGGCCGGCGGCAGCGATCTGCGGGCCGCACCGCTCATCGAGCCGGCGGCCTGCGCGGCGGATGCCGTGGCCGGGACCGACATCCAGCCCGGCGAGCGGGTCGCCGTGGTCGGGGCGGGGACCCTTGGTCTGCTCGCGATCGGTCTGCTCGCGGCGCGCTCCCCGGCCGAGTTGGTCGCCGTCGACACGCGGCGGGGTCAAGAGCCCCTGGCCCGGCGGATCGGCGCCACGGCCTTCCGTACCCCCGACGAGTTGCATGCGGAGCCCGCGACCAACGAGTTCGACGTCGTCGTCGAAGCCGCCGGGGTCGCGACCAGCGCCCTGCTTGCCGTGGAGGTGGCCCGCCGGGGTGGGCGGATCGCGCTCGTCGGCATCCCGGGCGACGGATCGGCGGCGCTCCCCGTCGGGCTGCTGGTCGGCCGCCAGCTATCGGTGACCACCGTGTTCGGTGCCTCGTCGGTGGGCTGGCTCGCCGCCGTGCGTGCCTTCAACACCGGACTGCTCGATCCATCCCCGCTGATCACGCACGAGCTGCAGCTCGAGGACTACGGCAGGGCCATCGAGCTGCTGTCGAGTGGTCGGTCCGATGTGGGCAAGATCCTCCTCCGCCCATGATCGGTGTAACCCCGGCGCCGGCACCCGAACGAACAGGGGAGTGTTGATGAGCCAGGTACAGACCTACGACCCCCGGACCGGCGAGCGACGCGACGCCGGCCTGACGGAGACGACGGCCAGCGAAGTCGCCTCGGTGTGTGCCCACGCGGCGGACGCGGCGATGCCTTTCGGCCACCTCGGCACGTGGCCGTTGACCCGCCGGTCGGGCGCCCTCCGGGCGGTCGCGGATCGCATCGAGGCAGAGGCCGCCGACCTCGCGGCGCTCGCGGACGAGGAGACCGCGCTCGGCCTGCCGCGCCTGCACAGCGAGATCGTCCGCACCGTCGGCCAGCTCCGGCTGTTCGCCGCGGCGGTCGAGGAGGGCTCGTTCCTGGACGTCATCGTCGACCCCGCCGATCCGGACGCCCAACCGATCCCACGCCCGGACCTGCGCCGGATGCTGCAACCGATCGGCCCGGTCGCGGTGTTCGCGGCGAGCAACTTCCCGTTCGCCTTCTCGGTGGCCGGGGGCGACACCGCCGCAGCACTGGCTGCCGGATGCCCGGTGGTCGTGAAAGCCCACGAGGGCCATCCCCGCACCAGCGCCCGCACCGCCCAGCTGGTGACCGCGATGCTGAGCGAGGCTGGTGCGCCACCCGGCACGTTCGCGATCGTGTACGGGCGCGACGCCGGGCTGGCGCTGGTCGCCCATCCTCACGTCAGGGCCGTCGGGTTCACCGGATCGGTGCGCGGCGGGCGCGCACTGTTCGACGTCGCCGTGGCCCGTCCGGACCCGATCCCGTTCTACGGCGAGCTGGGCAGCCTCAACCCGGTGGTGGTCACGCCGGCGGCCGTAGCGGCCCGCGGCGCCGAGATCGCCGCCGGGTTCGTCGCCTCGTTCACCCTGGGGACCGGGCAGTTCTGCACCAAGCCCGGCCTGCTGTTCCTCCCTGCCGGGCACGGACTCGACGAAGCGCTGGCCGAGGCGGTAGCGACCGTGCCGGCCGGGCCGTTGCTCACCCACGCCATCCGGGACGGCTTCGCCGGGAGCGTCGAGCGTCTCGAGGACGTCACCGCCGTGCGCCTCATCGCCGGGACCAAGGACGTCGCCCTCGACGACCTTCGCCAACCCGGCGTCGCCTCCGACGAGCCGTCCGGCCGGGCGACTCCTCGAGCAGGCGGCCAGGGTTCGCCGCTGGTGGTCTCGCCTCGTCTGTACGGGACGGCGGCGGCCAGCCTGGTCGCGAACCCGGCGTTGGCGGAGGAGTGCTTCGGCCCCGCCGCACTGGTGGTCGAGTGGGAAGGCGAAGATGACCTGTTCGCGGCTCTCGACCAGGTCGCCGGCTCACTGACGGCCACCGTCCACGCCGAGGACGAGGACGAGGACCGAGGCCTGAGCGAGCGGTTGCTGGCCCGCGCCCGCAACCTCGCCGGACGCATCATCTGGAACGGCTGGCCCACCGGCGTGCCGGTCACCGAAGCGATGCATCACGGCGGCCCCTGGCCGGCGACGACGAGCCCGCTGCACACCTCGGTCGGCACGACGTCGATCCGCCGGTTCCTCGTCCCCGTCGTGTACCAGGACACCCCCCAGCACCTCCTCCCTGCACCTCTCCGCGACTGACCAGCCCTGGGGTCAGAAGCCGCTGCCGCGGTGCTCCCAGCCCTCCTCGACCAGGTTGAAGTGCGAGTGGGTGCGGGGGTGCTTGGCGGCTTCGGCGGGGTCGAGGCGCACGCCGAGGCCCGGGGCGGTTGGCAGGCCGAAGCAGCCATCCGTGACGTCGACGGTCGGGGCGCCCTCGACGACCTCGGTGATCCACGGGTCGGCGAAGTCGTTGAAGTGCTCCAGCACCTTGTAGTTGGGGGTGGCGATGGCGAAGTGTAGGTTGGCCGCGGTACCCACGGGCCCGCACACGTTGTGCGGAGCGAGCAGCACGCCGTAGGCGTCGGCCCAACTCGCCAGCTTGCGCAGGCCGGTGAAGCCGCCGAAGTGGGTGAGGTCGGCCTGGACGATGTCGACCAGCCCCTCCTCGAGGAGTTGGCGGAACTCGGGCAGGACATGGATCCGCTCGCCGGTGGCCAGGGGCAGCGTCGTGCCTGCCCGCACCCGCCGCAGCGCCGACGGGTTGTAAGGCGGGACCGGTTCCTCGATCCACTCGGGCCGGGACGGAGCCAGGGCCTCGGCCACCCGCACGGCGGTAGCCGGGGTGAACCGCCCGTGCATCTCGATCATGAGCGCGATGTCAGGGCCGACCTCTTCGCGCACCGCGCTGACGATGTCCAACGCGAAGGCGAGCTCGGCCGGCGTCAGCTCGGCCGTCGCGGCGCCGAAGGGGTCGAGCTTGAGCCCCCGGTAGCCCCGCGCGACGACGTTCCGGCTGAAGCGGGCGAAGTCCTCGGGCTGCCGCTCGCCCCGGTACCAGCCGTTGGCGTACGCCGGCACCCGGTCTCGGAACCGGCCGCCGAGCAGTCGCCACAGCGGCAACCCCATCGCCTGGCCCATCAGGTCGTGGCAGGCGACGTCGATCACGCCCAGCGCGGTCTGGGTGATCTCGCCGGCCCGGCCGTACTCCGCCCAGTGGAACTGCCAGGCGAGCCGCTCGACGTCGAACGGGTCCATGCCGACCACGTGGCGCGGCGCCAGCTCGTCGATGCAGGCGAGCAGGGCGTCGGTCTTGGTGACCATCCGGGCTTCGCCGATGCCCCGGAGCCCGTCGTCGGTGATCAGCTCGACATAGGTCAGCTCACGCCACGGCGTGCCCACGACGGTCGTCTCGACCGCAGCGACCTTCATCGATGATCGTCGTCTTCGGAGTTGGTGCGGGCGAGGGCGAGGTAGGCGCGGAGATCGCGGGCGGTCTGGCTCAGATGCTGGCGCATGGCTTGGGCGGCGCCGTCGGCGTCGCGCTCCTTGACCCGATCGAGGATGCGGGCATGCGCCTCGATCACGTCCTCGACCGAACCCCCGCGAGCGAGGTGGCCCTCCATGCTCTGCAGGCGGGCGGCACGCAGCGGCTCTTCCATGGCCTCGATCAGGAAGCAGAGCAGCTGGTTCCCCGAGCCCTCGGCCAGGCACTCGTGGAAGTGGATGTCGCTCTCGTGGAAGGCGGCGCGGTCGTCGCCCGCCTCGCGCATAGCGACCAGGGTGGCCTCGGCGGCGGCGATCGCGGCCCGGCTCGCGGTCGTGGCCGCCAGCGACGCGATGTGCACCTCGAGCGCGCGGCGTACCTCGAGCAGGTCCATCAGCCGCCTGGCGTCGCGGCGGACCGCAGCGGAGAAGAAGTCGCCGATCGGCCCGGCGTTCGGATGCGCGACCATCGGCCGCCGCCCCTGGCGGATGTCGACCAGCCGCCGGGCTTGCAGCGACTTCGTCGCCTCGCGCACCGTCAGCCGGCTGACGCCGAGCTGTTCGGCGAGCTCGGACTCGGACGGCAGCTCGGAGCCCGGCTCCAGCTCGCCGAGAACGAGCTCTTCGAGGTGCGCGATGACCGAGTCGGTCACGCCGGGAGTGGCGGCTGCAGCGCGCGATGGAGAGGGCTTGGCCACGGGCTACAGGATGCACGACATCAGCTTGTGTTGCAACAGCGGATCTGATGGGTTGGGTCCATGCTCCGGACGTGGCAGGCTGAAAGAGCCTGAGAATAGAGGTGCTTTCCGGATTTGCGGTCAGAGCTGACTGTTGACTCTTGAATACTCATCAGATGAGTATTAACGTGTCACCGCGTATGGGCCGAGACCGAGGCCCGTAGGAGGGGGAGAGCTGTGGTAGCAGCACAGAGGCGACGCCACTGGCGGCGAGCCGCTGCGGTCTTCGCCGTCGTCGGGCTGATCGCCGCGGGTTGTGGCGACGACGACGACAGCGACGACGACGCCAGCACAGCAGGTCAGACCGAGAACGACGGCGACACCGGCGTCGAGCTCACCATGTGGACCCGCTCGCCGACCCAGGAGCAGAGCGAGCAACTGGTCGACGCGTACAACGAGACCCACGAGAACCAGGTCCAGCTGACCGTCGTCCCGGTCGACAGCTACAACCAGCAGGTGGCGACCGCGGCCGGCTCGGATGAACTGCCCGACATCTTCGCCGCGGACGTGGTGTTCGTGCCCAACTTCGTCGAGCAGGGCTTGTTCCGGGACATCACCGATCGCATCGACGCACTGCCTTATGTGGACGACCTGGCGCCCTCGCACATCGAGGTCGGCACGCTCGACGACGCCAAGCACGTCGTGCCCCACACGCTGGACCTGTCGGTCCTGTTCTACAACAAGGACCTGTACACCCAGGCCGGGCTGGATCCCGAGCAGCCACCGACCACGTTGGAAGAGTTCGCCGAGCATGCCCGGGCCATCCGCGAGCTCGGTGGCGCCACCTACGGCACCTATTGGGGTGGGGACTGCGGCGGCTGCTACGTCTTCACCTACTGGCCGTCGATCTGGGCGTCGGGCGGCGAGGTGATGAACGAGGACGGCACCGAGAGCACCATCGCCAGCTCCGAGGCGGTCGAGGTGTTCGAGACCTACCGGTCGCTGTGGGAGGACGACGTGGTCGAGCCGTCGGCCATCAACGAGCCCGGCGACCAGTGGATTGGTGTCTTCCCGGAGGGCAACGTCGGCGTCATGCCGATGCCGTCGACCACGCTGGGCTCCACACTCGAGGCTCTGGGCGACGACGTCGTCGGTGTCGCACCCATCCCCGGGCCGGACGGCGGCGAGTCCACCTTCGTGGGCGGCGACTCGATCGGCATCTCCTCGACGTCCGACAACGCCGACGCCGCCTGGAACTTCATCGAGTGGACCCTGTCCGAGGAGGCGCAGGTCAACGTGGTGGCACAGAACGCCGACGTCGTCGCCCGCACCGACCTGGCCGACAACGAGTTCTCCGCCGCCGACGAGCGGGTGGTGCTCATCAACGAGCTCGTCGGCGTGGGCCGCACCCCGTTCGCGCTGAACTTCAACCAGGCCTACAACGACCCGACCAGCCCCTGGCTCGAGATCGTGCGTGCCGCGCTGTTCGAGGACGGCAGCGTCCAGGATGCGCTCACCGAAGGACAGGAGACCCTGACCACAGCGTTGTCCGGGTAGCCGCCGACGTGGCCAGGACGCTGCCAAGCCGCAACCGGATGAGACCGGAGCGCCCCCCGACCCACGGTCGGGGGGCGTCCCGCTATCGGCACCTCTCGAGGTCCCGAGCGATCCAAGGTGCGGGTTATGCGGCGCCGACAGCCGTCGTCGTCGGCATGTTCTTCCTGGTGCCACTGGGCTTACTGGTGTGGATGTCGCTCCACGACTGGCCGATCCTGGCCGACCCGGAGCTCAACGCCCCGAAGAACTACACGGACATCGCCGACAACCAGCTGTTCGTCGATGCCGTCATCTTCACGCTCAAGTACACGGTGCTGGTCACCGTCGTGCTGAGCCTCGCCGCACTGGGGCTCGCCTTGCTGGTCCAGCACTCCAGGCCCGGCGTCGGCTTCTTCCGAACCGCGTTCTTCCTTCCTGGGGCGATCGGTTTCGCGGCGACGTCGATCCTGTTCCTCGGCTTTCTCAACGGTCGCTTCGGGCCGATCGACCCCTTCCTGATCGACCTCGGGATCATCGACGAGCCGGTCTCATGGGTGGGGACGCCGAACATGGCGCTGTTCTCGACCATCGGCCTGGTCACCTGGCGGTTCGCCGGGTTCAACATGCTGATCCTGCTGGTCGGGCTGCACATGATCCCCCTGGAGGTCTACGAGGCCGCCAAGGTCGACGGCGCCGGCCGGTGGCAGACGTTCACCCGGGTGACGCTGCCGCTGCTGCGCCCGACGTTCGCGCTGATGCTGATCATCAGCATCACCGGGTCGTTGGTGGCCTTCGATCAGTTCTACATCTTCACCCGTGGCCGGCCTGCGAACAGCACGGTGTCGGCGGTCATGGTGATCTTCCGCGAGGCGTTCGTAAGCAACGATCTGGGGGCCGCTGCGGCTCTGTCCGCGGTCCTGCTGCTCGCCCTGCTGGTGTTCAACGGGTTCCTGCTCCGCGTGCTACGCCACCGGGAGCCGGGGCTGTGAGGTCCTCGCTCGCTGGGCGCCTCGGCTACTACGGCGTCAACGTGGTGCTGGCCGTGGTGTTCCTGTTCCCCCTGGTGTGGGCGGGCTGGGTGTCGCTCCGTGGGCGGCCCGGGAGTGGCCAGGCTTCGGGCTTCGGCTTCGGCAACTACACCAAGTTCGCGGACTTCGGCGAGGGATTGTCCCGGTTCGTCTACAACAGCGTGGCGATCTCGGTGATGACCGTGGCGTTCACCCTGGTGGTCTCGACCCTCGGCGGCTACGCCTTCGGGCGCTTCGACTTCCCCGGCAAGAACGTGCTGTTCCTTGCCACGCTGGCGATCCTCATGGTGCCGGTGGCCACCCTGCTGGTGCCGCTGTTCGAGCTCCTGGGGTGGATCGGGCTGTCGAACAGCCTGCTCGGCGTCAGCCTGGCCCTAACCATGTTCCAGCTGCCGTTCGCCACATTCATGATGCGCAACTCGTTCGAGGCTGTGCCCCGCGAGCTGGAGGAGGCAGCGATCGTCGACGGAGCCTCCAGCTTCACCGCACTGCTCCGGGTCATGCTGCCGGCGGTGCGTCCCGGGCTGATCACGGTCGGGCTGTTCGCGTTCCTGGCGTCGTGGAACGACTTCATCACGCCGTTGATCCTGCTGCCCGACTCGTCGAAGCATCCGCTGCCGGTGGCCACCTTCAACAGCGCGACCCAGCAGTTCGGGACCATCGACTACGGCGCCCTCCAGGCCGGGGTGATGATCATGGCCATCCCGTGCCTGATCCTGTTCGTCGTGCTCCAGCGGCACTACGTCGCCGGGTTCACCACCGGGGCCATCAAGTGAACGGCGGCCCGGTCGCGCCGAATCGAGGCGCGCTGCAACCGCTGAGGCTCGCCGACGTGCGGATCGGTCCCGGCTTCTGGGCCGATCGCCAACAGCTCAACGGCGACGTCATCCTCGACCACTGCCGCGGATGGATGGAGCGGCTGGGCTGGATCGCCAACTTCAGCCTCGCCTCGGCTGATGCCCGGGCCGGCCGCGAGTTCAGCGACGCGGACGTCTACAAGCTGGTCGAGGCGATGGCGTGGGAGGGTGCCCGCACCGGCCGGCGCGACCTCGACGAGGCGGTCAGCCGGCTGGCCGGGATCGTCGCCGGCGCCCAGCAGCCCGACGGCTACCTCAACACCATGTTCGGGCCTCGGGGTCCCGAGGGCCGGTACCGCGACCTGGAGTGGGGCCACGAGCTGTACTGCTACGGCCATCTGCTGCAAGCCGCGGTGGCCCGGTTGCGGACCGGGCCCGCGGGCGGCGACGGTGACGACGTGCTGGTGGCTGTGGCCCGCCGGGCGGCTGACCACGTCTGCGACGTCTTCGGGCCGGACGGTCGCCCCGCCGTCGACGGCCATCCGGTGGTCGAGATGGCGCTGGTCGAGCTTTACCGCGCCACGGGCCGGTCCCGCTACCTCGAGCAGGCCCGGCTGTTCGTCGAGCGGCGCGGCCGACCGGCGCTGGCGGACGTCGAGTTCGGCCGCGCCTACTTTCAGGACGACATGCCGGTCCGCGCCGCCCGAGCCTTCCGGGGCCACGCCGTGCGCGCGCTGTACCTGGCCAGCGGCGTGGTCGACGTGGCGGTGGAGACCGGCGACCAGGAGCTGCTCGACATCGTCGGCGACCAGTGGGCGCGCACCGTCGCGGCCCGCGCCTACCTGACCGGGGGAATGGGCTCGCGCCACCAGGACGAGGCCTTCGGCGACGACTACGAGCTGCCACCGGAACGGGCCTATGCCGAGACGTGCGCGGGCGTCGCCTCGGTGATGCTGGCATGGCGGCTGCTGCTAGCGACCGGCGAGACCCGCTACGCCGATGCCATCGAGCAGACGCTGTTCAACGTGGTGGCCACCGCGGTCGCCGAGGACGGGCGGGCGTTCTTCTACGCCAACCCCCTCCAGGTGCGGGTGCCGCCGGCGGTGCCCGACCCGACGGTGGAGAGCCCCCGGGCGCAGGCTGGGTTGCGGGCGCCGTGGTTCACCACCGCGTGCTGCCCGCCGAACGTGGCCCGGATGCTGGCCAGCCTCTCGGCCTACGTGGCCACGACCGATCGCACGGGCATCCAGATCCACCAGCTCGTGCCCGGGGAGATCACCGCGGCTCTGGCGGGCGGCAGGTCGGTGCAGCTGCGAGTGTCGACGGACTATCCGTGGTCGGGCCGGGTGACCGTGCACGTCGAAGCGAGCCCCGAGCGACCGTGGGTCCTGGCTGTCCGCGTTCCGGCGTGGGCCACTGGTGCTGTGTACCGGGTGTCTCGGGCTGGCGACGCGTCCGGTACACGGAACGAGGCCGCAGGTGTCCCGACGGTGCCGGGATACCTCGCCGAGGACCGGGTGTGGCGGCCAGGCGACGAGCTGCACCTGGACCTTCCGGTGCAGCCCCGGTGGACCTACCCGGACCCCCGGATCGACGCGGTGCGCAGCACGGTGGCACTGGAGCGAGGCCCGCTGGTCTACTGCGCCGAGGCGGTGGACACCTGCCGTCCCGCCGGAGCAGCGTCGGGTCTGGTGGCCCCAGCGGATACCGGTCGCGGCGGCGGGCTCGACGTGGTGGTGGTCGACGACTCGGCGGAGCCGGTCGACCTCGGCGCCGATCCGGCACTCGCCGGGGCGGTCATCGTCGGCGTGACGGCCCATGACCTGCAGCCGGCGGCGGATGCCGAGGCGGCCTACAGCTCGACCCCACCGGACGTCGGCACCGGTCCGGCCCGCACGCTCGCGCTGATCCCGTACTACTCATGGGCCAACCGCGGTCCCGCTGCGATGCGCGTGTGGCTGCCGAGGAAATGGCGGCCAGTGCTCAGCCCAGGACGGTGACCTTGGCCCGGGCACTGATCGGGGTGCCCTCCACGTCACCCCTGACGTTGAAGTGGCCGGGCTCAAACCGGTCGGTCCCAGTCGAGCTGGACCCACTGGGTACCGGACTGTGGCCAGGTCCCCCAGCGCGGGTTGAGCGCGTCGTTCGACTGCGACGGCTCGATGCCGTCGTTGATCGCCGTCGCGGTCTCCCACGGCGAGGTCGTCGACGCCGAGGGTGTCGCCGACGGAGCCACGTTGTCGCTCGGGACCGGATCGGGCTCGACCGGCGCCGGCGTCTGGACGACCTTCTGGATGGTGCCGTCCTCGTTGAAGAACAGCGGGTCGATGGCCACCGACCGGCGGAGGTTGCCACCGTCGGGCAGGCCGGCGGTGTGGTAGATCATCCACCACTGTCCCTGGAACTCCACGATCGCCGGGTGGTTGGTGGTCGAGCTGACCTGGTCGAGCACGATGCCGCGCTCGGTCCAGGGTCCGAGCGGGTCGTCGGCGGTCGCGTACCGGATGCAGGCGAAGGTCTGCGCGGTGACGCAGCCGTCGTCGCCGACGTTGAAGTTCGAGGCGTAGGCCAAGTAGTAGGTGTCACCCCGCTTGAACATCCAGGGCGCTTCCCAGAAGTTGGGTAGCCCCACGGGTTCCATGACCGGGCCGTCAAGGCTGACCATGTCGTCCTGGAGCCTGACCACCCGCGCCTCCCAGAACGAGCCCCAGTACAGGTATCTCTGCCCGTCGTCGTCGGTGAACACGGTGGGGTCGATGTTGAGCGCCGACGAGTTGGGTGTGCTGTCCGAGATCAACGGGCCACCGATGGCGTCGGTGAACGGGCCGGTCGGGCTGTCGGCCACCGCGACCCCGACGTTCATGAAGCCCGGATCGGTGACGCCGTTCACCGAGACGTACCAGTAGTAGCGCCCGTCCGGACCCCGCTCGATCTCGCCGGCCCATGCGTTCGAGCTCGCCCACGTGAAGTCGGCGACCGACAGCAGCGCTCCGTGGGCCGTCCAGTCCTCCGGCTCGTCCGACGGGGTCGCCGACGAGAAGCCGTGCCATTCACGCATCACGAAGTTGTTCTCGGTGGGCGTGGCCTCGTCGCGGCCGGTGTAGACGTACAGCCGGTCGTCCACGACCAGCGCGGCGGGATCGGCGGTGAAGATCTCGCGGACGATCGGGTTCTCGGCCTCCGCAACCGGGGCGGTCGTCACCTCCTGCACCAGCGTCGCGGTGACGATCAGGACGAAGGTGGCGGCGGCTCTCACGGCGTCCATGGCGGTCCCCCTCTTCTCGGCTCAACGTAAGACGAGCGTCAGATCGGGGTCAAGACCTATCTGATGAGTTTTGCGGATTATCCAGCGTGTTCGATATCTCGGACGCGCTGTGCTGTCCGCCCGTCCGCCGCAAAACCCGCTGATTAGCAGGGATTTCTGACACTCAGCTTAGTAAGACCGGGCGGGCGGTGGCCATCACTTGTCAGATGTGATGAGCCTGTTCATAATGGCCGGCAGAGTTCACTGCTCAGGGGGGATGGACATGTCCGCTCACAGGTCCCGCTTTGCCTTGCCGGCGCGCAAGGTCGTCGCCGGCGTTGCTGCGCTGCTCGTCGCCAGCACTGGCCTCGGGTGGAGCACCGCAACGCCAGCGGGCGCCCAGCAGGCCATCGGGCTGCCGACGTTCGTCGGGCCGGACGATCCCGTTCCACCGGAACCCGCCCCGTTCACTGTCGGCGACACGATGCGTGAGATGTTCGAGGCCGACCTGGCCACCGGCGACGGCACCGACTTCTGGATGGACCGCCTGCTCGAACGACGCGGCGCCGATCCCGCCGGCAACCAGCTCCTCACCCGGGGCCGGGCGCTGTTCATGGCCACCCACAACCCGAACGTGATCGGCTTCGGTGGCCAGGTCGCGTACTGGGACGTGATCAACGGGCAGGCCGGCTACACGATCTCGCTGGGCGACGGCGGCTTCGACCAGGTCGTCGCCGAGCGGGTGCAGCAGCCGAGCAACTGGCGCGGCAGCTACGTCAACGCTGCAACCGGTCTCGAGGTGCGGGTCACGAAGTTCATCACCGACAACAACGTGGCGGTCACCAACCTGGCGATCACCAACACCGCCGACGAGCCCCAGACACTGCCGATCCGGGTGGACTCGCCCCACGCGACGACCCCCGACGGCGACGAGCTCACCGACGTCGTCGACGCTCGCCGTGGGTTGACCACGCTGTTCCCGCGGCTGTCCGGCGACGGGATGACCGTGGACGGGTCCGAGCTTGCCGGCGAGGTCACCGTCGACCCCGGCGAGACCGTCGACACCAAGGTCCAGATGGGGTTCGTGACCGAGGAGATCGAGGCCTCACGGTCGGAGTACGACGACATCCGCGACGCCTCCCCGGCCGACGCGTTCACCAGCCACGTGCGCACCTACAACGAGTGGTGGGCCGACAACCTGCCCTACATCGACGTCGCCGACGACAACATCAAGAAGTTCATCTACTACCGCTGGTTCATCGCGCGCTTCAACATCCTGGACGCCGACATCCCCGGCAACGACTTCCAGTTCCCGGTGTCGATCGAGGGGGTGCTGGGATTCAACAACGCGATCGCTCTGACGATCCCGATGTTCATCGACGAGACCAAGTACTTCCGCGATCCGCTCTATTCCTATGGCACCTGGCTGTCGGCCGGTGAGCAGTCCGAGAACGCGCGCTACGCCGACAACCCCGGCGAGCCCGACAACTGGAACGACAGCTACCTGCAGTACACGACCGACGCGGCATGGCGGGCCTACCAGGTGCATGGCGGCCAGCCCGACATCCTGGGCAACCTCGCGCACTACGGCGAGTCCGACGTGCGCAGCCAGCTCGCATTCCACGACCTCGCGGGCAACCCGAACAACGACCCGAACCTGCTCTGGTACTGCTGCAACTTCCTGAACGGCAACGACGCCGACAACCCGTCGTTCGCCTTCCTCAACCGGGGCAACGAGCGGGTCGAGTCGGCCTACGTGTACGCCAACGCCCACGCCACGGCCGACGTGTACGAGCTGCTCGACGAGGACGACCAGGCCGACGAGATGCGCCAGATCGCCGGCGACGTGCAGGACGCGATCCTCACCCGGCTGTGGGACCCCGCGACCCAGGAGTTCCGGCACCGCGATGTGCAGACCGACAGCCTGATCCCCTGGAAGGAGATCAACAACTACTACCCGTTCACCGTCGGCCTGGTGCCCGACGAGGACCAGTTCACCGATTCGCTCGACCTGTTCGGCGACCCGGCCCAGTATCCGGTCTTCCCCTTCTACACCGCGAACCAGGCCGACAAGGCCGCAGCGCAGGCGGTCGGGCGGGGCGGATCGAACAACTTCAGCCAGATCAACTCGACCGTGCAGTTCCGCCTCGCATCGTCGGCGATCCGCAACTACGAGACCAACGAGACCATCAACGCCGAGTGGTACGAGCAGCTCCTGTACTGGAACGCCTGGGCGCACTTCATCGGCGGCGACACGCGCTGGCCGGACTCCAACGAGTTCTGGTTCAACTGGAACCCGACCACCCAGACCTTCGGACGCTCCGGCATCCACCACTCGCAGCTCGGCAGCAGCAACTGGACGATCATCGAGGACGTCGCCGGGCTGCAGCCCCGCAGCGACGACAAGATCGAGCTGTGGCCGATCGACGTCGACTTCGACCACTTCGCGGTCAACAACGTGCGCTACCACGACGTCGACCTGACCGTCGTGTGGGACGATCCGGGCGACGACGTCGACAACTATCCGGGCGTGCCCCAGGGCTACTCGGGCTACATCGACGGCGAGCGTGTGTTCACCGTCGACAGCCTGGTCCACACGGTCTACAACCCGAGGACCGGGCGGGTCACGCTGCCCGACCGCGACGGCGAGGTCCTGTTCGAGGCCGACGACGACCGTCACGGCGGCCGTCGCGGTGGCGATGACGACGACCGGGGTCGGGGCCGTCTCCCCGACGTCAGCCCGGCGGACGAAGTCGAGCTGACCGGCGACCGCGTGGTCGACATGTTCCAGAACGCAGGCGTGGACATCTCCGACTCCGACCGCGGGCATGGGCACGGCCGCGACCGCGACGATCGTCGCAACCTGGCTCTCGGGGCGACGCCGTCGGCGTCGTTCGTCGACCAGTCGGAGGAGACGACCGCCTACGGGCCGACCGACACCGGCGCCGCGGTGGACGGGTTCACGATCAACATGCCGTTCTGGGGCAGCGCCGCCTCGGGCAACGCCCAGGACTGGTACGAGCTGGACTTCGGCCGCCGGACCACGATCGACGAGCTCGACCTGTACTTCTTCAACGACCGCGAGGTGTTGGGTGTCCCCGACCAACATCGCGTGACCACCCCCACCAACCGCTACCGCGAGCCGGCCCTGTACACGGTGCAGGTGTTCCGCGACGGCCAGTGGGTCGAGGTCCGAGACCAGGACAAGTCTCCGACGTACCCGCGTTCCAACTTCAACCGGGTCGAGTTCCGCCCGACGAGCGGTGAGCGCTTCCGGGTACTGATGACCAACCGCGAGGGCTTCGGCACGGGGTTGAAGGAGATCCAGGCCTTCCACGACGGGCGCCGACCCCCGCGGCCCGACAACGAGGCGCCGCTGGTCGTCGTCCGCGAGGACCCCAACTTCCAGCAGCCCGGTCAGGTGCGCATCGAGGGGATCGTCGAGGACGACGGGTTGCCCAACGCCGAGCTGGACACGACATGGACCACCGTCTCGGGTCCCGGACAGACGCTGATCGACGACCAGTCGGCCCACAACGCGCTGGTGTCGTTCTCCGAGGAAGGCACCTACGTCCTCGAGCTCACCGCGACCGACGGCGACCTCACCACCACCCGGCAGATCACGGTGACCGCCGAGGACCTGTCCGGTGGGGTGAACGTCGCGCCGCGTGCCACGCCGACCTGCACCAACACGTCGCCGTGGGAGAGCTGCGCGGCCGTCAACGATGGGGCCGACCCCAACGGGCCGCCCCAGTACGGCACGTGGCCGACCAACGGCAACCAGCAGGTCGAGCTCGCCTGGGACGAGCCTGTCCGGGTGGACTCGGCCAGCATGTGGTTCTTCCAGGACGTCCCGCCGGGTGCGAGCGGCGGTGTCCAGGCGCCCGCCTCGTGGACCGTCCAGTGGTGGGACGGCACCCAGTTCGTCGACGTGACCAGCCCCAGCGGCTTCGGGGTGGCGCTGAACCAGTTCAACGAGGCGTCGTTCGACCCGGTGACCACGACCCGCTTGCGGGCCAACCTGGTCGCCCGGCCGAACCAGGAGGACGCGGAGGGGATCGGGGTCCGCGAGTGGCAGGTGTTCGCCGAGCGGCCCGAGTCGATCAGCGAGGTCCACGTGCGGACCGACCCCGGGGTGGTCCCGACGCTGCCGGCCACGGTGACCAAGGTGTTCGCCGACGGCACGCGGCTCGAGGCACCGGTCCGGTGGCAGCAGGTCACTGCGGACCAGCTGCCGGACAACGCGGTGGTCACCGTGCTCGGGTCGGTCCAGGACACAACCTTGTTCGCCGAAGCGACGATCTACGTCCGGCCGCTGGTCGTCGAGGTGGACGTCACGTCGGTCCAGGAGGAGTCGATCGTGACGCCGCCCGGGGTGGCACCGCAGCTGCCGCCGACGGTGATCGTCACCTACAACGACGGCTCGCGCGAGTCGGGGATCCCGGTGACGTGGGCGGCGATCGACCCGGCGCAGTACGCCGTGCCCGGCAACACGTTCACCGTGACCGGCGTCGTCGAGGACACGGACATCCCCGCCCAGGCACGGGTGCGCGTCCTCGGCGGTCCGGCGCCACCTTGACGTTTCGGGGAGGCAACTGGTCACGCGTTGGCGAGGCGTTCCAGGACGGCGCACACCGCGGCGGCGTCCTGGTCGCCGTAGCCCTGAGCGAGAGCTGCGAGGTAGATAGGTGCCGCCGCGGTGAACAGGGGCGTGGGGCAGGCGCAGGACCGGGCGAAGTCGGCGATGATCTGCAGGTCCTTCTGGAACACCTGGCCTGACACACCGGGCTGGTCGTAGTCGCCCGCCACCATCATCGGGCCCCGTACCTCGAACATGCGCGACGTACCAGCACCAGTCGTGATGACGTCGTAGACGGATTGGCGATCGATGCCTGCCTTCGCGGCGAGGACGAAGGCCTCCGCGGCGGCGACGTTGTGGATCGCCACCAGCAGGTTCGCGATCAACTTCATCTTGGTGCCTGCGCCGAAGGGGCCGAGATGCCGGTGGGCGCGGGCGAACGCCTCGAAGATCGGCGCACAGCGCTCCACCGCAGAGGCGTCGCCACTGGCGTACACCACGACGTCCTTCGCGTGCGCCTGCCCGGCCGTGCCGCTGAGCGGGCAGTCGAGCAACGTCGCTCCTGCCGCCTCGGCGTCGTCGCGGGCGAGCTCCTTGTCGTGGATGGCCAGAGTGCTGGTCTCGACGATCGTCAGGCGCGGCTCGCCGTCACGCCCGAAGGGCGCTCCGTCTCCGGCGAGGAGGCCGTCGGTGCCGGTGAGGACCGCACGCAGCGCATCTGCGGACGGCAGCGACGTGATCACCGTCGAGGCGCCGGTTGCGACCACCTCGTGGGGTGAGCTGCACGCCGTTCCGCCCGCCGTCGAGAGCTCCGTGCGGCGCGCCGGGTCGAGGTCGTAGCCCACGACCGGGAACCCCGCCGCGATGAGGTGTCGCGACATCGGCGTTCCCATCTGGCCCAACCCGACGATGCCCACAGGGCCGGCATCCACGACAGCTCCGCCGCTGCCTCCGACGCTGCGCTCGGAATCCATCCTCGGCCGACCGTTCCGACGGGCGCGGCGTCAGGTCGCCGAGTCCTCGCGCGGCAGCTGCGACGCCAGCTCGCGGGAGGTGTGGCGCAGGTGGTCGCGGATCGCTCGCTCGGCTGCCCGGCGGTCGCCATCGATGCAGGCGTCGAGGATCGCCCGGTGCTCGGCATTGGCTTCGTCGGTCGGCTTGGTGTTCGCCACGAACATGTAGATGTAGGGGTTGGAGGCGTCGCGCAGGTTCGCGATCAGCGAGCTCAGGTGAGGACGGCGGGCGCATTCGTAGAGCTTCAGGTGGAACTCGTCGTTCATCTGTAGCCAGCGGCGTGGGTTCTTCGTGCGGCCCATGCGGTCGATCAGCTCGCCGAGCTCCTTGGCGCGCTCGGGGGTGATGCCGTCGACGGCGTGGGAGACCGCGAGGGTCTCGAGCGCCTCACGAATCTCGTAGTACTCGAGCACGTCCTCGGCCGTCGGGTGGAACACCACTGCGCCGCGGTGGGGATCGATGCGGAGCAGCCCCTCGGCTTGGAGCTGGGCGAAGGCTTCGCGCACCGGCGTGGTGCTGACCCCGAACCGCTCGGCGACCTCGTTCTGGCGCAGCCGGGTGCCGGGCGCCAGGGCGCCGTCCTGGATCTCGTCGCGCAGCTTGTTGGCGACGATCTTGGCCGTGGTGCTGCGGGCGATGACCTGTGATCTGGTTGCCATGGCTCCGTTCCGGTCGACGAAATGCATAGTACATAGGCTATTTCGGTGCCTGTCGGACCCTCCGCTCCTGGACATCATAGAAGCGACTATATATAGTACAGAATTATCAGGAGCTGACGCACTCCGTGAACAGCGTCGACAGGTTCCTGGATACTGAAGGGGGACACTGCAGTGAGACTCACTCAGAGCGCGAGAGCCGTCGCGGTTCTCAGCGTGTTCGCTCTGATCGCTACGGCGTGCGGGGGCGACGACGACAGCGACGCCGGCTCGGGTGGAGACGGAGAGCGGACGGTGATCCGCTTCGCGTTCGCTCCTGATCCGGTCTGGGACTACCTCAACGACACCGGGGCCGTGGTCGAGTGGGAAGAGGAGCACAACGCCCGGATCGTCACCAGCTCGACCTGGGACGAGTTCACCTACTTCGCCGGGGGGCACGGCGACATCGTCTCGATGGGCACCCAGGAGATCCCGGTGCTCGAAGCCGAGACCGGCATCGAGACCGTGACCTTCGGGCGGTACAACTACCAGCGGGTGCCGCTCTGGCGCCGGGCCGGCGATCCGTACGAGACCATCGAGGACATCCCGCCGGGCTCGACGATCTGCGTCAACAGCCCCGTCTCGAACACCGGCTTCTGGACGGTGGCGGCCCAGGAGCTGCACGGCCTCGACCTCCGGGTCGGCGGCGGCGACTTCGAGCTCCTCGTCAACGACCACTTCGTCAACCCGACCAACCTGTTGCGGGGTGACTGCGAGGCGGCGACCTTCATCCCCGAGGCGGCCGTCCCGCACATGCGGGAGGGCACGATCGAGATGATGTACGACCAGCTGCCGTTCCAGCTCTACACCTCGTTCTCCGGCGTCGACGACGGCGAGAAGCACGTGATGAGCAACCTGTTCACCGCCACCGAAGAGTGGTACGACGCCCACGAGGAGGAGGCCGCGGCGTTCCTCGAGCTGTGGCAGACCGGCGTCGAGCTGTGGCAGGAGAACCAGGCCGAGATCATCGCCCAGTACCCGCAGCACTTCTCGGTGGAGAGCGACGAGGACATCGAGTTCATCCAGGAGTTCATGTCCGACCCCGACAACGACTGGTTCGCCGAGAGCGTGTACCTGGACGAGGAGTGGATCGAAGCCGAGACCGAGGTCTGGGCGTTGATGAGCAACCTCAACCCGGACAACGACAACTACATCGATCCCGACTTCCCGGCACCGCGGTTCGAGGCCATCGCACCGCCTGAGGGGTAGCCGATCCGGGGGAACAGTCCGACGACCGCGGCGCACGTGCCGCGG
>JBOGHK010000183.1:0-2743 GCA_050744325.1 Acidimicrobiales bacterium
CGACTTCGTCGCCCGGCTGTCCCAGGGCATGCAGGGCGACCGTGAGCGCGGCCGCGGCGCCGTTGGTGAGGACGACGTCACGCCACTGGTAGCCGTCGCCGTGGCTCACCACCAGTGCGTCGGCAACCGCCTTACGTGCGACCCTGGATCCGCCGAAAGGCGTGTACTGGAAGGCCAGGTTGCGGTCCGTGGCCAACGCCTGCTCCAGCACCTGGCGCACCGCTGGGTTCAGCGGACCGTCGAAGTTGGCGTACGAGAGGTCGGCGAGACGCGACCCCAGTCGACCCGCACGGGCCTGCAGCGCGTCGAACCGCTCCTGCGGCTCGAGCAGCCGGAGGAGGCGATCGGGGATCATCCGGTCGCACCAGCCAGGGCGTGCACGTCGTGCTTGCCGTTCGGGGTGGTCGGCAGGCGATCGTGGGCGACGAGCTGCGACGGCCGCAGGTGGCGCGGCAGCTCGACCGCGAGATGACGGCCCAGCTGGTCGATGTCGGCGCCGTCGTGGAGGACGACGTGGCCGATGATGTCGGGGTCCTGCCCGTCACTCTGGCTTGTCGTCACACAGGCATCGCGGACCAGCCTGCTCGCGAAGATGGCCTCGGCGACCTCGTCGGGGCTGATGCGATAGCCGAGCCGCTTGACCAGCCGATCGCGCCGGCCCTCGATGTAGAGGTCGCCGTCGTCGTCGACCCATCCGAAGTCGCCCGAATGCACGACGCAGTCCGGCGACGTCGGGTGATCAGGGTGGCGGGCACCGCAGCGGAACATCCTGTCGGTCGTTGCCTGGTCGTCCCAGTAGCCGAGGGTGACGGTCGGCCCCCGATGCACGATCTCGCCGACCTCGTGAGGCCTACACGGGGACCGGTCGGGTCGCATGACCCACACCTCGGCGCCGGGGATGGCCTTGCCGACCGAGGTGGGCTTGCGATCGACCAGCGAGGGGTCGAGGTAGGTGCTGCGGAACGCTTCGGTGAGGCCGTACATCGAGAACAGCGCCGCCTGCGGCTGAGCCACCCGGAGCTGACGCACGGTCTCCTCGGGGAGTCGCCCCCCGGTGTTGGTCATCGCGCGGACCGACTCGATCGGCTCGTGCCGGAAGCTGGCGACCTGCAGGAGCTGGTTCCACAGCGTCGGGACCCCGGCGACGACGGTGACCTCCGCGGTCCTCAGCGTGCGGTCGATCCGGGCCGCGATCGGCGACCGCTCGATCACCAGCGCAGCACCGGCCGCAATCGCTACCAGCAACTGGTTCAAGCCGTAGTCGAAGCTGAACGGGAGGAGGCTCACCAGCCGATCGCTGGCGTCGACGCGCAGGTACCGACCGACCGACTCGACGCCGGCATGCAGGTTAGCGTGAGTGACGGTGACGCCCTTGGGTAGCCCGGTCGAGCCGGACGTGTAGACGAGCTGGGCCACGTCGCCTCCATCACGGGGCAGCACAGCGAACGCGCTCCCCGCCTCATCGCCCGTTGGAGGCGGGGCGAGGGTGGTCGCCTGGATGTCCAGCTCACGATGGTGCCGGATCTGGTCACCCTCGGTGACCAGCACCTTCGCTCCACTGTGCCGGATCACGTGCTCGATCTGGCGTGGTTGAAGGACGTCAGCGATGACCACCGCAACTGCTCCTGCCGCCCACGTGCCGAACAATGCCGCAGCGACCTCAGGTGTCCGGCGGAACAGCAACCCGACCCGTTCGCCGGGGCGAACGCCGGCATCGGCGAGCACGTGCGCGTGGTTTGCCGCTCGCTCTCGGAGTGTCGCGTAGTCGACCACTGTGTCGCCGTCGACGATCGCGGCGCGACCCGGCCAGCGATCAGCCGAGCTCCAAACCACCGACACCCAGTTGAGACTCACCGCGCCCTCCCAAGTCGCAGCGCCACGCCCGCACACTGCTGACTTGTCATGACTTGTCCGCCGAACATTTCCCGCCGGGCGGCACCAAATCGACCAGCTCGACCCCGCACGGAGCCACCCATTCGGGCATGAGGCTACTTCCACCTGGCCGCCGACGCACCAGAGGGCGCAGCGGCTAGCGGATGCCGCCGACCAGGGCGGGACGGCAAGTTCCCTGATCACTGAGCGGGCGGAGGGATTCCTCGGCGGCACGGTGGCGCTCTGAAGGACGACGACCGGGAACGCTGGGGCGACAGAACCACCGGACGCGTCGACGCCCTCACGACCAGATCGCCCCCGAGCCTTGATTGTCGATGGCCAGAAGTCGACGCCACCCGGCGTCGCAGGTGGCGATCAGGTTCCCGCCGAAGGTGCAGGAACGGACCGCCCTGGTTTGCGCCGCCGGTGGGCGCGGTGACCTCGTGGCCCTCGATGTACAGGGGTCGATCACATGGATCGAACCGAGCAGGTCATCGACGCCTCGGCTACCTCGTCTTCGACAACCGAGCCCGCCGCCCCCTCGACGCCCCCACCAACCTCCTCGAAACCCGGGTTCCCGAAGCCGCCGAACTCGCCGAAGACGACCAACACGCCCTCCTCGACCACCTCGACGCCCTCCTCACCCGCACCCAGCACCGCGCCATCACCACCCACGAATTGTCGGCGTGCCCCGGTGTTCGGGCAACCGTCAGGAATCGGTCGAGCCCCCGAGATCCGGGTGTAAGGGCGCCCCGCATGATTAGTTATGCGTTTGGGGTTGGGGCCAGGGTGTAGTTCCAGTCGCCGTGCCATTGGTGGCGGGTGAGGGGCAGGGCGTCGAGCTGGGCGTCGGTGATCTTGACGCCGGTGG
>JBOGHK010000184.1:0-12651 GCA_050744325.1 Acidimicrobiales bacterium
TACCTCATCAACAGCCGCGGCGACGAGGCGATGGGGAGCACCTGGGCCTACCTCGACATCACCGCCCTCGGCCGCCAAGAGGAGTGGGAGGACTCGCCTGAGGGCTACCCGCAGACCCCGCCCTACGAGTGGTGGAACTACCACGACGCCTACGGCAAGGAAGCGTGATCGCGCCGCCGATCCGGCCCCCCGAGCCGTTCCCACCGGCCTTCTTCGACCGCGCCGACGGCGCGCCTGACGTCCACTTCTACTCGGTTCCCCGGTTCGTGACGCACATCGACGACCACGCCGTCGCCGCGGTCGGTGCCCTCTACGAGGAACTGGAAATCCATGGCGACGTCCTCGATCTCATGGGGTCCTGGGTGTCGCATTTCCGGGTGGCTCCAGCCCATCTCACGGTCCTGGGCATGAACGGGGAAGAGCTGGCCGCCAACCCAAGTGCCACCGCCACGATCGTGCACGATCTCAACGCCAACCCGCTCTTGCCCTTCGATGACAAGGCCTTCGACGCAGGCGTGTGCTGCGTGTCGGTCGACTACCTCCTGCGCCCAGTCGAGGTGTTCAGCGAGGTACAGCGGGTCCTCCGGCCCGGAGGACCGTTCGTGTGCACGTTCTCGAACCGCCTGTTCCCGACCAAGGCGATCCGCGGCTGGTTGGCAACCTCCGACGATGGACGCGCCGAGATCGTTGCCACCTACTTCCGGGCTTCAGGAGGTTGGCACGAGCCGATGCTCGAGCGGCGCACGCCGACCCATCATCGGGGCGACCCCCTCTTCGCAGTCTGGGCCCATCGAGCTGGTCCCTCGGTAGCTCCGCCATCGACATCTTCAAACTGAACGCGGGTGCCCCCGAACTCCGGGACGGCTACGGCTGGGTTTGAGGCCACGCGTCGGCAGTGATGATGAACCGCAACCGACCGCCACGCCGCCTACGTCATCGACGCCTTCGTCGCCGGCTGCTGACACCGAGCCAGAGTCGCCGGGCCGCCGAGGCGGTCTGCCTACGGACTACTCAGCCGGTGAACCACGACATCGAGCGCCGGCCACGGCGAATCCTCCCTCAGGCATTCTTCGACGCACCGCGCGAAGAGCCATTGTCGGACACGCCCCGCGTCCAAACCCGCCAGGTCGGCGACCTCGGTCAGCAGCCTGATCGGGTCGGCCTGCAGGGACGCGTTGCAGTTCAGCAGATGCTGCAGGACGTCGTAGTGCGGGTCGCCGACGTAGGGCTTGGGGTCGACGAGCAGCCACGGGCGGCGCTCGCCGGACAACACGTTGCCGGCGTGCAGGTCGGTGAACAGGAGCACCTCAGTCGGCCCGGTGCGGGACAGCTCGCGGAACAGGGCGAGCCCCTCGCGGGCGAGGCCGGCGTCGAGTCGTCCGGGGTGGGCGGCGAGCCGCGCCTCGGCGCGCACCACCCAGTTCTCGGCCATCACCGACAGCGGACGGAACGGGTGGTCGGACGGCAGGTCGATGGCCCAGACCGACCGGAGCAGGTCAGTGACGACGACGTGCTGCTCGGCCTCGGGACGTCCGCGCAGCTCGGTCCCGGGACGGCACCGCTCCAGCAGCATCGCGGTGGTGTCGCCTGTGTCGCCGCCCGGTCCACCGCCGGGTCCCGGCCCCGCCAAGTGCTCGAACGCGTACACCTCGACCGCCCCCCGGCCGCCGAGCGCTGCGAGCCCCTCCGCCTCGTGCTGCGCCTCGGTGTGTCGCCACGCCACCTTCAGCACGACGTCGCGTCCCTCGCGGTCAGTACCGGGCGCGACCCACGAGCAGTTGCCGCCCGGCTCGAACGGCTCACCGAGATCCAGCCCCCAGCGAGCGGTCAGCTCCTCCACCCGGTCCGGCAGCGCGGCCAGCCACGCCACCCGCGTCGGCCCGCCGATGTCGGTCGAGAACTGCAGGTAGGCGGGCACGCGCAGCCTCGCGGTCATGCGGCACACCGTACGAGTTCGCGCCGACGTCTTACTGGTCGTCGATCTCCAATGGCCGGAGGGTCCCCGAACACCGGGTCGTCGTCGGTGCTGGGCGGGCTACTGCTTGATCGCTCGGACGAGCACACCGCGCTTGGTCAGCCACAACGGCACGTCGACCTCTTCGGCGCGTTCGGCCGGGATGAAGTTGTGACGACAGTAAGCCCGGACCTCGTCGCGGGTCTCGAGCGGGAAGAACCTCGCATCCCATCGCTGCGCGTCCACCTCGTCGAAGACGGACCGGACAGCCTCAGCCGCTTCCTCGGCGTCAAACGACGAGCGCGGGTAACCCTCCCCCATGATCTCGGGATCGTTGTCACGAGCGCTCGTCGAGGCGTAGTAGCGGCCGCCACTCCGCAGCACCCGCTTCGCTTCGGCGATCGCGAGGACCGGATCCTCGAGGTGGTAAAGGCACCACAGATGGGCGACCTCGCCGAACACATCGTCCCCGAAGGGCAGGCAGCGCATGTCGGCCAGCACCACGGGCCGATAGGGGTTGGCAGCCAGTTGCCCCGGCGACGAGTCCAGGCCGATCCACGCGACCCCGCGGTCGACAACGAGGGACGCGAGCCTGCCGTTCCCACACCCGACGTCGAGAACGGGCCCGCGCAGCTCAGGAGCGACCATGTCGTGGACGTCCTGGGGTGCCTCCCAGGAACCCCAGCGCTCCGGGTCCGTGTCGTAGTCGGGCGGCAGAGCACTCATGAAACCAACTCTCGCACGGAACTCACCGTGGGGATCCGGCGATGTCGAAGAGGTTGTCGATGGTTGCGACCGGGAGTCGAGGCCGGTGAGGACTACGTCGTCGGGTGGCCGTCGGTTTCGTGATGGGCGTGGGCGTGTTGGCCGTCGCGGTCGAAGATCATGATGAGCTCGGCCGGGCCGTCGATGGCTGCGAAGGCGTGCGGCGTCATGGTGCCGAACTCGGCGGCCTGGCCGGTCTCGACGAGGATCTCGCGTTCGCCCAGCGACAGTCGCACTCGCCCCTCCAGGACAAAGAACCAGTCGTGACCGGGGTGGACCCGCTGGTCCATCGTGTATGTCGCTTCGAGTCGCATCTTGACCGCGATCGTGCTGCCGGTCGGTCGGCTCAGCATCCAAGTCGTACGCTCGCCAGAGGTGCTCGGCGCCGGGCGGATGACCACATCGTCGTCGCTGCGCACCTCGAGCAGCGCATCGAGGTCGACCTGGAGGGCCGCTGCCAGCGGCAACAGGACGTCGAGGCTGATCGTCCGCTTGCCGGTCTCGACCCGACTGAGCGTGGAGGGACTCAGGTTCGTGCGGGCGGCGAGCTCGTCGAGCGACAGGCCCAGCGTGTTCCGCAGGCTTCGCAGCCGGGTGCGAACCACCTGTTCGATCTCGTTGAGCTCGGCCATCGCTCCTCCCATGTACTTGCGAATCCCGCAAGGGTCCGTGCACAGATCGGGTAGGACTCTATCGTCGAGGCCATGAGTGACCACGCCCCGCACACCGTCGAGCGGCACTGCGACGTCGCCGTCGTCGGCGGTTCGGCCGCCGGCCTTGCAGCGGCGCTCCAGCTCGGACGCCAGCGTCGGTCGGTGATCGTCGTCGACGCCGGCGAGCCGCGCAACGCCCCCGCCACACACATGCACAGCTACCTCGGTCGCGAGGACCTTGCGCCATCGGACCTGATCACCGTCGGTCGTGAGGAAGTCCGCAGCTACGGCGGCGAGGTCCTCGGCGGACGCGTCACTCGAGTGATCCGCAGCGACGACGACCGTTTCCGCGTGGAGCTCGCCGGCGGCCACTCCATCGTCGCTCGGCGGGTGCTCGCCGCGACCGGTCTGGTGGACGAGCTCCCCGACATCGACGGCCTTGCCGAACGGTGGGGGCGCGACGTCATCCATTGCCCGTTCTGCCACGGCTTCGAGGTCCGCGACCGGCCCATCGTCCAGATCGTCACCCACCCGATGGGCCTTCACACCGCCGGGTTGTTCCGCCAGCTGACCGCCCGGCTCACCCTCCTCCTCCACGACCACGTCGATGTCGAGAGCTCCCAGCTCGAGGTCCTGCGGGCCGCGGGGGTCGAGATCGTCGCCGGGCAGGTGCGTCGGATCGTCACGGGCGACGACGGGCGCGTCGCGGCGGTTGAGCTGGCCGACGGCGAACGCATCGAAGCTGGCGCGATCGCGGTGGGCCCACGGTTCAGGGTGCGCGCCGAACCGTTCGCATCGCTTGGACTCCGAACCGCGGCGCACCCGACCGGGCTCGGAGACTTCGTGGAGACCGACGCGACCGGGGCAACAGCAGTACCGGGCCTCTACGCGGCCGGCAACGTGACCGATCCGAGCCAGCAGGTCGCCCAGGCCGCCGCCAACGGCAGCCGGGTCGGCGCCATGATCAGCTTCAGCCTCGCCGACGACGACATCCGAGCCGCAGCCCGACCATCGGCCAACCAGGCCGACTGGGATCACCGCTACCGGGGCGACCAGATGTGGAGCGGCAACCCCAACGGCACACTCACCAACGAGACCAGCGACCTCACCCCCGGCCGCGCACTCGACGTCGGCGCCGGTGAGGGCGGCGACGCGCTCTGGCTGGCCGAGCAGGGTTGGAGCGTGACCGCGAGCGACATCTCACAGCGCGCCCTCGCCCGCGTCGCCGCCGAGGCCAAGAGCCGCGGTGCACGCGTCGAGTGCCATCACGCGGACGCGAACGCACTCGACGCGTTCGAAACCGGAGCGTTCGACCTCGTGTCGGCCCAGTACGCATCGATCCCTCGCACGCCCGACGACCGCGCCGTCCGCAACCTCCTGAACGCGGTCGCTCCCGGCGGCACGCTGCTCGTGGTCAGCCACGACCTCGAGCCCATGCGTGCACCCATCGACACGCTCGCCCACAGCCGGCCCTTCGACCCAGACGCCTACATACGGATCGACGACTTCGCAGCAGCGCTCGCCAACTCACCCGCATGGGACATCGAGGTCCACGAGAAGCGACCCCGACCGGCCGGGGCCGCCTCTGCTTCCCACCACATCGACGACATCGTGCTGCGCGCCCGACACCGCGCCAGCTGACGATCCCGCGCCCGATCCTCGATCTGTCCCAGAACACGCCGGATGCTTGTGGGCCATCGGTTCGATGGGCCGGGCTGGTCGCCCCGGTGGCGAGCGCCCCCGTCTCGACGCAGCGGCGGACCCGCTCCTCCAGGACACGGGCCTGGTCGAGGGTCGTCGAGCGGACCATGAAGTCCAGCACTGCCCGGTCCGGGATCACGTTGACGGCCTCACCACCGTGGCGCACCACACCGTGGATCCGGTCGCCGTCGCGTACCTGCTGGCGCAGCAGGGCGATCGCGGCCTGGGCGATCAGGGCTGACGAGATCGAGAGCGCCTCGGCAAAGAGGACCCCCACAGACGCGGCCAGAGGCGTATCGTCGGTTCGACATCGGCAGGGGGTCATCATGAAGCGTCTCGTGGTCGTAGGAGTCGCCGTCGCTGCTATGGCGCTCGCTCCGCTCCTCGGCGCCACTGCATCTGCGCATGAGGGCGCGCCGGGCGCGCCGGGGCTCGTGATCAAGGAGAGGTCCGCCAAGGTCAAGGCGGACGGGCCCGGGTTCAGGATCAAGCTGCGCCCGCACGAGCTGCGCGTGAGGATCGACGAGGAGCGCTTCGGGATCCCCGAGGCGGGGTTCCCTATCCAGCGCAGCCAGACCGACTTTGGCCCGCTGGGCAACGTCGTGCCCCCGTTCGTGTGCGAGAACGGGACCTACCGGATCGTCTCTGGGATCTTCGACGTCACGGAGCGGGCATCGAGTGCCGAGCCACGGCCGCTGCCCTATACGCCCGCCTTCGCCGAGCGCTTCCCGAACATCATCACCTTCGTCGGCACGATGGACGCCGTCGTGACCAATCAGACCGGCGAGCAGTTCCGCCTGCTCATGACGGATCTGGCACATGAGGTCCTGACGCCGGACTCGTTCGCCTCGACCGCCCCCATCCACGCCTTCATCGTGGACTCCGAGGGCCGCGTCCGCGACCGCGCGTCGTTGGTCGGGCGGGTCAACATCGATCGGACGACCGGTGAGGCGGTGCACCAGATCGTCGACCGCGGTACCTGTCATCAGACGGCGGATCTGGACCTGGGTCCGGGCACCGATCAGGCGACCGTGTTCGGGCCGTTCTTCGTCCTCCCGTTCAACACCACGGTGGTGACGCCATAGGCGAGCCGAGCCGGGGTTCGCGGTCGGCGCGGGCGCTTCGATGACTGTTCGTAGTGCTCAAGCCGGGAATGTGGAGGAGGACCGCCGCTGGGGTTGGACCGGACGCGTTGGCCCTCAGTGGTGGTTGTGCTCGCCGGATGCGGCCACGGGCGCGGCGCCGGGGCGGGTCCACTGGATGGTCGGCCGCCCGCCGGTCCAGTTGTTCCCGACGCCGTCCTCGTGGCTACGCCAGAACCAGCCCGGCTGCTTGCCCTCCGGCCAGCCCTCGGGGTAGTCCTGCCAGGCCTCCAGGCGGCCCCGTGCCGTCATGTCGAGCAGGGCCAGCGCCGGCATCGTGGCCTCTACGCCCCGGCCGGTCACCGTGTTGGTGAGGAAGACCCGGTCGCGCTGGCGCAGCCAGCACATCCAGGCATTGTACCCATCGCCCCGGACGAGGTCGTCGTCGACGTCGACCGTGGAGTACCAGTGCCGGGGGTAACCCATGAACTCGATGAACCGCGCGAGCTCGGAGTACGGCCCCTCCGCGAACACGGCGAACGAGACGCCACGCGCGTTCAGGTACGCCGAGAGGTTCTGCGTGGCCCAGTAGGTCATGGTGCAGCCCTCGCACTGGTTCTCGAACGGTTCGCCCGGGAACCACATGTGCCTGTACACCACCAGCTCCTCGCGGCCCTCGAAGAGGTCGAGCAGGGTGCGGGGCCCGTCCGGGCCGACCACGGTGATGGACGCGTCGACCTCCGTCATCGGGAGCCGACGGCGGGCCGCGGCGATCGCATCGCCCGCCCGCATGTGCGCCTTCGCCCGCACCACCAGCTCGTCGCGGGCGGCATGCCAGGTCTCCCGGTCGACGATCTGCGGGACGGCCGCCGGCTGCTGGGACTCGGCGCCGTGCCCCTCGTGGTTCTCGTGGGCGGTGGTCATGGTCTTGTCCTCCTCGTCTTGTGGTTCTCGGTAGTTCCCTCGCCGGTATTGACGAGCGTCCGGGCAGCCAGTCACCGGCGATCGGTCGGGTGCCAGTCTGAGGCTCTGGTTCTGAGTGTTGGCCTCGGCGCTCAGTTCGTCCATCCGGGTGTGACGAGTCCGGTCTCGTAGGCGTAGACGACGAGTTGGGCGCGGTCGCGGACGCCGAGCTTCGTGATGATGCGGCTGACGTGGGTCTTGGCGGTGGTGGGGCTGATGGAGAGCCGGGCCGCGATCTCGTGGTTGGGGAGGCCGGCCGCGACGTGGCCGAGGACCTGTTGCTCGCGGCCGGTGAGCAGGTCGTGGGCGGGTGAGCGGGGTGGGGGTTTGGACCGGGTGGCGTACTCAGCGATGAGGGCGCGGGTGGCGCGGGGGGACAGGAGGGAATCGCCGGCGGCGACGGTGTGCACAGCGCGGATGAGCTCGTCGGGTTCGGCGTCTTTGACGAGGAAGCCACTGGCGCCGTTGCGGAGCGATTCGAAGATGTAGTCGTCGAGGTCGAAGGTGGTCAGGATCATGACCCGGACGGCGGCGAGGCGGGGGTCGGCGGCGATGGCTCGGGTGGCGGCGAGGCCGTCGGTGCCGGGCATCCGGATGTCCATGAGCACGACGTCGGGGGCGTGCTCGCGGGTCAGGGCGAGCGCTTCGTCACCGTCGGCCGCCTCGGCGACGACGTGGAGGTCAGGGTCGTCGGCGAGCAGGGACCGCAGCCCGCTGCGGAGCAGGACCTGGTCGTCGGCGAGCAGCACGCGGATCACGCGGGGGCCTCGGCCGGCTCGATCGGAAGGCGGGCCTGTGTGGCGTCCGTAGGCGGGGCCGGGGTCATGTGGGGGCCTCGGCCGGTTCGATCGGTAGGCGGGCGTGGACGCGGAAACCTCCGGCGAGGCGGGGTCCGGCGTGGAGGTGGCCGCCGACGGAGGCGGCGCGTTCCTTCATGCCGGCGATGCCGTTGCCGCTGGCGGGCAAGGGCTCGTGGGGTGGTGGGGCAGTGCCTTCGTCGAGCACGTCGATGGTCAGGGTCTCGGTGTGGCGACGGACGCGCACGGCGGCGTCGGGGTGGTTGCTGTGGCGGGCGACGTTGGTGAGCGCCTCCTGCACGATGCGATAGGCCGCCAGGTCAACGTTGCGGGGTAGGTCGCCGAGCGGGCCACCGACGTCCAGGTGGACGTGGACGCCGGCGGACTCGGCGCGGGTGACGAGGTCGGCGAGCATGTCGAGACCGGAGGTCGGGGCGCGGGGTGCGTCCTCGTCGACCTGGCGGAGCACCCCGAGGATGGACCGAAGCTCGACCAGGGCCTGCTTGCTGGCGTCCTTGATCACGGTGAGCGCTTCGTTGCTGGGGTGCGGCTGATGGCGCGTGCGGTGGAGGGCCGCGCCGGCTTGGAGGTGGATCAGCGACATGTGGTGGGCGACCACGTCGTGGAGCTCGCGGGCGATGCGCAGGCGCTCCTCGGTCGCCTGGCGTCGCTCGGTCTCGACCTGGGAGCGGGCGGCTTCGCGGGCGCGGTCCCGGTAGCTCCGGACGACCTCGGTCACGGCGACCAGGGTGATCAGCCAGGCCGCCAGCACGACGAGGAACGCGACGCCGGGCCGCTCCTTGCGGCCGATGAGGAACCCGAGCCAGGGGAAGGCGGCGTAGCCGGCCACGACGGCGACGAGGGCGGGCCGGCGGTGGCCGGTGAGCAGCGCGTGGGCGAGTGCCACGATCAGCGACACGAAGATCGGTCCCGGCCCGTAGTCGAGGGACCAGTAGGCGAGCGTGGCGGCGAACGACACCGCGAGCGCGCCGCCCGGGAAGCGGTGCCGGAACGGGAGTGCGGCGACGCCGGCGGTGAGCAAGGCGAGCCCGAGGAGGCCGAGGTCGCCCAGGCCGCCGTCGTGGTAGGCGGCGAGCGCGGTGGTCCCGACCTGTGCCATCCCGACCGCGAGCACGAGGGCAACCTCGGGCAACGGCGCTCGGCGTGACCACACCCTGGCCACGCGGCGGAGGACGGGCTCGTCGTCGGGCATCGCTGGCCAGGGTAAGGACGTCGCGAGGCCAGGTCGTCGTCCGCCGGTGCCGTCGCCGTCTACTCCCGTGGGTGTACGGACAGCCCCTTCGAGCGGCCGTCGCTGCACCCCAGGTGGTAGTGCGAGCATCGCCCCCGGCCCGACGACACGGCGCCGCCGGATCGTCAGGCTGACCGCCATGACCACCCACATGACGACGGGAGGCGGGGCGGAGGCGACCATGGCGGTCTCCGCCGGCGCCTACTCGGCCAGCAAGGCGTACGGCGGAGGCGACACTGCGGTGCGTGCCCTCGACCAGGTCACTGTCGAGATCCCGGCGGGCAGGTTCACGGCGATCATGGGCCCCTCGGGCTCGGGCAAGTCGACGCTGCTGCACTGCATGGCCGGCCTCGACTCGCTCACCGAGGGCAGCGTCTTCATCGGCGGGCGCGAGCTCGCCGGCCTGTCCGACACCGAGCTGACCGAGCTGCGGCGGGAGCGAGTCGGGTTCGTGTTCCAGGCGTTCAACCTGCTGCCGACGATGTCGGCCGCGGACAACATCGGGCTGCCGTTCCGGCTGGCCGGGCGACAGCCCCATCGAGAGTGGCTCGACGCCGTCGTCGCCGCCGTGGGCCTCGGTGCCCGGCTCGACCACCGGCCGAGCGAGCTCTCTGGCGGCCAGCAACAGCGGGTGGCCGTCGCCCGAGCCCTCGCCACGCGGCCCGACATCGTCTTCGCCGACGAGCCGACCGGCAACCTCGACTCGCGGTCGGGCGCCGAGGTCCTGGGCTTCCTGCGCAGCGCCGTCGACCAGCTCGGCCAGACCGTCGCCATGGTCACCCACGACCCCGGCGCCGCCGCCTACGCCGACACGGTCGTGTTCCTGGCCGACGGGCGCGTGGTCGACGAGATCCCCGACCCCACCGCCCAGCGCGTGCTGGACCGCATGAAGCAGTTCGGAGACTGAGATGCTGCAGCTGAGCTGGCAATCACTCTGGGCCCGTCGCCGGCGGCTCGCCAGCACGGCGGTCGCCGTCGTGCTGGGCGTGGCCTTCCTGGTCGGCACGATCGTGCTCGGCGACACCATCGCTGCCAACTTCGACGACCTGTTCTCCGAGACCGCCGCCGGCACCGACGTGGTCGTGCGAGGCGAATCGCCGCTCGAGAGCTCCTTTGAGGCCGACGCCGGCCGCCGCCCCGTCGACACGTCCCTGGTCGACCAGCTGGCCGCCATCGACGGCGTCGACGTGGCCGAGCCCCAGGTCGTCGGGTACGGCCAGCTGCTCGGCGCCGACGGCGATCCGATCGGCGGCAACGGGCCCCCGCGCCAGGCCGGGAGCTGGATCACCACACCCGACCTGAACCCCTACCAGCTTGACGAGGGCCGCGCCCCCGATGTCCCCGACGAGGTGGTGGTCAACCGGGGTGCCATGGACGACGGCGGGCTGTCGCTCGGCGACCGCACGGTCGTGCAGCTGCCGGACCCCGTGGAGGTGACGATCGTCGGGATCTCGACCTTCGGCGACGCCGACGGGTTCGGCGACACGACGATGACGGCGTTCACGTTCGACGCCGCCCAGGAGCGGATCATGCGCCAGCCGGGCACCGTCAGCTCCATCGTCGTGAAGGCCACCGACGGGCAGGACGCCGACGAACTGAGGGCCCGCGTCGACGAGGTGCTGCCCGACGGCGTGGAAGCCGTCACAGGCGCAGAGATCGTCGACGAGCGGCTCGACAGCCTCGACTTCCTCGGCATGATCCGCGCCGCGCTCGTCGCCTTCGCGGTAATCGCCCTGCTGGTGGCCGCGCTGAGCATCAACAACACGTTCTCGATCACAGTCGCCCAGCGGACCCAGGAGCTGGCGCTGCTGCGGTCGATCGGCGCCTCCAGCCGTCAGGTGCGACGCCTGGTCCGGCTCGAGGCCGTGATCGTCGGCGTGGTCGCCGCGCTCGTCGGCGTGGTCGCGGGGATCGGCGTCGCCGCGCTGCTGAAGGCGCTGTTCGCCGGCTTCGGCCTCGCCCTGCCCACCGGGGGCCTCACCGTCGAGCGACCGGCCGCGATCATCGGTGTGGTCGTCGGCGTGGCCGCCACGCTCCTGGCCGCCCGTGCACCGGCCCGCCGGGCATCCCGGGTGGCGCCGATCGAGGCGCTGCGGGCATCGACCGGCGAGGACACCGCGATCAGTCGCCGCCGCCGGGCCACCGCCATCGCCGTCCTGGCCGTCGGCGCCGTGCTGGCGGTGGCCGGTGCCGCGGGCGCGATCGCGCTCGTGGGCCTGGGCGCCCTCGTGCTGGTGGCGGGCACGCTGCTGATCGCGCCCATCCTGGTTCCGTCGTTCGTACGGGCATGCGGCGCGGTCCTGCGCCGGACCCGCGGGCTGAACGGTGCCCTGGCCGAGCAGAACGCCAGCCGTCAGCCCCGCCGCACCTCCAGGACGGCCACGGCCCTGTTCATCGGCGTCGCCGTCGTGACCATGTTCACCGTTTTCGCCGCCTCGCTGGCCAGCTCGGTCGAGAGCGACACGTCGGACGGGTTCGGCAACGCCGACCTGTCCATCACCACACCGGTGTTCGGCGGCGGCGTGCTCAGCCCCGAGGTCATGGACGACGTCGACCGAGTGCCCGAGATCGACGAGGCCGCCGGTGTCTCCCGGGCCACCGTGGTGATCGACGGCGAGGAGACCCAGGTGGCGGCCACCGACATGGCCCGCGCCGGCGACATCCTCGACGTCTCGGCGCGCGACGGCTCGCTCAGCGACGTCGGGCCCGGCGAGGCCGTGATCAGCGAGACCCGCGCCGAGGACGAGGGCTGGGCGGTCGGCTCCACGATCGACGTCACCTACCTCGACGACTCGACCCAGCAGATGACTGTCGGCGCCGTCATCGACGACAACGACGTCCTGGCCGGCATCGTGATCCCCATCTCGACCTGGTTCGACCGGGCACCCCAGCCGTCGTACACCAGCGTGTTCATGACGTTGGCCGACGGCGTCGACCTCGACAAGGGCCGGGCGGCCATCACCGACATCGCCAGCCGCTACACCGGCGACGTCCAGGACCGCGACGGGTTCAGCGACGCAGCGAGCGCAGGGCTCGACATGCTGCTCGGGCTGGTCTACGCCATGCTCGCCCTCGCGATCCTCATCTCCCTGTTAGGCATCGCCAACACCCTGTCCATGGCCGTCCACGAGCGGCGCCACGAGATCGGAGTGCTCCGAGCCGTCGGCCAGACCCGCCGCCAGACACGGTCGGTGCTCCGCCTCGAATCCGCCATCGTGGCCACGTTCGGCACGACCCTCGGGCTGCTCGTCGGCACCGTCCTCGGCAGCCTGCTCTACACGGCCATCGCCGAGGGCGACGGGTCGGTCGTCGTGCCGTGGACCAGCCTCGTCGTCATCCTCGTGGCCGGCATGGCCGCCGGGGTCCTCGCCGCCTGGCGCCCCGCCCGCCGGGCCGCCCGCCTCGACATCCTCGACGCCATCGCCACCACCTGAGCCCGGCCACCCGCGCCGCCGCGACGCCGTGCCGCCGGTCCACCCCCGAC
>JBOGHK010000185.1:0-35128 GCA_050744325.1 Acidimicrobiales bacterium
GCCTCGACCTCCTCTTCCGGGGACAGCGTGGTGCTTGGCTCGGCGGTGTTGCCGCCGTCGTCGGCATCGTCGTCGTCGCCACAGGCGACCAACGCCCCCACGAGCAGCAGCGCGAGCCACACCACCGCTGCTCCTGCAACTCGTGGTCTCCGCCGTCGTTGGTCGCGCACTGCCCGCACTCCGCATGCCGTCGTATCGATTGTGTCACCTCTCACAGTGATGACGATGCCACGGTAACGCACGGCGCAGCGTGCCTGTGCCAGTTCGCCGTGATATTTCACGCCTCATCCGCCGAGTCGCTATGGTGCGACTGCCCTTCCCCCGGAGCGCAGCACCGCTACGGAGGAAGTCGTGATCGAACCCGTCGTCGGGGCCGACGTTGCCCGCCTCGCCGCCCGCCAGCATGGGCTGGTCACCGCCGACCAGCTCCGAGGGCTGGGCTTCAGCGATCCGATGATTCGTCGTCGGGTCGCCACCGGTCGCTGGGTCAAGGTCGACCGGGGCGTGCTCCGCATCGCAGGTGCGCCAGTCACCTGGGAGTCACAGGTCCTCGCGTGCGTCCTCGCCGCGGGGCCCGGAGCGGTGGCCTCGCATCGCACCGCCGCCGCCCTGTGGGGGCTCGACGGCTGCCGTCGCGGTCCGATCGACGTGTCTGTCCCCGTCAAGCGGCGGTACCGCCGCGCTGGTGTCTACACCCACGAGAGCACCGACCTCGATCGAACGGACCGGGTGTATCGCAAGGGCATCCCTGCTACCCCAGTCAATCGGACCTTCCTCGACCTGTGCGCCAAGTCTCGTCGCGTGAACGTTCGGCTCGCGATCGATGACGCCCGCCGCCGCGGCCTGACGAGCTGGGACCGCCTCCTCAAGTGCTTGGTCACTCATGCTCGCCGAGGTCGTGATGGCGTCGGGATCCTCCGAGCGATCCTCGACGCGCACTATACGGAGGTGGCCAAGACCGACAGCGGCTTCGAGCGGCTCGTGTACGTCCGCCTGGTCGAGGCAGGCCTACCGACGCCGACACTGCAGCACGAGGTCCAGCTGAACGGCCAGACCTATCGCCTGGATCTCGCCTACCCGGAGGCCAAGCTGGCCGTCGAGCTCGACGGCAGCGTCCACCTCGAGCGGGACGTCTGGGAGAAGGACCACGAGCGCCAGAACGCCCTCATCCTCGCCGGCTGGACCATCCTGCGCTTCACCTGGCGCGACTACATCCTCCACCAGACGCGCCTCGTGTCAGAGGTGCGAACGGCACTCCGGCACCTCACTGTCTGAAATCTCGGCAGAAAACGCCGGAAACGATCAGTTTCTGCCGAGATTTCGAAGGGAGGGCTACAGCACAGCGGGGGGTGGGGCGTCGCCGCCGCCGTGGACCACCAGGTTCGAGCCGGTCACGAACGAGGCGGCATCCGATGCGAGGAACAGGCACGCCGAGGCGATGTCCTCGGGGCGGCCCATGCGGCCGAGTGGGACGGTGGCCGCTACCGCCTCGAAGTACGCGTCCCCGCCGTACTGGTGGTGCAGCTCCGGGGTGTCGAGGGCGCCGGCCGTGACGCAGTTGACCCGCACCTTGGGGGCGAACTCGACCGCAAGGCTCTGGGTTAGGTTGATCAACCCGGCCTTGGCAGCGCCGTACGCGGCGGTGCCCGGCGACGGGCGCATCCCGGACAGCGACGACACGTTGATCACCACGCCGCCGGCGTCCTGGGCCTGCATGATCTCGTTCGCCCGCTGGGCCACCAGCAGCGGGGCAACAAGGTTCAGGGTGACGATCGCCGTGGAGAACCGCGGCGAGGCCGTGGCCGCTGCGGCTGGCGGTGATCCGCCCGCGTTGTTCACCACGACGTCGAGGCCGCCGTATTCGTTGAGCACCGTCGACATCAACGTGCCGATCGAGTCCCAGTCACGAACATCGGCGGTCGCGAACGCCGCCGTGCGACCCCCGACCGAGGGCAGCGTGTCGGGCCCGTTTCGGGCGCAGATCACCACGTTCGCCCCGGCGACGAGGAACGCATCGGCGATAGCACGCCCCACACCCCGGGTGCCCCCGGTCACCAGCACCACCTTGCCGCCTAGATCGAACGAGGCGTTCATACGCCGATCACTTCCCCCAGATGCACGAATGTGTCCCCGTTTCTGCGGTCCCGCAACCGGGGGACAGATCCGCCACTGATTGCGCTGGCCGGGCGGCGACAGGGAGGCGGTCCTGCACCACCCGACCAGCGCAAAGCTAATAATGCCAGTTACGGCCTAGTCCGTGCTCGCGCCCGCAGTGGCGGTCACATCGTCCTCAGCGTCCGCGGAGTGGACGACGTGGTTCGTGGTCGGCGCCGCTGCCGCCGGCGTCTGGCCGCTAGCGATGCTGGCGCCCTTGCGCTTGGAGAACCCGATCGCCACGAGCAGCACCGCCAGCGCGGCACCGGCGATCAGCAGGCTCAACGGCTCGGGCGATGGCCGCAGCCAGGTGAACTCGCCCTCGTCCGGGAACTCGGACAGGTTGATGACCGCCGGCAGGATCAGCAGCGACACCAGGTTCATCACCTTGATCAGCGGGTTGAGCGCAGGGCCGGCCGTGTCCTTGAACGGGTCACCGACGGTGTCGCCGATCACCGCCGCCTTGTGGGCTTCGGAGCCCTTGCCGCCGTGGTGGCCGTCCTCGATGAACTTCTTGGCGTTGTCCCACGCGCCGCCGGCGTTGGACAGGTAGTTCGCCATCAGCTGGCCGACCAGGATCACGGCGGCCAGGAACGCCCCCAGCGCCGTGTAGCCGATGCCGAAGCCGATGATCACGGGCGTGAGCACGGCCAGCAGCGCCGGGGTGGCGAGCTCGCGCAGCGAAGCTGCGGTGCAGATGTCGATGACCGGGCCGTAGTCCGGCTTCTTCTCACCGGACATGATCTTGCCGTCGGCGAACTGGCTGCGGACCTCCTGCACCACCACACCGGCCGTGCGGCCGACGGCCCGGATAGCCAGTGACGAGAACAGGAACGGCACCGCGCCACCGATCAGCAGGCCGATGAACACCTTGGGGTCGGCCACGTTGACCGGCACCAGCGAGAAGATGCCCTGCGCCGTGCCTTCGGCGACCTCGCGGATGCTCTCGGGGATCGTCAGCTCGGCGGCGGAGATCTCGATGAAGCTGGCGAACAGGGCAACGGCGGCGATCACCGCCGAGCCGATCGCGAAGCCCTTGGTCACGGCCTTGGTGGTGTTGCCCACCGCGTCGAGGCTGACCATCACCCGCTCGGGCTCGCCGTGGAACTCGCCGGACATCTCGGCGATGCCGGCGGCGTTGTCGGCCACCGGCCCGAAGGTGTCCTCGGAGACCACCACACCGGTGGTCGCCAGCATGCCCATGCCGGTCAGCGCCACCAGGTACAGCGAGAACTGCGTGTTGCCCCCGCCCAGCCCGATGGCCGCCCCGAGAGCCGCGGCGATGGCGACGATCGCCCACACCGACGACTCAAGGCCAGACGACGTGCCCGACAGCACGGTGGTGGCCGGGCCGGTCTCGGCGGAGTCGGCGATCTCGCGCACCGGGGCGGTCTCGGTGGAGGTGAAGTACTCGGTGATCCGGCTGGCGACCTGCGCCAGCACCAGGCCGATGACCACGGCACCGAACATTCGCAACCCGACGCCGCCGATCGTGCCGTCGTCGGGGTCGCCGATGTAGACCAACGCCACGACCAGCGTGCCGATCACGGTGAGGATGCCGGCGCTCAGGAAACCACGGTTGATCGGCGCCATCGCCGACCTGTCGGACGGCCGGGCCCGTACGAGCAGCACACCGACGATCGACGCCAACACGCCGATGGCCCGTGCCGCCAACGGGAACAGCGCACCGGCCGCCCAGAGGCCGGGATTGTCGGGGAAGATCTGCTGGAACGCCGGGACGCCCAGGATGATCGAGGCGACCAGCGTCACCTCGTACGACTCGAACAGGTCGGACGCCATGCCGGCGCAGTCGCCGACGTTGTCGCCGACGTTGTCGGCGATGACTGCGGGGTTGCGGGGGTCGTCTTCGGGGATCCCCGCCTCGACCTTGCCCACCAGGTCGGCGCCGACGTCGGCCGCCTTGGTGAAGATGCCGCCGCCGACCCGCAGGAACAGCGCCAGCAACGAGCCGCCGAACCCGAACCCGACCAGGATGGCCGAGCTGGTGTTCTGGAAGATCATCATGATCGTGGTCGCCCCGAACAGACCGAGGCCGACGCAGAACATGCCGGCCACGCCGCCGGTGCGGAACGCCACCGACAACGCTGGTGGCATCGAGCCCGTGCGGGCCGCGGCCGCCGTGCGTACGTTGCCTCGCACCGCCAGCCCCATGCCGATGAACCCGGTCAGGCCGGACATCAGACAGCCGGCGATGAACGCCAGCGTGCGGAACAGGCCGGACTCGGCGAACGACAGCGCCTCGATGCCGCTCGGCTTGTCGACCGCGACCGAGGTCACGAAGACGATGACCGCCAGCGGCACCAGGATGAAGCCGATGGTGCGGAACTGCCGTCGCAGGTAGGCAAGAGCTCCTTCCTGGATGGCCTTGGCGATCTCGATCATCTTCGGCGTGCCCTGGTCCTCGCGCAGCACACCCTGCATCAGCAAGAACCCGACGCCGAGGGCGAGCAGTGCGGTGAGGGCCGAGCCGATGAGCACGAACCACTCGCCGCCATGCAGCGTGAACTCCTGGTAGCCGCCTTCGCTGGCAAGCACTGACATACGTCTCTTCTCTTCCTTCTGTCTTCCTCGCCTAACTCCTGGTCGACCTGGTCGATCCGGTCGACGCGGTCGAATTGCGTGAGCCCGCCTTGGTCTCGACCTTCGGCCTCGGCGGCCGCGACTCCGAGTGACTGTGCACCGTACGTGTGACGTACACCTGGCGCGCCACCCGCTCGCCCAGCGTGCGGGTCTGGCCCGTGACCTCGACCACCAGCGGACCGTCGAAGGGGTGCTTCTCGATCACCCGCACCTCGGCGCCAGGGACGACCCCCAACCCCTGGAGGAACGTGACGATCTCGCTGTCGGTGCTGCCCGACACGGCCACCCGCGCGACGTCGCCCGGTTGGAGCGAATAGAGCTGCGGTGTGGCGGGGAGGTCGTCGTCGGCAACGTCGGGGATGGGGAACCCGTGCGGGCAGGTCGCCGGACGGTCGAGCGCCACGAACAGCCGGTCGACGACCTCGCTCGGCAGTTCGTGCTCGAAGCTGACCGCCAGCGCGTCGGCCTGGTTCCAGGCGTAGCCCAACATGTCGGCCAGGAACCGCTCGACCACACGGTGGCGGCGGATCGCGGCGATGGCCATGCGGCGACCTTGGTCGGTGAAGCTGACGCCCTGGTAGGGCCGATGGTCGACCAGCCCGCGATCGGCGAGCCGTTTGACCAGCGTCGTGACCGTGCCAGGCGACAACCCGAGCGACTCGGCCAAGGCGCCCGTGTGCGCCTCGGACCCGTCACGGGTGAAGCGGTAGATCGCCTTGAGCGCCTCGCGCTCCGACTTGGTCAGCCCATCCAGCATGGTGCGATTTTCGTCTCCTCAAAACCTGACATTCGGCGCGAGGCCGAACTGGTTTCCTACCACCGCTGCCCGGCTCGCTCCAAACCGACGCCCTATGTCAGACTGACCTGACGCACCGTCAGAAAGGGGAGCGACGTGAGCGCCACCGCTGTGCCAGCCATCGAGGGCTGGTTCACGACCGACGATGCCCCCGCCCTGCTGGGAACCCGCTGCCAGGCCTGCGGGACGGTCTGCTTCCCTCGGCAGACCGCGTACTGTCGCAATCCCGCATGCGACGGCGACCAGCTCGACGAGGTCCGCCTGTCGCGTCAGGGCCGAATCTGGTCCTACACCGACGCCCGTTACCAGCCCCCGCCGCCGTACGTCCCGCGGACCGATCCCTACGAGCCGTTCGCGCTGGCGGCCGTCGAGCTGGAGGCCGAGGGGATGGTGGTGCTCGGCCAGGTGGCCGACGGGTTCGGTTGCGACGACCTGCGCATCGGTGGCCCCGTCGAGCTGGTGGTCGAGCCGCTGTACAGCGACGGTGACACGACCTACCTCACATGGAGGTGGAAGCCGCTGTGAGCGCCGCTAACACCAGTGTCGTGGTCGCCGGGGTGGGCATGCATCCCTGGGGCAAGTGGGGCCACAGCTTCGTGTCCTACGGCGTAGCCGCCGCCCGGGCAGCCCTCGCCGACGCGGGCATCCCGTGGTCCGACGTCGAGCTGTGCGTCGGCGGCGAGACCGTCCGCAACGGCTACCCGGGCTACGTGGCCGGCGCGACGTTCGCCCAGGCGCTCGGCTGGAACGGCAGTCGCATCGCCACCAGCTACGCGGCCTGCGCGAGTGGCAACCAGGCCCTGGACGTGGCCCGCGCCCGTATCTTGGCCGGCCTGTGCGACGTTGCCCTGGTGGTCGGGGCCGACACCACCCCCAAGGGCTTTCTTGCTCCGACAGCCGGTGACCGGCCCGATGATGCCGACTGGCTGCGGTTCCGGCTGCTGGGCGCCACCAACCCGGCGTACTTCGGGCTGTACGCCCGGCGCCGCATCGAGCTCGGTGGCGCCACCGTCGAGGACTTCGCCCGGGTCAAGGTCAAGAACTCGTGCCACGGGCTCGAGAACCCGAACGCCCGCTACCGCAAGGCGGTGACCGTCGACGAGGTGCTGGCGTCCGCCGTGGTCGCGGACCCGCTCCACCTGCTGGACATCTGCGCCACGTCCGACGGCGCGGCGGCGCTCGTGCTCACCTCCGAGGAGTACGCCCGCCGTCGTGGGCTCGCCGCTACTCCTGGCGGTGGAGGCGGCAGGGGCGGCGGGGGCCGGCCCGTCGTGCACCTACGGGCGGTGTCGACCGTGTCGCCGACGTTCCCCAAGACCGTGGTCGACCTGCCCGACATCGCCACCGACTCGACGGTCGCCGTCAGCGCTCCCGCCGTCGGGTTCCGCCAGGCGATCGCGCAGGCGGCCTACGAGGAGGCCGGGCTCGGGCCTGAGGACCTCTCGCTGGCCGAGGTCTACGACCTGTCCACGGCGCTCGAGCTGGACTGGTACGAGGACATCGGCCTCTGCAAGCCCGGCGACGCCGAGCGGTTGCTCAACGACGGCGACACGACGCTCGGCGGGAGGATCCCCGTGAACCCGTCGGGCGGTCTGGCGTGCTTCGGCGAAGCGGTGCCCGCCCAGGCGCTCGCCCAGGTGTGCGAGGTGACCTGGCAACTGCGAGGCCAGGCCGGCGGACGTCAGGTCGAGGGCGCCCGCGTGGGGCTCACAGCGAACCAGGGCCTCTTCGGCCACGGTTCCGCAGCGATCCTCAGCGTGTAGGCCGCCGACCGAAATTGCGGCAGAAGGAGCCGGAAAGCGTTCGGTTCTGCCGCAATTTCGGTAGGTCAGCACACGACGAAGCAGCGGTCGGTGAGGTCGCCGAAGGCGTAGGCCTCGTAGAGGCCGCCGTACATGTCGCGTGTCTTCTCGCTCCAGGCCAACGCCTCCGGGGCCGAGATCCGGCGGAAGATCTGCGTGATCCCGCCCTCATAGACCCGGTACTCCGCCCACGCACCGGGAAAGTCCTTCACCGCCGCGACCTCGACCCACGGCACACCGCCGCTCGCGCTGAAGCGCCGCACCCGGTTCCGGTGGGTGTGCCCGGCGAAGTAACCGACCAGCCGGGGCCGCCGGGCCACGACCTCGACGAGACGCTCGGAGGCATCGGGGCTGAGACCGAAGTACGCCTCGGGTCGGATGCCGGCGTCCGGGTTCCAGGTGTGATGGTGGCCGAACACCAGCACCGGGCGGTCGGCGTCGGCGCCGACCTGGTCGAGCCAGCCGAGCGTCTCGTCGGACACGCTGCCGGACGCCAGGCGCGTCAGGGTGGTGTCGACCACCGCCAGCGTGACGCCGGGGAGATCGACCGCGAACGGCGCCGCGTCGGCGAAATCCTCGCCGTAGTACGCGTCGTGGTTGCCCCGCACGTGATGCAGCCGGTCGCCGAACGCCGGCTGGTACATGTCGAGGAACTCCTGGTATTCGGCGCGAGTGCCCCGTGAGGTGAGGTCGCCCTTGACCACCACGGCGTCCGGGTCGATCGCCCCGATCTCGGTGACGGCGCAGCGGTTCATCAGTGTCGGGAACGGCTCGGCACCCGGATCGGACCGGTAGATCGGCCCGTCGTCGAAGCCGTCCAGAACACCGCACTCGACCTCGCCGAAGTGGACGTCGTTGACCGTGCAGACCGTCGCCAGCCGTTCGCCGAAGCGGGGCAGCGTCTCGACGTGGCGTCCCTCCAGGTCGTACCCGGTGCCCGGGGAGAGGTCGGTGTAGCGGCGCACGTCCAGCCCGTCGTGGAACACGACTTCGTCGTCGGCCACGGTCGTCAGGTCCATGGCCGCCGACGCTACCGGCCCCGGCCTCGTCGGAGATCTCCGGCCGGCCCGTGATCGACGGTCTTCATAGGCCCGGATGGCCGGCCCGACTCACGTGAGCAGCGCCCGGAGCAGGGTGTCCATCGCCTCGCGTGCCTGGGCGACGTCGGCGCCCTGGCGACGGAGGTCGTCCCACGCCGACGACGACGTCGCGTGCATCAACGCGGTGGCCAACGCCTCGCGCTCGTCGGCGGGAACGGCTGACAGCTCGGCCTCGAAGGTGCGCTCGACCGCCTCGCGCGCCCACTGTCGGGTGCGGTCGAGCGTGGCGCTGACCTGGTGCGAGAACGGCTCGTGGATCGCGGCCGCCCGACGTAGCGGCAGCAACGCCTCTAGCAGCGAGGCCCACTGCCGCACGAACCAGTCGATGCGATCGCCGACCGGCGTGGCGCTGCCCGGGGGCTGCCAGGCGGCGAACTCCTCGGCGACGCGGCGCTCGGTGGCGGCAGCGAACAGGGCTTCCAGGCTGTCGAAGTGCAGGTAGAGCGCCCGGCGGGAGACGCCGGCGCGAAGCGCGACCTGATGCGCGGTGGGACGGAGGTCGCCGTCCCGCTCGAGGAGGTCGAGCAGGGCGTGGATGATGTGCTCGATGGTGCGGTGCGACCGGGCGATCCGTCCGTCGGTCGGCGGCTTGTCGTTGTTCGGAATCGGAGGAAAGGCTGGAGCAGCGGTGGGGCTGACGGGGGCGAGTGATGACGCAACATCCGGGACATGGACATGCACGGCGTGGTGCTCCCTTCTTGCGCAGTCGTCCTGGCGGGGAGACGCAAGACAGGTAGGACGCCGTCGGCCACGGGGGAGCGCGGACGGAACGCTTGTGCCGACAGCGGCTTTGGGATTGGGGGCGTGAGATATCGAAGAGGGTTCTCTCTATCCGGTACCTCCCGCCGAGTTGACGCCGTTCACGAGCCACTGCCCTTGACGCGCAGGCTTGTCTGGCCATTGTGCCAGTACGCGCAGTGTTACGACGGCGACTCGCGGGCGTCGTCGTTCACGCCCGGTTCACGCACGGCGACGCAGCGCGGCTACCAGGGCCGGGTGCGGCGCAGCGGCACGGGCTTCGACCACCATCGGCCGGAGAACCGCCAGCGCGGTGCACCAGGGGGACGGGAGCCCTCGCTAGCCGGTGACCACATCGTCTCGACCGCCGCGACGATGGCCGCGACCTCGTCCTCGGTCGGCTCGCCGCCTCGGCGGACGTCGACGTCGCGGACCGGACCCGTTCCGGCGTTCGTCCGTCGCGGTGCTCGCGACCACCGGACACGGGAACCGGCGGTGGCAGGCTTCGAACCCGGGGCCGCGGGACCGGCCGAGCCCTCGGTCACAACGGCACGTTCCCGTGCTTGCGCTGGGGCAGCTCCTCGCGCTTGGACCGCAACAGCTCGAGGCTGGCGACAAGCTTGGCCCGCGTCTCGGCGGGGTCGATCACGTCGTCGACGTAGCCCCGCTCCGCGGCCTGGTAGGGGTTGGCGAAGCGCTCGGTGTACTCCTCGACCAGCTCGGTCTTGCGTTGATCGGGGTCGGCCGCGGCGGCGATCTCCTTGCGGTAGGCGATCTCGACCGCGCCCTGCGGCCCCATGACCGCAAGCTCGGCCGAGGGCCAGGCGAACGCCAGGTCGGCGCCGATCGACTTGGAGTTCATCACCACGTACGCGCCCCCGTACGCCTTGCGGGTCACGACCTGGATGCGCGGCACCGAGGCCTCGCAGTAGGCGTACAGCAGCTTGGCGCCGTGGCGGATGATCCCGCCGTGCTCCTGGTCGACACCGGGCAGGAAGCCGGGCACGTCGACGAAGGTGATCAACGGGATGTTGAAGGCGTCGCAGGTGCGCACGAAGCGGGCGGCCTTCTCGGACGACTCGATGTCGAGCACCCCGGCGAGGTGCATCGGCTGGTTGCCCACCACGCCCACCACTTGGCCGTTGAGCCGGGCGAACGCGCACACGATGTTGGGCGCCCAGCGGGCCGCGTATTCGACGTAGTCGCCCTCGTCGACGACGGCTTCGATCACCTTGTGCATGTCGTAGGGCTGGTTGGAGGACGCGGGGATCAGCTCGCGCAGCTCGGGGCACGACCGCTCGGGGTCGTCGCCCGACACGGTGGTCGGCGGCTCCTCGAGGTTGTTGGCGGGGAGGAAGCTGAGCAGGTAGCGGACGTCGTCGATGCAGGCCTTGTCGTCAGGCGAGGTGAAGTGGCACACCCCCGAGCGGGACGCGTGGGCCAGGGCACCACCGAGCTCCTGCTGGGTGACCTCCTCGCCGGTCACGGTCTTCACCACGTCGGGGCCGGTGATGAACATGTACGAGGTGTCCTCGACCATGAACACGAAGTCGGTCATCGCCGGGGAGTAGACGGCGCCACCTGCGCACGGGCCCATGATCACGCTGATCTGGGGGACGACACCCGACGACTGCACGTTGCGGTAGAAGATGCCGCCGTAGCTGTCGAGGCTGACCACGCCCTCCTGGATGCGGGCACCGGCACCGTCGTTGAGTCCGACCACCGGAGCGCCGACCTTGAGCGCGAGGTCCATCAACTTGTGGATCTTGTCGGCGAACACCTCGCCCAGCGCGCCGCCGAACACCGTGAAGTCCTGGGCGAACACGAACACCTTGCGCCCCTCGACCAGGCCCCAGCCGCAGATCACACCGTCGGTGTAAGGCCGGTCGGTGAACGCCGACTCGGCCGACCGGCGGGCCAGCACGTCGAGCTCGTGGAACGTGCCCGGGTCGAGCAGCAGGTCGATGCGCTCGCGCGCCAGCAGCTTGCCCCGGTCGTGCTGGCGCTGGCGGGCGACCTCGGTGCCCGGCGCGAAGGCCTCTTCCTTCCGCTTGGCCAGCTCGGCCAGCCGGTCAGTCATGCTGTGTTCGGCCATCGGCCCCACGGTACTTGGACCCTTCCGGCAACGGCCTAGTCACGCCCCGGCTCGTTCTTTGACCGCACGTGGCTGCTCACCAACCGGCAGCGGTCAAAGACTGCGTTGCGCGACGCCCCACTAGCCTCCGAGGTGATGGACCTGCCCGTGATGCCGCCGATACGTCCGATGCTGGCCAAGGCGGTGTACGAGGTGCCGCGGGGCGAGGGGCTCGTGTACGAGCCGAAGTGGGACGGGTTCCGTTGCATCGCGTTCCGGGACGGCGACGACGTCGAGCTCGGCAGTCGCCACGACCGGCCGTTCACCCGCTACTTCCCCGACGTGATCGTGGCGCTGCGGGCCACGCTGCCGCAGCGGTGCGTGGTCGACGGCGAGCTGGTCGTGGTGACCGGCGAGGGTCTGGACTTCGACACGCTGCAGCAGCGCATCCACCCGGCCGTGTCCCGGATCAACATGCTCGCGGAGACGACGCCGGCGTCGTTCGTGGCCTTCGACCTGCTCGCCCTCGGTGATCGTGACCTGCGGGCCGAGCCGTTCAGTGAGCGGCGTCGCGTGCTCGAGGAGGTCCTGGGCGTCGGGCGACACCGCCGGGTCTACGTGACCCCGATCACGAGTGAGGCCGACCAGGCCGACGACTGGTTCCACCGGTTCGAGGGTGCCGGGTTCGACGGCGTGATGGCCAAGCCGGCGGACGGGCCGTACCTCGAGGACCAGCGGGCCATGTGGAAGGTCAAGCATCTGCGCACTGCCGACTGCGTGGTCGCCGGGTTCCGGTGGCACAAGGACGGCGAGGGCGTCGGATCGCTGCTGCTGGGCCTCTACGACCAGGCGGGCCAGCTCAACCACGTCGGTGTGGCGTCGGCCTTCAGCAAGGCCCGGCGCAGCGAGCTGGTCGACGAGGTGGCGCCGTTCCGCGACGGCGCGCTCGACGACCATCCGTGGCGCGACTGGGCCGACGCCGAGGCGCACGACGGCACCCGCCGCATGCCGGGCGCACCCAGCCGGTGGAACAACCAGAAGAGCCTGACCTGGGAACCGATGCGGCCGGAGCGCGCCGTCGAGGTGCGCTACGAGCACGTGCTGGCCGGCCGGTTCCGGAACCCGGCCCGCTTCGTCCGCTGGCGCGACGACAAGCGTCCCGAGGACTGCACCTACGACCAGCTCGACGTGGCCGCACCGGCGGAGCTGCGCGAGATCTTCCAGCCCGCGGGCTAGGTGGCTTCTCCGTCTCCGTCTCCGTCGCGCTCACCGTCGCGGTCTCCCGCGCCATCCCCGACCACAGGAACCGGGGCCGGAGGTGGGGTCTGGGCCGGCGGCAGGGCCACCGGCGCGACAGCCTGGCCGTTGAGGCTCGGCAGGTCGATGGCGACCTTGTCGTGGTCCTTGTGTGCGTCGAGGACGACGTCGTGGTAGCGCTCGAGCTCGGCGACGAACACCTGCTCGTGGTAGGCCCGTCCGTCGACGGTCGGGCCCTCGATGCCGTCGAGCACGGCGACGACGTCCTCGCCCGCCAACGTCTTATGGGTCTCAAGGGCGTAGGCGACCCGCAGGACGTCGGCCCGATGCTCGCTCAGCAAGGTCTCCGCCCGGTCGAGCAGGCCGGACAGATTGAGCTCGATGCGCTCGGCGAGCCGCTGCACCTCGAGGAGGTCGCGCTCGTCGTCTTCGCCGCCGCCTGGCCGGCCGCCACCACCGAGCCCGACCTTGTGGGTGACACCGTGCGACGCCACCGTCTGGCCCATGCCCCAGTACCCCTCCATCAGCGTGGCCATGGTGGTGGCCTTGCGGAGGTCGCCCGAGACGCCCGACGAGCTGTCGCCGTCGAAGAACATGCGCTCGCCGGCCAGCGAGGCGAGCGACACGACGATGTCGGCCTCGTACTCGCTGCGCCACTGAGTGAACTGGTCCTCGGGTTTGATGCTGGACACCATGCCGAGATAGGTGCCGCCCTTCTCGATGGTCGCCAGGTCGATCGTGAGGTGGCGGCGGCTGCGATAGGCGGCGACCGCATGGCATGCCTCGTGGACGGCGATCGCGTGGCGTTCACGCTCGATGTACTCGACGTCCTCGGGAGGGCCAAGGTCCTTGAGGTGCTTGGCCTTGATGACGTCGTCCCAGCAGATGACGTCGCGATCGTCGCGGATGGCCATGATCAGCGACTCGTTGACCAGGTCCTTGATGGTCGCTCCGGTGGCATACGGCGTGATCGTGGCCAGCTTCTCGACGTCCTCGTCGGTCAGGTCGTGGCGCACCTTGGCCAGGTAGCCCTCGTAGGTGCGGATCCGGCCTTCCTTGGAGGGGTAGCCGACCTTGTAGATCCGGTCGATCCGCCCGGGCCGCAGCAGCGCTTCGTCGAGCGCCTGCGGCATGTTGGTGGCCATCATCACCTGGATCCGGTACTTCGGCGGTGGCTTGGGCTGCATGCCGAAGGCCCGGCGCACGAAGCGGTTGAGGAAACCTCGAGGCTTCTTCAGGCCGGACAGCTCGGACAGCAGCGCTTGCAGCGTGCCCATCCCGCCGCCGCCGCCCATCCCGCCCATGATGATGTGGTCGCGGTGCCGCGTCGGCGAGTCGGGGATCGACGACGCACCGAGCGACTCCTGCAGGAGCAGCGTCTGGGCGTTGGGTGACAGCCACCGCAGATGGTCGTCGCTGTCGTCCCAGAAGGGCGTGGCGGCGCTCATGCCGCCACCGCCGAACGGCCCCTGGCCGAGAGCGCCACGATTGCCCAGCGAGTCGGCTTCGTCGAAGAAGACGATGACTCCGCCGTAACGCAACGCCAGCTTGCGCAGCTTGCGGAACAGCCCCTTGACCTTGAGGACCCCGACGCCCATGAACATCTGGACGAAGGCGCCGGGATCGACGAACACGAACGGCTTCCCCGTCTCGCCGGCCACCGCCTCGGCCATCAGCGTCTTCCCCGTTCCAGGGGGTCCCCAGAGAAGCAGGCCGCCGGGGACGTAGCCACCCTTCTCCTCGATGGATTCCGGCTTCTCGAGGAAGACCATGCTCTCCTGGACGCGCGCCAGGACTGCATCCTGGCCCCACACGTCGGAGAACCGGGTCTTGATCTCCTCGGGCATGTAGGTGTCGATGCCACCCCGCGACAGGAACCAGAACAGCGCGGCGAACTGGCTGATCAGGAAGACCATCGCGAAGAGCAGCTGGAAGACGAAGGGCAGCCACTCCCAAATGCGTGACGGAAGCTCGAACAGAGCGGTCGTCGGCGAGACGTCGTAGATGGTGCCGACGATCACGCTGACGACCGCGAGGAAGACCAGGAGCTTGGCCGCACGAGCGATCCGGTAGCGGTTCCAGTCGTTCATCCGCCCGGAGCGTCGCTGCCAGCGGCCGAACACGCTGTCCGACCAGAAGCGGTAGTAGCGCGGCTTGCGTTCAGCGACCAGGTAGTGGAGCTGGCGTAGCCCCTCGATGCCGAACAGCACGAACAGCACCCACTTCGACCGCACCGTGGCGTCGAGGGCGTCGCCGAAGGTGTTGAACGGGTTGTCGTCGGACACCTCGGACCAGACGAAGAACCAGAACAGCAGGGTCAGCAGCAGCAGGAACTTCAGCCGGTCCCACATCGGGAGGGGCTTGCGGGTCGGTAGGTCCGGGCCTGAGCCTGCGCCGTGGGCGCCCGGGGCCGGGAGGCCCCTGGACGGTGGTGATGGCGGTGGGGCGCCGTCACCCGGTGGTGGTGGCGGCGGTGGTGGTGGTGGCGGTGGGCCATCGCCGGGTGGCAGCGGCGGATTCGTGACGGTCATGACCCGTCCTCCCGGATCGTCCACGAGTCGACGATCGTGTCGATCTCGTCGCTGTGCGTTTCGAGGTAACACCGGTCGTTGCAGGCGACGACGAACAGGTAGAGCACCGAGCTGGTGGCGTCGAGCACCGCGGTCTGGTCGACGACGGCCACGCGACCGTTGACGGTCATGGAGAAGACGGTGTGGACCCCGTGGTATCCCCCGTCGAACTCGACGGGCTCGTCGGTCAGGACTTCCACAGGACCAGACGGGTCGTCCTCCATGGTGGTCAGCGGGTCGGCCCCGGCGATCTGGCCACGCAGCGTCGACAGGTTGACGTTCTGGCGCTGGTCAGGAAGCAACGCTTGGATGCGCACGAAACCCCTCGGATCCGGGGCGCTCAGTTGCAGGCTGCCCGCGACGCTCGGTTCCTCACTGGAGTCGAACCCCCGGAACCACGTGAGGGCTCGCTCTCGTTGCAGCTCGACGGTGTTTCCGCTGACCGCGGCGAGCGCGCTGTACAGCTCGGCTTCGTCGTACATGGCCCAGTCGTCGGGAACCTTGGCGAAGACGCCGAGGTCTTCGTTCTCGACGTACTGGTACCCCGATGTGCCACACGCCGCTGCCGCTGCCACGCTCCCGGCAATCGCGACCACCAGGAGCAAGCGGGCGTGAGGCATAGCCAAATTCTCCTTGATTCCGGGGGCTTAGTGGGAAGGAACTTCCCGTGGGTGTGTGCTCTGTGTTGCTCACCGCGCGCTGCCTGAGACTTGACCGCTCGGTCAAGAGGCGGCACTCTGGCCTCTGACCAGCCGATACCCCCCAGCGAGGTACGTCATGACCAACACGGCTCCGAGCACCGGCGATGCGGCTGACCAGCATGCGGGCGACGACCTCACCCTCGAGCTGAAGGCCTGGCTCGACCACAACTGGGACCCGGACCTGACCGTCGGCGAGTGGTGGGAACGCCTCGGCACCTCCGGATGGGGTGTGCCGACGTGGCCGACCGAGTGGTTCGGCCAGGGCCTCAGCCGCAGCGAGGGTGTGCGGGTGCAGCAGACGATCGGCGAGTTCGGTGCGCTTGGTGCGCCCGGCGGGCTCGGGCTGCTGCTCGCCGGGCCGACGATCATCATCCACGGCACCGACGAGCAGAAGCAGAGGTGGCTGCACGACATCGTGACCGGGCGGCAGTCGTGGTGCCAGCTGTTCAGCGAGCCCGGCGCCGGGTCCGACCTCGCGGGCCTGCAGACCCGGGCGGTCAAGGACGGCGACGAGTGGGTGGTGAGCGGGCAGAAGGTGTGGACCTCCGGCGGCCAGGTCGCCGACCTCGCCATGCTGATCGCGCGCACCGATCCCGACCAGCCGAAGCACGCGGGCATCACCTACTTCGTCATCGACATGCACCAGCCCGGTGTCGACGTCCGGCCGCTGAGGGAGATGACCGGCCGGGCGCTGTTCAACGAGGTCTTCATGACCGACGCGCGTGTGGCCGCCAACGCCGAGCTCGGTGGCCTCGGCAACGGTTGGAAGGTCGCCAACACCACGTTGATGTTCGAACGCTCCGGCCTCGGGGCCGGGGGTGGCTCCGCTGGTGTCTCCCTGGCGACGCCTGGCACGGTCATGGGCGACCTCGACCGCCGTGCCGGCGACTTCGTCGGCCGCGGCGGGCGCCGTAGCGCGGGGCCCGAGACGCTGTTCGGCACCGGCGCCAAGGGGCTGATCAGGATGGCCCAGACCGCTGGTCGTTCAGGCGATCCGGTCCTGCGCCAGAAGCTGATCCAGCTGCACAGCCTCGGCGAGGTGGCGCGGTTCAACACCCTCCGGCTCAAGGCGGCGATGGCCGCCGGCAAGGACATCCCCGGCCTGCCCAACATCGCCAAACTGTCGATGAGCGAGATCGTGCGGCAGTCACGCGACATCGGGCTCGAGATCGCCGGGGCGTACGGCACGCTGCACGCCTACTCACCGGAGGATCGGGCCGCGCTCGATGCCGCCACCGGCATGCCCGGCCTGGGCGTCGTCACCGAGTCGGCGCTGTTCGCGCAGGGCCCGCCGATCTACGGCGGCACGGACCAGATCCAGCGCAACATCATCGGCGAGCGGGTGCTCGGGCTGCCCAAGGAGCCGGGCTTCGACAAGAGCACGCCCTTCAAGGACCTCCCCAAGAACGGCTGACGGGGACCCCGAGCGTTTCTTGAAGGGTCCGGCGGCCGGGCGGGGCCTACCGCCGCCTCCGCTGATGCTCCGGCAGCGGCCGACGACTTCGGCGCCACCCACCCGGCCGCCTTCCTCTCGGCGTAACTCCCACCCCGCTGCGCAACAGGGGGTTCGTGGCTGGCGATGTCGTGGCGCGGCTCGTTGGTGGGATGTGTCGCGATCGTGGGGGCTGTCTCGTCGTAGGGGTATGGACGAGACCTATGACGTCGTGGTGGTCGGAGCCGGGCTTGCCGGGTTGACTGCTGCAGCGACAGCCGCTGCGGCCAGCCCCGGGCGCTCGGTGTTGGTGTTGGACAACCAACCGGCGGGGCGGGGCGGCCGGGCCGCTACCGACCAGGTCGGCCGGTTCCGGTTCAACCGTGGCGCCCATGCGCTGTACCGCACCACGCCCGGCCATGCGGTGCTCGACCGGCTCGGCGTCAAGGTCGTCGGCCACCCGCCGCCGACGAAGAACGCTCTTGGCCGGCTGGGCGACCGCCTGGGGCTGCTGCCGCTCAACGCCAGCACGCTGGCCCGGACCAACCTGCTCACGGGCCGGGAGAAGCTGGTCGGCGCCAAGATCCTCTCCCGGGTGGGCAAGTGGCAGCCCCAGGAGTGGGCCGGGTTGACCGCCACCGAGCTGTTCGACGACTTCGGCGTGGACGGGACGCTGCGCCAGCTGTGCGAGATGCTCTGCCGGCTCACCGGCTACGTCGCCGACGTCGACGTGGTGAGTGCCGACCTCGTGGCGGGCCAGGTCCAGGCCGCACTGACCGGCAGCGTCGACTACCTCGACCAAGGCTGGTCCTCCCTGGTCGATGGCCTGGCCGCCGCTGGACACCGGGACGGCGTCCGCGTCGAGGGCGGTGTCCGGGTCCACGCCGTGATCCCCGACCAGGGCCGGGTGCGGATCGAGGCAGGAGAACGGACGCTGCTGGCCCGGCAGGTGGTCCTCGCAGCGGGGACACCCGAGGCCAACGCGGCGCTACTGCCGGAGGCTCCGCCGTCGTGGGGGCAGCTTGCGCCGGCCGCCCGGGCAGCCTGCCTCGACCTCGGACTGGCGACGGAGCCTGCCAACCGGCTGGTGCTGGGCATCGATCAGCCCCTCTATCTCAGCCGCCACGCCCCGCCCGCGGCGATCGCCCCGGTCGGCACGGCCGTGTACCAGACCGTTCTCTACCTGCGATCGGATGAGGATCCGTCGGCCGACGAGGCCCGAGCCGTGCTGGCGGCGCACTGCCGGGTGTCCGGGATCGACCCCGACGAGGCCGAGGAGTCCCGGTACCTTCATCGCATGGTGGTGTGTGGTGCCCTACCGACACCCGAGACCGGCGGCATGGCTGGGCGGCCCAGCGTCTCCACCGGGCTGGACGGCGTGCTGGTGGCGGGCGACTGGGTCGGCCCGGCCGGCCACCTCGCCGATGCTGCACTGGTCAGCGGCGAGGTAGCGGGCCAAGTAGCCGCCGCGGCGCTCGACAAGGAGGTCGTCACTCGTGCCTGACCCTGACCCTGGCCCGGTTGCGCCCACGCCGGCCGTACCGGATGGCGATGAACCGGCGGCCTCGATGACCGAGGTGTTCACCGCCGCGCGGGCACGGCTGGTCGGGCTGGCGTACCGCATCACCGGGTCGCGCATCGATGCCGAGGACCTGGTGCAGGAGGCCTGGCTCCGGGCTCGGCACACCGACTGGACGACGATCGAGCGTCCGGAGGCGTGGCTCACGACCGTCGTGTCCCGCCTGGCGCTCGACCACCTGCGTTCGGCGGCCCACCGTCGTGAGACCTACGTCGGGCCGTGGCTACCCGAGCCGGTGCTCTCCGAGTCCCTTGATCTGGCGCCCGCCGCGGCCCCGGACCCCGCCGCGGTCACCGAGCTGTCGGAGTCGCTGACCTTCGGGTTCCTCCGGTTGCTGGAGACCCTGTCGCCGGTCGAGCGGGTGGTGTTCCTGCTCGCCGAGGTGTTCCAGACGCCCTACGACGACATCGCCGCCGTGGTCGACCGCAGCCCGGAGAACTGCCGGCAGATCGCGACTCGGGCCAGGCGCCACGTCCAGGCCGGACGACCGCGGCACGACACCGGCGGCGATGCGGCCCGAGTGGTTCGTGGCCTGCTGGTCGCCGTCGGTCAAGGCGACATCGAGCAGGCCGTAGCGCTGTTGGCCGACGACGCGGTGCTGGTCAGCGATGGTGGCGCGGCCACCCACGCCGCCCGACGCCCCGTCGAGGGGGCCGACAAGGTGGCTCGCTTCCTCGTCAACCTGGCCCGCCGCTACTGGATGGTGCGCAGCGAGCTCGTCGAGATCAACGGCGAGCCCGGCATGGTCAGCTGGCTGGACGACAAGGTGTTCTGGGCCGTGTCGGCAGAGGTGCGTGACGGTGTCGTGTCCTCGATCCACACCATTCGCAATCCCGACAAGCTCGCCGCCCTCGACATCACGACCCCGATGCTCTGATCCTGCCCGAGGCCTCCTACGGACGGAGCTATTGCCTCGGGCTGAGCAGGCGCTCGGCGCGGGTGAACAGGCCCGGTGCGCCGAGCTGGTCGCAGACCTCGGCGAACGCGGCGGCGTCGGGGGGACCGCTCCATGCCAGCTCGTCCACCGTGGTGCTGACCGGCGCATCGATGTCGACGGTGGCGATCCGCCGGAACAGCAGCGCCAGGTCGAAGTGCTCGCGCAGGGTGGCGTTGAGCTTCGACGCGGCTCGGACCCCGGCGTCCCACTCCAACGGGTCGGCAGGGATGTCCTCGAGATGGCCCCAACGGCGGAGCACCGCGGCTGCCGATTTGGCGCCCCAGCCGGCCAGGCCGGGGAACCCGTCGGCCGAGTCGCCCACCAGCCCGAGCCAGTCGGGGATCGACGCGGGAGGCACGCCGAGCCGCTCCTCGACCCCGGCGGAGTCGAACACCACACCCTTGCGCCGGTCGAGCTGGACCACCTTCCCACCGACGCATTGCCCCAGGTCCTTGTCGGGGGTGCAGATGATCACCTGCTCGACTCGAGTGTCGGCGGCGGCCATCACCGCGGCCGCGGCCAAGCCGTCGTCGGCCTCGTGTACCACCTGGGGCCAGACCACGAATCCCGCAGCCGCCATGGCCTCCTCGGCCGGAGTGAACTGGCTCAGCAGCTCGCGGGGCATTCCCGCCGACGACTTGTAGGTGGGCCACATGTCGTTGCGGAACGACTCGATGACGTGGTCGGTGGCGACCCCGATGTGCGTGGCACCGTCCTCGACCATCTGGAACAGGGTGGCCAGCAGCCCGACGGTCGCCCCCCGGCGCGGGTCGCGGTTGTTGGGAGCGAAGTGGTAGCGGAACAGCTCGTAGGTCCCGTCGACCAGGTGAACTTTCACGGGGGCAGGTTACGAGCCGATTGCTCGTAGTGGTGGGCGGTGGTGGTGGTGTCCGGGCTCGTGAGGTCTGTCCGGTGGCGGTGGGCGGTGGTGGTGTCCCTGACGCCACCCACCCGCCGCCACCTCGTCTGCTTCGGGCCTCCGAGCTGTCCGGAGGGAGGGGAGGGGGGTGGCTTTAGGCGAGGTCGACCAGGTCTAGGAGGTCGTCGGACCAGTGGTCGACCTGGCCTTCGGGCATCAGCAGGGCCCTGTCGGGCGCGAGGTCGCGGACGAAGCCCACGTCGTGGCTCACGATCACCATCGTGCCGGGCCAACTCGCGAGCGCCGCGGCGACAGCCTCACGGGAGGGGGGATCGAGGTTGTTGGTCGGCTCGTCCAAGAGCAGCAGGTTGTGCTGCCCGGCCACCAGCAGCGCGAGCGCCAGCTTGGTCTTCTCACCGCCGGAGAGCGTCCCTGCGTCCTGGTGGACCTTGTCGCCGCTCAGCCCGAAGGTGCCGAGCAGCCGCCGTCGGACCTGTTCGGTCAACATCGGGGCCGTGTCGGTCATGTGGTCGAACACCGAGCGGCCCCCCTGGATCCCCTCGTGCTCCTGGGCGTAGTAGCCCACCGAGACCTGGTGGCCGAACTGGACCGCGCCCTGGTCGGCCCGGGTCTCGCCGGCCAGGATGCGCAGCAGGCTGGTCTTGCCCGCGCCATTGAGCCCCAGGACCAGCAGCCGCTCGCTGCGCCCGATGTCGAAGGTCACGTCCTCGAAGACCGGGCCGGCGTCGCCGTACGCCTTGGCCAACCCGGCCACGGTCAGCGACGTACGACCGGACGGCGGTGGGTCGGGCAGCTTGAGCCGCAGGCCCCGCCGCCCGACCGGAGCGTCGACCGCCGCGCTGCGCAACCGCTCGATCCTGGTTTCCAGGGCGTTGGCGAACGAGGCCTTGGACTGCTTCGCCCCCCAGCGGTCCACCAGGGTCTGGAGTCGGGCGATCTCGGTCTTCTGCTGAGCGGCGATCTTGGCCCGCCGCGCCTCGTCCCGCGCCCGGGCCACCCGGTACTGCGAGTAGGTGCCCTTGTATTCGGTCAGCTCGCCGATGTCCGACTCGCCGGGCCGGTCGAGATGCAGCACCCGGGTGATCGACTCGTCCAGCAGCTCGAGGTCGTGGCTCACGACCACCAACGCGCCCCGGTAGGTGCGGAGGAAGTCGAGCAGCCAGTCACGGGCGTCGTTGTCGAGGTGGTTGGTCGGTTCGTCGAGCAGCAGGGCCTCGCTGCCGGCGAACAGGATGCGGGCCAGCTCGACCCGGCGCCGCTCGCCCCCGGACAGAGCCCTGAGTGGCATCTCGGTGCGATCCAGGCGAAGGCCGAGCCCGGCGAGCAGGCTCTTCGCCTCGGACTCGGCGGCGTACCCACCGGCGTGCTCGAACCGGTCGTGGGTGCGGCTCCAGCGGGCGACCAGTGCCTCGTCGCCCTGGTTCGCCTCCATCTTGCGCCTGAGCTCCTCCAGCCGGGACGCCAGCTCGTCCAGCCCTCGCCCTCCGAGCACGTGACTGATGGCGGTGACGTGCGGAGCAATCTGGTCGAGCCGCGGATCCTGGGGCATGTAGCCGAAGGCCGACGGCCGCTGGATCACCCCGGCCTTGGGTTGCGCCATGCCCCCGAGCACCCGCAGCAGCGAGGTCTTGCCGGCCCCGTTGCGACCGACCAGACCGACCCGGTCGCCGGCGCGCGCTGTGAAGCCGGCGCCCTCGACGAGGAGGGTGCCACCGACGTCGACGGTCAGACCGCGTGCCGAGAGCATGGCCGCACAGTGTGGCAAGACATCGTCACGAACCTCCCATGCATTTCGCTCACACGCCCCTTCTCCCAGCCGGGTGAGTCCGCGAGGCGGCTGGGCGGGTGGCGTCGAAGTCGCCGGCGGCGCCCCCTTCTTCCCAGCGGGGTGGGTCCGCCCAGCCGCCGGAGGACACGCGGACCCGGGGTCCCCGCTACTCCTGGACCAGCTCGATCAGGGTGCCGAAGGCAGCCTTCGGGTGGACGAAGGCCACGGTGGTGCCCCGGCTCCCCGGACGCGGCTGCTCGTCGATGACCCGTCCTCCCGATGCCTTGACCGCTTCCAGCGCCTCGCCGCAGTCGGCCACGCGGTAGGCCACGTGGTGGAGGCCTTCGCCTCGGCGTTCCAGATACTTCGCGACCGGCGAGTCCTCGCGGGTCGGCGTCAGCAGCTGGATGTAGCTCTCGGCCACCCTCAGCAGCGCTTCCTCGACGCCGTCGGAGTCGACCACCTCGCGGTGCGCAACCTCGGCGCCGAACGTTTCGCGGTAGTAGCCGATCGCGGCTTCCAGGTCGTTGACCGCGATGGCGACGTGGTCGATCTCGGTGAGCAGAGCGTCGGACATCAGAGCTCCCCTCGGGCGTGCCGTTGGAACAGCGTGATCCGGTCTACCCCGATCCGTTCCCGCTTCCCCTCGTCGGCCACGCCCTCGCCGGCGGCCGGGGCCAGGCACAACACCCCGAGCTTCCCCTCGGCCTCGTTCCGATGGACGGCCAGCGCGGCATCGCCGACCTGCTCGAGCGGGAACACCCGTGAGAGGACCGGCTGGATCGCACCCCGGTCGATCAGGCGGTTCATCTCCCACGCCTCCTGGTAGTTGGCGAAGTGCGACGCGATGATCCGCTTGAGCTTCATCCAGAGATGCCGGTTGTCGTACTCGATCATGTAGCCGCTGGTGGCGGCGCAGGTCACGATGGTGCCGCCGCGCTTGGCGATGAACACCGACGCACCCATCGTCTGGCGGCCGGGATGCTCGAACACGATGTCGGGGTCGTCTCCGGCCAGCGAGCGAACCTGCTTGCCGAGCCGCCGCCACTCGCCCTCGTCCTGGGTGTCGTCGTCGCGCCAGAAGCGGTAGCCCTCTGCCCGCCGGTCGACGACGTTCGCGCAGCCCATGGCCCGGAGCAGCGCCGCCCGATCCTCGCTGGACACCACACCCACCGGGATGCCGCCCCCGTTGAGCACCAGCTGGGTCGCGTAGGCGCCGATCCCGCCGGTGGCACCCCAGATGAACACCGTGTCGCCCTGCCTCATCCGGGCGGCGTTGCGCCCCACCAGCATGCGGTAGCTGGTCGAGGCACAGAGGCCGTTGACCGCGGCCTCCTCCCAGGTGAGGTGCGACGGCTTGGGCATGACCTGGTTGGCCTTGACGACCGCCAGGTCGGCCAAGCCGCCGAAGTTGGACTCGAAGCCCCAGATCCGCTGGTTGGCCGCGAGCATCGAGTCGTCGTGGGCCGACGGATCCTGGTCGTCGACGTAGTTGCAGTGGACGACCACGCGGTCGCCCGGCGTCCAGTTGCGTACCGCCGACCCGACCTGCAGCACCACCCCCGAGGCGTCGGACCCGACGACGTGGAAGTCCTGGCCGTGGCGCGCGCCCCAGTGCGACTCCTTGGCCAGGCGATCGAGGAACAGGAAGGTGGGCAGCGGCTCGAAGATCGAGGTCCACACGGTGTTGAAGTTGATCGAGCTGGCCATGACCGCGAGGTACACCTCGTCGGGTGCGAGCTCGGGAGTCGGGACGTCGCTGACGTGCAGCGACTTGCGAGGGTCCTTCTGCTCGGACGGCACACCGTCCCACATGTCCTGCTCGGACCGCAGCACGTGGGCGGCCCGGTAGCTCGCCGGGATGGGCAGTGCGGCGATCTCGTCGCCGCTCGCCCCGCCTTGGATGGCCTGGAGAATCTGCTCCATCCGGGAAAGCTACCGAACGTCACCTCATCGGGTCATGTGCCGACGTTGACGGCAACTTCCAGCTGCTCTGGCTCCTCTTCGGTCTCGACGGGCTCGTCGGCCGTCGTCTCGGTGCGTATGAGGGCCCGGAGTGAGGCCAATGCCACCAGGTACACGCCGAGGGCCAACACCAGCACCACGTTGAAGCCCCACACCATGGCGGCCACCGTGGTCAGCACCGACCCGATGACCGAGGCGAAGCCGTTCACGGCCCACCCCCACGCCACGTACTCGCTCGAGTGCTCGCTGAGGCCGGAGACCACCCCGAGCCCCAGCGGCATGAACGTGCCGAGGCAGATCCCGAGTGGGGCCAGGACCACGAAGGCCACCACCAACCGGGCACCGATCGGCCAGGACAGCAGGCCGTCGGTGAGCGCCGGAAGCCCGAACACGTAGGCCACGGTCAGCGCGACCACGGTCGGCAGGAGGAATCGCACCGCCCGCTGGGGCTCCTGGCTGAAGCGACCGCTCAGGTAGGCGCCAACCCCGGTGAAGATCAGGATCGACGCGAGCGTGACCGTGAGCGAGTAGGTGGGGTAGCCGAGGAACAGGATCAGCCGCTGGATCAACGAGATCTCGAACAACATGAACCCGAGGCCGAGGGCGGCGAAGTACAGGAACGACACTCCCTTGCGGGGCAACGCCACCCAGATCCTGCGCACCTTGAGGAAGGGGAGCAGCAGGAACACCCCGGCGAACACCACGGCGATCGCCAGCAGAAGCAGCAGGACGCGCTCGCCGATCGCGTCCTCGGGGTCGAACGGGTTGACCGGGTCACCGATCTCTCGGATGACGTCGCCGAAGCCGGCGAAGTGCCAGAAGAAGGGGCTGTCGTCGTTGATCGGCCCGATCTCGTAGGGATAGTCGTCGTACCACTGGGCCAGCTCGTCACCCTCGAGCGTGAGGATCGAGCTGACGGCGTTGTCGCCGGGATCGCCGGGCGCGTACTCGACCCGCGTGTTGGGCACATCCTCGGTCACCGACGCGAACTGCTCGATCTCCTCGTCGGTGAACGGCGTCCTCTTCACCATGATCGACGACAACCGGCCCGGCTGTTCGTTGCCCTGCTCGTCGACGGCGCCGGTGGTGGCGACCAGGATGTGGCTCGACGGATCCTCGACGCCGAGGTCTTCGAGGGCCTCGCGCACGGTGCTCACGTAGCGCGCAGTGCGATTGGGCTTGTTGTCGTAGTCGACCTCGCCGAACTGGGCCGCCAGGATGCCGTCCGGGGCCAGGTGCTCGTAGGTCTCGGTGACGGTCTCGGTGGTGTAGAGGTAGCTCTCGGAGAGGACGAACGCCCCCGCCTGCGCGGCGTTGGACGCGGCGTAGCTGTCGGGCGCCGGGTACCAGATGACGTCGTACGCGTCGTCGCTCCGTGCCAGGAACGAACGCCCGTCGCCGTTCACGTAGTTGACGCCGGGCTGGTCGGCGAGGCCGCCGGAGTAGTCCTCGTAGGTGTCGGTGACCAGCTCGTAGGTAGCGGGGTTGAGCTCGATGGCGTCGATCTGGCCGGCGCCGAAGTACAGCGACGCCAGGATCTCGTGCCCACCGGCGGCACCGATGATCATGACCTTGTCCGGGTCCTCCTCTGGGGTCGCGAAGGGGTAGGACCGCAGGTCCTCGTCGAAGCCGAAGTCGTCGAGGCTGTCGACATCGCCGTCCCAGCGCTTGATGACCGAGCCCGGCAGGCCGTCGTGCTGCAGGAAGAGCTGGTCGCCGAGATCCATGGCGTCGACGCGGAAGATCGGGCTCCACGAGGTGCTCGCGGCCTCTTCCACGTTGCTCTTGGTGTCGTCGTTGCGCACCTCGGGCGCGACCGACGGAGCGATCACGCCCACGACCAGCAACCCCGTCAGTGCCACCCCGCAGACCGCGGCCACCTTCGTGCGCTGCCGCAGTGCCACCCACAACCCCGTGGCCCCCAGCACCGCTCCGGCAAGGAAGATGGTGCGCGGCGGGCCGACCGAACCGAGCAGGTAGACGACGACCACGCAGGCCAGGCCGGCCCCCGCCAGATCGGCGAAGTACAGCCGGCCGATGCCCTCGGTGCGACGGCTGAACAGCGTGGCGATCATCACGCCGACCGCGATGAACGACGCGAACAACGACAGGCAGATGATCAGCAGGCCGACCAGGTTGGTGACCGAGGTGCGGGTGCCGTAGTCCCACACGGCCATCGAGGAGATGGGCTGGCGGGCGACGATCCAGTAGCCGACAGCGGTGCTGAGGCCGCCCAGCAGCGTGCCCCACATGATGATGGCTTCGGTCGACGCTCGCTTCAGCCGCTCGGAGACCGTCATCAGCACGCCGCCGGAGCCGATGCCCAGCAGGGCGAGGCCGATGACCAGGTAGGTGTAGTAGTAGAACAGCTTGAAGGAGATGACCCGCGTGTAGCTCACCTCGAGAAGCAACGCCGCCAAGCTGATGAGGAAGATCTCGGCGTGGTAGCCCCGGCGGCCGGCCTCGCTGGTCCCGGTAGCGACCGGGGTGGAGGCTTCGCTGTCCGAATCGTTCGAGCCGGTGCCTGGCGATACGGAGTTCATGGAGACATTTCCTCTTTGGTCTCGACCTGGCGGAGTAGCCGGGGTTCGGAGGTGTGTCGCGGACGGTCGTCGGCGTCGCGCCCGGTGGTTGCCCCCCAACGTCGGGGGTGGACCTTAGCCTCCACAGGCGACATGGTCCGTGCCTGGGGCTCTATGCTCGCTCGATGCCCGCGGTCACCTCGACGCTGGAGGCGGGGCGCGAAGGTCTAGGTTCGGCGGTGAGGCGGCTCTCGTTCCATGCGCAGCTCGCAGTGGTCGCCGTCGTCGGTTTCGCCTTCCGGGTCGGTTACGCGGCGGTCGTCTTCGGCGACAAGGGCCCGCAGGCGGACGGCCTGTACTACGCGGCGCAGGCCGAGATGATCGCCGACGGCCACTGGTTCGAGCATCCGTTCCAGCTGGGCACGGAAGCGGCCGATCACCCGCCGTTGAACTCCCTCGTGCTGAGCGTGCCCGCATGGTTGTGGCGGGGCAACTTCATGGCGATGCGCGTCACGCTCTGCCTCGTCGGGACGCTCACGATCGTGCTCGTCGGCGTCCTCGGCCGTCTCGTGGCCCGCCGGGCGGGAGCCCTGTACGCCGATCGGGTGGGACTGATCGCCGCGGTGCTCGCCACGGTGTACGCGAACCTCTGGATGAACGACGTCATCATGATGGCCGAGGCGGTGACGGCGGCGTGCCTGGCTGGTGCGCTCGTGGCCGCCTACCTGCTCATCGAGTCGCCGTCGACCCACCGGGCCGCGGTCCTCGGCGGGCTGATCGCGCTGAGTGCGCTGGCACGTGCCGAGATCGTGGTCCTCGGCCTGCTCATCGCCGTGCCCGCGATCCTGGTCGGCAGCCGTGACTGGCGGGGGCGCCTCGGCCAGGCCGCCGCTTGTGCGGGCGCGGCGCTGCTCGTCCTCGCGCCGTGGGTCGGCTACAACCTGTCGCGCTTCGACCGCCCGACGTATCTGTCGTCCGGTGAGGGCCATGTCGTCGCGGGCGCGAACTGCCCGTCCACGTACCACGGCAGGGCCATCGGGTTCTGGAGCTACGGCTGCGCATTCGAGGAGCCGGAAGCTCCGGTCGACGTCGATCAGTCCGAGCTGTCGGCGTGGTATGGAGCGCGCGGCGCCGCCTACCGCAGCGACCACCTTGGCCGGCTCCCGGTCGTCGTCGGCGCCCGTCTGGCCCGGGCGTGGAGCATCGGCTGGGTCGACGAGATGGCCAACGTGAACAGCTACGAGGGGCGTCCCGTGTGGGCCTCGAAGCTCGGTGTGGCCAGCTTCTGGGCACTCGTGCCGGTGGCCATCGGCGGCGCCGTGGCGGCTCGTCGCCGCGACCTCGTGGTGTGGCCGCTGCTGATGCTGCCCCTCCTGGCCTCCGGCATTGCCGCCTGGTACTACGGCATCGTCCGGTTCCGGCTGCCCGCCGAGTTCACGCTGGTGGTGCTCGCGGCCATCGGGATCGCCGTGCTGTGGGACCGCATCCGTGCCGGCATCCCCGGTCACAGAACCGATGACGAGCGGGTTACCGGCTCCTGAATTGCCGCCGGTACTCTGAGGCCATCGCCTCGGACACCTCGAACTTGGGGGACATCACATGGCTGGTTCCGTGATTCTCGCTGGCGCGCGGACGCCGATCGGCAAGCTATCGGGCGGCCTCGGCGGCTTTGCTGCGACCGACCTCGGCGGTTTCGCCATCAAGGCGGCTCTCGGCCGGGCCGGCGTCAGTCCCGACCAGGTCGACTACGTGTTCATGGGCCAGGTCCTCCAGGCGGGCACCGGCCAGATCAGTGCCCGCCAGGCTGGGGTCAACGCCGGCATCCCGATGACCGTGCCTGCCACCACGGTGAACAAGGTGTGCCTCTCGGGCCTCAACGCGGTCTTCCTCGCCGACCTGCTCATCAACTCGGGTGCGGCCGAGGTCGTGGTCGCGGGCGGCATGGAGTCGATGACCCAGGCGCCCTACCTGCTGCCCGGCGCTCGGCAGGGCTACCGCCTCGGCGACAAGTCGGTGGTCGACTCGATGATGTACGACGGCTTGTTCTGTGCGTTCGACCAGGTGGCGATGGGTGCGGGCACCGAGCGGTATGCGGCGTCGGCCGGTCTGGCCCGTGCCCCTCAGGACGACCTCGCGTCCAAGTCGCACGAGCGGGCCGCAGCGGCGATCAAGGAGGGGCGCTTCGCCGACGAGGTGGTCGCGGTCGAGGTGCCACAGCGCCGGGGCGACCCGGTGGTCGTCGACACCGACGAGGGCGTGCGGCCCGGCACCACCCCCGACTCGCTGGCCAAGTTGCCCCCGGCGTTCGACAAGGCCGGCAACATCACCGCCGGCAACGCCTCGCAGATCTCCGACGGCGCGGCCGCCGTGGTCGTCGTGTCGAAGGCGGTCGCCGACCGGTCGGGCACCGAGCCGCTGGGCGAGATCGTCGGCTACGGCCAGGTCGCCGGGCCCGATCCCTCGCTGCTGACCCAGCCGTCGCGGGCGATCCAGCAGGCGCTGGAGGGCGCCGGCCGCCAGGTTGCCGACGTCGACCTGTTCGAGCTCAACGAGGCGTTCGCCGCCGTCGGGCTGGCCTCCATGGCCGACCTGGGTATCACCGACGACGTGGTCAACGTCAACGGTGGGGCTATCGCCCTGGGCCACCCGATCGGCATGTCGGGCACCCGTCTGGCGCTGACCCTGCTGCTAGAGCTGAAGCGCCGGGGCGGCGGGCTCGGTGCAGCGGCCCTGTGCGGCGGTGGCGGGCAGGGCGACGCGATCCTCTTCCAGGCGGCGTAACCCCTTCTCGCAATCTCGGCAGAAGGTGATCGCTTCCGGCGTTTTGAACGCGAGTGCCACCGCGAGGCCACCCGGATGGCCAGCGCCATCGCCAGCCCGGGGAGCAGCCCGGCCTTACCACCACCGCCCCGACCGGCCGCCGTCGCGATCTTCGCCGCCGGCCCACCCGAGGCGCCCCGGGGCCAACAACGCCAGCTCGGCCTACCCTCCCGAGTACAGGCGGTCGATGTCCACGATCACGACATTGCCGGCGGCCCGTTCGGCCCGGCGCTCCAGACCGGCGGTGAAGCCACGAGCGCTGTAGCAGGCCAAGCGAGTCTGGCTGACGTCGACGTCGTTGCGCCGCGCCAAGACGTCGCGCGCCTGCGCCAGGCGGTCGAGATGCGTCGTCGACATGACCTCGCCGGCCTTGGCCTCTCCGATCGAAAGGACCTGACCCGACCGGGCGGTGACCACCACGTCGATCTCGTGGCTCGTCCGGCCATGCGAGTCGTGGACGACACCCGCGCCGACTCGTGTCGCCGGGCCGCCAAATGTCTCGTCGCTTGCGAAGTCGCGCGCCCATGCCCTGCACAACTCCTCGAAGTGTGGCCCGACAACGCTGCTGCGATAACGATCCCGAGCCTCGACCCACACCCGCTTGGCTCGGCCCGGTCGTTCGAGCCGTCCCCAGTCAGGCCGCATGATCGCGTGATAGAAGGCAACCAGCGGCTCGGCGATTCGGTAGCGACTACGACCGCGGCGAAATGCGTCGTCCTGGCGCATGAGCAGTCCAGCGTCCTCGAGAACGGTCAGTGGATGGCCGAGGGTGTCGTCCTTGCGCCCGATGTACGCCGCGATTCCGCCGCGAGTCGTCTTTCCGTCCGCGACGGCGGCGAGGACCGAGTGGTAGAGCGCGGTGTCGCGAAGGTCGGGCTCCTCGGCAAGGAGATAGCGCGCCTCCTTGAACAGGGGGCAGGCCGGGTTGAGAACAGTCCGCACGACCCAGTCGTCGAAGTCGCCGGCGTGGGCTGGCGCGTCGTCTCGGACGTACTCGCGTCGATAGGCAGGAGTGCCGCCCACGATGCTGTGGACGCCCATCGCCAGTCCCGGGTCGGCAATCCCCCAGAAGTCGGCCGCGGTGCGGTAGTCGAAGCTCGACACGGTGAGGTCGAGGCCCGCCCGCCCGCGGAGCGGCGCGGTTCCGGACAGCAGCCCACCCATGAACGACAGTGCCGAGCCGCACAGGACCATCCGAGTGGTGGAGGCGAGCCGCTGCCGCCGCCGGGGTCCCAGCGCCCGCTGGATGATCGAGGGCAGATCTGGTGCGGCTCTGCAGAGGTACGGGAACTCGTCGAGCACGACAGGGACCGGTCGTTCCGTACCGAGCTGGAGTAGGGAGTCGATAGCGCGGTCCCAGGTCTCGAAGCTGTGAGGCGCGGGGCTATGCAAGTGGTCGGACAGGCCCTCGGCGAGCAGTCGCAGCGAGTCGGTAGCCGTGGCTTCGGTGGCGGCGAAGTAGAAACCGCCTGTGGCCTGGCACAGCTCCTCGAGCAGCATTGACTTTCCCTGCCGTCGGCGGCCCGAGACGATCCCGAGCATGGCGCCCGGGGTCGGATCGGTAGCGAACTGAGTGAGGACGTCCCATTCCCAGTCACGATCGAACAGCGCCGCGGGTTTACGCATCGGAGAACCCTCAAAGGTGGAAGTACAGTACCGGGTACTGTACTTCCACCTTAGGACCGGCTCGGCCTACTGGTTCAGCCGAGCGTGACGAGGAGGCCCTCGCAGGTGCGGATCAGCACCCGCGCCGCGTCAGCGACCTCGCGGGACGACATCGGACTCTCGGCCCGGCGTTGCCACCGAGCGATGGCGTTCTGCAGCGCCCGGCGGATCTCGGAGGTGTCGGCCTCGGGGCTCAGGTCGAGCCGGATGTGCAGCGCGCTGCCTTCGGCCCCGAGCATGCGCTCCATCTCGGACGCCTCTTGCGCCTTCACCTTCACCCCACCCGACCGCAGCGCGTTGAGCAGGCGGATCTCGGCGAACTCGTGCGCGCCGGACGTGATCCGCTCGAGCTCGGTGGCCAGCATGTCGGAGCCGGCGCGGGGATACTCGTGCAGCACGCCTTCCAGCGCCAGCAGGGCCGACCGGGCCTTGAGCACGTCGCGCCGCTCGGCGAACTGGCTCAACAGCACGTCCCTCAACTCGACCAGCCCACTGCGTCGCACGAGCTCGGTCGACAGGGTGGTGGCATTGGGTGCTGCACCCTGGCGGATCAAGGCCACCGCCAGCCGCACGCCGAACATTCCCAGCCGGTCGAGCAGGTGCTCACGCTCCATGGCCGTGAGCGGGATCGCGGTCTCGGCCTTCACGAACCGGTCGGCCGACAGGAACAGGGGATCGGAGTCCTCGCGGGAGGCACCGGCGATCGAGTCGAGCGCCTTGTACTCGGCCTCGCGCAGGGTCGCCCCCGACTGGGCCAGCAGGCCCGCCACCGGGACAACGGTCTGGGCGAGCCGACGGACCTTGGGATCGAGGCGGTAGCGCGCCGCGATCCGCTGGGCAGACGCCATCGAGTCGATGCGGCCGACGCCGACCTCGTCGGCCCGGGACAGCACCGCCACCGCGTTGACCGGTGTCGCCTGCGAGAACTCCTCGTCGTGGAAGGCCTCGAGGAAGTTGATGTCCGACGAGTGCAGGTGCCGCATCAGGTACAGCACCGCGTCGGCCGGAGTCACCTGGTCCTCGCCGGGGGTGAGGAACGCGGTGGTGCGGGCCGACACGTCGGTCGACAGCGAGGCGATGCCCGGCGTGTCGATCAGCGTCATCTGCCGCAGCGAGCCGGACGGCCACTCGATCTGCAGCTTCTCGATGTCGTCGGCAGAGTGACCGGCCAGGTCGACGTTGATGGCGCCGCCGTCTCGGGTGAACGGCACCTGCTTGGGCTCGCCGCTGATCGGCATCAGCGTCGCCCGATAGGTGATGCCATCCTGGTACCAGGTGACGATGCGGGTGCACTCGCCGGCGTCGGTGGGTGCCAGCTCCTCGCCGACCAGGGCGTTGAGCAGGGTCGACTTACCAGCCTTGACCTTCCCGGCGATCGCGACCCGCAGCGGCTCGTCCAACCGGTCGAGGACCGCGGTGAGCCGCGGTTGACCAGGTGTGCCCCGGTAGGCCTCGGCGGCGCGCGTCAGCAGCGTCCGAACGCTGTCCAGCAGTATCGACGATGCACTCCGCCCCGCCGTGTTCATCGAGCTCTCCCGCTGGTCTTGCGGACCTTGTCGCCCTGTTGCGCGAGCTCAGGAGACAGCTCGAGCGCCTTGCTGCGCAGCACGCCGATCCGGTCGATCTCGGCGGTGACGTCGCGCAGCCGCTTCTGACGCGTCGCCTCGTCGGACTTCGCCGCCGATTGCGCGGCGTTCAGCGCGTCGACACTCGACTTGTGCAGCTCCTCGGCGCGCGCGGCGAAGAAGTCGCGCATCTGCCGCTGCATGCGCCGCAGGGTGTCCTTGGAGTCCTTGCCCACCACGAAGCTCACTTCGTCGGTGTACTTCCGATGCGCCTGCTTGGCCTGGCTGCGCCGCATGTTCAGCTGGCGCTCCTTCTCGTCACGCAGGGCCCGGCGTCCCATGAACAGCCCGATCACGATGGTGGCCGGGTTGACCATCGCGAGACCGGCCATGTTGCCGAGCAACCCGAACATGAGGATGCCGCCGTAGCTGCCTCGCATGGCGGTGAGGCCCATCCCACCCAGGCCGACCTTCTGGGCTCTGATCTCGGTGTTCGCTTCGACGCTGGCCACGATGTCGGTGGGGTTCAGGCGCTCGAACTGGACGGCCATGTCGCCGCCGTCCTCGCCGAAGTGCTCGGCCACCTGCCCGGAGACGGCGTCGGCCCGGGTGTGGAGCAGCGTGTAGGTGTGGACGATGTCCTCGGCGATGCGCCGGTAGAGCCAGGCCTGGAACTCGTCCCAGGTCTCGGAAGGGTCGCTGGCGTCCAATGCTTCGTCGGCCTGCTTGGTCACCTTGCGCAACCGGCTGCGGAGGTCGTGCTCGAGGTCGGTCTGCAGGTCGATGATCCCGTCGGACAGCGATTGCTGCCAGCGGGACGCACCGCTGCGCAGCCGGTTGGCTCGCTCCTTGAGCTCCTGGAGGTTGTCGACCACTTCCTGCGCGTTCTCGGGGTTGGCGAGTGCCTGCTTCTCGTTCTGGAACTGGGCCATCAGCAGCCCGCTCACCGACAGGATGTCGCTGGCCGCGTTGCGCACGGTCAGCTTCTCGGCGTTGGCTGCGATGTCGTTCTGCAGATAGCCGACCAACTCGGGGAAGCCCGACTCCTGGTTGAGCTCACGGTCGTTCGTGCGCAGGGCGTGGATCCGCAGGGCTGACGACACACAGATGAGCGGTGCCTTGATGCCCGCTCGTGCCAGGTGGTCGATGTTGAGGTCGCGGATCTTGCGCCACGACGGGTAGAAGTCGACCTTGGTCAACACGCAGACCACGTTGGGGCACATGCGCCGGGCTGTCTGGAGGAACTCCAGCTCGGGAGCCGTGAACTCCTGGCTGGCGTCGGACACGAACACGACGGCATCAGCCAGTGGGAGTGCGCCGATCGTGGCCGCGGAGTGCGCCGACCCGAGCCCCCCGACGCCTGGTGTGTCGACCAGCGTCAGCCCGTCGGCCAGCAGCTTGCGGGGGATCGACACCACCACGGCCTGCACCCGCCGCTCGTTCTCGGGGTTGCTCGCCTCGGTGACGTACTGCGCCACCTGCTCGATCGGGATCTCCTCGCGGATCGGCTCGACGTCGAGCTCCTCGTCGATGTCGTCGGCCTCGGGAGGCTTGAGGAGGACCGCAGCGGCTGGTTCCTCGCCATAGCGAACCTCGGTCGGCGCCGAGGTGGCGATGTCGTCGTCCACCGGGCAGACCGGCGCGTTGAGCAGCGCGTTGACCAGCGAAGACTTGCCTTGCTTGAACTCGCCGACGACGAACACGTGAAACGAGGGGTCGATCAGCCTCTTGGTGGTCAGCGCCAAGCGGTCGACCAAGTCGGGCCGCTCGTACGCCTTGGCCGCCTGGGTTCCCAACTGGACGACGGAAACCGCCTTCTGTACCGCGGCCGATCGTGCTGCGGCGTTCTGGTCTCCCGCCATTCCGCCAACGCTAACGCGGAACGACTAGGACGCGAATGGCGGCGGCTGCACTTGCGCGCCAAAAGGCCCGGCCCTCACCCCGCGTCCGGCTCCGCTGGCGTCCACGGTGGTCGATCGGCGGAACCTCGGCATCGGGGAATCCCCCGGGTCACCCCCCCGGGGACGCGACGAGGGGCCCTGACTGTCACAGGGCCCCTCGTCCGTGGCTTGGTGCGAGCTCCGGGGTCAGTCGACGAGGTCGACGTCTTCGCCGGCTTGGCCGGTGTTGATGTCTTCGGAGTCCTCGATCTCGGTCTCGAACTCGTTGAACGAGTCGTCGACGTTGGTCTCGGTCTCTTCG
>JBOGHK010000186.1:0-12294 GCA_050744325.1 Acidimicrobiales bacterium
CCGTCCAGCCGGCGGCGACGGGCACCGGCTCGGGCTCGTCGGCGGCTGCGGCCACGCCCGCGTAGGCAGGCACCGGATCCGGCCACTCGTTGCCGGCCGGTTCCTCGCCCCAGCCGTCGCCGCCGGCGGCGACGGCGTCGAGCGAGGGGGCGTGGACCGGCGACGCGTCGCTCTCCGCCATTCGGCCGTCGCCTTCGTCAGCGAACGACGCCGAGGCCGGGACGCCGAGGAACCGCTGTCGGAAGCTCGGCGTCGCCTGCGCGACGACGGCATAGCAGGCGGCCCGGGCGGTCACCAGGACGGCGACGCGCATCGCACCGCTGTCGCCGATGTCGCCGAAGCGCAGTGCCAGGTAGCCGAGCGTGGCGGCGGCCGCGGCGCCGTAGCCGACGTTGCGACCGCCCAGCAGCGTTGCGACGAACACCGGCGCGAAGAACAACGTCGCCAGCACCTCGACGTCGTCGACGCCGGCAACAGCGAAGGCCACCGCAACGGCGGCAACTGCTCCTCCCGAGAGCACCGCCGACAGCAGCTGTGAGCGCTGTGGGTTCGACCGGACGAACCGGTTCCTCTGCTCCCCCACGACGCGCAGCCTACCTCTGGGGCGCCCCGCACGACCGAACCTGAGCCGTAGATGTCCCCGTCGTTCTCCGCCTTTCGCGCTCGTTGTCAGAGGTAGGTGCCGGGCCGTTGCTCGGCGTCGGGACCTGTCGGCGCTGCGCCCGGCGGTAGGCGCCGGCGCATCTCCTCGAGCTGCTGGCGGGCAGCCATCTGCTGGGCGAACAACGTGGCCTGGATGCCGTGGAACAGCCCCTCGAGCCACCCGACCAGCTGGGCTTTGGCCACCCGGAGCTCGGCCTCGCTCGGAGGCTCCTCGCCGGCGAAGGGATGGGCCAGCCGGCCCAGTTCGTCGCGAAGGTCGGGAGACAGGGCCTCGGACAGCTCGTGCACCGAAGTCTCGTAGATGTCGCGCAGCCGGTCACGGCTCGCCTCGTCGAGCTCGGACTGACGAACTTCTTCCAACAGCAGCTTGATCATCGAGCCGATCCGCATGACCTTGGCGGGATGCTCGACGGCTTCCGACGAGCGGTCGTCACCTCTCGGGCCGCCGCTCACCACCTCGGGATGTTCAAGCTCGGGCTGCTCGGGGGGCCCACCGTTGGTGTCGGTCGTGACCTGCGGCCCTCCGTCGGAGGAAGGATCGGGCGAAGGCATAGAGGCCATCCTGCCACGCGCGGCTGTTGCCTCCACCCCGGTGCGCCGCTGCGCTAGCCGCCCGAGCACAGCAGGGGAACGCGCATCTCCGCCGAGGTGAGCGACCCGTGCCGGCCGACGAGCTCGAAGGGCCCGGTGTCGTAGGGATCGTGGAACGCCACCGGCGCGTGGGCGGCCAGCGCGACATCGCCGAGCCTCGACGCCGCGAGGTGGCCGACCCGTGGCCCCAGCCAACCCCGTTCGATCACGTCGTCGCGCTCGAGCACCCACGCCACGGTGCCGTGGTGGGCCTCGGCGGCGGCGTAGAGGTCACGCGCCCGGCCCGGACGGGCGTGGAGCCAGCGGAACCGTCCCTCGCCGGACTGCATCGAGCAGTGCGCCAACACCTCGGACGCGAGCGGCCTCACGGCCTTGCCCACGTCGACCTGGCCGTGGTCGGCCGTCACCAGCAGCACGGCGCCGGGCGGCAGCCTGGACAGGAGGTACTCCACGACCCGGTCGACGAAGTTGAGCTCGGCGAGGTAGTGGCTGCCGAGCCCGTACTCGTGAGCCACCTTGTCGAGGCCGTCGTAGTAGCCGTAGACGAACGGCTCGGCCTCGTGCAGCAGGCGTTCGATCTCGGTGACCAGCGTGGCGACGGTCCGGTAGCCCCAGAACCGCACGCCGTCGAGATGGGCTCCGGTGAACCCGGAGCGCCGGTACTCGGCCCGGGTCACCACCGGTGGCCGCTGGCCGAGGAACGGGGCCAGCGGCTGGACCTTGGGCGGCGGCAGGCTCTGCAGCGCGTCGCCCGCGACCGTCGACCACCGCAGGACGTTGAGCACCTCGCCGTGCACCGCCATCCGGTAGCCCACCAGGCCGTGCTCGCCGGGCGACAGCCCGGTGGTGATCGAGGTCAGCGCGGTCGACGTGGTCGACGGCACGACGGTGGTGATGTCGCGACCGTCCATCGCCGCGAGAGTCGGCGCCGCGTGGCGGCGCTCCTGGAGTTGGTCCCATCCCAGCCCATCGATGACCAGGAGCACGAGTTGCCGCGCGTCGACGGCCGCCGCGGGAAGCCAGTCCGGCGTCTCGTCGGGCACGCCGAGCAGCGCAGGCACAAGACCCACGACGCAAGGACCCTCGTAGTCGGGAAGCACAGGTAGGGGTTGTGCCTTCATTTGCGTCGCCCACGCTAACCGCCACCTGAGCCAGCCACGCGGCGCGCTCGGCGTGCGCGGCGGAGTACTCCTCACAACTCGTACAGTTGTGCGCCATGAAGGTGTCGACCCGGGGCGACTACGCGAGTCGAGCACTCCTGTCGCTCGCGCTGCACCGCGACGATCCCGGCCCGACCTCGGTGCGCGACATCGCCGAGCGCACCGGCCTTCCCCAGCCCTACCTCGAGCAGATCCTGCTGGCGTTGAAGGGCGCCGGCCTGGTGCGCTCGAAGCGGGGGGTGGGCGGCGGCTACGTGCTCGCCCGCGAGCCCGCCACGATCACACTGGGCGACATCGTCGGTGCCGTCGACGGTCCGATCACCCTGGGCGACTTCGGCCTCCCCCACCAGAACGGCGCCTGCGACCACGAGGGCCAGTGCGTGCTGCTAGCCATCTGGGGCGTGGTCGGCGACCACATGCGCCGACACCTCGACGCGCTCACCCTCGCCGACATCGCGGCGATGGCCCGCGGCGAGCGCGAGTGGCCCGAGGTGTCAGAGGACCAGCTGCTCCCGAAGCCGAGCTAGGTCGTCGGGCAGCGGCGCGTCGAAGCCGAGCGGCGCGCCGGTGACCGGATGGGCCAGCGCCAGGTGCCCGGCATGCAGGGCCGGTCGCGCGATCTGCAGCGTCGACCGTGCGCCTCCGTAGCGGGCGTCACCGACCACCGGGTGGCCGATCGAGGCCATGTGCACCCGGATCTGGTGGGTGCGTCCCGTGGCCAGGGTGCAGGCCAGTTCGGTCACCGCCGCGGGCTGCCGATACCGCTGGTGGACGTCGTAGCGGGTCAACGCCGGGCGGCCCCGCATGGTCACCGCCATCCTTGTCCGGTGGTGCATGGAGCGACCGACGGGTGCGTCGACCTGACCGCTGGGGGCCTCGACGTGGCCCCACACCAACGCCCAGTAGCGGCGCTCGACCGCCCGGGCCGAGAGCATCGCGACCAGCTCCTCGTACGCACGCGTCGTGCGCGCCACCAGCATCAGCCCGGAGGTGCCCTTGTCGAGGCGGTGGACGATGCCGGGACGGTCCGGCTGGCCGACGAGGCGGATCCCGGGGTCGCGGGCGACCAGCCCGTGCACGAGCGTGCCGGCTGCCTGGCCGGCACCGGGATGGACGACCAGGCCGGCAGGCTTGTCCACCACGAACAGGTCCTGGTCCTCGTACACCACCGACACGACGACGTCCGGGTCGGGCTCGAATCCGACGTCGGTGGGCTGGGCCGGTAGCTCGATCCGCACCTGGCTCCCCTCGGACACCCGCTGCGAGCGGGTGGTGACGGCCGCGCCGTCCACCTCGACGGCGCCCCTACTCACCAGCTCGGCCGCCGCGGCTCGGCTGACCCCGGTCATCATCGCGACCACCCGGTCGAGCCGCTCCCCCGCCATCGCCGCGGGGACCGCCGTCGCTACCGGCTCACCCACGAGCCCCTCAGACCGGTTCGCTGGGAGCGCGGTCGTCGGCCTGGCGGCTGTCGGCGAGCTCGTCGCGCCAGCTCGTGAACAGCAGCAGGAACGCTCCACTGACCACAGCCATGTCCGCCACGTTGAACACCGGCCACCACTGCAGGTCGACGAAATCGACCACCCCACCGCCGAGGAACCCGTCGCCGGCACGGAAGGCCCGGTCGGCCAGGTTGCCCACCGCGCCACCGAGGACCAGGCCGAGCGCGACCGCCGACCCGGGATGGGTCGCCCGGCGACCGGAACGGAGCAGCAACCCGACCACCAGCAACGCCAGCAACGAGATCACCGCCCCACCGCTCTGGACGATGCTGAACGCCGACCCGTGGTTCAACGTCAAGCTGAACCGCAGGGTCCAGACCACGTCGATCACCCGGTCGTCCAGCGTCTCGGTCGCCCACCACTTGGTGAGCTGATCCACCGCCAGCACCGTCGCTGCCACGCCGAGCAACAGGCCCCAGCGGGCGCGCGGCTGCAGGCTCATCGCGACAGGCCGAGCCCCCCGCTCTTGCACTTCACACACAGGGCCGCGTACGGCAGTGCCCTGAGCCGCTCCTTGGGGATGGCGGTGCCACAGTTCTCGCAGCGGCCATAGGTGCCGTCGTGGATCTTGGCGACGGCGCGGTCGATCTCTTCGATGGCAGCCCTCGCCTGGGCCGACAGCGCCAGGTCGCGCTCGCGCTCGACGGCCAGCGTGTCGCCCTCGCCGGACTCCTCGTCGAACTGGACGTCGCCCGGCTCGCGATCCTCGGTGAGCGAGTCGGCCTCGGCCTGGAGGGTCTCGGCCTGGCGGAGATAGGTGGCCCGCTCTTCGTCGAGCAACTCGAGTTGGCTCTCGAGGAACTTGTCGAGCCCGTTCGAGGCGGCCTTGGAAGTTGCCTTCGCTTTGCCGCTCGACGGCTTCTTCTGAGCACTCGACGACTTAGGGGCCGTCTTGGTCGTTGCCTTGGCCATGAGCGTGCCGCCTTGGGGGAAAAGGGTGCCGGATAGTACGCCCGCGCTGCGCGCAGCGCAATAGTTGGGTGGAGGTTAGAGGGAGGAATCCCCAGTCCCACCGTTCCTTAACCCTCGCCAGAGGAATGCACAGGATGCCGTAGCCTGGGACGCCATGCCGTTCGGTCCCGTCGACTCCGATCTCGACCTCCCCACGCTGGAAGAACGTGTGCTCGCGCGGTGGCGCGAGCACGACGTGGTCAAGCAGGTGGCGGCATCCCGCGAGGGGGCCAAGCCGTGGATCTTCTACGAGGGGCCGCCGACAGCCAACGGCCGGCCGGGCCTGCATCACGTCTGGGCGCGAGCGTTCAAGGACCTGTTCCCCCGGTTCCAGACGATGCGGGGCTACGCCGTGCCCCGCAAGGGTGGCTGGGACTGTCACGGGCTGCCGGTCGAGCTCGAGATCGAAAAGGAGCTGGGGCTCGCCACCAAAGCCGACATCGAGGCCTACGGCATCGAGGCCTTCAACCAGCGCTGCCGCGAGTCCGTGCAACGCTACGCCGAGGACTGGTCGAGCCTGACCACCCGTTCCGGCGTGTGGATCGACACCAGCGACGCCTACTGGACCATGGACAACGACTACGTCGAGTCGGTGTGGTGGCTGGTCCGCCAGCTCTGGGACCATGGCCTGCTCTACGAGGGCCACCGGGTCTCGCCGTACTGCGGCCGCTGCGGCACGGCGCTCAGCTCCCACGAGGTCGCGCAGGGATACCGCGACGTCGTCGACCCCTCGGTCTACGTCCGCTTCCCGCTGGTCGGCGGCGGCGCGCCCGACGGTGCCGACCTCGTGGTGTGGACGACCACACCCTGGACGCTGGTGTCCAACGTCGCCGCGGCCGTCGGCCCGGAGCTCACCTACGTGCGCATCGCACCGTCGGATGCGACGGGAGGCCGCTGGTTGATCATGGTGGCCGAGGCCGCCCAGCGGATGTTCCCCGACGAGCCGGTTCTCGAGCGGTGGACCGGTGACCAGCTCGCCGGGTGGCGCTACCAGCGGCCGTTCGACGACGTCGCCGAGCCGGCGGGTGCCGACGCCTGGAGGGTCGTGGTCGCCGACTTCGTGTCGGTCGAGGACGGCACCGGCATCGTCCACATCGCTCCGGCCTTCGGTGAGGACGACTACCAGGTGGCCCGGGCCGAAGGGCTGCCTGTGCTCAACCCCGTCGACGCCGACGCCACCTTCACCCACCAGGTGCCCCGGTTCCAGGGTTGGTTCGTCAAGGATGCCGACCGCGACCTGATCGCCGACCTCGGTCGCCGAGGCCTGCTCGTGGCCGAGGAGGCCTACGAGCACAGCTATCCCCACTGCTGGCGCTGCGGCACGCCGCTGATCTATTGGGCCAAGACCTCGTGGTTCATCCGCACCTCCGAGCACCGCGACGACCTGCTGGCCCAGAACGAGACCATCGGCTGGCACCCGGAGCACATCAAGCACGGCCGGTTCGGGCGCTGGCTGGAAGGCAACGTCGACTGGGCGCTGTCGCGCGACCGCTACTGGGGTACGCCGCTGCCGATCTGGCGCTGTCAGGAGGGCCACACCACCTGCGTCGGCTCGGTCGCCGAGCTGTCCCAGCTGGCGGGGCGCGACCTGTCCGACCTCGACCTGCACCGGCCCTACGTCGACGACATCGGTTGGGTGTGCGGCGAGGACGGCTGCACGTCGACGGCTCGGCGGGCCACCCCGGTGCTCGACGCCTGGTTCGACTCCGGGTCGATGCCGTCGGCCCAGGTGCACCACCCCTTCGCCGACGACGGGCAGTTCGACGCCAGCTTCCCCGCCGACTTCATCTGCGAGGCCATCGACCAGACCCGCGGCTGGTTCTACTCGCTGCTGGCGGTCAACACCCTGGTCTTCGGGTCGACGCCGTACCGGGACGTGGTGTGCCTCGGCCTGCTCGTCGACGAGAACGGCCAGAAGATGTCCAAGTCCCGGGGCAACATCACCGATCCCTGGTACGTCTTTTCGAGGTTGGGTGCCGATGCCCTGCGCTGGTACTTCTTCTCGGCAGGCCAGCCGTGGGCCCCGCGCCGGGTGTTCGAGGACAGCATCCGCGAGAGCACCCGGCAGGCGCTGGTCACGCTGTGGAACGTGTTCGGCTTCTTCGCCACCTACGCCGACATCGACGGTTGGCAGCCCGACCCCGGAGGCGAGCTTCCCCAGCCGACCCATGTGCTCGACCGCTGGGTGTTGAGCGAGCTCGACGACACCGTGGCCGTGGTCACCGAGGCGCTGGACAGCTTCGACGCCCTGGCCGGTGCCACCCGGCTGACCCGGTTCGTGGACGACGTCTCCAACTGGTACGTCCGTCGCAGCCGACCCCGGTTCTGGAAGGCCAGCGACCCGGCCGCGCACGCCACGCTGCATCACTGCCTGGTGGTCACCGCCCAGCTCCTGGCGCCGTTCTGTCCGTTCATGGCTGACGAGCTGTACACGACCCTCACCGGCGAGGTGTCGGTCCACCTGAGCGCCTGGCCGTCGTCGGCGGGCCGACACGACCAGCAGCTCGCCGACCAGATGGCCGGCGCTCGCCGCCTGGTCGCCCTCGGCCGTGCGGGCCGCACCGACGCGAAGCTCAAGGTGCGCCAACCGCTGCGCCGGGCACTGCTGCTCCACCCCGGTGCGACGTTGGGCGACGACGTCCTCGCCGAGGTGGCGTCTGAGCTGAACGTCAAGCAGCTCGAAGCCGTGACCGGGCTGTCCGGGCTGATGTCGTGGACCGCGGTGCCGAACTTCCGCGCCCTCGGCCCCCGGCTCGGCTCCAGGGTCAACGAGGTCAAGGCCGCGCTAGCCAGCGCCGACGGTGCGGAGCTGCGCCGACAGCTCGACGCCCAGGGGTGGATCGAGGTCGCGGGCGAGCGTCTGTCCGCCGACGAGGTCACCCTCCGCGCCGGTCACCACGAGGCGTTCGCGCTGGCCGAGAACGCAGGCTGGGCCGTGGCCCTCGATCTCGAGCTGGACGACGAGCTACGAGCGGAAGGGCTGGCCCGCGAGCTGGTGCGGAGCCTGAACGACCTGCGCAAGGACGTCGGGCTGGCCATCGCCGACCGCATCGAGGTGGGCATCGCGACCAGCGACGACGTCTGGGCGACCGTCGAACAGCACCGCGACTACGTCGCCGGCGAGGTGCTGGCGGTCAGCCTCGACCGGGCCGTCACCGGCGAGCACGTGCTGACCGTCGACGGCGAACCAGTGAAGGTGCGCCTGGTTAAGGCCTAGGTAGCTGGTGTCTCAGCGGCGGCCGAAGCGAGGGGTCTCGGACGGGTCCTCGTTGGTGTCGAAGACCCCGCGACCCCATTCGCTCGGCCGGCTACCCGGCTCGATGGGGATGCCGCCCACGTCGTGCATGTGCTCCAATCCCGGCGGAGGCGGGGGTGGTGGAGGTGCGTCGATCGGCAGGGCGAGGTCGTCGAGGGCTTGATCGGCCGGCGGCTCGGCCGGAGGCTCAGGTGGGTTGAACGCCGCGTTGAGGTCGGGGAAGAAACCGCTCGGACCGCCGGGAGCACCGACCGGGAACCCTGCGGGCTCGGTCGGCGCGGGATCCGTGCCGGCAGCTTCGCGACTCGGGAGCGCCTCCAGTCCAGGCGACGGCTCACGACTGGCCAGCGGCTCACGCGGTGGGAGGGGCTCACGCGGTGGGAGCGGCTCACGGCGGGGAAGCTCCTGCAGCGAGGCCACCATCGACCCGTCCACCCCACTCGACCCGCCTGACCCCGGGACATCGGTGTCGCTCGGCTCGGGGCCGCTGCCGTTCGGGAGGACGCGACCGTTGCTCGGCGGGTCGTGACTCACGTCGTCGTAGCGGGGCGGCATGGTGACGTCGGCGACCGACGGTGCGGGCTTGACCTGCAATGTGCCTGGGTCGTCCACGAGCTGCGCCAGCTCGTCGAGGCTCGCCCGGATGCTGGCGCGCTGCTCGTCGAGGTGTCGTTCGAGCTGCTCGATGTCCTGCAGCAGCGTCTCGCGGCTGCCAGCCAGCTGCTCGATCTCGACCTTGGCTTCGCGCCGAGCATCGGACTCGGCCGAGGCACGGATGCGGGCAGCTTCATCGCGGGCCGTGCTCACCACCTGGTGAGCCTCGTCCTTCGCTTCCTTGATCGTTGCGTCGGCGGTGCGTTGCGCGAGAACCAGCGTGCGGCGGAGGGTCTCGTCGGCGTCGCTGGCCCCGTCGGCCGGACCGCGCCGCTGGAGCTCGTCGACCTGTCGCTGCATGTCGCCCAGGCGGCTCTCGGCTGCCTCGGCGCGGTGGTACGCCTCGCGCAGCCGGTCCTGGAGCTGGCTGACCCCGACGGCCACCCGTTCGAGGAAGTCGTCGACGTCACGTGTGTTGTAGCCGCCTCTTCGGGCCTCGCGGAACTCGACGTCGTGGAGCGCCTGAGGAGTCAGTTCCATGCGCGAGACAGTAGCGAAATTGCAACGATCCGGGGCGTACCCCACTGTGCGAGATATTTCTGACCACCCTCTGCCGTCAGAAACCCGGCCTTCGGCCGATCATCCGAAGAGCCCGCCTCCGCAGCCGATGACCCGCAGGAGGATCGGACCCCCGAGCAGGAGAATGAGCGGCGAGAGGTCGAGCCGGGTCACCCCCATGGAGACGGGCGGGATCAGGCCACGCAACGGCGCCAGCACCGGCTCGGTGATGTTGTAGAAGAAATCGTAGATGGTCGCGTAGGTCGTGCCCGGGGTGGGCGGAATCCAGCTCATGAAGAGCCGGACGACGATCACCAGCAGGTAGAGCTGACCAATGACACAGACGATTTCCATGGCGGGAGAGTGTGCCCTGCCTTCCTCGTAGACGGTAGCTGGGGTTCTCAGCCGTCGTGGCGCCGGTCGCCCCATCGACGGCGCTCTTCCGGAGCAACTTCGACGTCGCTCGGGGTCAGAAGGTAGACGTAGTTCGCGACCCGCTCCATCTGCCCCCCGAGCCCGTAGCAGAGGCCGCTGGCGAAGTCGATGATCCGGCGCATCAGGTCGCGCTCGACGCCCTGCAGGTTGACGATGACCGGGACGTTCCGCTTGAACTCGTCGGCGACCTCCTGGGCATCGGTGAACGAGGCAGGCGCGACGACGTGCGGCTTGGCCGCAGCAGCCACCGCGCGCACCGCCGAGCGGGGACGGCTGACCGGTGGCCGTTCGGCGACGGCGCGTGGCGTGTGACCATTCGTCGGCGCTGATGACCCCGGCTGATAGGACGAGCGGCTGGACTCGTAGCCGTTGTCGCCCGGGACGCTTGGGCCCAGCGGGCGCACGGCGCTGGAGTGGCCACTGTCCGGCAGCGGGTGCTCGCGTGGCGTGGCGAGCGTCTGGCGCCGGATGGGCTCGCGGGTGACGGGGCCGGGCGCGGAGTGGCTACCGAGGACGTCGTAGTCTTCGTAGTCCTCGTCGGGGCCGAGCCCGAGGTAGAGCATCGCCCTGCGCCACATCGATGCCATGAGTCCTCCAGAACGTGTCGATCCTAGTGTCGCACCCCGATTGACCCGGGGCGCGGACCGAACAGGCCCGAACCGACGCGGATCATCGTGGCGCCCTCCTGCACCGCCACCTCCAAATCGGCGCTCATGCCCATCGAGCGCTCGAAAAGCCCGTATTTGTTGGCCAATTGAGACAGCTCGCGAAATCCGGGGCGGGCAGCCTCGGGGTCGGCGAGCGGCCCGATGCCCATCAGGCCCCGGACGTCGAGCCCGAGGGCGGCCAGACCGTCGAGCAACTGCGGGACGTCGGACGGTGGGCAACCGCCCTTGGTCGGCTCACCGGTCAGGTCGACCTGGACCAACACCGGAGCGCCGGGCGCCCAGCGGGCGATCTCGGTGCCTAGCGACAATCGGTCGACGCTCTGCCACAGGCCCACAGAGGGCGCCACCTTGCGAACCTTGTTGCGCTGCAGCCGGCCGACGAAGTGCCAGCGGGGCGTCGGGTCGGTCGCAGGGTCGAGGTCGGCCACCTTGGCCAGCAGGTCCTGGGCGTAGTTCTCGCCGAGGTCGACGACCTCGGCGGCCAGTGCCGCCCGGACGACGTCGACACCGAACCCCTTGGTGACCGCGACCAGCTGGACCTGCGCCGGATCGCCCCCGGCCCTGGCGATGCGCTCACGGACCGCCGCGACGCGCTCGGCCACAGTCGCAGCCGTCAAAGCTGGACCGGGGGTCACGGCTCGTCGGTCCATACCAGCAGGGCCTGTCGACCGATGTCGCCACGGGCGCGGTGCGAGAAGAAGCTCCGATCGCAGGCCGTGCAGACCGGCACCACCTCGACGTCCGCCACGTCGGCTTGCCGCAGCGCAGCCGTGACTGCGGCGGGCATATCCAAGGCCGGGGTTCCGCCCCCGGTACGCCCCACCACCTCGGGGCCATACCGGTCGGCGATTGCGGCCAGCTCGGCGGGCCCGAACTCGTAGCACTCGGCGTGGATGCATGGGCCGACCACGCCGTGGATGTCACCGGCGCCGAGCCGCCGCATCTCATGCACGGTGGCCTCGACCACACCAGCGGCCAGGCCGCGCCAGCCGGCGTGCACCGCGCCCACCACCCCGTCTGGACCGACCAGCGCCAGCGGGACGCAGTCGGCGGTGTGGATCGCCAGCGCGGCACCGGGTTGGTCGGTGACCGCCGCGTCGGCGTCGGCTCCCGCCCACTGGCCCGGATGCCCGACCGCCACGACCTTGTCGCCGTGGACCTGATGCAGCCACGTCCACGGCAGGTCGAGGACCCGACGTCGCGTCGCCTCGACCTGGTCTCGTGGCTGACCGACCCGGAGGTCGCCGTCGCTGGCCTGGGTGAACCGCATGTGCCAGGTGCGGCCTGTCCGGGTCGCAGGGGCAGCCGGCCCGCCCCGTCGGCTCAGAGAGGTCGCGCTCGACACGAGCGCCTACTTGAGGAACGAGGGCACGTCGAACTCGTCGTCGGTGTCGAGGTCGTCCAGCTCGCTGGGTGCGGTGCTGTCGAGCAGGCCCACGTGGTCGAACGAGCCCCGGCCCGACGGCGGTGCCGGATCGGGCGACGACGGCGAGGGCGACCCCGTGCTCGACGCCGGCCGGGACGACCGCCCGCTGGTGGAGATCGAGTCGTGGTCCTCCCAGCGGTCGAAGCCGGCCGCGATGACCGTGACCCGCACCTCGTCGCCCATCTCGTCGTCGATGATCGAGCCGAAGATGATGTTGGCGTCGGGGTGGGCCACCCCGTGGATGACCTCGGCCGCCTCGTTGACCTCGAACAGCCCCAGGTCGCTGCCGCCGGCGATGGTGAGAAGGATTCCGCGAGCGCCCTCGATCGACGCCTCCAGCAGCGGGCTGGAGATGGCGTTGCGCGCCGCCGACAGTGCCCGGCCCTCGCCCGAGCCGTAGCCGATGCCCATGAGCGCTGACCCGGCGTTGCTCATGATCATCTTCACGTCGGCGAAGTCGGTGTTGATGAGGCCCGGAGTGGTGATGGGT
>JBOGHK010000187.1:0-73469 GCA_050744325.1 Acidimicrobiales bacterium
CTAGCTAGCCCGATCACGAATGACGCCGACTGCCCCACCGGCGGATGGGTCCGGAACTGGCCCTGGAACGTGGCATCGAGCACGCGGTCGTCTTCGAGCGCGAAGTAGTACCGGCGATTGGCAAACAGGTCCGTCGCGGTGAGGCGCACGATACCCTGCGAGCTCGGGGTGGCTGGGCCGAAGTAGACGGGTGTGGTCAGGTCGGGGTGCTCAGAAACCGCAAGGCGCACGGACGAGCCAGTGACCCTCCCGACAACGGTGGCGGACGACGGAGTGGTCGCGCCCACCCACACGTTGACGACGCTCATGATGTCGGCGCCGCGATCAGGCTGCGGTAGAAAAACTCACCGGTGTTGGAAGTGACGCGGTGCAGGAGCCTGGCGTTGTAGGTCGATCCCGGTGTCAGGCCCGACAGCAGGTGGGTCGCCCCGGCCCGTATCGTCTGCACGCCGACCAGATTGCAGCGGACCGTGCGGCCGTCGTGGGCAGGTAACACGACGGTGCCTGACCCGGCGGTCCCACCGGCACGGACCTCCGGACTCAGGTACGCGACCGTGGTCTCGGTGTTGGCAAGGTTGCGCAGTGCCCCCGACCAGTGGATCAGGACGCGCCCAGACTCCGGCGCGTTGAAGACGACCTGGCAGTGCACGTAACGGCCCGGCTCCGTGGCCGCCGTGCCGTAGCTGGTGTTTGTTGCCCGGTACAGCACGTCCTGGACGTTCTGCACCGTCGCCGGTGTCGCATTGGTCTGCACCTCCTCGCCGACGACCGCTGCGGTCTGCACCTCCTCGCCGAAGACCGCTGCCATCCCGCCCGCCACACCGATGACGGTGGCCGTCGACGCCACAGCCGAGCCTTGCAGCAGCGCACGTCGACCCAGGGAGCCCTTCTCACCCACGACGTCGTCTCCTTGTTCGTCGTCCGTCCGCTTTGATGATCACCTGAGGCGCAGCTACACACCCGGAGCCATGGGCAGCTGGCTGCTCATGGCTCCATCGCTGCACTCTGGTCGACCTGGCAAATCGGCACGAGACAGGAAGGCGTCAATTTGGCGTCATCTTCGGACAGCAGCCGATACCGCAGCCGAGGCCGAGGATGGTCCGGGGTGCCGCCGCCCGCATGAACATCGAGGCGAGCTGCATCACCGCCGGCCCGGCGGCTCACGATCGTCGGCCGCCGTCGCCGGCCCACAAACCGAGGATGTCCCGTTCCCCAAGTCGATCGTCGAAGCCATGACGGCACCCTCACCGTCCGGACCGCACCGGGCCGTGGATGCCGGTTCGTCAACACTCCGTCGCATCGCGACGCTGGAGCCGACGGGCGACGATCGCGGCCAACACCGACGACGTCCTGCCATCAGCACTAGCGCGACCCGAGGCTTCCACCGGTCCGAGCTTCGACGGCTGCCGCGAATCGCCGCCAGACCTCTGCACACTGACGGGCCGCATCGGCTATCTCGTAGCTGCGGCTGATCGGTATGTTTGTGAGGAAGGCCTCCCACTCGCCGTCGTTGGTCAACAACCGCGATTGCAACCATTCGGTAAAGGCGCGACCTTCTGGTTCGGCCAGGTATGCCTGGTCGTCTTCATAGGTCTGTTGGGCTTGTGCACGTCGCTGCCGTTGCGCCGCGGCCGCCTGCCGGGGTGACAGGACTTCATCGCCGCGCATCAACCGGGCCTTGACATCTCGGACTGTCCCCTGTGCAGCGCTTGTGCGCGCCGCTATCGCGCGGATCGACGCCATGGGGTCGGCGTTGACCGCCTCCGCGATGCGCCGCCGCATCGCCGCTGGATCCGTCGCCCTTGCCTTGCCGTCACGTCCGACTCGTCTGCGCGACTGCAGAACTTCCCCCGCCTCTCGCCTGATGTGCCCCACCGTCTGGGGCGAAAGGCCGCACACCGCCGCGATGCGGCGATCCGACCAGTCAGAGTGGGCCCGCAAGACGCTCGCTGCGCCCGCCTCCCTCTCGGCCAGCGTCAACGGCTTCCCGTGAGCGATGTTGCAGTAGATCGCCAGGAGGGAAGCTTCGGTTTCGGTGCCATGAAAGAAGACTGCGGGGATCATCGGCTGACCCAGCGAGCGCGCCGCCAGAACTCGATGCACACCGTCGATGACACGCATCGTCGGTGCGTGAACGACTACTGGCGGGAGCTTTGACAGAACACCAGCCAACACCGCCACATGCTCGGAGTCCTCGGGAGCGCTTCGGGGAGAGAGCCCGAATCGGAGACGGTTCACAGGCACGTCTTGGGCTGGTGACGCTGTCTCCCCCTCCTCGCACGAACGTCTACTTCCCGCGTAGCGCCGCGAGACTCGGTGCTATTCTCAACCGCCCAGACGCTGGAGCAAGACCCTTTCGATCAAGGTCGAAAGGGTCTTGCTCCGGCATGTCGTGCGCTTTACTCCGATACTCGTTGGCAAATAGCGCCGAGGGTTTTGGAGGTTTCACCAACGGTCTTGGGGTGTGTGCAGCTTGGCATCGTCCCGGCCTGCTGTCGGCCAGACGCGCTATAGCAGCGTCACTCTCGGGGTGTCGCGCTCGAGTATCGCGGACGCGACGGCGCTTGCCCCTGCGGTGTCGTGCAGTGTGGTCGCCACGAACGACATCGCCTCGGTCAGCAGAGGAACCAGTCCGTCACTGGCAGCCTCGCCGAGCACCACGACGTCGGTCGATTCGGGCGTCACCTTGGTGGCGTCGCAGTCGCGGTGGTTCCATCGGCGGGTCAGCACGTGCTTGTCGTCGCTGTAGACGACCTCGCCGGCATCGGTGTGTTGGAGCTCGTCAGTACCAAGGGGAGCGAAGCTCTCCCCTCCGGGTGAGAACCGCACCCGGAGCGAGCCGGACACCGCCGACGCATCGAAGGCGCCGAACGGCAGGAGGTAAGCGACCGAGGCCACGTTGTAGACGTCGACGACGGTCGAGATGCGCGGTAGCGCGCCCGATGACAGGACCCGGCGGGCCAGAGCCTCGACGCTCGAGCGGAACTTCTTCGGGCTGGTTCCCATGGACCGGTAGATCTCTCGCCAAAGTGTGATACGAGGGTCGCCCAGGACGGCTTCCCGAGGCTGGCTTGCCAGCTCGGCGCAGGCCGCCGCGTGGAGCTCGGTCGCCGCGGGCGGCGATCCGCTGTTGTCGACTCCCGACAGGGTCAGCACTCCGATGTGCATCGCGGGGTAGCGATCGAAGACCGCCGCGTCGACGGTGAACTCCATGTCTCGACCTCTCTTCCTCGGCTCCGTCCCAGCAGAACACATTCGCGCCGTGACAGCGTGGGTCGATCGCGCACCCGACGGCGGCGCCGGAGTTGGCTTCCGTAACGGGCGATGTCCATGGTGCAGAGGGCGCTATGGAGCGACTCGAGCCGGTGGTGCGGTACCCGAGGCCAGAGGTGATGGAGCGTGTGGAAGGCGTCGCCGTGTGGATGGATGAAGAGCCGTTGGAGGTGGCCCGTGTTGGTGATGGTGGCGTCGAACACGGTGGAGGTGCCGGCGTAGATGTGCTCGCTGGACTCGCCGACGAGTCGGATGAACGGCAACACCACCAGAAGGGCGACCCACCAGACCGCCCAGGCCAGAACCGCGGTCATGAGCCCGACGAACAGCGTCGTGACGGCGACGGCGACGCCATACCACCCCATCGATCGCACCACTGCTCGCCGGTCCGTCCCAATAGCGCTCCACCACCCGACGGCGTAGGGCAGAGCTCTGGAGAAGAGGGCTTGGACGAACGCGACCCGAGTGCAACGGTCGATGCCCTCGAGGTCGAACTCCCGGTACCGGCGCAGGTCCGGATCGGCCGGCGTACCGAACCGGGCGTGGTGCACGAGATGACCGCGCCGGTAGCGGGCGACACGCGAGAGAACCGGCGCGGCGACCAGGGTGTCGGCCAGGACGTCGTTGACCCTCCGCGAGCGAGACCAGTTGTAGTGAGATGCCTCGTGCACGAGGCATTCGAGGGCCCGCTGCACACGGGCTATGGCCACGAGCGCGACGCCGACGACTGGTGCGGCGAGGTAGAGCGGCCAATGGCGGATCGCGGCGATGCTGGCGGTCGCTGCGGCGATCGCAATGCTGTACTCCAGGGCGGTCGCTGCCGTCGTCCGCAGCAGGCTCGTGCGGTGCGCCTCGGCGACCGCCTCGCGTATCGACGGGGGTCGGGCGTACCCCCGCTCGTAGGGGATCGTTCCAATCGGCCACGAGCCCGCCGATCCGGACCTCAACTCGAGCTGCGAGGCGGCCATCTCCCACCCCCGCTAGACGCCGGCTCTACGGTTCGGCGGCGGGCTACTCGCTCGTATGCGACACACGGCAGCCCACAACGTCGCCGGTGTCTGCACGATTTCGGGAGACAGGGCCTCGTCAGGGAAACGCACACCGAACTGCTCTTCGAGCGCGGCGATCAAGCTTACGGCGTCCAGCGAGTCGAGGCCGAGCGACGGCAGGTCGTGGTTCGGCTCCATGGTTTCGTCGTCGGGCAGAATGACGTGCTGGCGCAGCACTTGCTCGAAGCCCGTGTTCCATCCCTGCGTGTGAGCTTCGGCGTCGTCGTCCGTCACAGCGGCCGCGGTGCTGTCGACCGGCTCCGTGGGCTGCGGGACCGGCCGAAGCTCGGGGGACGGCGGGAGGGGCGGGATCCCCAAGGGCTCCAGGGGAGCCGGCGGAGGAGGCCGATCCTCGGCCGCTCGGCGATACGGCCGCACCTCGCGTCGAGCCGGTCCCGGCGCGCGGCGACGGATGTCGAGGAGGCCGAACTTGAAGCCGACGATGCCCTGCCGCGTCCACTCCGATCGAGCGAAGCGGGCGATCCGGCGCAGCGGCTCGAAGAAGGAAATGTTCCTCTCGTTCTCGGCCAGCCGCGTGATCGGGTCCACCACGTCGTCCATCCGGAACGCCACCTCGTGGGTCGGACCGACCCACCGCTCGACCCGGTCATAAGCGTTGTCGCCGACCCTGTCGGCCAGGTAGGTGAGGACCTGCGCCAGGCCGTCGTCGGCGAGGACCGAGGGCAGGCCTTGCAGCAGCGGCCGGAGCACCCCCTCACCGCTCCGTCCTCCACTCCAGAACGACCCGCCGGCTGGGGCGAAGAGCGTCGGGTTGTATGGCGGGTTGGCCACGACCAGGCCGAAGCCGGCGCCGTTCGACAACGGCTCGTACAGGTCACCCTGCAGGAACTCCACGTTGTCGATCCTGTTGAGCCAAGCGCTGAACCTGGCGAACTCGACGGCCCTGGGGCTGTTGTCGACGCCCACCACGCGATCGGCATAACGGCTGGTGAGGAGCGCATAGACCCCTGAGCCCGTGCAGAGATCGAGAGCCGCGCTGACGTTTCGGCACGACATGGCCTCGACGAAGTCGTAGGTCGGTGGATGGATGGCCATGACCGGGTTTCCCCGGCTGCTCACGACCGGCCAATCCGTGACGACGAGCAGACCACGACAGGGGAAGATCGCCAGGCTCGCTCGTATGCAGGACGACGAGCCCACGTCGACCGTGCCGAGCACGCCGGCCGCGATGAGAGCGTCGAGCGGTGTGGTGGCAACCACACGCCGGAGCACATCCTCAGGGGTGGCCCAGCGCCAGAAGAACAGGTTGACCAGCGCCCCCAGCGCGGTGCCGGGGGGTTCGGTGAGGACACCCTGTGGTTCGAGCGGAATCGCGGTGGCCAGCTTCCGTACGTTGCGGAGGCCCAGAGCGTCGCGGCAACCGGCCTCGGTGTAGCCGACATCCCGCAGGTAGCTCCGCAGGATCTGGGCGGTCGCCGGTCGACCAGGGAGAGGCGGGTGCGGGAGAGGGTTGGGTCGATCTCGTGTCCCGACGCTCTGGGCCGACCCGTCAGCCATATTTGCGCACCACGTTGTCGTGTATGACGAGCACGTCCAGGCCGGTCCGCAGGAAGGTCCGCACGGCGTCGGTCGGAGAGCACACGATCGGCTCGTCGAAGGTGTTGAACGACGTGTTGACCACGAGCGGGACGCCGGTGCGGCGGTGGAACTCCGAGATCAAGGCGTGGAAACGAGGGTTGATGCTGGCCGAAACCGTCTGCGGACGACTCGTACCGTCCACGTGGACGACCGCTGGGATCGACGCCCGCTTCTCGGGACGCACTTCGCAGGCGAACGACATGAACCGTGTCGACAACGACGGCCGGGCATAGTCGAACCACTCGCTCGCCTGCTCCTCCAGGACGGCGGGGGCGAAGGGGCGGAAGTACTCACGGTGCTTGACTCTCAAGTTGATCAACTCCTTCGTGCCGGCGCGGCGGGGATCGGCGACGATCGTCCGATTCCCGAGCGCTCGCGGCCCAACCTCGGCCGGGCCTTGGAACCAACCGACGATGAGCCCGTCCTCCACGAGCCGTGCCGCCTCGATCTCAGGCGCGGGCACGCGGCTGACGGACACCGGGGCTGCGGCTAGTGCGGCGTCCACCTCCTGGTCGTCGTAGCTTGGGCCCAGGTAGGGATCGGCCATGACGCAACGATCCGGTCCGTCGCGATCCGTCGGCGCAGCGTGGGTGTGGGCCACCCAGAGGGCGGCGCCGAGCGCGGTGCCGGCATCGTGTGCCAGTGGCTGGACGAAGACGTGCTCGAAGGGGCCCTCGTTGAGAAGACGGCCCATGGCGACGCAGTTCAAGGCCACCCCGCCAGCCACACACAACGCCGGCGCCTCCGTCAGAGATCGGAGGTGTTCGGCGAGACCGAACAAAAGGTCCTCGGTGCATGCCTGCAAGGCTGCGGCGACCTCCGCGTCCCGCGTGTCGACGCGCTGCCCAGGTTCGCGACGAGCACCGAACAGCTCCTCGAGGAGCGTGTAATCCTCGACGCGGAAGCGGAACCGGTCGATGTCGACCTCGAAGCGGTTGGCGTGACTCCGCACCAGCTTCTCGAAGTCGGCCCGGAACCTGTCCGGGTCGGCGAACGCCGCAAGGGCCATCACCTTGGGTGCGCTGTACTCGTCCAAGCCGACGAACTTGGCGACCTTCTCCCAGATGAATCCGAGCGAGTTCGGATAGGCCACGGTCTCGAGGGCGTCGAGGTGATCGCCCCGACCATGGGCCAGCAGGGCGGTGGAGTGCTCGCCGATCCCGTCGATGGCCAGCACTGCGGCGTGTTCGAAAGGAGATGCGAAGTAGGCGCTGGCCGCGTGGGCCAGCTCGTGTGGCACCCAGACCCATCGCTCGGAGACGTCCTCGTCGACGACCGCGCCGACGGCCGACGGAACCCGCTCCAAGCTCTGGAGGAACACCCGCTCACCCTCGACGCTGCCCCAGGAGCCCGGCGTCGTCGGTTCGTCGTACGGGGATCGGTGACGCAGGCCAGGATCGAACGAGTAGGCCACGTAGTCGATATCGCGTGCCGAGAGGCGGGCCCGAGCCAGGCAGTCGCGTATGGCATGTGCGGGCACCTGGTCGGCGTTGTGAACCTCGGCCGGCTTGGCGTGCTTCCGGCGGTTGAATCGCTCCTCCTCGGCGATGGCGACGACCTCGCGGCCTCGAAGCACGCACGCCGAGGACTCGTGGTACACGCTGTTGACTCCGAGGATGACCGGGTTCCCCATACGTCGTTCCCTCTCTCAACACGCGAAATTCGCGCTCATTCAGCGAAGCCAACCCCTTGTTTATCGACAGTATGTTGGGGCCTGTATGGGCTGGGTTTGCGCGCACAACGACTGGGATCCACTGGAAGAGATTGTGGTCGGATCGGCCATAGGTTCTTCTATACCGCGCCCCGATCTGAGCGTGTTCACAATCCATTTCCACGATTGCGGGTCACCAGATGGCATCCCATCTGGACCTTTCCCGCCGCACATGGTTGAACAGACCGAGCAGGAACTGAGCGAGTTGTGTCAGGCACTCGATCAGCTCGGCGTGACAGTACGACGCCCGGAGCCAGTCGCCGAGGACGCCATCTTGGCCACACCCCATTGGGAGACCGACGGCCTGTACGAGTACTGCCCTCGGGACAGCCTGTTGGTGGTGGGAGAGACGCTCATCGAGGCCCCGATGCCGGTCCGTGGTAAGCACCTCAAGGCCCTCACCTATCGGCGACTCGCCTTGGAGTACTTCCACAACGGGGCCCGCTGGATCGCAGCGCCGCGGCCCGAGCTGCGCGACGAGCTCTACGACCCCGATCGTCCGGAAGGGTGCCGCCTGCTCGACCTCGAGCCCTGCTTCGACGCTGCCAACATCGTTCGGCTCGGCACAGACATCCTGTACTACGTGTCGGACTCGGCCAACGAGACGGGCGCTCGTTGGCTGCAGTCGGTCCTCGATAGGTCCTACACCGTGCATCTCTGTCGAGGGCTCAACGTGAATGACCACATCGACACCACCATCGTGCCGTTGAGGCCGGGACTCGTACTCCTGAACCCGGCGCGCGTCGACGACACCAACCTCCCCCTTTACTTCCGCAATTGGGACATGGTGTGGTGCCCCGACCCGGTCGACACTCGCGACGAGTCGGTCGAGTCGTTCTCCTCGATCTGGATCGCCATGAACATCCTGATGGTTCGCCCGGATCTCGCCATCGTCGACCGTCGACAGCACGAGCTGATCAAGACACTCGAGGCCCACAAGATCGATGTGCTGCCGCTGCAACTGACCTACGACCGCACCATCGGTGGCGGGTTCCATTGCGCGACGCTCGACATCCGTCGATCCGGTGAGCTCGAGTGCTACCGATGACGACCAGCGTCCCTGCCACACGTCCGCGGGGCCGACGTTGGATGACCGGTGGCGACGCGGTCGTCGCGGTCTTGCGGTCGTTCGGTGTCCGGCACGTCTTCGGGATCATCAGCGTGCACAACCTGCCGATCTTCGACGCGCTGGCACGGGACGGCTCGATCATGGTGGTGAGCACCCGCCACGAACAGGGCGCGGTCCACGCGGCCGACGGCTACGCCCGGGCGACCGGCGAGCTCGGCGTGGCCATAACGTCGACCGGTCCGGGTGCCGCCAACGCCGTCAGTGGGCTGTACGAGGCCGCCTTCGCATCGTCACGGGTGCTGATGGTCACCGGCCAGATCGACTCGCAGTACTACGGCATGGGCAAGGGCTGTTACCACGAGGCCGATCGCCAGCTGGCGACCCTGCGCTCGGTCACGCGTACGACCGCGTCGGTGAACCGGACGGGCGACATCGCCGCTGCGATCCGTGACGTGATCGTCGACATCCACACCGGGCGAGCGCAACCGGGGGCGGTGGAGATACCGATCGACCTCCAACACGCCTCGGCAGAGATCGAGGTTCCCGACGCCCACGATCCCGACGACTGGCCCGCCGTCGTACCCGACCGCGCCGCGCTCGATCAAGCCGCCGCACTGCTGGCCCAGGCCGATAGGCCACTGCTGTGGGCGGGCGGCGGCGTCGTCGCTGCCGGCGCGACCGTGGAGCTCACACGGTTGGCCGAGCACCTGTCGGCGCCCGTGGTCACCTCCCTACAGGGACGCGGGGCCATCGCCGAGGACCATCCCCTGGCAATGGGCGCCACGGCTCCCGAAAGGACGACAGCCAAGACGATCACCGCAGCGGACGTCGTGCTGGCGGTGGGGACGCGATTCCAGGAGGACGAGACGGACCAGTGGGGGCTGCCCATGCCTGGGCAGCTGGTGCACATCGACGCGGATCGCTCCGTCCTCGGGCGGAACTACCAGCCGGAGGTCGGGATCCTGGGCGATGCGCGCCTGGGCCTCCAGGGCCTGCTCGACCGCCTGCGCCAGCGAGGGGCCGACGGAGACGTCGAGGGCGGAACGCCCTGGGCGCCTAGATCGACGCACATCGCTCGGGTCCACGCTGAGCGGGACACTCGCCGCGCCGAGGGCCGTGCCCGGCTCGGTCCGGACCACGTGCAGGTCATGGACACCATCCGTGAGCACCTGCCCCGCTCGGGCATCGTCGTCCGCGACGCCACCGTGCCGGCCTACATGTGGGGCGACCGCCTGCTCCCCATCTACGAACCACGCACCTCGATCTACCCGACATCGGGGGCGGTTGGCCCGGGCCTGGCTCTGGCGATCGGTGCAACGTTGGGTGCCCGACGGCCAACTGTGCTCATCCAGGGCGACGGCGGCGCCATGTTCGGCTTGGGCGAGCTCGCCACTGCTCGCCAATACGACATACCGCTGGTGATCTGCCTGTTCAACGACCGCGGCTATGGCGTCCTGCGAACGATCCAGGATCGGTCGATGGGAGGTCGCCGCACCGGGGTCGACCTGGCAACCCCCGACTTCGCCGCCGTCGGCCGGGCCTGCGGTCTAGACAGCGTGACGATCACCGACGTCGAGGGATTTCGGTCGTTCTTCCCCAGAGCCGTGGCCTCTGGCGAACCCTGGCTCCTCGACATCGATCTTGCCGGCCTTGCGCCGCTCACGCTCGCGACGAGTTGGTCAAGCCCGTGAGTTGGCGAAACGCTCGAGGCGTTGGCCGGCCTCTCGCAGGACACCAGGAGCCTTGCAGAACGCGAAGCGCATCATGTGGTCGGCCATCGCTGCACAAGAGACGAACGGGCTCAGTGGCAACGCCACGACTCCCGCCTCGTGGGCCAGTCGCAGCGCGAAGGCCTCGACATCTGCTCCGTCCGACCACGGACTGACGTCCGCGACCACGAAGTAGCCGGCGGGGGGTGGGCTCACGTCGAGCCCGGCAGAACGCAACCCGTCGACGAGCAGATCCCGTCGCGCTCGGTAGTCCGCTCGGAGCTGGTCGAAGTAGCCACTGTCGTCACCCCACCGCAAGGCGACCGCCGCTCCCTGCTGCAAAGGCGTAGGTGCGCAGTACGACAGGCCCTGGTGCACGGTCCGCAGCGGTTCCATCAGATGCGCTGGAGCGCAGGCCCAACCCACTCGCCAGCCGGACACCGACAGCGTCTTGGTCACCGAGGAGCACACGATCGTGCGTCCGCGCATGCCGTCGAGCGTGGCGACCGGCACGTGATCTCCGTCGTAGACCAGTTCCTCGTAGACCTCGTCGCTCAGGACCACGAGGTCGTTCTCGATCGCCAGCGTCGCCACAGCCTCCGCCGCCGGCCGGGACAGGCACAGCCCCGTGGGGTTGTGAGGGCTGTTCAACAGGAGGACCCGGGTCGCCGGGCTGATCGATGCCCGCAGAGCGGGGAGATCAGGCTCGTGCGTGGCGCCGCTGGCGTCGCCGCCGCCGAGCCCTCGCACCGGCACCGACACGAGCTTCGCCCCGGCCAGCTGGGCCAACAGTGGATAGCTGTCGTAGAAGGGCTCCAGCGTCAGCACCTCGGACCCCGGTGGTGCATGCGCCAGAGCAGCTGCCGCCAAAGCCTCCGTACAGCCGGCGGTCACCGTGATCTCGTCGTCGGGGTCGTAGGCGAGGCCGCGTGCCGCCAGCCGACGAGCCAGCTCGGCCCGCAAGGTCTGTTGTCCCGCTGATGGCGAGTACTGGTTCTCGCCGCCGGCCATGGCCATCGTCGCAGCGTCGACCATCATCGACAGTGGCGGGTCGTCCGCATAGCCGTGCCCGAGGTTGATCGCGCCGAGCTCGGCCGCCAGTGTGTTCATCTGCCCGAAGAAGTCGATGCGACTCACCACGGACCCAACAGGTGCAGGATGGTCCGTATGGCGTCTTCACCGGACGGACTGACGTGGCGGAACATGGGTAGGTAGGCGCTGTCTTCGACGTCGTCGGCTCGACGCGCCTGGCGATAGCCCGACTGGAGATCTCTCTCCTCGCTTCGCTGCCGGACTCTCTCCGCCGCCACGGTCGCCGGGGTCGAGAGCAGCACCGGCACCAGCCGCGGTTCGAAGGCGTTGATGAGGAAGGCCTCGTACGGTCGGCAGATCACGACGGCTCGCTCATTCCCACGGCGGAGACGGTCGAGGTCGTCGGGTCGCCAGGCGTGCCATGTGCCCCCGAACAACATCGGCCCGACGAGGCCGCCCGATTCGACCTTTGCGAGGAGCTCCTCGAACGGGACGTGCACCGTCGTGGGATCGTCGCCGCTCACCGGCCGGGTCGTGACGTGGAGCGGGGACCAGAAGCCGTAGTCGTCGATGAGCCGGTGCTGGATCCAGGTCTTTCCCGAGCCGGTAGGGCCGACCAGCAACACGCCCGTGGGTCGGATGGCCTGGTCGCGGCCGGAATCCCGGTGGCGATGGCTGATCGTCGCGTCGGTCGTCATAGTGAGACCCGATCGAAGGCGTCCCGGACCCGGCCCAGCCACCACGCGAGGCGGTCGGGTGTGAGCTGGGTGGAGCCAGGCGGTTGCTCGGCCAGCTGTAGCGCCAGGTAGCCGATCTCTCCCATGGCCGCGTGAAAGATGAACGCCAGGTCAAGCGTCTCGGTCGTGGCGCGCCCCCCTGTGACGTCGATCCACAGGTCGATCAGGTCGGCGAGCTCGGAGGTGCACCAGAAGGCCGCGTCGGAGAACAGCCAGACGACGTCGAGCTCGGGAGGGGCGTAGCAGGACAGGCCCCAGTCGATAGCCAGCATCGACGTGGGGCTGGCGCCCAGGTTCGGGAGCCGCAGATCGCCGTGCAACACCCGGTGAGGTTGTTGCGCGACGCGTTCCAGCAGAGCTGCCGGGTCGTCGACGCACGCCAGGACCGCGTCAACGACGTCGACGGCCGGGAGCTCGGCGAATGCCTCCCAGACCTTGGTGAGCTCCTTGGGGATGATGTCGTCCCCGCGCCACTCGAGAAGGCGGCGTACCGGTGAGAAGATGCGGAGCCGGTCGGCGGCGGTGCAGAACATCGACGTGTCGGCGGGCACCGGCAGGTTGTGGATCGCGTCGACCGCGGTCAGCATGCGGCGCGCCTGTGGCGTCGGATCGCCGTGGAGAGCCTGCAGCTCCGGGGTGATGTCGTCCAGCACGATGATCCAGTCGTCCCCCAGCGGCACGGCCGAGACTATGGGGCAGCCGACCTCCGATGGCAGGGATGCGAACAGCCCCGCTTCCCACATCAGGGCCTCCCGTCCCTGGTCGCGAGTGGCGCGCATCATCCAGTCGTGTGACGGCGAGAGGTGCTTGAGCACGACCGACGAGCCATCCTGTCGCCGAGCGCGGTACAACCGGGCACCGGACAGCCCTTCGTCGAGAGTCTCGGAGATCACGATGCCGGGGGGTAGAACCGGAGCGATGAGATCAATGTCGGACTGGTTGGGTTTAGGTGTATCTGATTGATCTGTTTCTGCCATATTGGTCATGAGCTGGACTCCAATCGCCCCAGATGAGGGCGTATCACGTCAAGTAGGCGAGCGAAGTTCTCCTCCGGTGCAACCTCCTCCATCTCGAAGAGCTGCCATCCACCGTCCGAGACCAGCTCTCTGAAGCGCCGGTCGCATTCCCTCTGGAGGGTCTCGAAGCCGTCGTACCCTTTCTGGCCTGCTGTTCCCATGTCCTCCATGGAACCGGTGCTCCCGGTCTGGCTGATGCGCCACCGGTAGGCCATGTCCACCGACCCTGAGAGGACGATCCCGAGGTCGGGCGTCCGATGTTGGAACAGTCGGGGCAGGATCGAGAGGGCGAAGGCGACCTCCGCTCGGAGCTGCTCGGTGTTGGCGAGAGCCCGCGCCGTCAACAACTCCTTGAGGACCAGCTTGAGGCCGTAGCTCTCCTCGACGACCGTGGTCCCCGCGGCACGGAGCGGCTCGATGACCTGGTGTTGCACGATCGTTTGGCCGCAGAGGTCCAACCATGCGGCCGCGAGCGGTGCTGCGGGTGGGTTCTCGTCGACCGTGACGCTGACCAGCCTGTCTTCCCACGCTTCACGCTCGAACTGCTCGTAGGTCGTCGGCGCCGCGGCCGCCTCCTCGCTGCCCAGGAAGAGCAGCCGCCAGGACTCCACCCACAGCTCCCTGAGCAATGAGCGGGCTGCGGACTCGGCGTGGGCTCTGGTCTCAGCACGCCAGCTGACGTTCTCGACGGGGATCCCTGACGCCTCGAGCTTGGCGATGAGCATTCGCACCATTGTCGACTTGCCAATGCCATCCATTCCGAGAAATCCGATATGTTGCCCCCGGCACATTGAGATCGCATCGGGTTCGGCTGAGGAGCCGCCCATCCCGGATTTCCCCATCACCGTATGCTAAGCGCAACTGAGCATTCTGCGCAGTTGCGCGCTTCACATACTCGGTGACTTGGCTCAGAGTCCGGAGGCCAGCATTGCCCGGACCCGGTCGAGCTGAGGACTGGCTGCGAAGTCCCACTCACCTTCGGGCACACCGAGCCAGTCCGCGAGGCAACGCCGAAAGAATTGGGCGGGAGCCTTGGCCGATTCGCCGACCATCTGCCTCACGCCGTCGTCGAGCGCCAGGTAGGAGCGTTGCTGGTCTTGGATCAGCGAACGAGTCGTCTCGATCCAGTCGTCGCATTCTCGCATCGTCACCGACACCGGTACGTGGTCGACGAACCCCTCTGTGTCCTGATTGGTCGCCACCAGGTGGACGTGGGCGTGGTCGTAACAGGCTCCGCTCTTGTTCCGGAAGTTCAGGCTGCCGTGCTCGAACGCCAGCACCGACGCGCCGCTGATCTTCTCCATGCGCTGCTTCACATGGCAGAGCACCTCGCGCAGCTCTGTCCGCTCCAGATCTGGAAGCCACCCGGTTGAGAGGACATGACGAGTCGGCACGACGAAGACGTACCAATCGGTCAGGGCTCCAATAGCGGGAACGGCGATGAAGTGCTCCGTCTCGTGCAGGATGTAGTCGTTCCGGCTTCGCACGAGGGCATGGTCGTAGAAGGCGTTCTGGGTTGTTTCGCCCGAGATCTCACTGCAGAAGGCACATATCTCTTCGTAGGTCGTCTCACTCACTGGCATCCCTCGCCGAAGGTGGCGTGTAGCGGCCTGGTCATCAAGGATACGAACGCCGGCAGGTTGCACGGGCGCACGGAACTCTGCGCGCCCGTGGCACCGGTGAAGATGTACGCGAGTCCCTCGCGCGCATCTCCACGTCGACTCCGGCGGAAGGGCAGCGGGTTACGCTGAACCAGGGTCACCCATTGGCCTATGGGCAAGGATTCCGACAAATGGCCACGGCTGATGTTGGGCGTGACATTTCTATGGATCAGGACGATCTACTGGTCAAATGTGGAGGCATCCTTGGGGTTGATGGACTTACCCCTGACGACGACTTCTTCGGTGTGGGTGGCAACTCGCTTGACGCAGTCGAGATAAGCGAGATGTTGAGCCAGGAGCTGAATCGTGATGTTGACATGGAGACAGTTCTCGGCAGTCCGACGTTCGCCGACATGCTAAGAGCCCTCGATCAGTGAGTCCGTCCATGACGAGCTTCGGATCGGATGCCCGCTCCCTCCTCGAGCTGCTGGATAGGCGGGAGTCGGACGGCCTCTGCCGCTACGTCAGCTACGACCCGCGGATGGGCGAGAGCCGCGAGCTCACCGGCGCTGACCTCGCCCGGCTGTCGTCTGCCGCAGCCGCGGGTCTGCAAAACCTGATATCGGACGACCAAAAGAGGACCGCCAACCCGCTCGTCGCGCTGGTCATGCGAGATCCCCTGTCGTTCATCGTCGGCTTCTTCGCCATCATGCGGGCGGGCCTGGTCCCGGTACCGGCACCGAACCGTCCGGACTCCCACCGTGGACACCGCCAGCGGTTGCGCGGCGTCGTGGAGGCATCTGAGCCTCGCGCCATCCTCGTGGAGCGGGCGGACGCCGACCTCGGGCCCGGCGTCACCGTGCCCGAGCATTGCCCGATCCTGCCGCTGGACGAGCTCGCCGGAGCCAATGACGAACCCGAGCCGGCGGACCCGCTGCCCTCGTCGGCCGCGTACGTCCAGTACACGTCGGGCTCCATCTCCGACCCCAAGCCGATCGTGCTGCGTCACGAGAATGTGCTGGCTCAGCTGGCGCAGGCCGCTGAGGTGTACGACGAAGGCTCCGACTGCGTCTCCGTGAGCTGGGTCCCGCTCCATCACGACATGGGTTTGGTCACCAGCGTCCTGCGTCCGCTGTACGCCGGTTACACATCGGCCTTGCTCGACGCGTTCGACTTCGTGAAGGAGCCAGCCCTGTGGCCGCGTGCGCTGTCCGACTGGAAGGCAACCCACACGTCCGCGCCCGACTTCGGCTACGCGCTCTGCGCCAGGAAGACGCCCGATCCGCGTCTATTCGACCTCCGCCCGCTGAGGGTGGCCAGGTCAGCCGGTGAACCGGTCCGTCCCAGGACTCTCCGGGCGTTCGCCCAGAAGTTCCGGCCGTCGGGCTTCGACGTCGCGGCGTTCACGCCCTCCTACGGCCTGGCCGAGGCGACCCTGACGGTGACGACGTGCGCTGTGGATGAGCCTCCGAGGATCCTGCGGCTGTCGGCGAGGGCGCTACGCAACGGAGAGGTACACGTCCCTGCGAGCCCGGACGTCGACGCCAGCGAGATCGTGTCCTGTGGCCGGCCGTTGCCCGGGACCAGTGTGGAGGTGGTCGATCCGGCCACCCGCGAGGTCCTGGGCCCTCGCCAGGTGGGCGAGGTCTGGATCTCTGGGCCCCAGGTGGTGCCTTCGGACGCGCACTCCATCGAGGGCTCCGAAGGCCACTGCACCGGGGACATGGGTTTCTGCGTCGATGACGAGCTCTACCTGGTCGGTCGGGCCAGGGAACGCTTCCAGGTGGCGGGCCAGAACTTCTACAGCGGTGAACTCGAGATCCTGGCTTTCACCGCTGACGACCGCCTGCGGCACGGTCGGGCAGCGGTCTTTCTTGGCCAACTCCCGCACTGGCACGCTCCGAGGCTCGTCGTCGTGGCCGAATGCGGCGAGGCCGCGCTGCTCGACGACGGCACGGGCGCCTTGATCGCCAAGGCCATCGTTGCTGCTCTCGGGCATGCCACCGGTTTGTCGGTGCACTCCGTCTGTCTGGTCCCCGCTGGGACTGTTCCCGTGACGACCAGCGGGAAGATCCAGCGAGAGCAGTGCCGGACCGCGTTCGAGTCGGGGGCCATAGCTGCCGTCTACACGTATGAACGGGGGACGACGTGAGCGCACCGTCGACGAGCGGTCTGGACTCTCTGCCCGACAGCGTCCCGGCCGACGCCCGAGACGAGATCTCCCGCTTCCTGCCGCACCTACCCCCGGCAACGTCGTGCATCGCCACCGGATCTCTGGTCGAAGGCATCGGCAACGCCAACTCCGATATCGACCTGTACATCCTGCAGGACTCGCGCCAAGCCGAGGCGAAGCCGATCTCGATCGGAATGCGACGGTTTCGCTACTTGGACTGCGAGTACATGTCACACGAGGGTGTCGATGGACTGGCTGCCAAGTTCCAGGATCCATCGACATCCGCGGTGATCGAGTTCAAGCAGCGTGACTTCAACCGCTACTACCGCCTCGCGATCGGTGCTCCCTTGGTTCTGACGCAAGACGTGGCCGAGCTCTTGACGAGGTTCTCCAAGGAGCAGGCCTGTAGGCACTTCGGCCAGTGGTCGTTGTTGCGTGCCTACCAGCACCTGGCGCGCGCGACCGTCTCGCACGCGCTGGGTGATGCCCGCCGGGCCCGGCTGCTGTTGCGTGAGGCGGCGCGATGGCGGGCCAGCAGCGTCCTCGCCGCGGCCGGCGAGGGATATCCCTCGTTGAAGTGGACCACGGTCAAAGCCGCGCGACGGTTCGGGGCGGACACACCGGCGTACCGCGATTGCCTCGCTGGTTATCTCGACAACTCCGGTGACCTGGGCCGCGACCTGGCGCATCTACGGGAACGCATCCGGCTTCCAGAGGAGAGCCGGCGTGCCGCTGGAGCGGAACGTTGGGCGCTCAACGACGACGTCCGGATGGTCTCCGCCAGCGAGGGCCACTACTTGCTCCACGGCAAGCAATCCATTGTTCGACTCTCCGGTATTGCCTCGTTGCTAGCCGCCGAGATGGGGCGCGGACGACGATGGGATGACGCGGTCGCGTCTGTGGCGACGGAGCTTTCCGTACCCGTCCATGAGGTCTTGGCCGCAGCATCTCCCTACATGCGGGAGTTGGGCCGCAGCGGCTATCTGGTTGCCGATGCAGACGAGGAGCCGTGATCCCGTGTTAGAGGAGAACGTGTCGCTACGAGACTGGCTCAAGGCGAACAGTCGGATCAACGAGCTCCATCAGGAGATGATGATGTTGCGTTACGACCTCGACGGGTCGCTCGACGCGGGTCAGGTGGGTCTCACCTGGTGGGCACAGGAGAACATCCTCATCTGTGGCGCCCACCTCTACCTAGAACAGTCGGGAATCGGTGTCCCTTATCAAGAGGACCGATTGGATCGTGGATTTCGCGTCATGGAGGCGCTGGCAAGGGTCAACCCCAGGCTTGGCGAGGATGCGTGGAGGCTCTGGCTGCGTGACCCCCCGTCACCCGAGCGGTTGGAGGGGGCGACGGCGCGAACACTGGAGTTCGTCACCCAGAGCCTCGATCTGTCTTGGGCGATGTCCCGCGGGGACGTCGTGATCCGATGGGCCTCCAACACTCGGATATTGCGAATAGTCGCCGGCCAATTTGGCATCGCCCGATCCGACGATTGGTATCTGACCAGCTCGCAGCAAGGTTCGTCCGATGCCGATTGGTATGACGAAGTTCTCGCCATGATGGCCGAAGAGAACGAAGGTACGTCGGCGGAATGACAAGTGACGCACGGGGAACGGAGAAGCGTCACTCCTACCCGCTCTCGCTGGGACAGGAAAGGTTGCTGTGGCTGCACGAGGTCGACGCTGGCAGCCCCGCCTATCACCTGACGCTCGGTCTGCGGTTCGAACGGGGGGCCGACCACTCGGCACTCGTGCGAGCTCTCGGGGCGCTGGTGAGCCGGCACCAAGCGCTGCGAACCCGGTATGGGCGGTCGGATTCCGGAGCGGCCTATCAGGTCCCGGTCGAGGGATTCGTGGTCCCGTTGGCACTGGACCAGGAATCGGAGCATCGTGGCTGGGCATCGGTCGTCACCGACCACGTGGAGCGACCATTCGACCTGACCGCGGCTCCGCCCGTCAGGGGCATCGTCGTACGGTGTGTGGACGGCGCGGATGTGTTGCTGCTCGTGATGCATCACATCCTGGGCGACGGGCACTCCTTGCGGATCCTCGCCCACGACTTCATCGCCGTCTACCAAGCCGACATGAGTGGCCACGAGCCTGCGTTGCCGCCACTGTCACACCAGTACACCGACTTCGCCGTCTCGCAGCGCGAGCGGCTGGACGAAGAGGCGATAGAGAGGCATCTGTCCTACTGGCGTGCGGAGCTTGCAAGCGCGGAGCGTTTGGAGCTTCCTGTGGATCAGCCCCGCTCGGCCACGGCGAGCTGGGCCGGTCGGTCGGTCGGGTTGGGGCTCTCCGAGGAGACGACCTCCGCGCTGCAGCGCTTCGCCATGCAGGAGCGCTGCACGCTGTCAGCCGCGATCGCAGCGATGTTCGTGAGCCTGCTCGCCTCATACACAGGACAACGCGACATCACCATCGGAACGGTGCTGGAGGCGCGCCGGGGACGCGACTACGCCGACGTGGCCGGTTTCTTCGTCGACACGGTGCCCCTCCGTGTGGCCCTCGAGGGGCAGACGACGTTTCGTGAGCTGCTGCGGCGGGTCAATGCCAAGCTCCTCGCGGCGCGCGCCCATCAGTCGGCGCCATTCGAGCGGGTCGCGAGCCTGGTCGAGCGGCTGCCCGGCCGCCAGCCGGTGTTCGACGTCCTCTGCATCCACCAGGGCGAGCGGCGCTCGACCGACGGAGGCACAGCGGCGCCGAGCGATGTGACCCGGATCTGGTGGGGTGAGACGTCGACCCGGTTCGATCTGGAGCTTGGCACCATCGTCACCGACGGGTGTCTGGACGGGGAGATCCGGTACCAGAGCGACCTGTTCCGCCACGACACCGTCGTGGCGTTCACGCGCCGGCTCGCCGGCCTGGTCGAACGGGTCCTCGCCGAGCCCGACCGGCCCCTGGATCAGATCCCGCTGCTCGACCAGACCGAACAGGACGCGCTCGTGGCTGTCCTCGCAGCACGCCGAGACCCGGTGTTCCGCCCTCCTGCGGCCTCGGTCCCCGAGCTGTTCCACGAGCAGGTCGCCAAGGCGCCAGGTGCGGTGGCGGTGTCGTCAGCGGCCGTCGCCCTGACCTACGCCGAGCTTGATGCGTGGAGCGACCGGCTGGGGCACGTCCTCGTCGGCCGGGGCATCGGGTCGGAGCAGCGAGTGGCCATCCTGATGGATCGCTCCATCGAGGTGGTGGTGTCGACGTTGGCGATCCTGAAGGTAGGTGGCGCCTACCTTCCGCTCCACCGGGCCGATCCGGTCAACCGGATGCGGCAGGTTCTCCAGGAGGCGGACGTCCCCCTGGTCCTCACCGACCGGGCGCATGCCGACAGGGCAGAGCGACTCGGTCCGGCGGTTCTGGTCGTCGACGAGGTCGGCGAAGACGAGGTCGTCGACGTCGACCCGGCCGTCGAAACCCGACCACTCTCGCCTGATCATCTGGCCTACGTGATCTACACCTCCGGGTCGACCGGAACGCCGAAAGGCGTAGCGGTCACCCACCGGAACATCGTCGAGCTGACCTCGGATCGGCACTGGCACACCGGGGCCTTCGAGCGGGTTCTCCTCCACTCGCCACTGGCCTTCGACGCCTCCACCTTCGAGCTGTGGGTGCCGCTTCTGTCGGGCGGCACGGTGGTCGTCGCCTCCCCAGAGGAACTGGACATCGACACGCTACGCCGCGTCCTGGAAGAGGGTTCGGTCACCGGGTTGTGGCTGACGTCGGGCCTGTTCCAGGCCGTAGCTGATCTCGGCCCCGAGTGCCTGGCCGGCCTGCGGGAGGTGTGGACCGGTGGGGACGTCGTCCCTCCGGCTGCCGTTCGCCGCGTGCTCCAGCGATGCCCGGGCACCCTGGTCGTCAACGGTTACGGTCCCACCGAGGCGACGACGTTCACGTCGGCCCATCCGGCCGACCCGGCCGATCCGCCGTCGACGATCTTCCCGATCGGCACCCCGCTCGACCACAAGCAGGTGTACGTGCTGAACGCCGGCCTCACGCCGGTGCCGTCCGGAGTGGTCGGCGAGCTGTACATCTCGGGTGATGGCCTGGCACGCGGGTATCTCAACCGTCCGGGGTTGACCGCGGAACGGTTCCTGGCATGTCCGTTCGGCCTACCCGGCGCGCGGATGTATCGGACCGGGGACCTGGTCCGATGGAATGCCGAGGGGTGGCTCGAGTTCGTGGGTCGCGCCGACGAGCAGGTCAAGCTGCGGGGCTTTCGGATCGAGCTGCGCGAGGCGGAGGCGGCGCTGACCCGGCACTCCGCGGTCCGCCAGGCCGTCGTGGCCATGCGGGAGGACCGGCCAGGCGACAAGCGGTTGGTCGCCTATGTGGTGATCGGCGAGGGGTCGGCGACAGACGAAGCGGACCTCCGCCGGTGCGTCGCTGCCGACCTTCCGGACTACATGGTTCCCTCGGCCGTGGTGAGGCTCGACCAGCTTCCTCTGACGGCGAACCAGAAGGTGGACCGCAGAGCGCTGCCTCCCCCGCCAGCCGCCCCGAGCAACGACGTCGCCGCGCGACGGCCGCGGACGCCGCGGGAGAGGGCCCTCTGCGACCTGTTCGCCGAGGTTCTCGGGACAGGACACGTCGGCATCGACGACGACTTCTTCGATCTCGGCGGGCATTCGTTGCTGGTGACCCACCTACTGGCCCGGACCCGTTCGACGCTGGGGGCCGAGCTCAGGGTTCGCGACGTGTTCGAGCAGCCGACTCCCGCCGGACTGGCCAGGCTCGTGGACGGTGCACGTGACGCCGGGCCTGCGTTGGCGCGGCGCCCCCGGCCACCGGAGATCCCGCTGTCGCCTGCGCAGCAGCGCCTGTGGTTCATCGCCTGCGCCGAAGGGGAAAGCTCCACCTACCACGTCCCGGTCGCCCTTCGGCTGGACGGGCCGCTGGAGCGTGCGGCACTCGAGCAGGCGATCGGCGACGTCATGGAGCGACACGAAGTGCTGCGCACCGTGTACCTCGAACGTGACGGGGTTCCCCGCCAACACATCCTCGACGTCTCCCAGGCATGGACGGGGTTGCCTGTGGTGGGGGTCGACGAAGCGGACCTCAGGCACGTCCTGGATGCTGCGATCCACCACCCGTTCGACCTGACCGACGAGCCGCCTCTCCGACCCCGCTTGTACCGGCTGGGCCCCGAGCGACACGTCCTTCTGCTGCTCATGCATCACATCGCCAGCGACGGCTGGTCCCTGGGTCCTCTCGGCCGAGACCTCGTGGCTGCCTACCGTGCCCGTCGGCGCGGCGTCCGTCCCGAACTGCCGCCGCTACCCGTCCAGTACGCCGACTACGCCCTGCATCAATGGGAGTTGCTGGGCCATGAGAACCAGCCCGGCAGCCCCATGGAGCGGCAGTCGGAGCATTGGCGGGAGGTCCTCACCGATCTCCCCGAGGAACTGCCGCTCCCGAGAGACCGGCCGCGTCCCATGGTTCCGAGCTTCGAGGGCGACGCGGTCGACTTCGCGCTGGACGCAACCCTGCACCAGCGCCTGCTGGACCTGGCGCGGTCGGAAGACGCCACGCTCACCATGGCGCTGCAGGCCGGCGTGGCGGTGTTGTTGCAGAGGCTCGGCGCGGGGACAGATGTGCCGCTCGGCGGCGTGGTCTCCGGACGGACCCATGAGGATCTGCGCGACCTGGTCGGGTTCTTCGTGAACACCCTGGTGATGAGGTATGACCTGTCGGGATCCCCTGGTTTCCGGGAGGTGCTGGTCCGGGTTCGGGAGACCAACCTGTCCGCTTACGACCACCAGGACCTGCCCTTCGAGCGCGTCGTCGAGCTGGTCAACCCGGTCCGGTCGTCGGCGCGGCACCCCCTCTTCCAGGTCATGGTGGTCGTGGAACGTGACGACGGCGGCGACTTCCCGATGTCCGACCTGACGGTCACCCGTGAGCCGACCTACCTCCGCGCCGCCAAGTTCGACCTCACGTTCAGCTTCTGGGAACGACAAGGTCCTGATGACCCGCGAGGCAGCCTCACCGGCCGCTTGGAGTACAGCACCGAGCTGTTCGAGCGGCACACCGCTGAGCAGATGGTGCGACGCTTGCTGCGGTTGCTGCAGGCGATGACCGCCGATCCGTCCCTGCCGGTCGGTCGGTTCGACGTCTTGACCGACGAGGAGCGACTGGCGCTGTCGGAGTGGAACGCCACCAACGGCGTGGCAGCCGACGCCACCGTTGCCGACCTGTTCGAGGAGCAGGCGGCTCGGACCCCCGACGCTGTGGCCGTCCGCTGCCGCGGCGAGGTCGTGACGTACGCGGAGCTGAACGCGCGGGCGAACCGCCTGGCCCACCACCTCGTCGCACGCGGCGCCGGTTCGGATCGGATCATCGCCCTGTCCCTGCCGCGGGGCCTGGACGTCGTCGTGACCATGCTTGCGGTTTGGAAGTCCGGCGCGGCCTACCTGCCACTCGATCCCGGCCACCCGCCCCAGCGGACCGCGCACCTACTCGACGAGGCCCGGCCGCTGCTGGTCTGCGACGGATCGGTGGACACGACGCCTTATCCGGACGACAACCCGCTCCGGGCGGGCACCACCACCGACGCGGCCTACGTCATCTACACCTCGGGCTCCACCGGAGACCCAAAGGGGGTGGTGACCCACCACCGAGGTGTGACCACCGAGCTGCTGAGCCTGCAGCACACGCACGCGCTTGACCGCGAGGACGTGATGCTCGCGTGGATGCCGGTGACCTTCGACCCGTCCGTGTTGGAGGTCTGCCTTCCGCTGCTGTGCGGCGCTTCGGTGTGCGTGGCACCCGAAGAGGTCGTGGCCGATGGCCGGTTGCTGGTCGACTACGCCCGCCGCAACGGCGTGACCCACGCGGTGTTCGTGCCGTCGCTTCTGGCCGAGGTGCTCCCGGTGATGGCCGAGGGCGGTGCGTTCCTGAAGCAGCTGTTCGTAGGAGGAGAAGCGCTGCTCGCCGAGGTGGCGCGGCAGGCCGCCGTGCAGAGCAGTGCGGTGACCAACCTCTACGGGCCAACCGAGACGACCATCCATGTGACCGCCTGGTCCAGCCCGTCCGGTGGCCAGGTCCATGGCAGCACCGCGCCGATAGGTCGGCCGGTGGCAGGCACGCGCACCTATGTCCTCGACCCGCACCTGCAGCAGGCGCCGGTCGGTGTCGTCGGTGAGCTGTACGTCGCCGGTGCACAGGTCTCCCGTGGCTACCTCAACCACCCCGGCTTGACCGCAGAGCGGTTCGTCGCCGACCCCTTCGATCCGACCGGCGGCCGCCTGTACCGAACCGGGGACCTGGCGAAGTGGCGCGCGGAAGGAGTCCTGGAGTTCATGGGTCGGGCGGACGGCCAAGTGAAGGTACGTGGCCACCGCATCGAACCCGGCGAGATCGAGGCGGCCATCGAGAAGCTCGACGGCGTCGCCCGATCCGCGGTCGTGGCTCGGGAGGACCGGCCCGGAGACCGGCGCCTCGTCGCCTATGTGGCGCCGGGAGAAGTGGACGTCGCTCGACTGCGTCGGCAGCTGCGCACGCTGTTGCCCGACTACATGGTCCCCGACGCGTTCGTGGTCCTCGATCAGCTGCCGTCGACGGCCAACGGGAAGCTCGACCACCGGGCACTGCCGGCACCGGAGGTCACCGTCGGGATGGCTGACCCGCGGACTCCTCAGGAGGAGATCCTGGCCGGCCTCTTCGCCGAGGTACTCGGGCTGGAGGCCGTTGGTGTCGACGACGACTTCTTCGACCTGGGAGGACATTCGCTATTGGCGGTCCGGTTGACGAACAGAATCAGCGCAGCGTTCGGACTGGACGTCACCATCCAGGACATCTTCCGGGCGCGTTCGGTCACGGGCCTCATCGACGTGATCAAGGGAGGCAGCGGCGAGATGGACCCGTTCGCCCCCTTGCTGCCCCTTCGCCACGGCACCGGCAGCCCGCTCTTCTGCGTCCATCCGATAACCGGGCTGAGCTGGTCGTACGCCGGGCTCGCCGGTCACCTCGCCGACACCCCGGTCGTCGGGTTGCAGGCCCACGGGATCGCCCACGCGGACCCACCACCTCCGTTGCCGGAGAAGCTCGAAGAGATGGCCGAAGACCACGTGGCCGCTATCCGCGAGATTCAGCAAAGCGGGCCGTACCGGATCCTGGGGTGGTCGTTCGGCGGGAACGTCGCTCATGCCATGGCCACGGCGTTGCAGCACGACGGCGAGGTCGTGTCCGTCCTCGCGCTTGTGGATAGCTACCCCTCCAGGGACGCGGTGAATGCGGAGCCTCCGACATCCCGGATATCGGAGCTCACGAGACGCCATCTCGGCCACGGCGCCTTGCGCAGCATCGAGACCGGTCGCCTCGACGCCATCGACCGCGTCGTCGGCAACAGCTGGCGACTTCTCAGGGAGCACGAGCCCAAGAGCTTTCGAGGCGACGTTCTGTTCTTCGCCGCCGAGGAGACGATTCGAGCGGGCGCAGTGGCCCCGGCGATGTGGTGTGAATGGGTCACCGGCGAAATCGACGTTCACACCATCCCCGGCGGTCACTACGACCTCATGCTCCCAGACCGGGCGGCGCGGATCGCGGCGATCCTCGTCGACCACGCGCCACCCCCGAAGCCGCACCGGTGAGGTCCCATGTCCAATCCGTTCGAAGACCCAGCGACCACCTACATGGCTCTCGTGAACCGCGCCGGCCAGTACTCCCTCTGGCCTGAGCACATTGCGGTGCCCGACGGATGGACAGTGGCCTATGGCCCCGATGGCCGCCACGACTGCCTGGCGTGGATCGACCGAGAGTGGACCGATATGCGGCCGAGAGAGAACGACTGAGCGGGGCCGCGAAGGAGGTCGGCTTGGTAGCTATCGAGATCCGCAACCTTTCCCGCACCTATGAGCGGAAGGGGAAGCCCGACATCCAAGCGCTCAAGGCCATCGACCTGTCCATCCCGCAGGGCGAGGTCCACGGTCTGCTGGGCCCCAACGGCGCCGGCAAGACCACCCTGTGCAAGATCCTCTGCACGATCCTGCTGCCTTCCGCCGGAACAGCCAGCGTGCTCGGCCACGACGTCGTCGCCGAGGCCGCGCGGGTCAAGAGCTCGCTGGGGATCGTGTTCGGCGGCGAGCGAGGGCTCTACGACCGGCTGACGGCGCGACAGAACCTGTGGTTCTGGACGTCCCTCTACGGGCTGAGCGGTGCGACACGTCGCACGCGGGTCGCCGAGCTGCTCGAGCGAGTCGGCCTGACCGAGCGGGCCGACGAGAAGGTCCAGTCCTTGTCCCGGGGCATGAAGCAGCGCCTGCATCTGGCTCGAGGCCTCGTCTCGGATCCCGGCGTGCTGATCCTGGACGAGCCGAGCGTGGGTATGGATCCCGTCGCCGCACACGACTTCCGGTCCCTCGTCCGGGACCTGCGGGCGGACGGTCGCACCATCATGTTGACCACGCACGACATGGCTGAGGCCGCCGCGCTCAGCGATCGGGTCTCACTCATCGACAACGGCAACCTGACAGTGACCGAGAGCCCCGACACCATCGGCGATCTGGTCAGCTCGTACGAGCGCCTCGACGCCCGAGGCGTTCCGCCCGACACCCGGGCGCGGGTAGCAGCGCTTCCCGGAGTCGTTGCCGTCACCACCACCGAGGACGGGGTGCTGCGCATCGAAACCGAGCACGCCGAGGCAACCCGCGCCGCGCTGTTGGCGTTGGTCGAAGCGGGTGTCACTGATGTGGCCCGCCGGCGCCCCAGCCTGGAGGACGTCTACCTGCACCTCGTGGGCGACCGGGGGATGGTGATCACCGGATGAGAGTGGTGTGGCGGAGCTTCGGGACCGGGTTCATGTTCCAAGCCGTCGCCATGAGGAAGGAAGCCGGTACCTACCTTGCCCTGGTCTCGGCGCCCTTCTTCACCCTGATCTTCCTGTCGATCGTGGTCCATTCGGACCGCGCCGATCTGGCCTCCTACGCGGTGATCGCCCCGACGCTGATGACGTTGTGGACCGCAGTGCTGATGTTCTCCGGGGAGATGATCAGCGAGGACCGGGAGAACGGCCGACTGGAGGCCTTGGTGGCCGCACCCATCTCCTTCTCGCAACTGGTGTTCGGCCGGCTCTGTGCTTGCATGCTGCTGTCCCTGCCGGCGTTCGGAATCGCAGTGGTCGTGGCCGGCCTGGCCTTCGGCCACTGGATCACGATCCACCATCCGCTCGTGTTCGTCGTCGCGATCGTCGTGACCGCTGTTGCCACTGCAGCGACGGCCACCGCGCTGTCGGCCCTGTTCGTCGTAGCACCCGGGGCGCGCATCGTGCAGAACACGTTGTCGTTTCCGATGTTCCTCGTCGGCGGCGTCATGGTCCCGGCGTCCCAGCTCCCCGTGGGGCTGAGCGGCATCAGCAGGGCCATCTATCTGTCCTGGGGCGCAGACCTCCTCCGCGATTCCCTGGCGGCAGAGTCGGTGGAGGCCCCGGTCGCGCGGCTGGCGACCGTGATGCTGCTGGGCGCGGCAGCGTTGGCGTTCGGCTCGGTCTCCATCGTGCGATTCCTGCGCCGCGCCCGCCGGCAAGGGACGCTCTCCCGCGTGTGAGAGGTTCGTGATGCTCAACCCCGTTCAAGCCGTGCGAACCGTCGGCCAAGGCAGCGTCCTCGCGTACGCGGACTTCAAGGCCTTCTACACATGGAGGACCTGGCTGGGTGGCTGGCTGGTCCGCCTACTGTGCCAGGTCGCCTTCTTCAGCCTGATCGGCCGCATGGTCGGCGATTCCGGCTACGTCGCCTTCGTCGTCGTCGGTGCCGCCATGACCATCTGCGCGTCCGAGCCGATGCAGGCGGTTGCCTCGACCACGTGGGACCGTAACTTCGGCACCATCTCCCTCCTCGCGGCCTCACCGGTAGAGCCCGGGTTCTTCTACCTCGGGCGGAGCCTGCAGTGGCCCCTGTCGGGCACCGCGACCACGATGATCGCTCTGTTGGTGATGCCGCCGCTCTTCGGGCTCGGATGGGCCGCAGCCGACCTTCCCGTCCTGCTGGTGCTGGTGCTCATCACCGCCTTCTCCAGCTATTGCGTGGCCATGCTCTTCGGGGCGATCGCGCTCGTAGCACCCGGCGCTCGTAACGTCATCCTCAACATCGTCATCTCATCGACCACGTGCCTCACCGGTGCGCTGGTCCCAGTGGACTTCTGGCCACAACCGGTGCAGTGGGCGGTCCAGACGATCCCCTTGACCCATGGCTTGCAAGCGGTGCGCCATTGGCAAGGGGATACCGGACTGGGCGCAGTCATTGGCTCGGCGTCTCTCACCATGTTGGCGGGAGTTGCCTGGTTCATTGTCGCCTTCGTCGCCTTCCGTCGAATCTTCGCCCACTCACGCCAGGGCACCTCCCTGATCGCGTAAATCGCGGCTCATGAGGGCCGAGCTAGGTTCGAACTCATGGCGGACGAGTCGGAGGCCGGCGTGATCGTGGTCGCCGAGCCGTTCACCGAGCTTGCAACGTTGAGCGGCGTCGTCAGCGTCGCGTGTCTTGCGCCGGGAGAGACATCCGACCGCCCGCTCGTTGTCGGCCAAGGGCTCTCCGACGACGAGCGAGCCGCGTTGGGTGCAGCCGATCCGCCACGAGCAGGCCGTCGGGAGTCGCACAAGCATCACCCCAGCAACACGATGATCTCGTTGGCGCGGAGGACCCCCGACGATGAGTTCGAAGCGGACCTACTCATAGACGGCCGCAACCACCTGTTGGCTGATCATCTAACCGGTGTGCACTTGCCCGGGATGACGCTGATCGAGGCAGGCCGGCAGCTGTTCCTGGCCGTGACCGAGCAGTACTTTCTGGAGCGAGACACGTCGTACTTCTTCATGCTCAGCGGGCTCACGGCACAGTTCCATCGATTCACATTTCCGATTGATGTCCGACTGAAGTATCAGGTTCTGGAGCAGGCGACCGACGGGAACCGGAGCCTGACATTCCACGTGCGGGTCCAGGTGATCCAGGCCGCAACCAAGACCGCAACCCTGGAGTACACCTTCACCGCGACCGAAGCCGAGAAGGTCTTCCGACAGGAGCGACGCCTGGCGAGCAGGATCGTCGAGCGTCGGCTCGCTCGGTGAGCTCAGGTGAAACTCCCACCCGCAGCGTTGCCGGATGCGTCCGAGATGACGGACGAACAGTGGTCGTCGCTCACGCACTTTCCCGCCAAACGGGAACTGTTCCGTCGCGATCCCGAGTTCCGTGACCTCTGGAGCGATGCCAAGCAGCACTGGGGATCGTCGTTCCGAGGGACAGCCATGGCCACCACCGCTGTTCTGTTCAAACCCGACGCCGTGGTGGGCCGACGACTTCGTCCGGCGTTGTCTGTCCTGGCAGCGCACGGATTCGTCCCGTTGCACGTCGAGCGCCTAAGGCTCGACCGGGCGCTCGTGACAGGGCTGTGGCGTTACCAGTGGCCGTCAGCGACCGTCGAGCGGTATCGGTTGGCCTGCTTCTTCCTCACCCTCGCCGACTCGTTGCTGGTGCTCCTACGGTCGCCCACTCTCGGCCTGCCCGCCACGGTGCGGCTCTGGCAGCTGAAGACCAGTCCCGGCCCGGACGGCCTGCGTACGAAGCTTTGCTCCTTGAATCGGATGCTGAGCTTCGTGCACACGCCGGATGAGCCAGCCGATCTCCTGCGGGACCTCGGGGTTCTCCTCGACATACCGGCCCGAAGACGCACGCTTGCCCAGGCCACAGGGCCTGGCCTCGCGTCGGCCGATCTGGAAGCTGCGGTGAGCCAGTTGGAGGCCGCCACGGCGCCCCATCCACTCTCCGAGCGACTCTCCCGTGAGCGGCTCGCTCATCGGACCGGCGATCGATTCATCACCACGGCGCGGCATCACAGCTGGGAGGACGTCGACGGCTGGCGGCGGTGTGTCGGCCGGGAACCAGAGGGCTGCTGGGACATCACCCGGGTCGCCAGCGAGACTCTGCCCCTCGATCGGGACGACCGTCCCCTCGTCGTCACCGAGGACCTGTCGGCGGCGGTGCGGTCATGGGCTGGAGCGTGAGTGGAGTCGGTGCAGGTGGAGCTGTTCGAGGCGTTGCGAACCACGCGGGCGATGCGTCGCTTCGATCTGACACGCCCCGTGCCGGACGCCAGCATCTGGACGATCATCGAGGCGGCGACCAGGGCGCCGTCGGGAGGCAACAGGCAACCGGTGCGCTGGCTGGTCGTGCAAGACGAGAGAACGCGGCGGGAGCTCGGCACCGTCTACAGATCTGCGTGGCGAGCCGTTCGAGCGGGCCTCGGAGCGCGGCTCCTGTCTGACCCCCAGCTGGCCCGGGTGTTCCAGGCCGCCGAGCACCTAGCCGAACACATGGGTGACGTCCCGCTCATCATCGTCCCCTGTGCGGCGGGAGCAAGCCCGGCGTCGGTCTACCCCGCCATACAGAACCTCCTGCTGGCGGCCCGAGGCCTCGGCCTGGGTACGACCCTGACGACGGCGCATCTCGCCCGGGAGCACGAGGTCCGCAAGATCCTCAGCATCCCCGATGACGTCTCGACATATGCCGTGATCCCCGTCGGCTATCCGCTCGGCCGCTGGGTGGACGTCCAGCGGCGGCCGGTGGAGGAGGTCACCTACTGGAACCGCTGGGACCGGACCATGCCGCGCCCGACTTCCCACGAGAACGATGACCCCCGCTGACGATCAGGACGACGTGGCTCCAGGCAGCTTGACGCTCGCGGTCACGGCACGTGCTGGGTGGTTCGTCCTGTCCGGGCCAACGGGTGCCGGCAAGACGACGCTGGTCCGGTCATGGCTCGCCGCGGAACCAGACCTCGTTTACGCCCGGACCGTGACGACCCGCTCACCTCGTCCCGGTAGCGAAGAGTTCTACGACTTCGTCTCCCCGGAGCGTTTCGATGACCTGGTCCACAGCGGCGAGTTCCTCCAATGGGCTGCACCAGCCCCGGAGCGCCGCTACGGGACCCTGCGGGAACCGGTCGTCGCCGCCTTGGCCAAGGGCGACGACGTGATCGTCGACTACAGCCCCGAGATGTACCTCAACGCCCGCCTACAGCTGCCCGAAGCGGTCGTTGGCATCTTCGTCGCCCCCTCGTCACTGGATGAGCTCGCTCGACGGGTGCGCGAACGCGGGAGCGAGAGCACTGCAGATGCAAACCGGCGCTGGGCGCTGGTCCGGCGCGACATGGCGCTCGCGCTCGAGCACCACTACTACCTGATCAACGATGATCTCGAACGCGCGGTACAGACGGTCAGAGCGATCCGCGCCGCCGAGCGTGCCAGGATGGCGAACCTCGACCGCTCGGCCCCGGCCTTCCAGCTGTTCGGCCGACCACCCGTCGTGCGCTACGCCGAGGGTCCTTGACCGTGTCCCTGACCGTCGAGGGCGCGTCGGTCAGCTGCGCCGGCAAGGGGTCAGGCACCGGTCGGGCGGAGGAGGATCACCGATGGATTCCGACACATGCCCCCGGCCGCCACTCGCCCCGTATTGCGACAGAACCACACACCCGCCCAGCCCTTGCAGTGTAGGGGAGAGTTATGTTGGGGTCGAAGATGCCGTTGGTGCGACAGCCTGAATAGAGTGGGCCAGTAATGATTCGGTACGCAGAGTTGTTCGAATCGAAGAAGGCAATCCGCAAGCGTGTCTGGCATTTCCAGGTAGGGGAGGCTTGGAAGTCCGTCCACACATCGTCGATCCGGAGCCCGCTGCCGCGGATGTGGATACAGGTCTGAACTCCGGTCCCGAACCCCGTGCATCCGTCAGCGGAAAGGGGCGAGATCGGCTCGTCTGGGACAGGAGCTTCGTTCTGCGCGACCGCCGGATCAGTTCCCACGACCGCTAGAACCAGGCTCACGAAGAGCAGGCATACCACGTAGAACGAGCCCCGTCGGGAACGCTTTGTCTCTGTGTCCATGGAATACACTCCCATCAATGTGAAATCCTGCGCTGATGATGCATTATCGCTAAGGCGCGACGGGTCGGACACAGGATCACCACGCCCGAGGCAACACGTTCACCGTGTAGGAGTCTCGCCGAACGTTCCAGAATCGAACCCTCGTCCCCGTACCAGCGATCGTTGCTGGCGACTCGATCTTGAGGGTGCCGATGCATCTAGACAAGACCTGTTCGACCCTGGTCGAAGGGTTCGGCCATCACGTCGTAGCCGCCACCCCCAATATTCCCACGACGAACCGTCGCTAGCAGAAATTCAATCCCTAGGCCAGCTTCACGCACGGTTGTAGTCGTAAGCTCCAGCCCATACAGCCAGCCGCACTGAGCACCGAGTTGGCTGTCTCCCTTGGGTGCCGATGGCGACCGACACGCGAACTCGCCCCGCATCCCCTCCGCGCTCTTACGCGAGCGACGGAAGCAGCAGCCGCGGGCCGGGCCCCCCTTGCATCAGCAAGTTCCTGGGGTCAGGCGTCGCTCGTCAGAGTCTGGGTCTGGCACCAACTGGTGGGTCGATCCCACGGAGTGGTGCCAGTGGGGGGAGTCGAACCCCTTGCCACCGACCGCCGTTGGCCGGATCGGCCCACGTCGCCGTAGCCCCGGCTGGCCTGCCCAGGATACCCCCTCACCGTCCTGCGCACCGGCGTTCGAGCGCTAGCCTCCAGCATGGCCACTCGCCCCAGCCTCGATCAGATCCGGCGAGCCCCGAAGGTGCTCCTTCACGACCATCTCGACGGCGGCCTGCGGCTGTCAACCGTGGTCGACCTGGCCCGCGAGGCAGGGCACACGCTGCCGACCGCCGACCCCGACGACCTGGCCCGCTGGTTCACCGAGGGCGCCTACCGCCACAACCTCGACCTCTACCTCGAGACGTTCGAGCACACCGTCGGGGTCATGCAGACCAAGGACGCCCTGATCCGCACGGCAGCCGAGTGCGCCGAGGATCTCGCCGCCGACGGCGTCGTCTACGCCGAGGTCCGGTTCGCACCCGAGCTCCACATCGACGGGGGGCTCAGCCTCGACGAGGTGGTCGAGTCGGTCTTGGAGGGGTTCCGGATGGGCAGCGCCGGGCGTGGCGTCGTCATCGGCACGCTGCTCACCGCGATGCGCCACGCCGCGAACTCCAGCGAGATCGCCGACCTGACGCTGCGGCACCGCGATGAGGGGGTCGTCGGCTTCGACATCGCCGGCAGCGAGGCAGGCAACCCGCCGACCCGGCACCTGGCGGCGTTCCAGGAGATCGCCAAGGCCAACCATCACATCACCATCCATGCCGGCGAGGCCTTCGGCCTGCCGTCGATCTGGGAAGCCCTGCAGGTCTGCGGCGCCGAGCGCCTCGGCCACGGGGTGCGCATCGTCGACGACATCACCTTCGACGAGAGCGGCCGCGCGCGGTTGGGGCGGCTGGCCAGCTTCGTACGCGACCGAAGGGTGCCGCTGGAGATGTGCCCCACGTCGAACGTGCACACCGGGGTCGCCGACTCGATCGCCGAGCATCCGATCGGTCTGCTGACCCGGCTGCGCTTCCGGGTCACGGTGAACACCGACAACCGGCTGATGTCGGCGATCACGCTCAGCGACGAACTCGACAAGCTGGTCGACGCCTTCGGCTACGGCTGGGACGAGCTCGAGTGGCTCACGATCAACGCCATGAAGTCGACCTTCTGGCCCTTCGACGACCGGCTTCGCATCATCAACGGGCAGATCAAGCCGGGGTTCGCGGCCCTGCGTGCTGAGGCTCTCTAGCCGGCGCCAGCATCAGGAACAGCGCCGGCAACAGGCGCCGGGCCCGGCGGATCCAGAACCGCCGCAGATCGATCCAGCCGCGGTCGGTGTACTCGGTGGCCAGCAGCGCAGTGATGAGGAAGCCGGAGAGGACGAAGAAGAGCGCGCTGGATGAGGCCGTTCGACCGTGCAACGCCTCCGGCCCACGTCGACGCCCAAAGCGGGGACGACACCGCACCAGTAGCCTGACCAGGTGGCTGTGGTCTACGAGGGGCCGACTGACGTGACGGCGTCCGACGCGGCGCTGCGGCGTTTCCTGCAGGGCCTTCCTGGGGTCGACCACGTGGGCGCCGATGCCCGGGCGGCGACGCTCGCCACCCGGTCGATCAAGACCACGGCCAAGGCCTTCGCGCTCGACCTGGCGATCTCGATGATCGACCTCACCACCCTGGAGGGCCAGGACACGCCCGGCAAGGTGCGGGCCATGTGCGCCAAGGCCCTGCGCCCCGACCCCGCTGACCCGACCTGTCCGCCGGTCGCCGCGGTCTGCGTCTACGGCGACCTGGTGTCCGTGGCCCGCGAGTCACTTGGCGGCGGTCGGACCGGTGGTGGCAGCACCCCGATCGGCGCCGGCGACGGCAACACCAGCGCCGGCGACGACAACACCGCGGTCGGCGACGGCAACACCAGCGCCGGCGACCGCAACACCAGCGCCGGCGACGACAACACTGCGGTCGGCGACGGCGCAGACGGCACCAACGACGGCGCGGACGGCAGCGGGGGCGTGCCTGGGCTCGGGGGCCGGATGCAGGTGGCGGCGGTCGCCACCGCGTTCCCGTCCGGGCGTGCGTCGCTCGACGTCAAGCTGGCCGACGTCAAGGCGGCGGTCGCCGCGGGCGCCGACGAGATCGACATGGTGATCGACCGGGGCGCGTTCCTGGCCGGCCGCTACCTCGACGTCCACGACGAGATCGTCGCCACCAGGCAGGCCTGTGGTGACGCCCACCTCAAGGTGATCCTCGAGACCGGCGAGCTGGCGACATACGACAACGTCCGGCGGGCGTCGTGGCTGGCCATGTTGGCGGGCGCCGACTTCGTCAAGACCTCGACCGGCAAGGTGTCGCCCGCCGCCACGCTGCCGGTCACGCTGGTGATGCTCGAAGCGGTCCGCGACTTCCGCGACCTGACCGGGCGCCACGTCGGCGTCAAGGCGGCGGGCGGCATCCGCACGGCGAAGGACGCGATCCGCTACCTGGTGCTGGTGAACGAGACCGCCGGTGACGACTGGCTGACCCCCGACGGGTTCCGGCTCGGCGCCTCGACGCTACTCAACGACCTGCTCATGCAGCGCCGCAAGCTCGCGACCGGCCACTATGCCGGGCCGGACTACTTCACCCTCGACTGACCCGGGATCCGCGATGCCCACCTTCGACTACGCCCCCGCCCCGGAATCCCGCTCGATCGCCGACGTGAAGCAGTCCTACGGGCTGTTCATCGGCGGCGAGTTCGTCGACCCGGTCGACGGCGTGCCGTTCAAGACCGTCAACCCCGCCACCGAGGAGGTGCTCGCAGAGGTCGCCGCGGCCGGCCCCCAGGACGTCGACCGCGCCGTCGCCGCGGCCCGCACCGCCTATGACACCGTCTGGTCGAGGCTGCCGGGCCGCGAGCGGGCGAAGTACCTCTACCGGCTGGCCCGCATCGTCCAGGAGCGGGGACGCGAGCTGGCGGTGCTCGAGACCATCGACAACGGCAAGCCGATCCGAGAGAGCCGCGACGTCGACATCCCGCTGGTGGCCGCGCACCTCTTCTACTACGCCGGCTGGGCGGACAAGCTCGGCTACGCCGGATTCGGCACGGACCCCCGCCCCCTCGGCGTCGCCGGCCAGGTGATCCCCTGGAACTTCCCGCTGCTGATGCTGGCGTGGAAGATCGCGCCGGCACTGGCGGCCGGCAACACCGTTGTGCTCAAGCCCGCCGAGACGACCCCGCTCACCGCGTTGACCTTCGCCGAGATCTGCCAGCAGGCCGACCTCCCGCCCGGGGTGCTCAACATCGTCACGGGCGCGGGCGACACCGGCCGCGCGGTGGTCGAGCATCCCGGCGTCGACAAGGTGGCGTTCACCGGCTCGACCGAGGTCGGCCGCCAGATCGCCACCTCGGTGGCCGGCACGTCCAAGAAGGTGACCCTCGAGCTCGGGGGCAAGGCCGCCAACGTGGTGTTCGACGACGCCCCGATCGACCAGGCCGTCGAGGGCATCGTCAACGGGATCTTCTTCAACCAGGGCCACGTGTGCTGTGCCGGCAGCCGCCTGCTGGTGCAGGAGTCGATCGCCGACGACCTGCTCGATCGGCTCAAGCGGCGGCTCGGCACGTTGCGACTGGGCGACCCGATGGACAAGAACACCGACGTCGGGGCCATCAACAGCGCGGAGCAGCTGGAGCGGATCCGGCTGCTGTCCGACATCGGCGAACAGGAGGGCGCGGAGCGCTGGTCGGCACCGTGCGAGCTGCCCGACCGCGGCTTCTGGTTCCCCCCGACGGTGTTCACGGGGGTCACTCAGGCCCATCGCATCGCCCGTGAGGAGGTCTTCGGTCCGGTGCTGTCGGTGCTCAGCTTCCGCACGCCCGCCGAAGCGGTCGAGAAGGCGAACAACACGCCGTACGGCTTGTCGGCCGGGGTGTGGACCGAGAAGGGCAGCCGCATCCTGTGGATGGCCCAGAAGCTGCGGGCCGGGGTGGTGTGGGCGAACACGTTCAACCGCTTCGACCCGTCCAGCCCGTTCGGGGGCTACAAGGAATCGGGCTATGGCCGCGAGGGCGGCCGCCACGGCCTGGAGGCGTACCTCGATGTCTGAGTCGGAGGCTGGTCCGGCTACGACGGCGTCGACCAACGGTCGACTCGGCGTCCGCAAGACCTACAAGCTGTTCGTCGGGGGTGCGTTCCCCCGCTCGGAGTCCGGCCGGTCCTACGAGGTGCGCTCGGTGCGCGACGATCGGTTCTTGGCCAACGCCGCGCTCGCGTCCCGCAAGGACGCCCGCGACGCGGTGGTCGCCGCCCGCAAGGCCGTGGCGGGGTGGTCGGGCGCGACGGCGTACAACCGCGGCCAGGTCCTGTACCGGGTGGCCGAGATGCTGGAGGGACGCCGGGCGCAGTTCGTCGCCGAGGTGGTGGACGGCGAGGGGCTGAAGCCCCGCAAGGCCGAGGGCGTGGTCGACGCCGCCATCGACCGGTGGGTCTGGTACGCGGGTTGGAGCGACAAGATCGCCCAGGTCCAGGGCTCGTCGAACCCGGTGGCGGGCCCGTACTTCGACTTCTCGGTGCCCGAGCCGACCGGCGTCGTGGCGTTGGTGGCCCCGCAGCGGTCGTCGCTGTTGGGCCTGGTGTCCGTGGTGGCACCGGCGATCGTGTCGGGCAACTCGTGTGTGGTGGTCACGGCCGAGCGGGCGCCGTTACCGGCGATCACGCTGAGCGAGGTGCTCGCAACGTCGGATCTGCCGGGTGGCGTGGTCAACGTGCTGACCGGGCGGGTGGCCGAGATCGCCCCGTGGCTGGCGTCGCACATGGACGTGAACGCCGTCGACCTCTGCGGCGTCGACGATGCCGACCTGGCCAAGGAGCTGGAGGAGGCCGCGGCAGGCAACCTCAAGCGCGTCATACGCCCGCCGGCCGGCGGCGAGCCCGACTGGACGGCGGACCCCGGGCTGACCCGGATGCTGGCGTTCCTCGAGACCAAGACGGTCTGGCACCCGGTCGGCATCTAGCTCGCCGCGCCGGCGCGGAGCATCGCCCGGTAGCTGGGCAGATCGCTGGCCTGGCCCAGCGAGTCGGCGACCCGATCACGCGCCGCCTGCTCGTCGGCGGTGACCGTGACCGGCAAGCTCACCACCACCCGCGGGGGCGGTCGGCCAGCGGCCTCGGCTGCGGCAGTGATCCGAGGGACGACGTGGCTGCTCAGCGCCTTGGGCCCCGTCCACGTGACGATCGTCCCCTCGACCAGCTCGCCGGCGATCCGTAGCAGTGCCGGGCCGAGCGCTGCGACCAACACCGGGGGCGGAGCGGCGCCGGTCACACCCACAGCGCCGACCGCGCTGAGGGTCTCGCCGCGGTAGTCGATCGTTTCGCCGTGCAGCAGCGGGATCAGTGCCGTCAGGTACTCGCGCACGTGCCGGCCCGGCCGGTCGAAGCCCAAGCCGAAGCTGCCCTCGACGATCACCTGATGGCTGGGACCGAGACCGAGCGTCAGTCGGTTGCCGGTCGCCGCCTGCACGGTGAGTGCCTGGCTGGCCAGCATCAGCGGGTGCCGCGGGTAGGTCGCCACGACTGCGGTGCCGAATCCCACGTCCGGGACCCGCCCGCCGAGGGCACCCAGGAGGGTGAGGGCGTCCCAGCTGAACAGCTGGGCCGACCAGAGCTGCCGGAACCCGGCAGCACGGGCGGCATTGGCCTCGGACGCGATGTCCTCGAAGGTCTGCGGGCCGTCGAGGTCGAGGCCCATGGTTGTTCCGATGCGCATGGCAGGCGGGTCCCTCCTACTATTCGGAGCATGCCTCCGCAACATACGGAGCAGTCCTCCGCTTTGCAAGGTCGACAGCTGCGCGTCGACGCACGGCGCAACCGCGAGCGATTGCTCGACGTCGCGCTCCAGGCGTTCACCGACCATGGCGTCACGGCATCGCTCGACGACATCGCCCGGCGCGCCGGCGTGGGGATCGGCACCCTGTACCGCCACTTCCCCTCGCGCGACGCCCTCATCGACGCACTGATCGGCGACGGCGTCGACGATCTCTGCGAGATGGGCGCCGAGCTGGTCGATGCCTCGGATCCGCTGGATGCTCTGACCCGCTGGCTCCGGGCACTGGTCGACCACGCCGCCCGATTCCGAGGCCTCGCGGCATCGATCACCGCCGCCGCGCCCACCACGTACGACGGCGCGCTCGCCAACTCCTGCGCCTCGGTGAACGCGGCTGGCAGTGCGCTGATGGCGCAGGCCCGAGCGGCCGGGGTCCTCCGAGACGACGTCGCCGACGCGGACATCATCGACCTCACAGCATCGATCGCGTGGATCCGCGAGCACGCACCACGGGACGACGGCCAGATCGACCGGTTGCTTGGCTTGGTGATCGATGCCATCACTGTCAGCACGGATCACGCGCCGCGAGACGGCCGCCCGACCGACCCAGCGAGGAGCCGACGATGACCGAGGCCACAACGACCGTCACGACCACCGCGACGACCTCAGCCCGCGCGGCCACCGAGGTCGAAGGCGACGACGGGTTCACGTTCCTCGGCATCAACCATCTCGCCCTGGTGTGCCGCGACATGGCCCGAACCGTCGAGTTCTACACCGAGGTGTTGGGCCTCCCGCTGGTCAAGACCATCGCCATCCCTGGCGGCGGCCAACACTTCTTCTTCGACTGCGGCGGCGGCGACTGCCTGGCGTTCTTCTGGTTCCCCGAGGCGCCGGAGCCGGTCCCCGGCATCTCCGGTGCGCCCGCGCTGCCCGGCCGAGGGCCGCTCGAATCGGCCATCGGGTCGATGAACCACGTGGCGTTCAACGTCCCGGCCGAACGCATCGAGGAGTACCGCGAGCGCCTGATCGCCCGGGGCATCGACTGCACGGTGATGATCAACCACGACGACAGCCCGGCCACGGTCACCGAGGAAATGCACCCGGGGGTCTTCATCCGATCGGTGTACTTCTTCGACCCCGACGGGATCCTGCTCGAGCTCGCGGCGTGGACCCGTGCCTTGACCCGCGCCGACGTCGCCCACGAGCCCGAGTCGCCCAGCACCTGATCTGTTGAGCCAGGGGAGCGACCGCGGCGGCGGGGCCGCGCCGACGACCTACGATGCGCCCGATGGGGCGAGTGACGGCGGCGCGGTGGGCGCGGTGATCGCATGAGTGGGTTGCAAGCTGGGTGGCTGCCCGATCCGACGGGCCGTCATGAGTACCGCTGGTGGGACGGCAGCGGCTGGTCGGACGTGGTCGCGGACGGGGGCGTCGAGAGGTCCGACCCGCTCGCCTCCGCCCATCGGGCCCATCAGGCCCAACCTCACCACCAGCAGCACCACCAGCAGTCCCAGCAGCACGAGCACCAGCACCAACGACATCTCGGCGGCCACCTGCAGGTCGACAGCGCAACCGCCCCGCGGCACGCGGCAGGCAACGGTGCCGACAGGTCGAACCGGCAGACCTACATGGTCATGGGCATCCTGGCGATCCCGCTGGTCCTGCTGCTGGTCGCGCTCGCGGTGGTGGTCGGCAACAACGGCGGAGACGACGACGACGGCGGCGGCGGCACCGACCAGGTGGCCGCCGTCTCCCCACGCGAGGCACTGATCACCATCGACGACATGCCGACGGGTTGGGAGGCGTCCGACGTCGGCGGTGCCCCCGGCGAGAACAAGGTCTGCGAGCCCCGGCTCGAGGCCCCCGAACCGCCACGAGAGATCGAGGCCAGCTTCGACCGGTCCCAGCCTTCAGGGGCCCTCGGTCACACGATCATCGAGACCACGCCCGACTTCGCCGCCGACTTCGTCGACGACGCCCAACGGCAGGCCAACACCTGTGGGACGTTCACCGAGGAGTACACCGCCGGGGGCGAGACCTACAGCTTCACCGCGACCTCCGAGGTCGTCACCGGCCCGACGTTCGGCGACCAGACGGTCTGGTACGTGATCCACACCGAGTACGCCGAGCCTGCGCCGAGCAGCCACGACGTGGTGGTCTGCCTCGACCGACACGGTGGTGTGATCAGCGAAGTGGTCTTGTCGACCTCGCCGCCGCCGATGCGCGACGAGGATCGGGCACTGGTCGAGGACCTGATCCGCACGGCGTCCGAGCGGCTTCAGGGCGGCACTCCCGACTGAGCCAGAGACCGGTCACGATCGAGAGGAGACGCCGGTGACCACGGAGACCGACGACGCCGTCGCGCTGTTGCGGCTGCAGGGCAGATACGCCGACGTCGTGACGCGGCGGGCGTGGGACGAGCTGTCCGAGCTGTTCCTGCCCGACACCGAGATCCTCCTCGACACCGTGACCGCAACGCCCCGGCTCCTCGCCGGGCCCGAGGAGTTCGGCCGCTTCGTGGCCGGCGCCGTCGAGCGCTTCGACTACTTCGCCTTCGTCGTCCTCAACAGCGTGGTCGACGTCGACGGCCCGGACGTCGCCGGCGGACGCATGTTCATGTGCGAGATCCGCCACGAGGCCGGCGCCCCCGCCGATGCCACCGGCTCCTGGCACAACGCCTACGGCGTCTACCAGGACCGTTACCGGCGCGTCGACGGGCGCTGGTGGTTCGCCGAGCGCCGCTACCGCTCGATGGCCCGCACCGGCCCCGAGCCCGCGGTCTTCGGCCTCCCGCCCGACATGGAGCGTGACGATCTCTGACGCGTCAGCCGCTAGATCGACTCCGGCTACATCGGCCCCCAAATCGTGCCGGCGACCGTTCGAGCGATGAACACCTGAGACCCGGCTGACATTCCCGTTACCGGGCTGCCGCGATGAGTTTCTCCTGGCTGCGTGGTCTGAGCTTCGACGCCGCGCGAAGGAGATGCTCAGGTGGCACCGTCGGAGGAGTTCCCGACACCGGAGTCGCGCGGGCGCGCGGCGGAGCGCCCGGGCACGGTCGTGTTGGTGATCGAGCAGCCGATCACCCGCCGCGGCATCGCTGCACTGTGCGAACGTGGTCGTACGTGGCTCGAGCAGAGCGGCGCGACGGTGATCGTCTGTGACGTCGGCGCCATCCCCGACCCCGACGGGGTCACGCTCGAAGCGCTGACCCGGGTGGCGCTCACCGTACGGCGTGCCGGCCGCCAGATCCGGCTACGACACGCGTCGCGGCGCCTCCAGGACCTGCTCAGCCTGGTCGGCCTCCGTGAGGTGCTGCCGCTGGAGGCCTCAGGGGTCGAGCTGGAGGGGCAGGCCGAAGAGCGGGAACATGCGCTGCGTATCGAGGAAGTGATGGAGCCCGGTGATCCGCCCGCCTGACATCTCGACCACCTGGACGGACCACGGTTCGTAGCCCTCGCCGGATTCACTGCGCTTGTAGTGCCCGAAGGCAGGCGACCCGTTGGCCGAGTCCACCGGGACCAGCCGCGAGTGGCGGCAGGCGCTGCCCGGGCCGAGGTAGAACTCGCCGATGTCGGCAGGGCCTCGCAGCCAGAGGTCGAACGGCGGCATCGAGAACTGGGCGTCCTCGTGCAGCAGCGAGACCAGCGAGTCGACATCGAAGCGCTCGAAGGCGTCGACGTACCGGGCCAGCAGCTGCTGGTGCTCGTCGTCCATCGACTCGGCGATGGCGTCCGTGGCGCTGTCCCTCCCGCTGTCGCCGGCGGCCAGCGTGGCCCGCGCCCGCTGGAGGGCGCTGTTGACCGACGCCACCGAGGTATCGAGCAACTGAGCGACCTCGTCGGCCTTCCACCGCAAGACCTCACGCAGGATCAGCACGGCCCGCTGCCGCGGCGGCAGCTGGGCCAGCGCCGCGACGAAGGCCAGCCGGACGGACTCGTGCGCCACGGCCCGCTCGGCCGGATCCTGGTCGCCACCGCCGGCGACGACCCGGGAGTCGGGCATCGGCTCGATCCAGGTGGCCTCGGGCAGGGCCACCAGGGGCGCGTTCGCGGGCTGTGCCGGACCGAGGTCCATCGGGCGGGCGCGGCGCTGCCTGCCGTTCAGCATGTCGAAGCAGACGTTGGTGGCGATCCGGTAGAGCCAGGTCCGCAGGGAGGCTCGACCCTCGAAGCGGTCGAGGCTGCGCCAAGCCCGCACCATCGTCTCCTGCACGGCGTCGTCGGCCTCGAAGGCCGAGCCCAGCATGCGGTAGCAGTAGCCGGTGAGCTCGGGCCGATGCTGCTCCAGCTGCCGTTCGAGGTCGGCGTCCCTGGTCTTCGTGTGGCTGCCCTGCACGGGGCACCATCGTAGGAACCGAAACCCGCTCTGCCTATCCGATCGTGCAGAGTCCTGGTCGGCGGCGTCCTCGTGATCCTCGGCTTCACACCGCTGCCGGCTACGGTCGCAGCACGGCCTGGGTCTGGAAGGTGAGCGCGACGAGCTTGGCGTCGTCATCGCGAACCTCGGTCTGGACCCCGATGGTCGACCGGCCGACATGGATCGGGCGGGCGACAGCCCGGACCGAGCCGTGCCGAACCGCCCGGAAGAAGTTGGTCTTCGACTCGATGGTCGACGTGCCCGCGCCCGGCGGGAGGTTGAGGAACGCACAGACCGCGCCGACGGTGTCGGCCAGCGTCACCAGCGCGGCGCCATGCATCACTCCCCCGGACGTGCAGCGCTCGGGCGACCAGGCCAGGGTCGCCTCGACCTCGGTGGCCTCTGCTCGCAGCAGGTCGACGCCGGCCGCGACGGCGAAGGGCATGGCCGTGAGCAACGGGCCGGGGTCGGTCGGGTCGGTGGGGTCGGTGGGTGCCGCCGGATCGCCGGAGCTGGGCTCGGCCACGGATGGGTCCATACCCCCAATGCTGCTCGTGATCGTGCGGCGGGTCGATGACGTCGCAGGTAATGGCGCGACGACCGCGCGGCCGGCCAGTTGTCCTCACCCGCGACACTCTCTAGCCTGGCGCCCGGCTGGTGGAGGTGCGGGCGTGACCGACAGGATCGAGCTGGTTCAGGACGTCGTCGTGTTCGACGTGGGCGTCGACGACGTCGACCAGGCGGTGCTAGTCGACCTGTACGGGGGGTCGTCCAATGCGTGCGGCACCGTGCGCTTCCTCCTGTCCGACCAGGCCGGGCGCGACGCGGCGATCCGGGTGCTCGACCGCTGGCGACAGCAGGAGACCCCGCTCACGCTGGTGGCCCGGGGCACGACTGTGGCCCTCCAGAACGACCAGGCGTTGTTCGGTTCGCAGCTCGGAACAGCCGGGCTCACACCTGACATCGACCCTCACTGACCCTCACTCCGCGCAGTCAGTTTCCCACTCTTCGTGTTCGGGTAGTCCGAAGTACGCCCTAACCCTGAGGAGGGAACGCATGACCTCACCCGCTCTAGTCGGAGTCGAGTGGAGCCAGGGCATCGAGGACGCCTGGTCGGACGTGGCCAGCTTCGTCCCCAAGCTCGTCGGCTTCCTCGCCATCCTTCTCATCGGGTACATCGTGGCCAAGCTGATCGCCCGGGTCGCCGACCGGGTGCTCGAGCGCGTCGGCTTCGATCGGGTGGTCGAACGTGGGGGCATCAAGCAGATGCTGGCCCGGTCGCAGTACGACGCCTCGGACATCGTCAGCAAGCTGATCTACTACGCACTGCTGCTGATGGTGCTCCAGGTGGCCTTCGCCGTGTTCGGCGAGAACCCGGTGAGCGACATGATCGACGGGATCATCGCCTACGTGCCCAAGGTGCTGGCCGCGATCATCATCGTCGTGGTTGCCGCAGCCATCGCCGGCATCGTCAAGGACATGGTCACCACCGCCGTCGGCGGGCTGAGCTACGGCAAGATGCTCGGCAACCTCGTCGCCGTGGCAATCGTGACCGTCGGGGCGTTCGCCGCTCTGAGCCAGCTCGAGATCGCACCTGCGATCGTCAACGGGCTGTTCTACGCCATCCTGGCCGTCGTGGTCGGCTCGGCGATCGTCGCCGTCGGCGGCGGTGGCATCCAGCCGATGCGCCAGCGGTGGGAGAACGCGCTGAACCGCTACGACGAGGAGAAGCCGCGGCTCCGCCGCGAGGTGCAGGAGGCGCGCGACCGCGGCGACGTGGTGCAGGGTCGGGGCGAGGTCGACATGACCCGGTCCGAGCAGCGGACGACGCCGCCGATCAGCGCGCCGTGATCGGGTGAGGCAGTGGCCCCCGGGGACCGGCCCCGGGGGCCGCGGCGCGTTCGGAGAGCGATGTAGGCGTCGACGTCGCACGGCCACGCCCGTGGTAGCCGGGCGATGGCCAGCAGCGCGAACGGGGCTCACGATGCCTGCGCGCCTCGCGGGGCTCGTCACGAGCTAAGAAGGCCCCTGTGTCGACGCTCGCCTTGCGCCAGGTGGTGGCCGTGGTGCCGGCGACCGGGCGTCGGGTCGTGGTGTCGGCCGAGGTCGACAGCGGTGAGCTGGTCGCGGCCACGGATCCGACCGACGGAGCTGCCTCACCGGAGGACGGCACGGCCCTGGCGCGGACGGTCGCGGGCCTGGTCGAGCCGGTGTCGGGCCAGGTGGTGATCCACGGCATCGACGTCACGGACCGGCCGCCCAGCGACCGCGGGATCCGCTACGTGCCCGCGGGCGGCGGCCTGCTCCCCCACCTCACCGTCGAGCAGAACGTGCGCTATGGCCTCCACCGCAGCCCGGTGGTCAAGGAGGAAGGCGAGTGGCGGGTACGCGAGGCTGCCGAGCGGTGGGACCTCACCTCGGTCCTCGGTGCCCATCCGCATGAGCTGTCCAACGAGCAGTGGCTCCAGGTCGCCGTGGCCCGGGCCGTGGTGTGCCGGCCCGAGGCCCTGGTGGCCGACCTGTCCACGGTGCCGACCAGCCCGGCCCGGCTGCGCGACATCTTCCAGCGCACCGAGGTGGCGGTGCTGCTGTGCTCGGGGAACCCCGCCGCCATCGACGCCGCCCATCACATCGTCCCCGTCAGCGTGACCGCCCCGTGACCGGAATGGGGTGGTCAGTGCCGAGTGCCGACGAGGCCGGCGACGACGCGGCGATGGTTGAGGACCACGATGAGCAGGGGCACCACCGACCCGACGATCGAGCCCGCCGCGAGCACCCCCGCGTTGGCGACGAACTGGCGGGTCTCGCCGTAGAGCCGTAGGCCGAGCGGCACGGCGTTCGGTCCGCCGAACAGCAGCCCCACGACGAAGTCGTTCCACACCTGCACGAACACCAGCACGAACACGACCACCACCGCCGGCTCGGCGTCGAGGACCGCACGCAGCCGCGCCCGCCGCGAGACGTAGGGCTCCGCCCCCCATGCGGCGCGGAGCCCGGCCAGCGAGGGCTGGGCCCGGGCGTTCCACAGGACCACCACCGCGAGCGGCACCCACAAGGCGGTGTGCACCAGCCCGAGACGCAGCCGGCTGAGCTCACCGGACAGACCGGCCCAGTCGAGCACCTCGGTGATCGGCCCGGCAACCACCTGGACCGGGACCACCGCGGCAGCGAGGAACAGGACTACCAGGACCTGGGCGCCAGCGGGCGGCATGTCGGCGAGCCCCCGGACCGCCAGCAGCGCCACGACCAGCACGATCAACGCCACCGCCACCGCCAGGATCGCGGTGAGCTGCAACGAGCCGAGGATCCCGGCGATGTGCAGCCGCCCGTAGGAGCCCAGGCCGAACGGCGGCGACCACCAGCCGCCGGTGGCCGCTTCCCGCGGCGCATGCAACGACGTCGCCACGAGCACCAGCAACGGCACCATCCATGCGGCCAGGGCCGCGGCGGCGACGATGGCGCCCGCCCGGCCGAGCACGCGACGGCCCCGCGTCTCCCCTGACGCGGCGGCCGCACGAACAGGAGACGGCGCAGGCACCACGGATGCCGCCCGGCGATCACGGCGGTCGCGGCGGCCCCACCGCTCCCGGCCATCCCGGCCGTCCCGGGCTCGACCGGATCGCCATCGGGGCGGCCGCGACCACAACGCCACCAGCAGCACACCGGCGGCCACCGCCGCCAGCCAGAAGACCCCGAGGGCCGCGGCTGGCCCGCTGGTGGTGGCACCCGAGGTCTCCCACTGCAACACGGCGAGGACCGAAGCCTCATCGATCACCGATCCGGGCGCCATGGCCAGGATCAGGTCGAAGGTCCGGACCGTCGACAGCGCCACCAGCGCGAGCACCACGGCCACGATCCGGCGCAGCTGCGGCAGCCACCGCCCGTCGCGCAGCACCTCCCAGCGGGTGCCGCCATAGCCGCCGACAGCATCGGCGAGCTCGCGCGGCAGCTGGTCGAGCGCGGCCCGGAACACGACGAACGCCAAGCCCACCCAGGCCCAGACGAACGCGGACATGAGCGCCAGCGTGATCCAGCGCGGGCCGAGCCAGGCGGGAACCACGTCGCCGGGCAGCCAGGTCGCGACCCGGGTTGCGGTGCCCCGCTGCGGGTCGGGGTCGTAGAGCACGCGGAAGGCCACGCCGGTGACGACCAGCGGCAGCGCGATCGGGCTGATCAGGACCGAGGTCAGCATCCGGCGGTGCCGTGGCAGCCGATGACGGTGCAGGTACGCGAGCAGCAGTCCAGCGGCGGTCACCGCGAGCGGGACGAGCACCGCCCAGGCCACGGTCTGCACGGCGACGTCGTCGGCGCCGGCATCCCAGGTCGTCCGGAAGTGCCGCCAGCCGACGAACCCCTCGCCGGGCTCGGTGACGCTGGCGTGGACCGTCCGCACCACCGGCCACAACACCAGCGGCCCGACGAACCCGCCGGCGGCGACCAGCAGCGCTGCGGTCGCCGCCGCGCCGCGATGGCCGGCGCGGGTACGTGCGGGGCCGACGTCGTCCAGCACCGTGACCCGGCCCGACGCATCCGGTGTGGACGCGGCCGTCGCCGTCGCCACGGCGGTGGCCCCGGGGCCGGTCATGTCGAGCACCGGGCGTTGCCCGCGGCCTGGTCGAAGCGGCCGATGGCCCGGTCGATCGCCTGGTCCAGGTCGGCGCCCGCGGTGGTGACGTCGCGGAAGAAGTCCTGCAGGATCCGCCACGATCCGCCTGGGGCACCGAACGCACCGGGCAGCCGATCCGAGAGGTCGAACTGCAGGCGCTCCGCGCTGCGATGGAAGTCCTCGGCGGCGAAGGCCATCTCGGCCGCGTAGTTCGCGGCACACCCGTCCGGCTCGACGCCGTCGCACGCCGTGCGGTTCGGCGAGAGGTAGCCGCCCGCCAGCATCCACGGCCGGAACGGCGCCGCGCCGTCGGTGAGCCATGCCACCAGCTCGTGGCCGGCCTGCGATCCGTTCAGCACCACCGCGACGTCGCCACCCACCAGCAGAGGGGCGTCGTCCCCACTCGGCCCGCCGGCCAGGGCGTCGGCAGGGAACGGCACACCGGCGATCCGCTGGCGGGGCTCGCCGGGCGGCCGGAAGTCGTCTGCGACCGGGAGCGCGAAGTCGCTCAGGATCGACATCGCCGCGTCGCCGGTGGCGGCCACCTGGATCACCGACTCGTCGAACTGGGTGAGCAGCGCCCGCTCGCCCCCTCCGGGGAAGGCGCCCGGGATGCTCCACAGCTGTGCCAGGTCGCCGAACGCGCGGCGGACCGGCTCGGCACCCCAGCAAGCTTCGCCGCGGGCTAGGTCGTCGTAGAGGTCCGGCGCCCTGGCGATCAGCAGGTTCTCCAGCCAGTCGGTCAGCACCCAGCCGTCCGCGGCGCCGACGGCGAGGGGCGCCGGATCGCCGTCGTCGGCCAGCCGCTGGACCAGACCCACGAGGTCCTCCCAGGTCCACGCCCGTCGGCCGCTCGCGTCCGGCTCGGGGACCGGCACCGACGGCTGGTACCAGAGCAGCGACTTGTGCGCCGCCTTCAGCCAGGCGCCGTAGACACGGCCGTCGACGGTGACCAGGTCGGTCCAGAAGGGGTCGAACCGCTCGGCCACGTGGTCGCGGATCGGGTCGATGATCCCGGCGCGGGCGTAGTCCACGGCCAGCCCCGGGTACGGGAGGACGGCCAGGTCAGGTGGATGACCGGCCCCCAGGCGACCCCGGATGAACGCGTCGAGGTTGTCGTTGCCGCCGATGACCTCGACCGAGCGGCCCGAGACGCGTTCGTAGCCGTCGACCACCTCGCGGAACAGCTCGAGCTCGCGGTCGCTCCACACCGCCACCACCTGGATGTCCTTGCCACCGAACTCGGTGCAACCACCCAGCACGGCCGCAGCCGTGGCGCCCATCCCGAGGCGCAGGAGCTCCCGTCGGTTCATCGCATGCCCCAGTGCCCTGTCCTCCCGTCAGCGTTCGACCGTATCGCTGTCCGGGCCGGCACAACGGCCGGGCTCAGGGTCGGAGTCAGGGGCGAAGGTCAGGAGTCGGGAAGGTCGCTCTGGTTCACGATCCAGAAGACACGGCCGGTCCCGTCCCGGTCCTTGAACCGGTGATGGTCGTGCTCGCGCAGTGCGGCCACGGCGGCCCTGGCGTCCTCGCGGGTGGCGACGTCGACATGGCTGCACAACAGGAGCAACCGGCCCTCCGCCTCCTCGCGCAGCGAGTAGGCGAGCAGGCCGCAGGCACGGGTGCGGACGTGTCGGGCGCGGTCGCCCAAGGCCTCCACGCCGAGTTGGAAAGCCTCCTCGCTCTCCCGGGCGAAGCGGGTGGCGTAGAGCACCGCGGCCGAGCGCCCCTGCCAGGTCCGGGCGCTGCGGTAAGCCTCGACGAGATGAGTGACGGCCTCGATCCCGAGCGGCGCCAGTTGCCCCCACGCGGCCTCCAGGTCGGCCGGGTCCGCGGTGTCGAAGCTCACCAGCGCCGGCTTGTGGTCCAGAGACTCCGATTGCAACATGGTCACCAACCTCCCCTTCGCACAACGGGCCTCGGGTCAGCACCCAACCAGTCGGGCGGCGTCCGGACCAGAGCGGCAGCCATGCGCTCACTACGCAAATGCTGAGCAGCGGGGTGGTTAACCTGGGGATTATCGGTCTGTCGGGGGAAACATGAGGATCGGACGCCACCGCCTCGCCGCACGGCGGATCGCGGTCGGGCTGACCCAGGAGGGGCTCGCCGAGAGGCTCGAGGTGGCGGTGTCGACGGTCGCCCGGTGGGAGCAGGGAGCGACGGCACCCCGGGCGTGGCAGCGGGGCCGGCTCGCCGAGGCGCTGGAGTTGACGCTGAACCAGCTCGACGAGCTGCTCGCACCCGACATGGAGACGGCTGTGGCACCGGAGGTGGCAGGAACGCCGGATTCCGGTCGGTCGAGACCATCCGGTCGGCCCGGTCCGTCCGGCTCCGCGTCCGCCAGCGCGCCGGCCACCGAGCCCGTGCCCCGCGTCCAGGGCTTCGTCGGGCGGGTCCCGCAGGTGGACGAGGTCGTCGCGGCCTTGGACGACCACCTGGTGACCGCCGTGATGGGCCGCCGGGGCGTCGGCACATCGGCGTGCGCCTGCAAGGCGGTCCAGGTGAGCAGCGACCGCGGGCCGACCCGGCCCGCGGTGTACGCCGACCTCCGCGGCCGATCGTCCAGTCGACCGCCGTCGCTCGAGCTCCTCGCCGCCGACGCCATCGCTGCCGCGACGGCCGCAACCGCCGGGGAGGCGCTGCTGGTCCTCGACAACGTCGACGACCCCGCCATCGTGCAGGGCCTGGTCCCTCCGCCCGACGGCTGCCGCCTGCTGCTGGTCGGCCATCCCGAGCTGGTCGACCTGGGGACGGTCCACCCGGTCCCCATCGAGGAGCTGACCGCAGCCGACGCCGCGGCGCTGTTCGAGGTCGCGTCGACGCGCGACCCGACGCGCGATCCCGGGCCGGTCGGGTCGCGCACCGACCCGACGGTCCGTGAGCTGGTCGACCTGTGCGGCCGCCAGCCGCGGGCGATCGCCGCGCTGGCCCGCGAGATCACCCACGGGCACCTCGACCTGGACGGTTCGCTCGAGGCCCTGCGTCTCGCCGGCGGTGCGCCACCCCACCGCGCCGTGCGGTTCTTCCTGGCGGCAGCGACCGTCGCCGACGAGGACGTCGCGTACGACGCGCTGCGAACGCCGTCGCAGCGGCTGTTCCGCCGGCTCGGGCTGGTCGGCTCCGAGCCGCTGGCCCTCGAGGCGATGGCCAAGCTCGCCGGGCGATCGATCAAGCAGATCGAGGCCCTGGTGGCCGAGCTGTCGCATGGCCGGTTCGTCCGTCCGGTGCCGTCGGTGGCGTCAGCCGAGGTCACCGAGGGTGGCCGCTACCAGGTGCGTCCGCTGTTGACCACCTACGCCCGGCTCCACCTCCGGCGCGACGAGCCGGTGTGGCGACGGGTTCGGGCCCAGGTTCGGCTGGTGCGGTATCTGGCCCGTAAGGCCGAGCGGCACGCAGTCCGACCGAGCCGGGCCGGGCGCGAGTGGTTCGAGTGCCACCAACCGCTGCTCGCCGCGGTCGTCGCGTCGGCGACCGCCCTCGCCGCCGACCAGGCCACGCCGCTTCCGAGGCCGGTGCGCCGCTGGTGGTTCCGGCTCGCCGCGGCCCTGTGTCGCTGGTATGCCGACGAGGACCGGCTCGACGACTGGTGGGCCGCGTGCGACGCGGTGCACCAGGCAACGGTGGGACGGCGCGCCCCGGTCGTCGGTCGGCTCCGCAACGAGCTGGGCACGCTGTGGGGGCGGCCCGCGGTTCGAGGATGGGCGCTGAACGAGCGGGGGGTGATCCTGCGCCGACAGGGCGACGCCCGGGCTGCGATCGCCGAACTGACCAAAGCCTTGCCACGCCGCGGCCGCCGGGGGGAGGCTCAGGTCCTCACCAACCGCGGCCTCGCGTTCCTCGACGTCGACGCGGTGGATGCTGCGATCGCCGACTTCAAGCGGGCGGTGAAGGGGCGTTCGCAGCGCGACCATGTCGGCCTCGGCCTGACCGAGATGGGGCTCGGTGTCGCCTACCTGCGCTCGGGGGCCGCGTCGGACGCCCGGCGTCACCTGGTCAAGGCGGCCGATGCGTTCGACCGGGCCAGGGACCTGCGGGGCGCCGCCGCCGCCCGCGCCAACCTGGTGCTCGCCGAGTGGGAGACCGGTGCCCACAACGCCGCGGCCGAAGCCGGCCGGGTCGCGCTGGACAAGTACGCCGAGCTCGAGCGGCTGACCGGTCGCGCCGACGCCGCGGGCCACGACGCCGCCGTGCGCAACCTGGCTGCGACCACCGAGCGGGCCCTGCGTCGCTCCGAGGAACGCTCGTAGGCTCCGCGCGACCGGTCATGTCGTCGGTTGATGTCATCGGTTCATCGCTGCATCGATGAGTTTCCGCGGCCACGGACGTTGTATGTGCCGAAGGCATCGACAACGACGATCGGAACCAACGTCACCAGCGGCCTGGTGCTGCGATGACCGACCCGATCGACCCGACCCATGTCACGAACGGAGAACCCACGATGGACCTCAAGCTCGAGCTCGTCCTCCTGCCGGTGAACGACGTGGACCGCGCCAAGGCGTTCTACGTCGACCAGCTCGGCTTCAACCTCGACGTCGACCACCAGCCCAACGACGAGTTCCGCGTCGTGCAGATGACACCCCCCGGCTCCGCATGCTCGGTCACCTTGGGCATCGGGATCACCGACGCCACACCCGGATCGGTCCGTGGCACGCACCTGGTGGTCACCGACATCGACAAGGCGCGCTCCGAGCTGGTGGGGCGGGGCGTCGAAGTCAACGAGATCCGCCACATGACGCCGGACGGATGGCAGCCCGGCACCGACCCCCAGCACACCAGGTACAACTCGTTCGCCGACTTCGCCGACCCGGACGGCAACACCTGGATCCTGCAGGAGGTCCGACAAGACAAGCCGGCGTCGTGACCGGCACGGTCGCTGACCAGGCCGCCTTCGAGGAGCTCGCCCGGCGCCACCGGCGCGAGCTCCACGTCCACTGCTACCGAATGTTGGCGTCCTTCGACGAGGCGGAGGACGCCGTGCAGGAGACCTTCCTGCGGGCGTGGCGTGCCCGCGAGCAGTTCGAGGGCGACGCCCTGTTTCGGGCCTGGCTGTACCGGATCGCGACCAACGTGTGCCTCGACCTGATCCGGCGCCGGTCGCGGCGGGTGGCCGCGCTGGAGTCGTTCGCCGAGGTTCCCTGGCTGCAGCCCTATCCCGATCGACTGCTGGACGAGATCGCCCTCGACAGCCAGGACGAGCCCGACGCGGTGGTGATCGAGCGCGAGACCATCGAGCTGGCGTTCGTTGCCGCGCTGCAGGTACTGCCGGCCCGACAGCGGGCGGCGCTGGTGCTGCGCGACGTGTTGGGCTGGTCGGCGAACGAGACGGCGGCGGCGCTCGACACCAGCGTCGCCGCCGCCAACAGTGCCCTCCAGCGAGCGCGGGCCACGATGGGCCAGCACCTGCCGTCGCACCGGCTCGACTGGTCGGCCGCGGCCTCCGAGCCGAGCCCCGAGGAGCGCGCACTGCTGGATGCGTTCATCGACGCCCACGAGCGGTGCGACGCGACCGCGGCCATGGCGATCGCGACCCAGGACCTGCGCATCACGATGCCACCGGCACCGATCGTCTTCGACGGGATCGATGTCATCCGGCCCTCGCTCGAGACCGCTTTCGGCGTCGAGCGGGACGGCGACTGGCGGCTGGTCCCCACCATGGCCAACCGTATGCCGACGGCCGCCAGCTACCTGCTGCGCCCCGGCGACACCGAGTTCCGGGCGTTCAAGTTCGACGTCCTGCGCATCGAGGACGACCTCGTCGCCGAGATCACCACCTTCGGCGCCGCGCTGTTCCCGGTCTTCGACCTCCCGCCGACGCTGAGCTGATCGGAGGGATGTCGTCGTCGACGTCGGTGACCACGAAGTGAGCTCGGCGACCCGGGCCCGCGGCGTGCGGAGCAGCATGTCGGCGATGCCCGGGTTGGTTGTCGCTCCCTCGTCGTTCCGGTGTGAGCGTAGGATGGAACGGTCAGGCGACGGCTTCGACGTGGGCGGGCGCGGGCGTCAGTGCCACCTCCATCGCACCGACGAGGGCGACGTAGGGCCTCGGGTCGGTCGGGCTGATGTGGCTCATGATGTCGAGCACCAGCGTGTCGTCGGTGTCGTCGAGGTAGCGACCGACCGTGGGGAACAGCTCGGCGTCCTCGCGCAGGCCGTGAAGCTCGAACAATCGGACGAAGCCCTCGGCGCTGCGGACGTAGGCGTCGAGGGCCAGCGGCCGGTCGCGCTCGTCGTCGCGCTGCATGCGGCGCCACGCCACGTCGAGGCAGGCGAAGTAGGCACGCGCCTGGTCGTGGTGGTCGAACATCCACGTGGCGGTGGAGGCATCCATGCCCCGGGCGACGGCCAGCGGCACGATCGCCTCCTCGGCCCTCAGGTGGTGGGCATCGACGAAGTTGGTGGTGAGGTAGACCAGGGTGCCCATGGCGCTGCGCAGGTCGGCCGGGAGCGGGTCGGCCTCGGGCAGCGCCCGGATCCAGGTGCAGATGCGGTTGACGCAGTCGAAGATCCGCTCGCCGAGGAGGTGCTCCTGCTCGAGCACCTCCTCGAAGGACCGCCCGCCAAGCACCGCGTCGATCGGCTCGGCCTCGCTCATGGCCGGTCAGCCCCCACGATGCAGGCCCGGGTGTCGGGCGCCGCCGCTTCTGCGACGTAGGACAGGCACAGGCTCGACAGGATTCGGCTCATCGCACGACCCCTTCTTTCGGCAGTGGGTTCCTACTCCGACGGAGAACTACTCACGGTGGTAACAGTCCCTCATTAGGTGGCTGTCGAAACCCACTGCGGTGTTGCCGGCGGCAACCCGACCACGGGCAACGGGCAACGGGCAACGGGCAACGGGCAACGGGCAACGGGCAACGGGCAACGGGCAATTAGTTGTAGCATCGAACTATGAACGGTGGGCCGGCCGAAACCGGCGACGCTGGCGACCAGCTGCACCGCCGGATGGTCGCTTTCGTGCGGGCGTTCGGGCTGCATCGGCCCGACGAGACGCCATGTGGGGCACCGGTCCCGGTGTCGGAGGCCCATGCGGTCACGGTGCTCGATGAGCACGGGGCGCTGACGCAGAGCCAGCTCGCGCTCCATCTGGGACTCACGAAGTCGACGGTGAGCCGGCTGGTCGACCAGCTCGAACGCCGGGGCTGGGCCCAGCGGCAGGTCGGCGACGGCGATGCCCGCCAACGGCTGATCGCGCTCACCAACGAGGGCGCCAAGGCCAGCCGCGAGATCGGCACCCTCCGCAGGGACCGGTTGCGCCGGCTGTTCGACCAGATCCCCGAGCATGAACGGCCTGCCGTCCTCGCCGCGCTCGACGCCCTGGTCGCCGCCGCCCGCCAGGACCCGTCATGACCCACCTTCGCCGTCCACGCACCATCCGCCTGCACCGCCAGGTGCCGACCTTGGCGCTCGCGGCCGCCGCCCTCGTCGGGGTCGGCGCATGCGGCGGCGACGGGAGCGGGGGTGACGGAGCCACCAGCGACGACCGGCGCGACCGCCAAGCCGAGGTCGCGGAGCGCGGCGCCGACGTCATGCCTTTCGATCTCGATGCCACCACCCACCGCTTCGAGCCGACCGACGACGGTCTGGTGCAGACGGTCGTGGCCGACGATCCCGGTGACAGCGAGCAGGTCGCGCTGGTGCGTCAGCACCTCGCGGACGAGGCCGAGCGCTTCCGCCAGGGCGACTACGCCGACCCGGCGGCGATCCACGGCAACGACATGCCGGGTCTCGGCGAGCTCGAAGCCGGCGCCGACGCGATCAGGGTCGACCTGGCAGACGCCGCCGCCGGAGCCCGGCTCACCTTCACCGCCGAGGACGTCGCCCTGGTCGACGCCCTCCACCGCTGGGCAGACGCTCAGACCATGGATCACGGCGCCCACGCCGAAGCACCCTGACTCTCCGTTGCCTGGACCCTACGTGCGGCGAGGCGCGTCGTCGGGACGATCTAGACGTTGACCGCGCCTTCTGTAAGTGCTTTCATGAATGCGCTTACACCGTCGAACCGAGGGGGACGCCGGTTGGCGAGGTCGAAGGATCCCCAGCGACCGAACGTCTACGAGGTCGCCCAGCGGGCCGGTGTGTCGATCGCCACCGTCTCCCGCGTGCTGCACGGCAGCGCGCCGGTGGCCGCCGAGACCCGCCAGCGGGTCCTCCAGGCAGCCGACGAGCTGCGCTGGCGGCCCAGCCGCCTGGCGCGGGCCTTCATCCAACAGACCCACGATGCCGTCGGCATCGTCTTCCCCGACATCTCGGGGCCATACTACTCGCAGGTCATCCGGGGATTCGAGGAGCAGGCGGTCGAGCGCAAGTGCGCGGTGCTGATCCTCGGCACGCACGGCCGCCACCATGCCGACGAGCTGGTGTACGACCTGGCCGACCGGGTCGACGGGCTGCTGGTGATGGGCCGTACGGTCAGCGACGAGATCGTCCAGGCCATCGACCGCCCGACCATGCCGGTCGTGCTGTTGGCCCGACCGCCGGTGGGCGACATCCCGGCCGTCCGTGCCGCCAACACCGGCTCGGCCGAAGCAGTCACCCGCCACCTTCTCGAGCACGGCCGTCGCCACCTGGTCTTCCTCGGCGACCCCGACCTGTCAGCCGACGTACGCGAGCGCTGGAGCGGCTTTCGCCGCGCGCTGCGGCGGGCGGGCGTCCCCGACGTCGACGACGCGCTGGTGTCGTGCGGTGGCTTCGACGTCGACCACGGCCACAAGGCCGGGCTGGGCCTGCTGCGCCGCACCGAGCCGCTCGACGCCGTGGTCTGTGCCAACGACGAGGTGGCGTCCGGCGTCTACCTGGCCGCCGCGGGCTCCGGCGTCCGGGTGCCCGACGACGTCGCCGTCACCGGCTGGGACGACACCGCCATCGCCACCCACCTCGAGCCCTCGCTCACCACCGTCCGCCAGCCGATGCAGCAGCTCGGCGTCCGTGCCGCCGGTCTGCTCTTCGACCGGGTCGAAGGCCACCCCGCGGCATCCACCGTCCTCCGCACCTCGCTCGTGGTCCGTGAGAGCTGCGGATGCCGACGGCAACGACGTGAGCCGCCCGCGCAACCTGCAAGGGGGAAGTCATGAACCGCCACCGAATCATCACCGACCCGCACGGACCTGGTCCGAACGCCGGGTCGAATCGACGCCGGAGCAGGATCCAGCTCGCCGCGGCCGTCGCTGCGCTGCTGGCCCTGCTGGCCACAGCCTGCGGGGGCGACGACGACAGCGACAGCGCCGCCACCGACGGCGGCGGCGGCGCCAGCGGCGAGATCACCGTCTGGGCCATGGGTGCCGAGGGCGAACAGCTCGGCGAGTTCGCCGAGGAGTTCATGGCCGAGAACCCCGACATCACCGTCAACGTCGATCCGCTGGCCTGGGACGTCGCCCACGAACGGCTGATCACCGCGATCGCCGGCGACGAGGCCCCCGACGTGAGCCAGATGGGCACCACGTGGATGGGCGAGTTCGCCTCGATCGGCGCGCTGGCCGAGGTGCCCGACGACGTCGACATGGACGCCTACTTCGAGGGCGCCCGCGACACCGCGATCGTGGACGAGGTCGCCTATGGCGTGCCCTGGTACGTGGAGACACGCCTCCTCTACTACCGCACCGACCTCGCCGAGCAGGCCGGGATCACCGAGCCACCCGGCGACTGGGACGAGCTCAGGGCCATGGCCGAAGCCATGCAGCAGCAGGCGGGCTCGGAGTGGGGCATCTACCTGCAGCCCGGGCAGACCGGCGCATGGCAGACGTTCATGCCGTTCTTCTGGCAGCGCGGCGGCGACATCCTCGCCGACGACAGCGAGTTCGCGCTCGATTCGCCCGAGATGGTCGAGGCCGTCGAGTTCTACCAGTCGTTCTACGACGATGGCCTGAGCCCGTCGTCGGTACCCGAGGGCTTCGACATCACCCCGGCGTTCGTGCAGGGCACCCACCCGATGTTCTTCAGCGGGCCGTGGCACATGAGCCTCATCGAAGACCTCGGCGGCGCCGACATCGAAGGCCGCTGGGCGGTCGCGCCGATGCCCCAGGAGGAGTCCGGCACGTCGTTCGTCGGCGGCAGCGACCTCGTGGTGTTCGAGGGAAGCGACAACTCCGAGGCGGCGTGGGAGTTCGTCCGCTGGCTGTCGACCCCCGAAGTCCAGGGCCGCTGGTACGAGGCGGTCAGCGCGCTGCCGGCCGTCGAGTCGGCCTGGCAGGAGGGTGAGCTGGCGAGCGACGACAACCTGGCCATCTTCGGCGACCAGCTGTCCGATGCGATCCATCCGCCGGCCATCTCGACCTGGGAGCAGATCGCCACCGAGATCGACGGCGAGCTCGAGCGGGTGGCGGCCGGCGAGGCCTCGCCCGAAGACGCCGCCCAAGCCATGCAGGAGAGCGCGAGCAGCATCGGCGTGGGATGACGCTGACCCCCACCGCGCCGAACCTGCCCCCGACGACGGCAGCTGCCGCCCATCGTCGGGGGCGGGTCCGGCAGAGTGCCAGGTGGATGCGTTGGCGCCCCCACCTGGTGGGCTGGGCGTTCTCGTTCCCGTTCGTCGCGATCTTCGCCGTGTTCCTGGCGGTGCCGATCCTGGTCAGCTTCGTGCTGTCGTTCACCGAGTTCCGCCTTCCCCAGCTGCGGGACTGGTTCAGCGCCGACTACGTCGGCCTCGACAACTACCGCGAGCTGATCCACGACGACCGCTTCTTGCAGGCCGCCAGGAACACGGCCGTCTATGTCCTGTTCGGCGTGCCGCTCACGCTCGGCGCCGGATTGGCCGCCGCGGTCGGGCTGAACCAGTCGCTGGGAAAGCTGCGGAGCCTGTTCCGGGTGGGCTTCTACCTGCCGGTGGTCACGAGCATCGTGGCGATCTCGGTGATCTGGCGCTACCTGCTGCAGGCCGACTCGGGGCTGGTCAATGCCGCGCTGGACCGGATCGGCATCGACGGGCCCGACTGGCTGGCCGAGCCGTCGACGGCGCTCGGCTCGATCATCGCGCTGGGCGTGTGGCGCAACTTCGGATTCGACATGGTCGTGTTCCTCGCCGCTCTCCAGGGGGTCGACCCGACCCTGTACGAGGCGGCCCGGGTCGACGGCGCAGGCCCGTGGACGATCTTCTACCGCATCACGCTGCCGCTGCTGCGGCCGGCGATCCTGTTCCTCGCGATCGTCACGTCGACCGGCTACCTGCAGGTGTTCGAGGAGTCGTTCGTCCTCACCGCGGGCGGCCCCCGGGACTCGACGCTGTCGGTGTCGATGTACGTCTACGAGCAGGGATTCCGGTTCATCAACTTCGGCTACTCCAGCGCGATCGCCTACACGCTGTTCGCCGCGATCGCGGCGTTGGCGTTCCTGCAGTTCCGGCTGCTGCGCTCGGAGGCGATGTGATGGTGCTCGCCGCCCGCAGGATGGCTCCCTGGTGGGTGTTCGTCCTGTTGATCGTGGGGTTGGCGCTGACCGTCGTGCCGTTCCTGTGGATGCTGCTCGGGTCGGTCAAGACCCAGCGTGAACTGCTGGCGCTCCCACCGACGTGGCTTCCCGAGGATCCGACCAGCGCCAACTACGAGCGCCTCTCCGAACGCCTCGACTTCCCGCGCTTCTTCTGGAACTCCACGCTGGTCGCGGTCTCGATCACCCTCAGCAACCTGGTGTTCTGTTCGATGGTCGGCTACGCGCTGGCCAAGCTGCGCTTCGCGGGACGTCAGCTGGTGTTCCTGCTCGTGCTGGCCACGCTGCTGGTCCCGAGCAGCGTCACGCTCGCCCCGCTGTTCGTGCTGATGAGCCAGCTCGACCTGGTCGACACCCACCTGGCGGTCATCCTGCCCACCGCAGCCGGACCGCTCGGCGTGTTCCTGATGCGCCAGTTCATGCTCGGCATCCCCGACGAGCTGATCGATGCAGCCCGGGTCGACGGCGCCGGTGAGGTCACCATCTACCGCCGCATCGTGCTGCCGCTGACCGTGCCGGGGATGGCCGCGCTCGGCATAATCACGTTCCTGCCGGCCTGGAACGCGCTGCTCTGGCCGTTGGTGGTGCTGACCAGCGAGGAGAACTACACGCTGCCGGTCGCCCTCGCGATCTTCGCCCGGGGGCAGTTCCAGGCGGACTACGGCCTGCTGATGGCCGGCGCCGTCGTCCTCGTCCTGCCCGTGATCGTGGTCTTCCTGTTCCTGCAACGGCACTTCACCCAGAGCGTCGCGATGACCGGACTCAAGTAGGGGGTCCCACCATGTTGAAGCGAACCGTCACTCTTCTCGGAGTCCTCGCCCTGCTGGTGGCGCTGGCGACACCGACAGCCGCGATCGCCGCGCCCGACCGGGGCGACGACGGCGACCACGGCGCCAGCGGTGGCCACGGGCGGCACACGCTGGAGGCCTACGCCCGCGACACCTGGCGGTCGTTCGTCCACATGACGCATCCGAGGACCGGGCTGCCCGCCGACAACATCGGCGGTGACCTGCGGACCCGCACCCGCGCTGCCTACACCTCGCCGACCAATGTCGGGATGTACCTGTGGGCGACGCTGGCTGCCCGCGACCTCGGGCTCGTCCGTGGCCGCGACGCTGTCGAGCGCATCGACAAGGCCCTCGACAGCCTCGAGCAACTCGAACGCCACGAGCCGTCGGGCCAGTTCTACAACTGGTACGACCCGGCGTCGCTGGACAAGCTGACGGTCTGGCCGGTCGACGGGAGCACCGTGCACCCGTTCCTGTCCAGCGTCGACAACGGCTGGCTGGCGTCCGCGCTGCTGATGGTGGCCGACGCCGTGCCCCAGCTCGACGATCGAGCTTCGGACCTGGCCGCCTCGATGAACTTCGGCTGCTACTACGACCCCGCGGCCAAGGGCGCGCCGCCGGGGCTGATCCGAGGTGGCTTCTGGGTCGTCGGCGACGAGCCGCCGGGATCGGAGGGCTTCCCCAGCGACGACTACTGCGGGATGGGCGAGACCGTGGTCTACACGGGCCACCACTACGGGGCATTCAATACCGAGCCACGCATCGCGTCCTACATCGGCATCGCGCAGGGACAGATCCCGCCCGAGCACTACTACGCCGGGTGGCGGACGTTCCCCGACACCTGCGACTGGTCGTGGCCCGAGGCCAAGCCCGTCGGCGAGTGGCGCACCTACGGGGGCGTGGAGGTGTTCGAGGGCGCCTACCGCTACGACGACCAGTTGGTGGTGCCGACCTGGGGTGGCAGCATGTTCGAGGCGTTGATGCCGGCGCTGGTCGTGCCCGAGGAGGAGTGGGGGCCCGACAGTTGGGCGGTCACCCATCCGCTGTACGTCGAGGCACAGCGCGAGTTCGGGCTCGAGGAGGCGGGCTACGGCTACTGGGGCTTCTCGCCGGCCAGCGATCCGGCAGGCGGCTACCGCGAGTACGGCGTCGACGCGATCGGCATGGAGCCCAACGGCTACACCGCGGATGTGCAGCGCCAGACGCTGGTCGACACCGGCTGGGACGACCAGGCCTGCCCGCGGCCGGCCACGCCGACCACCGAGTACGGCGAGGGCGTCGTCACCCCGCATGCTGCATTCCTGGCCCTCGATTTCGAGCGCGGTGCGGCGCTGGACAACCTCGCCCGCCTGCGGGCCGACTTCCCCGGGCTCTACGGGCGGGGCGGATTCAAGGACACGGTCAACGTGGCGACCGGCCGGGTCGCCGACCGCTACCTGGCGCTGGACCAGGGGATGGTGATCGCCGCGATCGCCAACGAGCTGCTCGACGACAGGCTCCAGGGCTATCTCGCGGACACCCTGCAGCCCGAGCTCGAGCCGTTGATGGCGGTCGAGGAGTTCGGCGCCGGTCGGGTCCAACCGTGAGCCCCGCGGCACGATGACCAGCAGCAGCGAGAGCCCGGAACGGTCGACCTCTCGGCCTGGGCAGTCGCCAACCGGACCAGCCGTCGACCGGGAGGTCCCGCCGGACGATGTGCCAGCCGCCACCGACCGGTCGGCAGGGGCCGCCTGGGAGGAGCGCGTCGGCCGGACCAGCGACGACGCCGGCGAGGTCGAGCTCCCGCAGCTACCCCCGCCTCAGGGCCTGGCGGCCCGGGCGGGCAGGGGCCAGGTCACGCTGGACTGGGAGCCGGTCGACGGCGCGGCCGGCTACCTCGTCCGCCGCGCCGAGCGGCGGAACGGCAAGTACCAGCCGCTGGAGATCGGCGAGCCGTGGGTGCGGCCGGTCCCCCACCCACCGCTCACCGACACCACCGGCCGCCCGGGCCAGGCGGCGTGGTACACGGTCGCTGCCGTCGCTGCCGTCGACGATCACGGCCAACCCGCCAGCCAGCCCGTCCAGGCGACACCCCGGGGCCCCGGCCACGGCCATGCGACGGACGCCGGTGACGACCAACCAGCGAGCACCAGACACGGCGACGGGACCGACGCCGGTGACCATCAAGCCCGCGGCCAGGCGGCTGACAACGCCATCGGCGGCCTTGGCGACGGGGTGTGCCGGATCGCGGTCGATGCGGCCGCAACCACCGGGCCAGTGCCGCGGCCGTGGCGGCCGATGATCGGCGCCGAGCACCTGTCCCAGCTCGACTACGGCGTCGGGCCGGGAGGCCGTCCGATCGGCGACGAGTTCGCGGCCGCGCTGCGGATGGCCCACGACCAGCTGGGTGTGCGCGCGGTGCGGGCGCATTCGATCCTCCACGACGAGCTCGGTGTCTACCGCGAGATCGACGGCCAGCCGGTCCACGACTTCACGGCGATCGACCGCATCTACGACCGGCTGCTCGCGCTCGGCCTGCGCCCGATCGTGGAGATCAGCTTCATGCCGCGGGACCTCGCGCGCGATCCGGACAAGACGGTGTTCGAACACCGGGCGATCGTGTCGCCGCCCAAGGACTGGCACCGTTGGGAGCACCTGGTCACCGCGCTCGTCGACCACCTCGTCGACCGCTACGGCCGCGACGAGGTGCGGGGTTGGGGCTTCGAGGTCTGGAACGAGGCCAACCTCGAGGTCTTCTGGTCGGGTACCCGCAGCGAGTACCTCCGGCTCTACGACGTCACCGCCCGAGCGGTGCGCTCGGTCGATCCCGAGCTGACCGTCGGTGGTCCGGCCTCCGCCGCCGTTGGTTGGCTGGACGAGCTGCTCGCCCACGTCGGACGGTCGGGTGCCCCGCTCGACTTCCTGTCCACCCACACCTACGGCAACGCGCCGCTCGACCTCCGTCCGATCGCGGCCCGCCACGGCCGTCCGGACCTGCCGCTGTGGTGGACCGAGTGGGGCGCGCACGCCTCCCACTTCAACGGCGCGCACGACTCGGTGTGGAGCGCGGCCTACCTGGTGCGCGGCATGGTCAGCGCCATGGGCCGCCTCGACGCGCTGGCCTACTGGACGGTGTCGGACCACTTCGAGGAGCTCGGCCGCCCCACCAAACTGCTCCACGGCGGGTTCGGGCTGCTGAGCGTCGGCAACCTGCGCAAGCCGCGCTGGTGGGGGCTGTGGATGCTCGAGCAGCTCGGCTCGGAACGGCTCGTCGCCCGGGTGGACGGGGACGGCGGTGGCGACCTGGTGAACGCGGTCGCCAGCCGCGACGGTGACGGCCGGTTGGCGATCGTGGCCTGGAACGGCACCGTCGACGTCACCAAGATCGGTGGCGACCCGCTGCTCGACCGGTCGGTCCGGCTGCGGCTGACCAGCCTGCCGGCATCGAGGTACCGACTACGACACCGACGGCTCGACCAGCGCCACTCCGACCTCAACGCGGCTTGGGCGCCGGTCGCCGACGGCCAGTCCTGGCCCGACGAGGCCGGCTGGCGAGCCCTCCAGGCGGCCGATCGCCTCGAGGACCTCGAACCACCGCGGACGGTCAGTGCCACCGACGGCACGGTCGACCTCGCCTTCGACCTCCCCATGCCGGGGGTCTCCCTCCTCGAGCTCACCCGAGTCGACGTTGGTGCTAGGGGGGTGTCTCGTCTCTGGCGGGCGCTTCAGCGATAGCCGACGCCGTGTCGGTGGGCATCATGTCGGGGGCGGGTTGTGCAGTGGTGGCGTCGGGGTTGCCGTAGCGGCCGACGATCTGGCCGCGGTCGTTGATGCCGGTGGCGTTGGTCCCGATGATGGCGCCCGGGATGTCGATGGGGGTGAAGCGGCCGTCGGCGCCATCGCGGAGCAGGAACCCGTGGGCCTCGGCGGTCGCGCCCTCGAGTGCGTCGAAGGTGGAGCCCACGATGTGGCCGCGGTTGTTGATGCCGAGGGGGAGGGTGTAGGGGGCCTCGGTCCGGAGACGGCGAGAGGAGTGTTCGCCGGCCCACCGGAGGTTGGCGCGGCCCGAGTTGGCGGCGGCAGTGTCGGTCAGATGCTGCGGCGCCGCGACGGAGGCGTCCGGACGACCAGATGGCGGCCAGGCCGATGTGACCAGGGCAAGCGCGATGGCTGCCGTCGTCGCGGCGATGAGCGGGCGGCGGATCTGGCGGGCATTGGTCCGTGTTGTTGTGTTCATGCCCAGGGGATTCGGAGCCCGCCGCCCGTCGGATGACCCCGCCGTCGCCGCTGGGTCGCCCGGGGGTCAGCGGGGCGTCGGCAGGGGCGGGATGAGGAACTCCTGGCCCGGGTGGATCAGGTCCGGGTTGTCCGGATCGGGCAGGAGGAAGTTGTTGGCCAGTGCGATGCGCTCGTACTCCCGGCCGTCGCCGTAGACCCGTTCGGCGAACTCCCAGAGCGACTCGCCCCGTCGCACCACGACCCGCAACGGCTCCCTGGTCGGTGTGTCCAGCACCTCGTCGGGCGCCAGCAACCGCGGCGGAGGCGGCGACTGCGGAGCGGGTGCGGCGAGCACGCCCTGCGAGAAGCTGGACGGAAGCCCGGGGGCTTGCGCATACCACGGGAACAACGGGGTCCCCGTCTGGGGAACGATCTGCGTGCCCTGCGTGAGGGTCCCGACGAGGGCGATGGCGGTCGCCGGGACGAAGATGACACCGCCACGAGCGATGCCCCCGAGGCCGGGGGCCGGTCCCCGGGCCGCGTTCCACACCGCCTGGAGCCCGAAGCCGGTCCCCGTCGAGCCGACGGCGTTCAAGCCCGCCTGGTTCAGCTCGGCCTGTGTGACCGGGTTGTCGTAGATCAGGAACCGACCGGTGGGCTCGGCCATCGAGCCGAACATGGCGCCCCGCCGCAGGCCGGGGAGGCCGCTGAGACCCAACCGGCCGGTGTAGCCGAGCCGTCCCAAGGCCCCGGACCCTGGTGCCGGACGGGCGATCGGGCCGCGGAACGGCAGCAGCCTGCTGCCCACCCCGCCGAAGAACGCGGCGCCCACGAGGGACGCCGTGAGGTCCTCGACCCGCCAGTTCCTCGCGTCGAACGGATTGTCGCCGCTCAGACCCTTGTTGATGAACGTGAACGGGAGGCCACCGACGAACACCTGGCCCATGCCCCGGTAGAAGCCGCCGAAGCGGGCGAGTCGGGCACCCGGCGCGACGAGGCGGGGGGTGAAGCTGATGCCCCGTGTCACGGTCAACCACTTCGCGCCGAGGCCAGCGAACCTCGCGGCACGCAGTGTGAACAGCGGTCGCGCCATCATGAGGGTCGTCCGCAGCGCGTTGACCAATGCGGTGGCCCGCGCCGCGAGACCGGCCGTCGCGGCTGCGCCGGCGGCAGCGGAGGCGCCGAAGGTGAAGAACGAGCCGATGATGGACACCGCGGCGATGCTCGCGACGGCGAGCCAGAGCTCGTGGATGCTGTCGTTGAACTCCTCGATCTGGCCGGCCATCTCGTCCAGGCCGTCAGCGATCTCGTTGCATTGCCGGGCCGCGTCGTGGATCTCGGTGATCAAGTTGAGCGACGACCGCTGCTGGCCGTCGGCCGCCTCGCCCTCCCAGAAGCCCGGGAGCGGGTCGCCGATCTCGCCCAACGTGTTGGCCAGCGTGGCGACCGCCACCCCCTGTGCCCGCCAGGCGCTGGCCGCCGTCCGGCACGGGCCCGGGTCGCCGGCTGGATCCCACAGCGCGCGCGGCGACCAGGTCGGTGGTGGGGGCGGTTCGCTGGGCGGCTCCGCCGTCGTCGACGCCGGTGGCGTGGTGGTCCCCGGCGTCGGTGTGGTCACGGCCCCAACCCGTTGTAGCGCCGCGTCGCCGCCTCCTGGGCACGCTCGTAGTTGTTCGCGGTGATGTTGAGGCTGCCGGCCCGTTCGCCCAGGTTGGTGACGAGGGCGTCGAAGGCGCTGATCGCGTCCTCCGTGGCCCGCAGCACGTCCTGGATCACGTCGTTGTACGCGTCGAGGTAGCCCTGGCCCGCGCTCAGCTCACGAGCGCCGTCGCTGAACGTCTGCGTCGACCGCTGGAAGGTGCCCTGCTCGGTCTGGATCGAGCTCGCCGCGCTACGAAGCGCCCCCGGCATGACGTCGAAGGTCTTGTCGGTCACGGGACATCACCTCGTCCACGTCGCGATGTTGCTCACCTCCGCGTTGAGGAACTCCTCGGCGGAGGTGCCGGTGTGCTGGCCGATCCGCAGCAACAGGTCGTTGATGGCCGTCGACGCCTGGTTCCACTCGGTCTGCACCTCGGTCCAGGCGCCCGAGGCGTCGCCCAGCCACAGGGCCTGCAGCGGTCGGATGACCGTGCTCTCGAGGTCGTCGCGCAGGCCGTCGATGCGGCCCATCGTCGCCGAGATGTCGGTCGCCCCCTGGGCGATGGTGCCGGTGCTGGCGTGGAAGAAGCCCCCCATGTGATCACCCCTTTCAGATCGGAAGGTTCTGGCCGCGGAGCTGCTCGTAGCCGGTCTGGCTGGCAGTGTGGACCGTGTCGTAGTTGGTGGCGCTGACGCCGAGCTTCTCGGCGACGTCGACGAGCTGCTGCTTGACCGTCGTCACCTGGAGCCGCCAGTCCTCCTTCGCCGCGTGGAAGCTGTCGGCGGCCGTGCCCCGCCAGCTGACGGCTTCGAGGCGGCTGATCAGACCCTCCACCTCGGTCGCGATCTGCTCCGCGTTGTCGAGGACCTTGTTACCCATCACCGTCATCTCTGCGGTGTCGGTCTCGAACGTCTTGGACATCGTCACCCCCTGGATCGTCGACCTTCGCGCAGCGTAAGAGCACGACCTGACGGGATCCTTACGGCTGGATCGCGACCGGTGGCGGGCCTGGGCAGCCGTAAGGATCGGGTAAGGCCGTTCCCGCACGCTGGCCAGGGCGATGCATCTGGTCTACGACGACGGCACGGGGGAACGCGACCTCGAGGTGGTCGCCACCGACCCCGAGCTCCAGGTGGCCGATCTGGCCACGGCCCTCGGCGCGCCCGGTGCCGACCTGCGGGTGGACGGTCGGACGATCGAGCCGAACGCGGCGATAGCCCGCGCCGGCCTCTACCAGGGCGCGACGGTCACACCGACCAGGCCGGACCGCAGGTCCCGTCGCGCCCGGGATCAGCCCACCCCCGATGCGGCCCGGCCGGTCCTGGTGGTCACCGGCGGGCTGGACGCGGGCCCCGGTTGGCCGCTCGGTCCGGATCCCACCGTCGTCGGGCGCGCCAGCGCGTGCGACGTGGCGCTCCGCGACCCGACCGTCTCCCGGGTGCACTGCCGGTTCGACGTGGGCGCCGACGGGGAGGTCGAGGTCAGCGATCTCGACTCCAGCAACGGCACCTGGCGCGGCGACGACCTCGTCGGCCGCGGCGCCACCGTCGAGCCCGGCGACGTGCTCCACCTCGGAGCGGTCACGGCGACGGTCCGCCTCCCGCCCGAGGACCGTGCCCCGGCGCTGGACCGCGCCGCGCCGGGCGGGTTCGCGGGAACCGTCCACTTCAACCGCCCGCCCCGACCTGCACCGCCTTCGCCGCGGTCGCCGCTGCATGCCCCCGGCATCCCGAGGACGGGCACGAGCCGGATCCCGTTCAGCCTCGTCTCCTTCATCGCGCCCCTCGGGTTCGCCGGTGCGTTGGTGTGGATGCTCGGTGACATCCGCTTCGCCCTGTTCGCCCTGCTCAGCCCGGTGATGGTGGTGGGCAACTGGGTGGAGGGGCGGCGCCGCGGCCGCAAGCAGACCAAGCGCGCCCGCAGGACGCTGGCGGCGGCGGTGAAGCAGTTCCTCCTCGACCTGGCGGACGCGTTCGACGTGGAGGCGGCGCGGCGCCGCACGACGCTGGTCGACGCCGCCGAGGCGCTGCGCCGCGCCGAAGCGCCCAGCGTGCGGCTCTGGGAGCGACGCCCGGATCACGACGACTTCATGCACCTGGTGGTGGGCACTGGTGACCTGTCCTGGGACCTGCCGCTGGTCGACGACGGCGAACGCCCGCCCGAGATCGTGCGTGCCCTGGACGACGCGCGGCTCCGCGACGTCCCCATCCCGGTCGACCCGCTCGCCGGGCCGGTCGGGCTGGTCGGTGATCGAGCCGCAGCAGTGGCGGTGACGTGCAGCCTGCTGTGCCAGGCCGCCACCCACGCCGGGCCGGCCGACCTGCGGATCGCGGTGCTCACCACCCCCGCGCGCCGGGCCGACTGGGACTGGACCAAGTGGTTGCCGCACGCCGTCGAGCCCGTCGGAGGCGACCGCCTGGTGGTGGACGACCGCGCCAGCGCCGAGGAGCTCCTGCGGAGCCGGCTGGCCGACGACACCGACGACCCTGGCCCGACCTGGTTGGTGGTCGTCGACGACGAGCAGCTGACCAGCGGCCGGAACGCCCCCGCCCGGTCGGTGCTCGCCCGCGAGACCACCCCGATCGCCGGGCTCGTGCTCGCCCCGGACGGCGCGAGCCTCCCGGCATCGTGCCGGACGGTCGTCGATCTTCGCGGCGATCTCGGCGACGGCCGCCTCACCCGCCCGCAGCGGGGCGAGGCTGTCGACAGCTTCCTGGCCACGGGCGTCAGCCAGAACACGGCCCGACGGTGGGCGCGGCTGCTGGCCCGGTTCGACGACCCCGAGGTGGCGGTCCCGGGGGCGTCGCTCCCGTCGGCGGTGCACCTCTCGTCGCTCCTCGAGGTCGACCCGCTCGACGCGGACGGCGTCGCCAGCCGGTGGCGCAGGAACCGCAGCCGCTCGACCCTCGCCGCTGCCGTCGGTGTCGACGACGACGGCGTCCTCGTGCTCGACCTCGACGCGCTCGGGCCCCACGGCCTGGTCGCGGGCACCACCGGCTCGGGCAAGAGCGAGCTGCTGCGCACGTTGGTCTCGTCGTTGGCCGTCGAGCTCTCGCCCGACGACGTGACCTTCCTGCTCGTCGACTACAAGGGCGGCACCGCGTTCGACGCCTGCGCCGCGCTCCCGCACGTGGTCGGGCTGGTCACCGACCTCGACGAGCGCCTGGCGACCCTTGCTCTCGGCGCAGTCGAGGGCGAGGTCCGCCACCGGGAACGGCTGCTCCGGGCGGCCCGGGTGTCGGACCTGGCCGCGTACCGGCGGGCCCGCTCGTCCGATCTGGATCTCCCGCCGCTCCCCCGCCTCGTGGTCGTCGTCGACGAGTTCGCGACGCTGGCGACCGAGCTGCCGCGGTTCCTCGACGCTCTCGTCGACGTCGCCCAGCGCGGCCGGGCGCTCGGACTCCACCTGCTGCTCGCCACCCAGCGCCCGCGCGGCGTGGTCAGCCCCAACATCCGGGCCAACACCAGCCTGCGGATCGCGCTACGGATCCAGGACGGGCCCGACTCCCTCGACGTGATCGGCAGCGAGGCAGCGGCCCGGATCCCGCCCCACCTCCGCGGCCGCGCCTACGTCCGCTCGGGCCCCGGCGACCTCCGGGCCATGCAGGCCGCCCTGGTCACCGGCAGTACACCCGCGGAGCGGGAGGCGCTCTCGATCGTGCCCTTCGGCAGCAACGGGTCGAGGGCCAACGGGTCGAGGGCCAACGGACAGCACGCACTGACGGAGGTGGGGTCGCCGACAGGGGCGGCGCGTGCGACGACGAACGGCGGGCAGTCGAGCGACCTCACCCGGCTGGTCGCCGCCGTGAACGGGGCGTTCGTGTCCGAGCGGCTGCAGCGACCGCCGCCGCTGTGGTCCGACGACGAGCGGGGCGAGGTCGCGATCCCGAGCGTCGGGCTCTTCGAGCTCCTGGGCCTCACGGGTGCGACCGCGGTCGATCCCCAGGTGACCTGGGAACATCGGACGCGGCGCGACCACCTGCGGGTGCCGATCGGGGTGGACGGCGACGGCGAGCCGATGTGGTTGGATCTCAAGGAGTCGGCGCTGGAGGGGATGGGCCCTCACGGGCTGGTCGTCGGCGCCACCGGCTCGGGGAAGAGCGAGCTGCTCCGCACGTTGGTACTCGCCCTGGCGACGACGCATCCGCCCGAGGCGCTGAGCCTGGTGCTCGTCGACTTCAAGGGCGGCGCCACCTTCGCCGGGATGGCGCGGCTGCCGCACGTCGCCGGCGTGATCACCAACCTGGCGGACGACCTGGCGCTCGTGGACCGCATGCGTGACGCTCTGCACGGCGAGCTGCGCCGCCGGCAGGAACTGCTCAAGCATGCCGGCAACCTCGCGTCGGCCGACGACTACAACCTGCGCCGAGCCGCCGGCGAACCGCTCCCCCCGCTGCCGAGCCTGCTGGTGGTGGTCGACGAGTTCGCCGAGCTGCTCACCAGCCAGCCGGACTTCATCGAGCTGTTCGTCACGATCGGCCGCCTCGGCCGCAGCCTCGGCATCCACCTCCTCTTGGCCTCGCAGCGCCTGGACGAAGGCAAGCTCCGCGGCCTCGAGAGCCACCTCCGCTACCGGATCGGCCTGCGCACCTTCAGCCCGTCGGACAGCCGCGCGGTGCTCGGCACCGACGATGCGTACAACCTGCCGGCCGAACCGGGCGGCGGTTACCTCAAGGTCGATGCCAACGTGTTCCGGCGGTTCAAGGCGGCATGGGTGTCAGCGCCGACCACGAACGACCCGCTCGGGCCCAGCGTCCTGGACGTGGCGGTCGGGCGGCTGGAGGACCCCGGACGTCAGGCCCACCAGGTGTGGCTGCCGCCCCTCGAGCACGTCATCCCTCTGGACCAGGTCGCGCAGCCGACCGACCCTGGTGGCGTGGCTCCGCTCGCGGTGGCCGTGGGCGAGCAGGACCGACCGCAGGACCAGGCGAAGGTCCCACTGGTGCTCAACCTCGCGGGCGGGGAGGGGAACGTGGCGATCGTCGGCGCGCCGCAGTCGGGCAAGAGCACGCTGCTGCGCACGCTGGTGGCGGCGTTCGCTGTGACCCACACGCCTCTCGAGGTGCAGTTCTACTGCGTGGACTGCGGTGGCGGGTCGCTGCTCGCCTTGGAGCGGCTCCCGCACGTCGGCACCGTCGCCAGCCGGCTCGACGCCGAGCGGGTACGGCGGCTCGTGGTCGAGATCGAGGCGGTGTTGGCACACCGCGAGGAGCTGTTCCGCTCGGCGGGCATCGACTCGGCCCAGGGGATGAGGGCGCGACGGGCCGCCGGAGAGCTGGACGACGAGCGGCTCGGCGACGTCTTCCTTGCGATCGACGGGTGGGCACGGTTCCGCCAGGAGTTCGCCGAGCTCGAACCGGTCGTGCTCGACCTGGCGGCGCGCGGCCTCGGCTACGGCGTGCACGTGGTGGTGACCGGCAACCGCTGGCTGGAGATGCGGTCCAACCTCCTCGACCACCTCGGCACCCGGCTCGAGCTGCGGCTGCACGACCCACTCGACTCGGCCATCGACCGCCACGCGGCGGCCAACGTAGACGCCGAGATGCCCGGCCGCGGCCTGAGCCGTGAGGCCCTCCACTTCCAGGCGGCACTGCCCCGCGTCGATGGCAAGCGCTCGGTGGCCGACGCGGCCGAGGGACTCGACGACCTGGTTGCCCGGGCCGTCGGAGCGTGGACGGGGCCGCCCGCACCGGCGGTGCGCCTGCTGCCCACCCGGCTGCCGTTCGTCGACCTGCCACCCCCAGGGGCAGGCCGGGGGGTGCCCGTCGGCGTCGCCGAGGCGGACCTCGGCCCGGCCCACGTCGACCTGGCCGGGCCCGACCCCCACTTCCTGGTGTTCGGCGACAGCGAGAGCGGCAAGACCAACCTGCTCCGGCTGTTCCTGACCGGCCTGATGGCCCGGCACGGCCCGAAAGACGCCCGGATCGTGGTCGTCGACTACCGGCGCACGCTGCTCGACGTCGTCCCGCCTGAGCACCTGGTCGGCTACGGCGGCGCCGCGCCGGCCGCGGCCGACGTGGTGTCCCGGGTCGCCGAGGTCCTCGCCTCCCGCCTGCCGCCCGCCGACGTCTCGGCGCAGCAGCTGCGCGAGCGCAGCTGGTGGACTGGCGGTGAGGTGTACGTGGTCGTCGACGACTACGACCTGGTCGTCTCCCCCACCGGCAACCCGCTGCTCCCCCTCGTCGACTTCGTGGCGCTCGGGCGTGACCTGGGCTTCCACCTCGTGCTGGCACGGCGGGTCTCGGGCTCGAGCCGAGCAGCGTTCGAGCCGCTGATGGGACGGCTGCACGAGGTCGGCACGCCAGGGATCATCCTGTCGGGCGACCGCCAGGAGGGGCCGGTGATCGGCGCGCACCGGGCCTCGGAGCAGCCGCCGGGGCGTGGGCTGCTCGTCCACCGCCGCAAGCCAGCCGTGCTGGTCCAGACCGCGGTGATGCCACCGCTGCTCGGCTGATGGCGACGACGAGCACGGTCGTGGGCGGCTACGAGCTGTGGGCCCGGATCGGTGTCGGTGCGACGGGCACGGTGTGGAAGGCCCACCGCCGGGGCCCGGTGCCTCACGTCGTGGCGATGAAGCGGCTGCGCGCCACGGTCACCACGCCGGCCGAGCTGGCTCGGATCCAGCACGAGGCGGCGGTCCTCACCGAGCTCGACCATCCGCACATCGTCCGCTTGATCGACGTGCTCGAAGACGGCGACGCCCTGGCGATCGCCATGCAACTCGCCGCAGGGGGGTCCCTGGAAGCACTGCTGGCGGAACGCGGACAGCTGAGGCCCGGTGAGGTGGTCGCGGTGGCCGCGCCCATCGCCGACGCCCTGTGGTCGGCCCACCGGCGGGGGATCATCCACGGCGACGTCAAGGCCGCGAACATCCTGTTCACCTCCGACGGCGCGCCGCTGCTGGCGGATTTCGACGTGGCCCGTTCCCTCGGGCGCATGACGCGCGACCAGGTCGCGGGCACTGCCGAGTACGTCGCCCCCGAGCTGCTCCGCGGTGCTCTGCCCGATCAGCGCAGTGACATCTACTCCCTGGGGGTGGTCTGCCACGAGGCGCTGTTCGGTTACATCCCGTGCACCGGTGCGGTTCCCGAGCCCTCGGTGCGGTCGGTCGAGACGGACCGACCGTTGGCGGACACCATCGAGCGGGCCATGGCACGCGACCCCAACGACCGCTTCCCGTCGGCCGACGCCTTCGCGCGCGCCCTGCGCGACTCGGTGGCTCACGAGGTGATCGGCCTGCCACGAGTCCCGGCCACGGCTGTGGCGCCGGACGACGAGCCCGCCCGGTCCACCCGCACGTTCGGGCCCCAGCCGCCTCGGCCGGAGACGAGGCCGAGGTGGTGGTGGCGCGTCCCGGGCGTGCGACTGGTCGCGCGGGTCGTCAGGGCCGGGCTACGGCGTCAGCCAGGACGGCTTCCTCATCAGTGACCGGGCCCCACCCTGACGACCCCGCCGCAGCTGCTGGTAGAGGTCGCGGGTCTGCCATTCGGTGTCGTCCAGCTCGACGCCGAGCAGTGTGACCAGCTCGTGCATCACCGATTCGACGCCGCCAGGGTGGTCGGACGCGTGCGCGGCCTGCATGAGCAGGCGGTACAGCCGCTCGTCGTACGGAGCGCCACGTAGGCCCCGGCGGGCCGCCTGACGGGCGCCGATCACGTCGCCCCGCTCGAGCCGGAGCTGGCCGAGGCGTTCGGCGACCGAACCGATGGCCGCTTCGATCTCGGTCCGTTCCGAACGTGCCCAGTCGTAGGCGCCGCGCGCGCTCGTCGTGAACGGCGCGCCCCGCACCAGGTCCAACGCCGCTCCCAGTGCGAGCGCCTCCGCGCTGGCGGGCCGGCGCCCCCGACCGGCCGCGGCCAGTTGCACGAACCGGTCCCAGTCCAGCTGAAATGGGCCGGCCAGGTGGTAGAGCCGTCCGTCTCGGGCGTCCGAGACCAGCGGGGGCTGCTCGGCGCTCTCGCGGAGCGACCGCCGGGCCACCGACACCGTGGTGTGGAGCACGGCGGGGCTCATCGGCCGATCGGGCCAGAGGGCTTCCCACAGCTGGTCTGCGTCGGCGCCTCCCTGCTGCATCACCAGGTAGACGAGTAGCTCCACCGATTTCGCCCGACCCGTCCGCAGCCGCCGGCCGTCGACTCGCACGTCGACGCGGCCCAGCACCGACACGTCGAGGACTGATCGCCGGCTGGCGACGGCCTTCGACCGGTAAGGGTCAGGACTCACCCTCATGAACACATTCCCCCGTGCTCATTGGAGACGCGACTGGGTTGTCAACCTCCGTTGGTCTATGCGCCTCC
>JBOGHK010000188.1:0-15157 GCA_050744325.1 Acidimicrobiales bacterium
TTCGACATCGACTACGCGCTGTGCATGTACTGCGGCATCTGCGTCGAGGTGTGCCCGTTCGACGCCCTGTTCTGGAGCCCGGAGTACGAGTACTCCGAACTGCGACTGGCCGACCTGTTGCACGACAAGGAGCGGCTGGGCGAGTGGATGCAAGCCGTGCCCGACTTCGAGCCCTACGAATCCGGCTCGGAGCAGAAGGTGCGGAAGGTTCCCCGATGAGGCCGGCGAGGTAGCGCAGGATGGTCGCCCAGAACATCTTCTTCTACCTGTTCGCGGCCGTGATCGTGGCGTCGGCGCTGGCCGTGGTCACCACCCGCAACGTGGTGCGCGCCGCGCTGTACCTGATCGCGGTGTTCGCCGGCATCGTCGCCCAGTTCCTGTTGCTGGCCGCCGAGTTCGTGGCGGTCACCCAGATCCTGGTCTACATCGGGGCGATCATGGTGCTGATGCTGTTCGGCATCATGCTGACCCGGGCCCGCATCGGCCGCGACATCCAGCTCACCCACGACCACTGGTGGATCGGGCTCGTGACCGCGGTCGCCCTGCTGGGCGTGATGGGCTACGCCCTGGTCGACTACTACGACGACGAGCCGCTGCCCGACGACATCCGCATCGCCTCGGTCGACGGGTCGAACACGGCCACCCTCAGCGACTCCATCTTCTCCGACTTCCTGATCCCCTTCGAGGTGGTGTCGGTGCTGCTGCTGGCGGCCCTGGTGGGTGCCATCGTCATCGCCCGCAAGGACCGCGCGTAGCCATGAACGACCTGATGCTGAACCAGTTCCTGTTACTCGGCGCCGTGCTGTTCTGCATCGGCGTCTATGGCGTGCTTGCCCGGCGGAACGCCGTGATGGTGCTGATGTCGATCGAGCTGATCCTCAACGCGGTCAACATCAACCTGCTGACCTTCGGCGCCTACCACGGTGACATCGTCGGCGCGGTGTTCGCCCTGTTCGTGATCGCCGTCGCCGCTGCCGAGGTCGGTGTGGGCTTGGCGATCGTCCTGATCATCTACCGCAACCGGCGCAGCGTCGACTTCGACGACGTCGACGCGATGAAGGGTTAGAGGAGCTGTCGCGGTGCTGGAGTACGCCTGGATCATCCCGCTGCTGCCGGCTGCGTCGTTCGTCCTGATCCTGCTGTTCGGCAAGCGGCTGCCCCGCAAGGGCAGCGAGCTCGGCATCGCTGCGGTGGGCTTGGCGTTCCTGTTGGCCGTGGTCACCAACGTCCAGTGGCTCGACCACGTCGACGACGCCGAGCACGAAGGCGGCCACGGTGAGGAAACCGAGGAAGTCGAGGGCGGGCACGCCCCCACGGATGTCGGCCTCACAGAGTCGCGCATTGAAAGCGCCGGAGGCGGCGGCGAAGCCGCCTTGCCGCAGGCAGAGAACAGTGAGGAGCACGCCGAGGAGGAGGGCGCCGCGCACTTCACCGTCGAGCCGGTCACCGAGGAGGTGACGTGGCTCCAGAACGGCGGCACCGACATCAAGGTCGGGATGCTGCTCGACGGCCCGGCGGTGATGATGCTGTTCGTGGTCACGGTGGTGTCGCTGCTGGTCCACGTGTACTCCACCGACTACGTGGCCGGCGACCGCCGTTACACCCACTTCTTCGCCTTCCTGTCCCTGTTCACCGCGTCGATGCTCGGCCTGGTCATGGCCAAGTCCACGCTCCAGCTGATCGTCTGCTGGGAGTTGGTCGGCATGTGCTCGTTCGTGCTGATCGGCCACTGGTGGGAGGAGAAGGCGAACAGCGACGCCGCGCTCAAGGCGTTCATCGTCAACCGCGTCGGCGACATCGGCCTGCTGTGCGGGCTGATCACGCTCTACTTCGCGGCGGGGCAGACCTTCGACATCGTCGAGATCAACGCCGCGGCGGTCGGCGGCGAGATCAGCCACACCGCGCTGGTGGTCGCGGCATGCGCGCTGGTGGCGGCAGTGATGTCGAAGTCCGGCCAGTTCATCCTCCACACCTGGCTGCCCGACGCGATGGCCGGCCCCACGCCGGTGTCAGCGCTGATCCACGCGGCGACCATGGTCGTGGCGGGCATCTACATGGTCGGCCGCCTCTACGGGGTGTTCTTCGAGGGGCTGTCGATCGGCGTCTCCAACGTCAACCTGTTGGCGGTGGTCGGTGGGGTCACCGTGCTCGGCGGGGCGGGGCTGGCCTTCGTCCAGGACGACATCAAGAAGGTGCTGGCCTACTCGACGGTCAGCCAGCTCGGCTACATGGTGATGGCGCTGGGCGTCGGGGCCTGGACCGCCGCGTTCTTCCACCTGTTCACCCACGCGTTCTTCAAAGCCTGCCTGTTCCTCGGCTCGGGCTCGGTCAGCCATGCGGTGCACAGCTTCGACATGCGCAAGGACATGGGCGGCCTACGGAAGTACATGCCCCACACCTACAAGACCTTCATGATCTCGACCGCCGCGCTGATCGGGATCTTCCCGCTGGCAGGGTTCTGGTCCAAGGACGAGATCCTCGCCGGGGCCAGCCAACTCGGCGGAGACGGTGGCTACACCGCGTTCATGGTCGTCGGCATCCTCGGGGCCATGATGACCGCGGCGTACATGACAAGGTGCGTCTGGCTGACGTTCTTCGGCGAGCTCCGAGGAGGCCATGGGGCCGACCATGAGCATGGTCATGGTGACCCTCACGAGTCCGGGCCGCGGATCACGGTGCCGCTGTGGATCCTTGCCGGGCTGGCCGTGGTGGCCGGTCTGGCGAACCTGCCCACGGCCGTCGCCCCCGGCAGCCTCGAGGTCCGGTTCGAGCACTTCTACGAGCCCAAGGGCGCCTACTTCCCGAGCGTCCTCCCGAGCTTCGACGTGCCCGAGTTCGACCTGGGGATCGCCGTCGGCAGCTCGCTGATCGGCCTGCTGGGCATCGCACTGGCCTACCTGTGGTTCTGGCGGGACCGCGGGCCGCACCAGATCAGCGAGCGCAGCCGGGTGGCCCACGCGGGCTACGCGTTCCTGGTCAACAAGTACTACTTCGACCATCTCTACACCGACGTCGTCGCTGCCGGCGTCAAGGGGCCGGTGGCCCGGGCCGCCGACTGGGTCAACCAGAACGTCATGGACTGGGTGGTCAACGGCGCCGGACGGCTCGCCTCGGTCACCGGCCGCTTCGTGTACGACCGCATCGACCAGGGGGTGGTCGACGGCATCGTCGACGGCTCCGGCGCCGCAGCCGAGGAGGGCGGCCAGGTCCTGCGCCACCTGACCTCGGGCAAGGTCCAGCAATACGGCGCGCTGCTATTCGGCGCGACGGCGATCTTCGCCGGTGTCCTGATCTTCGTCGTGTAGATCTCCTGATGACCGCAGACAAGGTTCAACGATGAACAACAACCAGTTCCTGACCGACTGGGGCCTGACCCTGATGGTGTTCCTGCCGCTGGCAGGGGCACTGGTCATGCTGCTGGTCCCCCGTGAGGAGGAGCAGGCCCACAAGTGGGTCGCGCTGCTGGCCTCGCTGGCCGCCGCGGCGTTCGGCATTGCGGTCTTCGCCGACTTCGACTACGGCCAGACCGAGACGCTGCAGTTCGTGGTCGACGAGCGTTGGATCGACGTCATCAGCAGCCGGTACTCGCTGGGCATCGACGGCCTGTCGGTGCCGCTGGTTGCGCTGACGCTGCTGGTCACCCCGCTGTGCATCATCTACAGCTGGAACCACCTGCCCGAGCCGCGCAACGCCAAGGCGTTCCTGATGCTGATCCTGGTGCTGCACACCGGCATGCTCGGCACGTTCGTCGCGCAGGACCTGATCCTCTTCTTCGTGTTCTTCGAGGTCGTCTTGCTGCCGATGTTCTTCCTGATCGGCGTCTGGGGCGGTGAGGAGCGGCAGTACGCGTCGCTCAAGTTCTTCCTCTACACGCTGTTCGGCTCGGCGCTGATGATCGTGAGCTTCCTCGCCCTGTTCTTCGTGACCGGCGCCGAGACCTTCTCGATGACCGGGCTGGCCGACCGGGTGGCCAGCGGCGAGTTCGACATCTCACGCACCACCCAGATCCTGATCTTCGGCGGCATGTTCATGGGCTTCGGCATCAAGGTGCCGATGTTCCCGTTCCACACCTGGCTTCCCGACGCGCACACCCAGGCGCCGACAGTGGGCTCGGTGATCCTGGCCGCGATCTTGCTCAAGCTGGGCACCTACGGCTTCGTCCGGGTCGCCCTGCCGATCCTGCCCGAGGCCGCTATCGACTGGGCACCGTGGATTGGCCTGCTCGCGGTGGTCGGCATCATCTACGGCGCGCTGGCGTGCCTGGCCCAGACCGACATGAAACGGCTGATCGCATTCTCGTCGGTGTCGCACATGGGCTTCACCATGCTGGGGATCTCGACGCTCACCGACTTCGGTCTCAACGCCGCCGTGATGGGGATGGTCGCCCACGGCCTGATCACCGGGATGCTGTTCTTCGTCGCCGGTTCGGTGAAGGACCGCTACCACACGCTCGAGATCAAGCGTCTCGGCGGCCTCCTGGTGCAGGCGCCGCGGCTGGGCTGGATCTTCGGCTTCACCGCGATGGCCTCGCTCGGGTTGCCGGGCCTCGCCGGGTTCTGGGGTGAGTTCCCCGCGATCCTGTCGGCCTACGACCCGGGGGCCGGCCTCAACGAGGCGACGTTCCGGGTCTACATGGTGGTCGCCGCGGTGGGCACGGTGTTCGCTGCCGGCTACCTGCTGTGGCTCTACCAGCGGACGGCGTTCGGCACACCGACCGACGAGTTCGTCGATGACCCCGTCCCCGACGTGACGGTCCCCGAGTGGATCGCGTGGGTGCCGATGCTGGTGCTGATCCTGGCCATCGGGATCTTCCCCAACATCGTGTTCCGGGTGACCGACGACCAACTCACCCAGGTGGCCGAGGCGGTCGAGGAGACCGTCTCGTTGAACGGGGGCTGAGCGTGCACCTCCTGACGCTCCTGGCCCAGCAGGACGACTTCGTCCGCCCCGAGATCGACTGGCACGCGCTCGCGCCCGAGCTGGTCCTGGTCGGGGTGCTCTGCGTGGTCCTGGTCGCCGACTTGTTCCTCCCGGAGGAGAACAAGGCGCTGCTGCCGTCGCTGGCCGGTCTGGGCCTGCTCGGGGCGACGATCCCGGTGCTGACGCTGGCGGTCGACGGCGCCGACCGGTCGATGTTCGGTGGCGCTTACGTGGTCGACAACTTCTCGCTGGTGTTCAAGGCGTTGTTCCTGCTCTCCGGCTACGTGGTGGTGCTGCTGTCGACCAACTACATCGCCGAGGGCGACTACGCCGAAGGCGAGTACTACTTCCTGCTGCTGTCGTCGATCCTCGGGATGACCGTGATCGCCTCGGGTCGCGACCTGGTGTCGATCTTCGTCGCGCTCGAGCTGCTGTCGATCCCCGCCTACCTGCTGGCCGGGTGGCGCAAGACCGATGTCAAGGGCAACGAAGCCGGCGCGAAGTACTACCTGATGGGGGTGTTCGCCACCGGCGTGCTGCTGTACGGCATGTCCCTCCTCTACGGCGTGGCCGGCAGCACCATGCTCACCGAGATCGGTGCCGCGCTGTCCGATCCCGACAGCGTGCCGATCATCACGATGGCGGTGGTCTTCTGCATCGTGGGGTTCGCTTTCAAGGTCTCGGCGGTTCCGTTCCACACCTGGGCGCCCGACACGTACGAGGGCGCGCCGACGCCGATCACCGCCTTCCTGTCGGTGCTCTCCAAGGCTGCCGGCTTCGTGGCGCTCGCGGTGCTGGTGCTGGTCGCCTTCGGCGACCGCGGCGACGTCTTCGCACCGTTCCTGTGGGTGCTGGCGGCCCTGACCATGACCGTCGGCAACGTGGTGGCTCTCCGCCAGACCAACATCGTGCGGATGCTGGCCTACTCCGGCATCTCGCAGGCCGGCTTCATCATGGCGCCGCTCGCGGTGGCTGGCGAGATCGGCGCCGACTCGCTCGACGCGGTGGTCACCTACCTGGTGATCTACGCGGCGATGAACCTGGGGGCGTTCGCGGTGGTAATGGCCGCGGCTCGCAAGACCGGCAGCGGCGAGATCTCCAGCTTCGGCGGCCTGTTCGAGTACGCACCCGGGCTGGCCGCGCTCATGGGGGTGTTCCTGTTCTCTTTGGCGGGGATCCCGCCGTTGGCCGGCTGGTTGGCCAAGTTCGCGGCGTTCAAGGCCGTGGTCGACGGCGGTACCTGGTGGGCGTACTCCCTGGCTGTGGTGATGGCGGTCAACTCGGTGCTGGCCCTCGGGTACTACGCCCGGGTGGGGCGGCAGATGTTCATGGAGCCCGTCCCGGACGACGACCGCACGCCGGTGCGGGTGCCGGTGTCGATCACCGCCGCGCTGGCGATCTGCGCCCTGGTCACGCTGACCTTCGGGATCGTCCCGTGGGCGACCGACCTCGGCGACATGGCAACACTGATCACCGCCGCCACCCCGTGAGCGTTGTCTGCCCTCGGCGAAGCGGCTACACCGCCGCCGACGGCATCCTCAAGGCCCTGGTGGTCGCAGGTCACCATCCGCTACGGCTTCAGCGGAGCCGCCGATCGGCGGAACGACACGGGTCGTGTCCGCCGTCGAGCTGATCCTCGAGCAGATCTCTCGGCGAGGGCCCGTGCCGTTGAGCGACGTGCTCGAGATCGGGCTGTACCACCCGGATGTGGGCTTCTACGAGACCGGGGGAACCTCTGGCCGCCGGGACGGCCACTTCCTCACCAGCCCCGAGGTCGGGCCACTGTTCGGCGCCGTCGTCGCCCGGGCGCTCGACAGCTGGTGGCACGAGCTGGGCGAGCCCGACCCGTACCTGGTGGTCGAGGCCGGCGCCGGGCCGGGGACCCTCGCTCGCGGCGTCCTGGCCGCGCAACCCGAGTGTGCGACCAGCCTCCGCTACGTCCTGGTCGAGCGCTCGGCGGCGCAGCGGCGGCGGCATGCCGAGCGCCTGCCCCTGGAGCTTCCTGCCCTCGTCCTGCCACCGATCGACGTCGACACCGAGCAGCCGGTGCCCGAGGCGCCGCCGGGGCCACTGTGCACCAGCCTGGCCGAGCTGCCGCGGGTGCCGGGGACGACAGCGGTGGTGCTGGCCAACGAGTTGCTCGACAACCTGCCCTTCGACCTGGCCGAACTGACCGCGGACGGCTGGTACGAGGTCCGGGTGGGTCGAGCTGGCAGCCGTCAGGTCGGGGGCGCGCAGATCGGGCATGGAGGGCCGGCGGGTCGGGGCGGTGCGGGTGGCACCGACGGCGCTGGCGGCCGTCCGGAGCTGCTCGCGGATCCGGGCGGGACCGGCCTGGGTGACAAGCGGCTTGCCGAGGTGCTGGTGCCACTGGACGATGCCCGCACCGCGCTCGTCCAGCGGCTCGCCCCCGACGCTCCTGTCGGCGCACGCGTGCCCCTGCAGGCGAATGCCCGAGCGTGGCTGCGCGACGCGTTGAGCACCGCCGGCGATCGAGGCGGCCGGGTCGTGGTGTTCGACTACGCCGCCACCACGGCCGCGCTCGCCGCCCGGCCGCAAGCCGAGTGGTTGCGGACCTATCGGGCGCACGCGCCAGGATCCGGGTACCTCGACCACCTTGGGGACCAGGACGTCACCTGCGAGGTCGCCGTCGACCAGCTCGCCACCGTCCAGCCGCCGGTCACCGACCGATCACAGCACCAGTGGCTGCGGGACCACGGCCTCGACCACCTGGCCACCGAGGCCGAGCAGGCCTGGACAGAGCGCGCTCACGTCGCCGACCTGGCCGCGCTCGCGGCGCGGAGCCGTGTCACCGAGGCCAGGGCCCTGGCCGACACTGCAGGCCTCGGTGCCTTCCGGGTCCTCGAGTGGCACTAGCCCCAGCGCTTCAGCGGGGGGACAACCCACTGGTTGGTGGCGGCTACCCGCCGGTGTCGCCGAGGTCGATGTCGCACTCGTCGGTGAGGTGGGTGTCCACACGGTCGCTCGCCTCGGCGGCCTCGGCCCCGCGGGCCTGCATCTCCGGCGACCCGAAGGCTTCGTCGATCGCGGCCTGATCGGTGACGTCGATGGTGGCCAGGATGTCGGCCGCGGTGCCGATCAGGTCGGTGATCGCGGCCCAATCCGCCGCGACCACGTCCGGCGCGTCGACCGCGGCCAGGGCGTCGTGCGCCGAGGCATACGCCTCCGGTGCGCTCGTCGGGTCGGCCATCGTCGATGCCTGCAACCCGACGATCGTGTTGCGGGCCTCGACCGCGTCCCGGCAGAAGCCGTCCAACCCGCTGGGGTCGATCGTCGGCAGCGTTGAGTCGTCGCCCTCTCCTGCGGATTCGTCCTCGCTGTCAGCGGTGTCGTCCTCGACTGCATCCGCCTCGTCGGATGTCTCCTCCGTCGCTTCGTCCGCGCCGTCGGCTTCGTCGCTGTCGTCGTCGTCCCCGCAGGCGGCGAACGTCAGTAGCAAGGCTCCGAGGAGGAGCGCGCGTCCTGTGCGATGCATCATGGTTGGCAGTCTCGCGGACCTGGCTGCGCTGGGTGGCCTCAGCGTCACGGGGGCGGCCCTCGTTCGGTCCACATCCTGTGGTGCCTCTCCGATGCGAGCACGCGGCCCCATGAGGCATCGTGATCCCGCGGACGTGCGCTAGCCAGGCGAGACGTCGTCGCTTCTCGGCGGGAAGACGTTTCGACGACCGCCTGGCAGTGCACGCTCGGCGGCGGGAACAAATGGCGGAGGTTGCCGGAGTGCTCACAGCCCGACGGCGAGCAGCGTGTGCGGTGGCAGTCGGGAGCACGTTGCTCGCCGGGGCCTGTGGCGGATCCGGTGACGCAGACGGGAACGCCGCCGACGACGCCGAGACCGCGACCGCCGCACCTGACCCCACGGGGGCGGAAGGGGCCGCCGGCACCCCCAGCGCCGGCGGCCCCGATGGTCGCGCCGACCCGTGCGATCTGCTGAACGGCGTCGATGCTGAGATCCTTCTCGGCGAGCCGGCGAGCGAACCGCAAGCCGAGGGTACGGTCTGCCGGGTGGTCCCGGCGGACACGGGGTCGCGAGGCCAGTTCGGCCTGGTGGTGGAGACCGAGCGCCCGGAGGACAACTTCGAGACCCAACAGGAGGTGTTCGGCATCGACACCGAGGTCACCGGGCTCGGCGATGCGGCGTTCCACAGCGGCAGCTACCTGTTCGTCCTCGACGGCGACACCTTCTTCTTCCTCCAGGTGCTCCGGGACGAGGCCCAGGGCGGGGGAGTGTCCGACAGCGACCTCGAGGACGCGGCCCGCACCGTGGTCGCGAACCTCGACCGATGAGAACGATGCGAGGACCCGCCGCCGGGTGCGACAGCGGCGGTCAATCCTGGCGATGCGATCCGCCGGGCGCCATCGCCGACTCGCCGCCCAATGCAGCGGCGAGGCCGGCACGGTCGGAGACCTGAAGCTTCCGGTAGACACTGGTCAGGTGGTACTCGACGGTGCGACGTGACATGCACAGCGCCGCGGCGGCCTCCGGGTTGGTCGCACCCCGGGCCACGGTGACCGCGACCTCCAGCTCGCGCGGCGTCAGCTCGGCCGAGGCTTCCCATCCGGTGCGGCGGCGTTCGCCGCAGGCCGCCAACTCGGCGCGGGCGGTCTGGGTCCACGGCTCGGCGCCGACACGGCTGAAGGCGTCGAGGGCCACGCGCAGGTGCTTTCGGGCATCACGCTTTCGGCGGCCCCGCCGCAGCCGCTGGCCCCAACACAGCTGCGTGCGCGCCAGCTCGAACGCGTCGGGACACTGCCTGTGCCATTCGACGGCCTGTCCGAACCAGGAGTCGACCTCCTCGGGCGGACCGAGCAGGCCTCGACAGCGGGCCGCGATGGCGAGCGCGTTCTCCCGGCGCACGCTACGGGCCCGAGCCTCGTAGACCGCCAGCTGCGCCCGCCCGACCTCGGGTCGTCGCAGCCGCCACAGGGCCTCGCACAGGTCGCCGATCCGCGACGAGTACCCGGGCTCGGCCAGTCCGCTGGCCAGCTCGGCCTCACCCGCCGCATCCAGGTGGACCACCGCCTCCTCGCAGCGCCCCAGGCTGAGCTCGAGCAGCCCCAGCACGCAGCTTGCCAGGTGGTCGACGCTCGGCTGGCCCTTGGCCACGTGCAGCGCCCGGTCCGCCAGCGCTCGGCACCCGCCCTCGTCACCGGCCGCCGCGAGCAGGTACGCGTGGCGGAGGTCGATGTGGGGCAGCGGCCCGGCGAAGTCTGTGTCCGCGCACAACCGGCTGGCCTGCGTGAACTCGGCCCGAGCACCGACCCAGTCGCCGAGCCGCTGCGCAACGTTGGCGTGGATCCCCAGGCAGATGCCGAGCTGGCTCAACGCGCCGGCCTCCTGCAGCACGCGATGTTGACGGCGGAGGATCGAGTCGGCGACCCGGGGAGGGCTGATCCAGGACAGCACCAGCGCGGCCTGGCTGATCGGCATCCGGACCTCCCCGAACTGCGCATCGCTGAGCTGGTCGGGCCAGTCCGAGCGCAGGACCCGGCCGGCGCCGGGCCGGCCGACCGCGATGTCCACCATGTCGAAGGTCAGCGCGAGCTGAAGGTCGGCCTCGGCGTCGGGGACGCTACGGCGTGCCTGGTCCACGACCTCGTCGGCGGCGTGGTACCGACCGAGGACGGCCAGGCCAAGCGCCAGCGTGGCCAGCAGCCGTGCCGCGCCCTCGGGCAGTTGGGGTGCGGCGGTGACCGCAGTCTCGATCACGTCGCTCGGATCGGGCGGCGACGGGGTCGACCAGATCCTGGCGCTCAGCCGCTCGACCTCCCAGGCGATGCGCTCGGCCGGATCGGCCGCGTCCTCCACGAGCCGATCGAGCACCCGGATCAAGGGCGGGAACGCGCCGCAGCGGACGTAGCCCAGCGCCGCCAGCGCGAGCAGTCCAGGCGCCGTGGCCGGATCGCTCGACCGGTCGGCGGCGGCCTCCCATGCCCGTGCCGCCTCCGCGTAGGCGCCCCGGTGGGCAGCCGCGTCCGCTGCCGCCTCCAGCGCGGCCGCGGTGGCGGCGTCCGGCCCCGTGGTCAAGGCTTCCAGGTGCCAGGCCTGACGCGCTGGCTCGTCGGCCAAGGTCCGCGCGATGGCATCGTGGGCGGCGCGGCGTTCGGCGTCGGTGACCGCGTGCTGCACGGCCGAGCGGACCGTCGGGTGGACCAGCTCCACCTGGTCGCGGTCCCAGCGGAGCAGCCCGACGCGCTCGGCCGCGTCGAGCACCCGGATGTCGAGGCCGACGCTCGCCAGCGCCGTCTCGAGCGAGGAGCGGTCGAGGTGCTCGAGGCTGGCGATCAGCAGCCCACGCCGTTGGTCGTCGTCGAGCCGGGCAAGGCGACTGCGGTACAGGCGCTCGAAGGTGGCCCCTGGCGGCAGCCACACGGGCAGGGGCTCCAGGCCACGGCGTTGCGCCGGCGTCAGGTCGGCGGGGATCTCGCGCAGCGCCAGTGGCAGTCCCGCAGCGTGCGCCAGCACCTCGTTGGCGACGATCGTGCTCAGCTCGGGATGGGCGGTGCGCAGCAGGGCCCGGGCTTGGTCCTCGCCGAGCGGCGCGAGGTCGAGGGTCTCGAACCCGGAGCCATCGAGATGGTCGTCGCCCCGCGACGCGAGCAGCACGGCCACCGGGTCGGCCTCCAGTCGCCGAGCCGCGAACACCACGGCCTGCAGCGTGGACGTGTCGAGCCAATGGGTGTCGTCAACCGTGAGGACCACTGGTCGCCGCTCTGCCGCCACCGTCACCAGGCCGTGGACGCCGGCCGCGACCGCGAATCGATCGGCCGGAGTCGAGGTCCCGACGGCGAGTGCCGCCTCGATCGCCTGGCGCTGGGGGTCGGGCAGGGTGGAGGCCAGGTCGATCAGCGGCCACAGCAGCTGGTGCAGCCCCGCGAACGGGAGATCCTGCTCGGCGGGGTGGCCGCGGGCCCGGAGCACCAGTGCTTCGACGTCGAGCTCCTGGCGCAGCCGGTCGAGCAGCCACGACTTCCCGGACCCGGCTGGCCCGCGGACCACGACCACCGAGGAGGCGCCGTCCGCCGCCCGGCGCGTCGCCGTCAGCAGCCGCGCCAGGTCGGCGTCGCGGCCAGTCGACGGATGGTCCAGCCCGTCTGGCACACCACTACTTTGCCTCCCCGCCGGCCGCGGGCACCCATCGCCGCAGGCGGGCCACGGCAGGATCCGGTCGCGAGCTAGTTGGTGGCGAGGACGCCGGTCATGAGCTGCTCGGCCCCGGCGACCACGAAGTCGAGGCCGAGCACGAACGAGGCGTCGCGGTCGAGGGGCCCGAGCATGCAGCGCTCGGCGACGTTCGGGAACCGCCTGGGGTCGACGTCCGGCACGAAGCGGGGGTCGCCGTCGTAGCCGAACCCCTGGTCGACCTCGCTGGCCACGTGGCCGACCGTGAAGCTGATGACCACGGTCACCACCTGACTGGCGCGCACCAGGTCGAGACCACAGGCCCGCATCTGACCCAACGCGCCCTCCGCCATGGCGAGGTTCCCGTCGCCGACGATCGGCCTCGCCGCCACCAGGTTCACGGTGTTCGGATGCCGCAGCAGCACCCGGCGGAACGACCTGGCCGCCTCGCGCAGCTGCGCCTGCCACGAACCCTCCACGTCCGGCGGCACGAGCTCGCCGTACACGCGGTCGACGACACCGTCGAGCAGGTCCTGCTTGTTCGTCACATAGCCGTAGAGGGACATCGCTTCGACCCCGAGCTCGCGCCCGAGCCGTCGCATGGTGAGCGCACCCACACCCTCACGGTCCACCAGGTTCAGCCCTGCCTCGACCACACGCTCTCGGGAGAGGCCAGGGCTCGTCCGCCGAGACATCTCGCGACGATCCCACGTGCCGTCTCCGCGAATCCACGCTATGCGGTGGTTTTTTCGACGACATGGGTTGGGGTAGCCCGTTGGTCGATCCCCATTAGGCTCGCTGGGGGTTTCGAGAAGGGGACGAACTCATGGCCGACGAGCAGGCAAGCGTCAGCGGCGCAGCGATCGAGGACTACTTCGTCGAGGATCGCACCGTTCCTCCGCCCGACGGGTTCAAACGCGACGCCCTGGTCACCAGCGCCGAGATCTACGACGAGGCCGAGCGCGACTGGCAGGGCTTCTGGGCCAAGCAGGCCGCCGAGCTGGTCACCTGGTTCGAGGACTGGCACACGATCCTCGACTGGGACCTGCCCTTCGCCAAGTGGTTCGTCGGCGGCAAGCTCAACGTCTCCTACAACTGCCTCGACCGCCACGTCGACGAGGGCCGCGGCGACCGTGTCGCCTACCACTGGGAGGGCGAGCCCGGCGACACGCGTACGATCACCTACGCCGACCTGCTGGCCGAGGTGCAGCAGTTCGCCAACGTGCTGCGGGGGTTGGGGGTGCAGCGGGGCGACCGGGTGGCGATCTACATGCCGATGATCCCCGAGCTGCCGGTGGCCATGCTGGCCTGCGCCCGGATCGGGGCGCCGCATTCGGTGGTGTTCGGTGGGTTCTCCGCCGACTCGCTGTCCGACCGCATCAACGACGCCGAATGCAAGGTGTTGGTCACCGCCGACGGGGGCTTTCGGCGTGGTCCGGCTCACCTCCTCAAGCCCATCGTCGACGTCGCGCTGGCTTCGACACCGTCGATCCAGGATGTGGTCGTCGTCCGCCGGGTCACGGGCCACGAGAGCGCTGGCGATGCCTCGGTCGAGCTGGTCGACGGCCGCGACCACTGGTACCACGACTTGATGGCCGATGCCGAGGCCGAGTTCCCGGCCGAGCCCATGGACAGCGAGGACCTGCTCTATCTGCTGTACACGTCCGGCACCACGGCGAAGCCCAAGGGCATCATGCACACCACTGGTGGCTACCTCACCCAGGTGGCGTTCACCCACCGCTACGTGTTCGACCTCCACCCGGACACCGACGTCTACTGGTGCGCGGCCGACATCGGTTGGGTGACCGGCCACAGCTACATCGTCTACGGGCCCCTGACCAATGGCGCGACCAGCGTCATCTACGAGGGCACGCCCGACACACCGAGCCGCGACCGGCTGTGGTCGATCGCCGAGCGCTACGGCGTCACGATCCTCTACACGGCGCCGACCGCGATCCGTACCTTCATGAAGTGGGGCGCGCAGGAGCCCGAGCGCCACGACCTGTCGGCGTTGCGACTGCTCGGCTCGGTGGGCGAGCCCATCAACCCCGAGGCGTGGATGTGGTACTGGGAGCACATCGGCGGCACCCGTTGCCCGGTGGTCGACACGTGGTGGCATACCGAGACCGGCGCCATCATGATCAGCCCGCTGCCTGGCGCCACGACGCTGAAGCCCGGTTCGGCGACGTTCCCGCTGCCGGGCATCGCCGCCGAGGCCGTCGACGAAGCCGGGAACAAGGTCGAGCGCGGTGGTGGCTACCTCACCTTGACCCGGCCGTGGCCGGCGATGCTGCGCGGGATCTACGGCGATCCCGAGCGCTACCGCGAGACCTACTGGGCCCGCTACGGCGACCGCTACTTCGCCGGTGACGGCTGCAAGATCGACGACGACGGCTACTTCTGGCTGCTCGGCCGGGTCGACGACGTGATGAACGTGTCCGGCCACCGCATCTCCACCACCGAGGTCGAGTCCGCCCTGGTCGACCACTCGGCAGTGGCCGAGGCCGCAGTGATCGGCGCCAAGGACCCGGTCACCGGGCAGGCGATCATCGGGTTCGTGATCGTGCGCGGCGGCACCGAGACGACCGTCGAGTTGGGTGAGGAACTGCGCCGCCACGTGGCCGCCAAGATCGGGCCGACCGCCCGTCCGAAGACCGTGATATTCACGGACGAGCTGCCCAAGACCCGTTCCGGCAAGATTATGCGCCGGCTGCTGCGCGATGTCGCCGAGGGCCGCGAGCTGGGTGACACCACCACGTTGGCCGATCCCGCCGTGGTCGAGGAGATCCGCAACCGCGCCGAGCAGCAACCCGAGGAGGAGTAGCGGGGCCCCGAGGGCTTCTTCGCCCCTCCCGGGCTGGGGGGGTCCTGTCGCCGAGGAGGACGCGGCGTTGTCGGGAGTCGACATATGGGAGGCCGGTCTTGGCGACGCGCCTGCGTTGGCACGGGTGCACCTGGCGTCGGCGCTGACGGGGTTCGCCGAGATCTTCCCGCCCGAAGCTCCCGCGCCCACCGTCGAGGGCCTCACCGAGCAGTGGGAGGCGCTGATCCGTCAGGGCGACGGCGACCCACGGAGTCGCGCGTTCGGCGCGTGGG
>JBOGHK010000189.1:0-34560 GCA_050744325.1 Acidimicrobiales bacterium
GGCCGGGGCGGTGCGCGCCTCCCCGGCCGACCGGTGCGAACCGTCAGCGGATCAACCAGTGAGTGACAAGGTCTCCCAGGTCACGTGCATGTCGGTTTGCTGCACGATGTTGGCGATCCTGTCGCCGTTGTACGCAAGCGTGCCGTTGTACCAGTTGATCGGGATCGTGCCGACGTCGTCGTTCAGCAGCACCTGTTCGGCCTGCTGGTACAGGTCGGCTGCCGCGTCGGTGTCGGTGGTCTCCTTGGCTTCGTCGATCAGCCCGTCGAACTCGTCGCTGAGATAGCCGTAGTTGTTGCCGTCCAGCGCGCTCGAGTGGAACAGGTCGAACATGAAGTTGTCGTACGTCGGGTAGTCCGCGATCCAACCCGACCGGCAGATCACGCAGGCACCCTCGGCCAGCTGGCCGAAGTAGGTGTCCGACGGGATCGGCTCGGCGACCGCCTCGATGCCGATCGCGGCCAGGTTGTCGATGATGATCTGCACCACCGGCTCGTGGCCTGCGTCGGCGTTCAACTGGATCGGCAGCGGCGCGTCGAGCGCGTTGCCGGCGTCGGTCCACTCGTCGAACGCCGCCTGGGCGGCGTCGGGGTCGTAGGCGCAGAACTCACACAGACCCTCGGAGAATCCGGGGATGCCCGGCGGCGTGATGCCGGTTGCCGTGGTCCGGGTGCCCTCGTACACCGCGGCGTTGATCTCGTCACGGTCGATGGCCATGGAGATCGCCTGGCGGAGCAGCAGGTTGTCCGGACCGCCGACCCGCTCGTCGCGGCCGTTGACCTGGAAGTAGTACGCACCCAGCACCGGAGCGTCCAGGGTGTTCGCGTACGTGTCGGCGAACTGCTGGACGCGGCCCGACGGCAGGGTGGTGATGTCGCACTCACCAGCCTCGAAGGCGTTGGCCGCGGTGTCCTGGTCCTGCGAGACGACCAGCGTCACGCGGTCGAGGTACGGCTGCGCGGGAAGCGCAAGCGCCTCGTCGTACTGGGTGCCGTCCCACTCGGGGTTGGGCACCATCACGACGTCGTCGCCGCTGACCCACGGTGACTCCAGCATGAAGGGCCCGTTGCCGATGAAGTCGCCGGTCTCCCACTCGTTCTGGTCGGTGAGCTCGTCGACCGCTTCGGGCATCGGGTGGAACAGCTTGAAGCCGGCCACGGCGGCGAAGTTCGCGTAGGGCGCCGACATCGTCACGGTGAGGGTCATCGCCTCGTCGTCGGCCTCGAGACCGGACATGCTGTCGGCTTCGCCGTCGAGCTTCTCCTGGCCACCGTCGATGAAGCTGAACAGGTAGGCGTAGTCGCCCGCGAACTCCGGGTCGGTCCCCCGCTCCCAGGCCCGAACGAACGAGCTGGGCAGCACGTCGGTGCCGTCGGAGAAGTGGAGGTCGTCACGGACTGTGAACGTCCACTCGGTGGCATCGTCGTTCGACTCCCAGGACTCGGCCACCTCACCGACGACCTGCGGGTTCTCGGGATCGCTGTAGTCGACCTTGGTGAGGCCGTCGTACAACGCCTCGCCGACCTGCGATGCAGACACGGTCGTGCTCAGGGCCGGGTCGATGTGCTCGGCGGGGCCTTGGGAGAAGGCGTTGCAGTCGACCACCTCGCCGCCCTGCACCGCGTCGCTTTCGGCTTCTTCGCCCGTCTCCTCGGCGGCGGTGTCGTCGTCGTCGTCCCCGCCGCATGCAGCGGTGAAGAGCGAGAAACCGATGATGAGAGCAAGGAGCCGTAGGCCCCTGCGCTGTCGTCTCACGTGAGTACCTCCTCTATCGAGTCGCGGACCGACCCGTGAGGTGCCCCTTCGTGATGAGAGAACTGACGTCCCCGCGCGTGGCGGTGCCGGTAACCCCCCTCTAGCTGGCCAACAAGCCCTTGTTGATCTCGGGCATCACGCTCCCCCATGCCGAAGACGGTCACCCCCGCCTGTCGGTAATCAGGGCGGACGGTATCAGAGGAGTCCTAGAAAAGTCCCAAATCGTTGGCCGGATTTAACAGGACTGACGAATACGAGTAGTCAATCCGCGTAGTCCGGCGCGCGCTGGGTAGGCCCCTCAGCTCCAGTCGCGGTAACGGACGATCGCCGCGAAGGACTCGGCCTCCAGGCTCGCACCGCCGACCAGTGCGCCGTCGATGTCGGGACAGGCCATCAGCGCAGCGGCGTTCTCCGGCTTGACCGAGCCGCCGTACTGCACCCGCACCGCATCGGCCGCGTCGGCCCCGGCGACCTCGGCGACGATGGCGCGGATCTGGGCACAGACCTCCTGCGCGTCGGCAGGCAGTGCCGTGCGGCCGGTGCCGATGGCCCAGATCGGTTCGTACGCGATCACCGTCGCGCCGACCTGCTCGGCGCTGAGCCCCGCTAAGCCAGCCCGCACCTGACCGTCGACCTTGCCCTCGGTGGAGCCCGCCTCCCGCTCGTCCAGCGTCTCGCCGACGCACAGTATCGGGGTCATCTGGTGCCGGAAGATGGCGAGCACCTTGCGGTTCACCACCTCGTCGGTCTCGTCGAACAGCTCGCGACGCTCGGAGTGGCCGGCGATCACGTACGCGACGTCGAGCTTGGCGAGCATGGCTGGCGACACCTCGCCCGTGTACGCCCCGCTCTCCTCCCAGTGGCAGTCCTGGGCCCCCACCGCTATCGGCGGCGCGTCCTTCTCGGCCAGGAAGTACGTCTGCACGGTGCGGATGTCGGTGAACGGCGGATGGATCGACACCTCGGCCACCGCGAAGTCGTCGGGCGTCAGCTCGTACACCAGCTTCTGGACCAGCGCGGTGGCCTCGAAGTGGTTGAGGTTCATCTTCCAGTTGCCGCTGATCAGCGGCTTGCGATCGGTGGCAGCGGCCATGCGGCGGTCTTTCTAGTCGGTCGCGTTCGGGGCCGCGCGGAGCGCTGCCAGGCCCGGCAGGTCGCCTTCCTCCAACAGCTCGAGCGAAGCGCCGCCACCGGTCGACAGGTGATCGACGCTGTCGGCCAGCCCGAACTGGGCCAAGGCGGCTGCGCTGTCGCCTCCACCGACCACGGTGAACGCGCTGGTCTCCGCGACCGACTCGGCCATCGCCCGGGTCCCCGCGGCGAAGCGCGGGTCCTCGAACACCCCCATGGGGCCGTTCCAGAACAACGTGCGCGCCTCGGCCACCCGGTCGCCGAAGTCGGCAGCGGTGCCGGGACCGATGTCGACGCCCGTCCAGCCTGCGGGCAGCCCCCCACCCAGCTGACGGACGTCGCCGCCCTTGTCGGGGTGGAACAGCTCGCCGCCCGGCCCGAGCGCGGTGACGTCGGTGGGGAGGACGATCGACGAGCCGCGCGAGGCGAGCAGGGCCCCACACGACTCGACCATGTCGGGCTCGACCAGGCTCTCGCCGATCGACCTGCCCTGCGCCGCCCAGAACGTGAAGCACATCCCGCCACCGATCAACACCTCGTCGGCCACGTCGAGCAGCGCGCCGATCACGCCGAGCTTGTCACTCACCTTGGAGCCCCCCAGGACGGCCACGAACGGCCGCTTCGGATGCGTGCGCAGACCGAGCAGCACCTCGACCTCACGGGCCAGCAGGCGCCCCGCCGCGGAGGGCAGCGTCTGGGGTGGGCCGACGATCGATGCGTGGGCGCGATGCGACGCGCCGAACGCGTCGTTCACGTACGCGTCGAACCCGTCGACCAGGCGCTTCACGAACGCCGGATCGTCGGCCTCCTCGCCGGCATCGAACCGCAGGTTCTCGAGCAGCTCCACCCCTGGCGCGAGTCCGGCCAACCGGCGGCGGACCGGCTCGACCGAGTAGCGCGGGTCGGCCTTGCCCTTGGGCCGGCCGAGGTGGGTACACGCCACGACCTCGGCCTCCTGGTCGTGCAACCACCGGATCGTGGGCAGCGCGGCGCGGATGCGCAGGTCGTCGGCTATCTCGCCATCGGCGAGTGGGACGTTGAAGTCGGCGCGGACCAGGACCCGCCGCCCAGCCAGGTTCGGCAGGTCCTCCAGGACCGGGATCGGCGCGGACACTAGGACGACTGGTTGGCGGCGCCGATGACCTTGGTCAAGTCGACCAGCCGATGGGAGTAGCCCCACTCGTTGTCGTACCAGCCGAAGACCTTGACCAGGTCGCCGATCACCTGGGTGAGCTCGCTGTCGAACGTGCATGACGCCGGCGAGCCGACGATGTCGGTGGAGACGAGGGGCTCGGCCGAGTACTCGAGGACACCGGCCAGCGGGCCGGCGTCGCCGGCCGCCTCGAAGGCCTCGTTGACCTCGTCCTTGGTGACCTCGCGGGAGACGACGCCGGTGAAGTCGGTCAGCGAACCATCCGGCACCGGCACCCGCAGCGACTGACCGTCGAGCCGGCCCTGCATGGACTCGAGCACCAGGCCCGTGGCCCGTGCCGCACCGGTGCTCGTCGGGACGATGTTGATCGCCGCCGCCCGAGCCCGTCGCTGGTCCTTGTGGGGGCCATCCACCAGCATCTGGTCGCCGGTGTATGCGTGGACAGTGGTCATCAGGCCCCGCTCGACGCCGAAGGCATCATCGAGAACCTTGATCATCGGTACGAAGCAGTTGGTGGTGCAGGATGCGTTGGAGACCACCTTGTGCTGGGCCGGGTCGAAGGTGTCGTCGTTGACACCCATCACGAAGGTGGCGTCCGCGCCCGATGCCGGCGCCGACACGATCACGTGGGGCGCCCCGGCGTCCAGGTGCATGGCAGCCTGGTCGCGACTGGTGAAGATGCCGGTCGACTCGACCACCACGTCGACGCCCAGCTCGTCCCACGGGAGGGCCTTGGGGTCACGCTCGGCCAGCACCCGCAGCGTGTCGCCGTCGACCTTGATGCCCCCGTCCGCGACCTCGATCTCGTAGTCGAGGCGCCCGAGCACCGAGTCGTACTTGAGCAGGTGGGCCATGGTCTCGACCGAGCCGAGATCGTTCACCGCGACGAAGTCGATGTCGGCGCCCGATTTCTTGGCGGCACGGAACATGTTCCGGCCGATGCGGCCAAAGCCGTTGATTCCGACGCGAATGGTCATCGGGAGAGACCTCTCAGTCTGGTGATCGAGGGATCGGGCAGCGGCGAAGGCGCCGTTAGGGAATCTACGGGCGTCAGAGTAGAGCGGCCAACGCGACGGCCAGACGGTCGCTGTCGTGCGCACGGCCGTGGGGTCGGGCCACGTCGGCCACGGCCACCTCGGCGTCGACCTTCCCCAGGTCGAGCGGCCCGTTGACCTGGACCAGGACCACGTCCGGCTGGACGCCGTGGTCGCGCAGCGCAGCGACGTGTCGGGCGACGTCGTAGCCGCGGGTCTCCGCGGCCTGGGCACGGAGGTTGCAGACGTAGACCCGCTGGGCGGACGTCGTCGCCAGCGCACGTCGCAGGTCGTCGACGACCACAGCCGCGAGCACCGACGTGAACAGCGAGCCGGGGCCCAGCACCACCTGCTCGGCGTCCAGCACGGCGCCGACCACGCCGTCGGGGGGCTTCACGCCTGGCGGGTCGAGCTCGACGCGTCGGATGCCTTCGGTGCCCGACACCGCGACCTGCCCGGACACCACGCGGCCGGTCGCCGTAGTCGCACGGAGCACGACCGGCTCGGCGGTGGCGGGCACCACCCGGCCCCGGCTCGGGTCGACGCCCAACAGCCGACCCATCTCGTCGGTGGCCGCCAGGAAGTCACCCGTCACGGCCGCGAGGCCGGCCAGGACGAGGTTGCCGAGCGCGTGGCCTTCGACGTCAGTGCCTCCGAACCGGTATTCGAGCGCCTGGCCGAGCGGGTGGTCCTCGATGCCCGCCATCGCTGCGAGGCAGCGCCGCAGGTCACCGGGGGCCGGCAGTGCCATCGAGCTGCGCAGCCGGCCGGTCGACCCACCGTCGTCCGCCGCCGAGACGACGGCGGTCGCATGACCCGCGTACTGCCGCACCGCACGAATCGTGACCGCCAGCCCGTGTCCACCGCCGGCCGCTACCACGCGCGGCGCGTTCCCGTCAGTCACCTGCTCGTTCGCCTCACCTCTGTCGCAACGAGGCCGTCACGACTTGTCGACGTCTCGGTGCAGGATGCTTGGCGAGAATCCGTGCCGGCGCAACAGCGCTGCCACCTCGGTGGCCAGAGCCACCGAGCGATGCCGGCCCCCCGTGCAGCCCAGCGCGATCGTCAGGTACGCCTTGCCTTCGGCGACGTAGGCCGGCAGGAGCTGGGTCAACAGGTCCTCCAGGCGGTCCAGGAAGGCCTTGGTCGGTGCCTGGTCCATGACGAACTCGTGGACCGGGGCGTCGAGCCCGGTCAGCGGGCGCAGTTCGTCGATCCAGTGGGGGTTGGGCAGGAACCGGCAGTCGAACACCAGGTCGGCGTCGAGAGGCAGGCCGTGCTTGTAGCCGAACGACAGCACCGTCGTCTGCATGGCGCTACCCACGTCGTCCTGGGGGAACAACGTGGCCATGCGGCGGCGTAGGTCGTGCACGTTCAGGTCGCTGGTGTCGACCACGACGTCGGCTTCGTCCTTCACCGGGTCGAGCAGCCCCCGCTCACGCTCGATCGCAGGGACCAGGTGCTCGCGCTCGGCGCCGCCCGACAGCGGGTGGCGGCGCCGGGTGCTCACGTAGCGTCGGACCAGGGCATCGGTCGACGCCTCGAGGAACACGACCCGGACGGTCGCCCCGGACGATCGCAGCCAGGCCAGCATCGGCAGGATCTCGTCCTGGTAGGCACCGGTACCGACGACCAGCGCCACCCGCTCGATCGACGAGCTCGGAGCCTGCGCCAGCTCGACGACCTTCGGGACCAACTCGGGCGGCAGGTTGTCGATCACGAACCACCCCAGGTCCTCGAGGTGGTCGGCGGCCAGGCTGCGCCCGGCGCCGGACATGCCTGTGATGACGACGAACTCGCTCACGGCCTTGTGTACGTGGCGCCCGCCTTGGGGAACGATCTCACGTCTCGCAGCGTACCGGTCACCTGGTGGACGGAGAGTGACCCTTATGTAACTTGTCGTAGAGCACCTGGGCAACGGCGTCCGGCAGCCAGGCCAGCGCAGTCAGGTCGTCCAGTGAGGCGCGCTGCACCGCACGCACGCCACCGAGCTCCTTCACCAGACGTTGCCGCCGGGCGGGACCGAGGCCGGGCACGTCGTCGAGGGCCGAGCGGGTCATCCGCTTGCCCCGGAGCTGGCGGTGGTAGGTGATCGCGAACCGGTGGGCCTCGTCGCGGATGCGCTGCAGCAGGTAGAGGGCTTCGGATCCGCGGGGGATGCGGATCGGGTCGGCCTGGCCCGGCACGAACACCTCCTCGAACCGCTTGGCCAACGACGCCGCAGGGATCTCCTCCGCGAGCCCCAGGTCCTCCAGGACGCGCACCGCCACCCCCAGCTGGCCCTTGCCGCCGTCCACCAGCAGCAGTTGGGGCGGGTAGGCGAACTTCCCGGGCCTGTCCCCCACCGGGCGGTCGCGCTCGGCGAGATAGGCGGTCAGCCGCCGCGTCAACACCTCTTCCATGGCGGCGAAGTCGTCGTTGCCGGGCACCTCGCGGATCTTGAACCGGCGGTACTCGGACTTGCGGGGCAGGCCGTCCTCCATCACCACCATCGAGCCGACGTAGTCGCTGCCCTGGATGTGGCTCATGTCGTAGCACTCGATGCGCAGCGGAGCGACCGGTAGCTCGAGATGATCCTGCAGCTCGTTCAGCGCCTTGGCCCGCGCGTTGTGGTCGGATGCCCGGCGCAGGCGATGGCGGGTGAACTCCTCGGACGCGTTGCGGGTCACGGTGTCCTGCAGCTCGCGCTTGCCACCGCGCCTCGGCACCCGGATCGCCACCTGCGACCCTCGGAGGTGGGTCAGCCAGTCGCTGTAGAGGTCGAGGTCGTCGGGCTCGGTCGGCACCAGCACCAGCTTGGGGATCCCCAGCGGGGCGTCGTCGTACAGGCCCTCGAGGATGTTGGCCACCAGCCCGGGCGGCCCGACGTCCTCGACCTTGTCGAGCACGAAGCCCTTGCGGCCCACCACCCGCCCCCGGCGGACGAAGAACACCTGCACGGCGGCCTCGAGATCGTCCTCAGCCATGCCGATCACGTCGAAGTCCTCGTTGCGGTCGGCGACGATCTGCTGGCGCTCGATGGCCTTGCGGACGCTGGTCAGCCGGTCGCGGACGCGAGCCGCTCGCTCGAACTCGAGCACCGAGGCCGCCTGTTGCATCTCGGTCTCGAGTCGCTTCAGCACGGTGTCGGTGTCGCCGTCGAGGAAGTCGAGCAGCTCGGCCACGAGGTGGTCGTAGCTCTCCTTGTCGATCTCGCCGACACACGGGCCCGAGCACTTCTCGATGTGGAACAGCAGGCAGGGCCGGCCCAGCTGGTGGTGACGCCGGAACTTGTTGTCGCTGCAGGTCCGGACGGGGAACGTGCGCAGCAGCAGGTCGAGCGTCTCGCGGATCGCATACGCGTGGCCGTAGGGGCCGTAGTAGCGCACGCCCTTGCGCTTGCGACCCCGCATGACCGTGGGCCGCGGCCATTCGTCCTCGACGGTCACGGCGAGGAACGGGTAGCTCTTGTCGTCGCGCAGCCGGATGTTGAAGCGCGGCCGGTGCTGCTTGATGAGGTTGAACTCGAGCATGAGCGCCTCGACCTCGTTGCGGACCTGGATCCACTCGACGGTCTCGGCGGCCGCCACCATCGCGGCCGTGCGGGGCGGCAGGTTCGCAGGGTTCTGGAAGTAGGTCGTCAGGCGGGATCGCAGCGAGCGCGCCTTGCCGACGTAGATGACCCGACCGTCGCGGTCCTTGAACTGGTAGGAGCCCGGAGCGTCGGGGATCGTGCCGGTGGGCGGTCGCTCGACCATGAATCCGAGGCTAGGGGCTGGGGCAGTTCACGGGCGCGCCCGTAGACTCGCCTCACGCCGGCCCGGTGTTACCGGCGACATATCAAAGCTCTGGGGACGACATCCCCGTGGGTGAGGCGACCGGGCTGTCCCCACCGTCCAGACCAGGGCTCACCTCGACGGAGGACGACAACATGCTGCGGCTACAGACCCCCCTGGCTGAGCGCTATACCGCCGCGCCTGCCGATGAGCTCGACGAGCGGATCCGTGCAGCGAAGACGGCGCTGGGCGACGACCTGTTCATCCTCGGCCACCACTACCAACGCGACGAGATCATCGCCTGGGCCGACGCTCGAGGCGACTCGTACCGGCTGTCGGTGCTGGCGCAGGAGCGGCCCCAGGCCCACTCGATCGTGTTCTGCGGGGTGCACTTCATGGCCGAATCGGCCGACATCCTCACCACCGACGAGCAGCGGGTGATCCTCCCCGACCTCAACGCCGGCTGCTCGATGGCCGACATGGCCGACATCGACGAGGTGGAGGAGGCCTGGGATGCGCTGGCCGAGGTGGTGGACGTCGAGCGGATCGTGCCGATCACCTACATGAACTCGTCAGCGGCGCTCAAGGCGTTCGTCGGGCGTCACGGCGGTGCGGTGTGCACGTCGACCAACGCCCGCGCCGTGCTGGAGTGGGCACTCGGGCTCGGCGACCGGGCGGGGCGCGCCTCGGTCGGCGCCACCGGCTCGGGCGACAAGGTGCTGTTCTTCCCCGACCAGCACCTCGGCCGCAACACCGGTGTGCACCTCGGCTACTCGCTCGACGACATGCGGGTGTGGGATCCCCGCCACGAACGGGGTGGGCTCAGCGAGGCCGACTGCAAGGACGCGACGTTCCTGCTGTGGCGGGGGCACTGCTCGATCCACCAGCGGTTCCTACCGGCGCAGGTCGCGTCGTTCCGGGCCGAGCACCCCGACGGCATCGTCGTGGTCCATCCGGAGTGCCCGCACGAGACTGCGCTGCTGGCGGACCAGGTGGGGTCGACCGACTACATCATCAAGGCGGTCGACGCCGCGCCCGTCGGGTCGACGCTGGCGATCGGCACCGAGGTGCATCTGGTCAACCGGTTGGCGCACGAGCACCCGGACAAGACCGTCGTGTCGCTCGACCCGCTGATCTGCCCGTGCTCGACGATGAACCGCATCGACCTACCGCATCTGGCGTGGGTGCTCGACGAACTGGTCGCCGGTCAGGTCGTCAACCAGATCACCGTCGGCGCCGACACCGCCGAGTGGGCCCGCGTCGCCCTCCAGCGCATGCTCGAGATCGTCTGAACCCGCCGCTCGCAGCGCTACTGGTCTTCGGCGAGCTTCAGGAGTGGAGCGAGGAATTGGCCGGTCCAGCTGTGGGACTCGCCGGCGACCTCCTCGGGGGTGCCCTCGGCGACCACCATGCCTCCACCGCTACCGCCCTCGGGCCCGAGGTCGACGATCCAGTCGGCGGTCTTGATCACGTCGAGGTTGTGCTCGATCACCAACACCGTGTTGCCCTGGTCGACCAGACGGGACAGCACAGCCAGCAGCTTGCGGACGTCCTCGAAGTGCAGGCCGGTCGTCGGCTCGTCGAGGATGTAGATGGTGTGGCCGGTCGACCGCTTGGCCAGCTCGCTGGACAGCTTGACCCGCTGCGCCTCGCCGCCGGACAGGGTGGTAGCGGGCTGACCGAGCCGCACGTAGCCGAGGCCGACGTCGACCAGCGTGCTCATGTGGCGGGAGATCGCCGGCTGGTTGCTGAAGAAGTCGAGCGCTTCCTCGCAGGACATGTCCAGGATGTCGGCGACGTTGCGGTCCTTGAAGGTGATGTCCAGCGTGTCGCGGTTGTACCGGGCGCCCTTGCACACCTCGCACGGGACGTACACGTCGGGCAGGAAGTGCATCTCGATCTTGATCGTGCCGTCGCCGGCGCACGCGTCGCAGCGCCCGCCGCTGACGTTGAAGCTGAAGCGCCCCGGCAGGTAGCCCCGGACCTTGGCTTCCTGGGTCTGGGCGAAAAGCTTGCGGACGTGGTCGAACACCCCGGTGTAGGTCGCCGGGTTCGACCGGGGGGTGCGGCCGATCGGCGACTGGTCGATGTCGATGACCTTGTCGAGATGCTCGATGCCCTCGACCGCCTTGTGGAGACCGGGCGGGGTCTTGGACTTGTAGACCTTCTGCATCAGCGCCCGATACAGGATGTCGTTCACCAGCGTCGACTTGCCGGAGCCCGAGACACCGGTGATCGCGACGAAGCATCCGAGCGGGAGCGCCACGTCGATGTTCTTCAGGTTGTGCTCGCGCGCCCCGCGGACGGTGAGCCAATGGTCGTTGGGCTTCCGGCGCAGCTCGGGGACCGGGATGCTGCGCTTGCCCGCGAGGTATTGACCGGTGAGCGACTCGCGGTTGCGCAGCAGCTGCTTGACGCTGCCCGAGTGCACGATCTTGCCGCCGTGCTCCCCCGCCCCGGGGCCGATGTCGACGACGTGGTCGGCGACGCGGATGGTGTCCTCGTCGTGCTCGACCACCAGCACGGTGTTGCCCAGCTCGCGCAAGCGCTCGAGGGTCTCGATCAGGCGGTGGTTGTCGCGCTGGTGCAGGCCGATCGACGGCTCGTCGAGCACGTACAGCACACCCACCAGGCCGGAGCCGATCTGCGACGCCAGCCGGATGCGCTGTGCCTCACCACCGGCCAGGGTGCCGGCCGACCGGGACAGCGTCAGGTAGTCGAGGCCCACGTCGAGCAGGAACCCCATCCGGGCGTTGACCTCCTTGACCACCCGCTCGGCGATCAGTCGGTCGCGTTCGGACAGGTCGAGCGCGCTGAGCACCTTCGCGGCCTCGCCGATGGCCAGGTCGCAGACCTCGTCGATCGAACGCCCGTCGATGGTCACCGCCCGTGACAGCGGGTTGAGCCGGGCCCCCTTGCAGGTCGGGCACGGCACCAGGCGCATGTAGCCCTCGATCTGCTCGCGGGACGCGTCGGACTCGGCCTCGCTGTGGCGCCGCTGGAGGAACGGGATCACGCCCTCGTAGTTGGCGTGGTAGGTGCGTTCCCGCCCGTACCGGTTCTTGAAGCGCACCCAGACCCGCCCGAGGCCCTTGCCGTAGAGCAGGGCATCACGGTGCTTCTTGCTGAGCTCGCCCCACGGGATGGACGCGTCTACGTCCAACTCGTCGGCCGCCGCCTCGACCAGTCGCTGGTAGTAGCGCTGGTGGCCGCCCGACCACGGCGAGATCGCGCCGTCGGCCAGGCTCACGTCGGGGTTCGGCACGACCAGCTCGGGATCGACCTCGAAGCGGGTGCCGAGACCGTCGCAGGTCTCGCACGCGCCGTAGGGCGAGTTGAACGAGAAGTTCCGCGGCGCGAGCTCTTCGAAGGACCCGTGCCCGTTGGGGCAGGCCAGGTGCTGCGAGAAGGTCATCGTGTCGTCGGCCAAGCCCTCTTCGACCTGCGGGTCGTCTCGCTGCTCACCTTCCTGCCGATCGCCGACGGGCGAAGGGACGACCTGCACCTCGGCGACACCGTCGGCCAGGCGCAGCGCGGTCTCCAACGAGTCGGTGAGCCGGCGCTCGATGCCGTCGCGGCGCACCAGCCGGTCGACCACGACCTCGATGGTGTGCTGCTCGTAGCGCGCCAGCTCGATGCGGTCGGTCAGCTCGTGGGTCTCGCCGTCGACCCGTGCCCGAGCGAAGCCCTGGGCCGACAGGTCGGCGAGCAGGGTCTCGTAGGTGCCCTTCCGGCCGCGCACCACTGGGGCGAGGACCTGGAACCGGGTGCCGTCCGGCATCTCGAGGATGCGGTCGACGATCTGCTGGGGGGTCTGGCGGGTGACCTCGGCGCCGCACTCGGGGCAGTGGGGCACGCCGATCCGCGCGAACAGCAAGCGGAGGTAGTCGTAGACCTCGGTGATCGTGCCGACGGTGGAGCGCGGGTTGCGCGACGCGGACTTCTGATCGATCGAGATCGCCGGCGACAGGCCCTCGATGAAGTCGACGTCGGGCTTGTCCATCTGGCCGAGGAACTGCCGGGCGTACGCCGACAGCGACTCGACGTAGCGTCGCTGTCCCTCGGCATAGATCGTGTCGAAGGCCAGCGACGACTTGCCCGAGCCCGACAAGCCGGTGAAGACGATCAGCCTCTCGCGGGGCAGGTCGATGCTGACGTTGCGCAGGTTGTGCTCTCGAGCACCGCGGACGACGAGCGAATCAGCCACAAGAGGTCAGGCTAGTGCGGCGCGCAACCATGGGAACGGATGTTCGTCACCGAACGATCAGACGGCGGCTTCACGGAGCTCGCGCTTCAGCTCGTTGATCTCGTCGCGGAGCCGGGCCGCGTACTCGAAGCGGAGGTCGGCCGAGGCCTCGTGCATCTCCTCCTCGAGGGTCTGGATCAACCGACCGAGCTCGCTCGGCGGCAACCCCGCCAGCTCGTCGCGGAACCTCTCCTTCGCACCCGGCCGACCGCGACGCCGACCGGTGCCGGGCACCGGTGCCCCTTCGTCGGGTCGGATGTGCGCCAGGATGTCGGTCACGGCCTTGCGCACCGACTGCGGGTTGATGCCGTGCTCCTGGTTGTAGGCCATCTGCAGTTGGCGCCGGCGGTTGGTCTCGCTGAGCGCGCGCTGCATGGAGTCGGTCACCCGGTCGGCGTACATGATCACCTGGCCCTCGACGTTCCGAGCGGCCCGGCCGATGGTCTGCACCAGCGATCGTTCGTCGCGCAGGAAGCCCTCCTTGTCGGCGTCGAGGATCGCCACCAGCGAGACCTCGGGAAGGTCCAACCCCTCACGCAGGAGGTTGATGCCGACCAGCACGTCGAACTCGCCCAGTCGCAGCGCCCGCAGGATCTCGACCCGCTCGATCGTGTCGATGTTGGAGTGCAGGTAGCGAACCCGGAGCCCCTGCTCGAGCAGGTAGTCGCTGAGGTCCTCGGCCATCTTCTTGGTGAGCGTCGTGACCAGCACCCGCTGGTCACGGTCGATGCGACGCTTGATCTCGTCCATCAGGTCGTCGATCTGGCCCTTGGTCGGCCGAACCTTGACCTCCGGATCGACGAGCCCGGTGGGCCGCACGATCTGCTCGACCACCCGCGACGAGATCTCCAGTTCGTAGGGGCCCGGGGTCGCGGAGAGGAACACCACCTGGTTGACCCGCTCGGTGAACTCCTCGAACTGCAGCGGTCGGTTGTCGGCCGCCGACGGCAGGCGGAAGCCGTGCTCGATCAGGAGATCCTTGCGGCTGCGGTCGCCGTAGTACTGCCCGTGCAGCTGCGGCACCGCGACGTGGCTCTCGTCGATGACGCAGAGGTAGTCCTTCGGGAAGAAGTCGAGCAGCGTGTAGGGCGGCACGCCGGAGGCCCGGCCGTCGATCGGTGCCGAGTAGTTCTCGATGCCGCTGCAGTAGCCGACCTCCTGCATCATCTCGAGGTCGTACTGGGTGCGCATCCGCAGGCGCTGGGCTTCGAGCAGCTTGCTGTGCTTCTCGAAGTAGGCGAGCCGCTCGGCCAGCTCGGCCTCGATGCGGACGATCGCGGCCTGCATCCGCTCCGCGCCGGTGACGTAGTGGGTGGCGGGATAGATCCAGAGGTCGTCGAGGTCGCGGATCTTCTCGCCGGTCAACGGGTCGAGCTCGGTGATGCGCTCGATCTCGTCGCCGAACAGCTCGATGCGCAGCGCCGTCTCCTCGTAGGCGGGGTGCACCTCGATGGTGTCGCCCCGAACCCGGAACCGCCCCCGGGACAGCACCTGGTCGTTGCGCTGGTACTGCATGTCGACCAGCCGCCGCAGGAACGCCCGCTGGTCGATCTGGTCACCGACCAGATGGAAGAGGACCTGCTCGCGGTACTCCTCGGGCGAGCCGAGACCGTAGATGCACGACACCGAGGCCACCACGATCACGTCCCGGCGGGTGAGCAGCGCGGCCGTCGTCGAGTGCCGCAGCCGGTCGATCTCGTCGTTGATGCTCGAGTCCTTCTCGATGTAGGTGTCGGACGAGGGGACGTAGGCCTCGGGCTGGTAGTAGTCGTAGTAGCTGACGAAGTACTCGACGCGGTTGTTCGGGAAGAACTCGCGGAACTCGTTGGCCAGCTGCGCGGCCAGCGACTTGTTGGGCGCGATGACCAGTGTCGGTCGCTGCACCTGCTCGATGGCCCAGGCGATGGTGGCGCTCTTGCCGGACCCGGTGATGCCCAGCAACGTCTGGTAACGCTCGCCTGCCTCGACGCCTTCGGCGAGCCCCGCGACGGCTCTCGGCTGGTCGCCGGCAGGCGCGAAGTCCGACACCATCTTGAACGGCGCAACCACAGCAGGCATCGTCGCTCAACCTACCGGCGGCCGAGGACAGCCGCTGTCCGCAATTCCCGCGTACGAGACGGCGCCGGCACGGGCTGCGAAGTCACAGCCGGAGGTCACGCCCTGCGGGCGAGTCAGGGGGCAGGCCAGGTCGGGCGGAGACCACGTCCGGCAGCCGAGGATGACCCCTCGCTGCGCGGCATGGTTGCCTGGCGAGGGGCCTAGCGCTGGGCGCGGAGCTTGGCGACCCAGTCCCAGGTCTCGTCGACCTGGGTGCGTAGGTCGTCCAGCGTGCCGCCGTTACGGATGACCCGGTCGGCCCGGGCGAGACGCTCCGCGCGGCTGGCCTGACGCGCCATCCGTGCCCGGACGTCGGCCTCGCGCATGCCTCGCTTCTCGACCAGGCGCTCGACGGCGACATCCGGGTCGACATCGACCACGATCAGCCCGTCGACCGGGTAGCCCCGCGCGGACTCGACCATCAGCGGCACGTCGAGGATCACGACGGCATCGGTCTGCGCCAGCTCGGCCATCCGCTCGGCGATCGCGGCGCCCACTGCGGGGTGGACGATCGCGTTCAGGTCGGCGAGCGCCTCGGCGTCCCCGAACACGATGTCGGCGACCGCGGCCCGGTCCAGGGTGCCATCCGCCGCCACGATGCCCGGGCCGAACCGGTCGACCATGGCCTCGAACACGGGCGTCCCCGGCCGTTGCAGGTCTCGGGTGATGGCATCGGCATCCATGATCGCGGCGCCCCGCGCTGCGAGCAGCGCGGACACCGTCGACTTGCCCGAACCGATGCCCCCCGTGAGCCCGATGACGATCACTGCCGACGGAGGCTAACCACCCGAGGTGCCGGTGCCCGCCGCGCGCAACTGGAGGTCATGGTGCTCACATGTAAGAGCTGTGACCTCGAGGCGCTCCACCGGGCACCACTGCCTCGCGGTCGCCCTAGCTCGTTTGCGCCTCGGCGTCGTTCGCGGCTTCCTCGCCCGAGCCCGCGGGCCCGCCGACGTCGTTCGCGGCTTCCTCGCCCGAGCCCGCGGGCTCGCCGACGTCGTCGCCGACATCGCCGGTCGGGGCGCTTGCGTCCGCGTCGGCGGCAGCCTCCGGAGCAGGCGGGGCGCTCGGGGGCGCATCGGCGGCAGCCTCCGGAGCAGGCGGGGCGCTTCGGGGCGCATCGGCCGCAGCCTCCGGAGCAGGCGGGGCGTCGCCGTGCTCGGCGTAGTACTCGGCCCATGCCTCGTCGGCCTCGGGTGAGTGCTCGACCGACGGGCCGATGTAGTTGCCCTGCTCGTCGTAGGCGTGCTCGCCGAAGTGCTCCTGGTACTCGGCGGCGACCACACCGCCCTCGGCTGCCTGCTTGATCGACAGGCTGATCCGCCGGCGCTGCAGGTCGAGGTCGATGATCTTGACCCACAGCTCCTCACCCGGGGTGACGACCTGCTCGGGAAGATCCACGTGGTGGGCCGACATCTCGGAGATGTGGACGAGGCCCTCGATGCCGTCGCCGACCTGGGCGAACGCCCCGAACGGCACCAGCTTGGTGACCCGGCCGTAGACCAGCTCGCCGACCTTGTGGCTGGTCGCGAACTCCTGCCACGGATCCTGCTGGGTGGCCTTGAGCGACAGGCTGATGCGCTCGCGGTCGAGGTCGACGTCGAGCACCTGCACTTCGACCTCGTCGCCTACCTGCACCACCGAGCCCGGATGGTCGACGTGCTTCCACGACAGCTCGGACACGTGGATGAGCCCGTCCATGCCGCCGAGGTCGACGAACGCACCGAAGTTGACCACGCTCGACACGACACCCTTGCGGACCTCGCCCGGCTTGAGGTTGGCGAGGAAGTCCTCGCGCTGCTCGCGCTGTGTCTCCTCCAGCCACGCCCGGCGGGACAACACGACGTTGTTGCGGTTCTTGTCGAGCTCGATGATCTTCGCCTCGAGCGACTTGCCGACGTACGGCTGGAGATCGCGCACCCGGCGCAGCTCGACCAACGAAGCCGGCAGGAACCCACGGAGCCCGATGTCGAGGATCAGACCACCCTTGACGACCTCGATGACCGGGCCCGACACCACACCATCCTCTTCCTTGACCCGTTCGATGTCGCCCCACGCCCGCTCGTACTGGGCCCGCTTCTTCGACAGCACCAGCCGACCGTCTTTGTCCTCCTTGGTGAGGACCAGCGCCTCGATCCGCTCGCCGAGGCTCACGACCTCGCTGGGGTCGACGTCGTTGCGAATCGACAGCTCGCGGCTGGGGATGACACCTTCGGACTTGTAGCCGATGTCCAGCAAGACCTCGTCGCGGTCGACACGCACCACCGTGCCGGTGACGATCTCGCCGTCCTCGACGGAGACCATCGTGCCGTCGATGGCATCGGCGAAGCTGCCATCCAGATCGTCGACCGCGATCTCGCGGGGCGTGTAGCCGCCTTCGTCGGCGGGGTTCGGTTGGTCGCTCGCTGAGGAGGCTTCAGATGTCTGGACGTCGGACACGGACTGGTCGGCTTTCGTCGGGGATGGAACGATGTCCACCTCGCCGCTGGGGACGAGGCGGGTGACTGCTTGCCGCGTTGCCCGAAGGACGGCGCTTGGGCGCGCGGAACGCGGGCTAACCAGCGTAGCAGTCCTTTCGTTCCGTCAGTTAAGGCAGATGGCGCAAGACATTTCGTGTGCCAGGACAGGGGGACGCTGGGGATGAAGAAGGGTCGCAGGTACCGAAGCGCGTGGCTCGTTGCCGTATTGGGGCTGATCACGGCATCGTGCTCGTCGGGAGACGACGGGAGGCTGCCCGAGGCGCAGGGCCGCTGGGAGCGGACCGGCACCTGGCCGCATCAGGACGTGACCAGCTTCGACCATGTCGCCGTGGGGGCCACCGCCGGCACCGTGGCCTGGCTCACCCGGAGGGCACGAGGCGAGACCGGGGCTCTTGCCTACCTCGAGATGCGCCACGGCGACGACCCGGTCGAGATCGAGGTGCCGACACCCACCGATCGGGTGGTGATCCCGGTCGCGGTGGCCACCTCGGAAGCAGGGTGGGCTGCGGTCGCCGTGACCCGCGATCTCGCCCACGGCGAGAACACCGGCTTGATGGCCTGGAACGCGAGCATCGGAGCCGATCCGGCGATCGCGCCCGCCGAGGTGCTGCCCCGCCTGGGCGAGATTGCACCACCCGAGTCGGTGAGCATCGGTCGGTCGACCCGCACCACAGTGGTGACCGCGGTCCTCGACGGTGTCGCTCTGACGTGGGACACGACCAACGACCAGCCCGGCTGGGAGGCCGCACAGCCGGACCTCGACCTGACCGAAGACCTGGTGAGCCTGCGGGTCGTCGGCGACGGCGACCGGCTGGTTCTCGCCGGGGTCGACGTCGCGGGCGCTGCGCACCTGTGGACGTCAACCAACGGCGACAGCTGGGACCGGATCGCCAGCGACCGGCTGCCGGACGACGCCGGCGCGGTCGGCCTGCTCGCCTCCCTCGGCCACGACCAGGTCGCGGTGGGTTGGCTCGACGACGAGGACAGCGCTCCCTTCAGCGCGACAGCAACCACCGTCCAGCTCCTGGAGGACGACGGCCTCACCGACCAGGGGCGGATAACGGCCGACGGGAGCGACCAGGAGCGGATCGACGTCTCGGGCGCGACGACGAGCCCTGACGGTCGGCTGGTGGTGGTCGGCGCAGCCCTGCGGGCGAACGGTGCTCCGTTCCCGATGGTATGGGTGCGCGACGACGACCGGTGGCAGGCGTCCGGTCAGCCCGACCTGGTCGGGCGCCTCGACCACGTGCTGCGGGCTGTGACGACCACCCGCGACGACACGATGGTCGGGCTGGTCACAGCGGTAGCACACATCGATGTCGAAACGTGGCGATGGCGCCCAGCGGACTAGCCCCCGCATCGTGGGCGTTGACGTAGCTCACGCACGCCCCCTGGTTGGAGAAGGGTTGGCCCTGGTGGTCGACCAGGTCGGCCCAGCCGCCCTGCTTGCAGTCGTCGGCTGTCGCCGGGGTGCCGCGCGGCGGCTGGCTCGTGGACGACGGCGCGACGGGCGGGACGGTCGATGGACCGGGACGCGGGAACGCCTGGTTCTCCGACACAGTGGCCGTGGTCGATGCAGTGGACGCCTGGGGCGGGGTCAGTGGCGTCGGCAGGATCGGCTGGCCCGCGGTGGAGCTCGTCGAGTGCGGCGTCGTGGCCGGACGACCCTGGCCGGGCACCGAGTCGACGATCGATGCCGTCGTCGCCGATCCCGGTCGCCCGTCGGTCTCGACCGAGTCGCGTCGAGCAGCCGAGCCCAGCAACCCCAGCACCGCGACGACCAGCGCGAGCAGGGGAACGAGCGCCACGCTCCACACGGTCCACCGGCGGGTGACGTCGGCGGCGGCTGGCCGGGACGCGCGGTCCACGCGATCCGCGACGCGTGCCCGGACGGTGGCCGCGGCGACGTCGTCCCGGGCGGCGGGATGCCGGGCGAGCGACGTTGGATACCAGCGGCCGTCGTCGGCGCGCCACCACCCGGCTGGAGGTGTCGACCGCCACGGCGACGACCACCGTCGCCCTCGATCAGCGAGCCAGCGCAGTACCGGAATGCTCACCATCCGCCCCTTTCACCCGACCCGCCGCGAACTTGGCACAGATCTCATGGGCTTCGGGCGAACCAGACCGAAAAGTTCAGTGTCGTTCTGCGACGACGAGGGGCTCGGGTGGTTCGGTCACCCGAGCTCGTTCGACGGGAGATCCTCGATCTGGATCTCGCGTCCGACCCTGTCGCACGTCGGCGTCGCCCGGTCGCGCAGGTCCTCGTAGGCGTCGAGATACGTCTCGACCTCCTCTGGAGGGAGGTCACCGGCCACCGCCCGGTCGATGCCCTCGGTGAGGAACGCGACGTCGTCGCGGTACTCGGCCGGGGCCAGGTCGGCGTCGATGAACCCGGTGAAGAACGGCTGACCGCCTTCGGACCCGCCGAGTGGGCCGAAGGCGTCGCCCTCGTAGGCCAGGCTCGAGATCAGCCCGCCGTAGTCCGAGTACAGGGCCGCGCAGAACGCGTCGAGCCGGACCAGCTCGGCCTCGTCGGGCTGGTCCTCGCCGATCAGCTGGGCGAAGACAGCGAACGCCACGTAGGCCAACGCAACCACCGCGGCGACGAGCCGCCCACGGGCTCGGGGTCGCTGCTCAGTGGGCCGGTCGATCGCCACGACCTATCCCTACCACGGTTGGCGTACGGCGGTGGATCAGCTCTTCGCCTCGGCCCAGCTCGGCCCGAAGGCCAGGTTGACCGCCAACGGCACCCTCAGGTCGGCGGCCCCGGACATCGCGTCGAGCACCACCGCGACCGTGCGGTCGTGCTCGGCCGGCGGCACCTCCAACAGCACCTCGTCGTGCACCTGGAGGATGAGCCGGCTGGCGAGCTGCTGCTCTTCGAGCTCGTCGTCCAACCGGACGAGCGCCACCTTGAAGATGTCGGCAGCCAGCCCCTGGATGCCGGCATTCATCGCCTGGCGCTCGCCTGCCTGCCGTATCCGGTAGTTCGAGGACATCAGCTCGGGGATCGGCCGACGCCGCCCGAAGATGGTCTCGGTGTAGCCCCGCTTCCGCGCCTCGCGCACCGTGGCATCCATGTAGTCCTTCACCGCGGGGAAGGCCTCGAAGTACGCGGCGAGGATCAGCGCAGCGTCCTCGGTAGGGATGTTGAGGCGCTGGCCCAGCCCGTAGGCCTCCATGCCGTAGGCGAGCCCGTAGGAGACCATCTTGGCCTTGGATCTCATCTCGATCGTCACCTGCCCGGGCTCGACCGTGAATATCCGCGATGCCGTCTCGGTGTGGATGTCGCGGCCTGAGGTGAAGCTGGCGATCAATCCCGGGTCCTCGGCCAGGTGGGCGATGCAGCGCAGCTCGATCTGGTTGTAGTCGGCCACTAGCAGCTCGTGACCGGGCGTGGGCACGAAGGCCTCGCGGAACTCACGGCCGATGTCGCTGCGCACCGGGATGTTGTGGAGGTTGGGTGCATCGGACGACAACCGCCCGGTGCGGGCCACGGTCTGGTTGAAGGTCGCGTGGATCCGCCCGTCGGGAGCGACCTCGGCCAACAGCCCGTCGCCATAGGTCGAGCGCAGCTTCTCGACCTCGCGATAGGCGAGCAGGTGGTCGATGATCGGATGCTGGCCCTGCAGCTTCTCCAGGGACGACGCGTCGGTGGAGTAGCCTGTCTTGGTCTTCTTGCTGGGGCTCAGCTCCAGCTCGCCGAACAGGATCTCGCGCAGCTGCGGCGGCGAGTTGACGTTGAACTCGTGGCCCGCATCCTGGAATATCTGCTCGCGCAGGCGGTCGACCTCGCCGCTCAGCCGGTTGCGCAGGTCGACCAGTTCGGTGACGTCGACACCGACCCCGACGTGCTCCATGCGGGCGAGCACCCGCACCAGAGGCACCTCGATCTCGTCGTTCAACGACCGCATGTGGTGCGCGTCCAGGCTGTCGCCCAAGGGGCCGACGAGGCAGTCGACCGCCAGCGCCTCTCGGCTCGCCTGGCGCGAGGCGCTCACCGCGGCGCCGTCGAGGTCGAGCTGGCCGGCGGCGGCGCCGTCGCTGGTCGGCAGCTCGCAGTGGGCGTAACGGCGGACCAGCTCCTCGAGGAGGTAGCGGGCCTCGGCCGGGTCGAGGAGGTAGGCGGCGATCGCGGTGTCGAGCACCAGTGACTGGACGTCGATGCCCCGGTCGAGCAGCGACCGGATGATCGCCTTGGCCTGGTGCCCGGCCAGCGGTCGCCCGCTGTCTCCGACCAGGCGTTCCATCTGCTGTCGCACCAGGGCATCGTCGAGCAGCGCGACAGGCACCCAGCTCACCTCGGCCATCGAGGCATCGGTGACGAAGGCCAGGCCCTCCAGCGGCGAGCGCCCCGGCGAGCCGACCCACGCCGCGGCCAGCGCCAACGGCTGCTTCCCGGCGACCAGGTCGGTCAGCAGCACCAGCGCCTGGGCGGCGGTCGTGAGCTCGGTGACCTCGGCCTCGAGGACCTTCACCTCGGGGCCCGTCGGCGCTGGCTCACCGAGCGCTTCGCTCAGCCGGTCGCCGAGGCTGTGGAACTCGAGGAAGTCGAACAGCCGCCGCATCTCGTCGGGATCGGCCGGCGCCCGGACCAGCTCGGCGATGCCGACCGGGAGCTCGACGTCGCGCACCAGCCGCATCACTTCGGCGTTCTGCCGGACGTGCGCCTCGTTCTCGGCGAGGCTCTGGCGCAGCTTCGGCGACAGCGCGTCGAGGTTCGCGAACAGGCCGTCGAGGTCGCCGTAGGTGTTGATCAGCCGGGCGGCGGTCTTCTCGCCCACCCCGGGGACGCCGGGCAGGTTGTCGGACGGGTCGCCGCGCAGCGCCGCGTACAGCACGTAGTTGGCGGGTGTGACCCCGGTGCGCTCCTCGATGCCGGCTTCGTCATACATCACGTAGTCGGTGACGCCGCGGCGGTTGTAGAGCACCTTGACGTGCGGGTCCTCGACCAGCTGGTAGGTATCGCGGTCGCCGGTCACCACCAGCACCTCGGTGCCCTGGTCACGGCCTTGGGTGGCGAGGGTTGCGATGATGTCGTCGGCCTCGAACCCCGGCGCTTCGAGGATGGGGATGCCCAGGCTCTCGAGGACCCGGCGCACCAGGCCGATCTGCTGGCGCAGGATGTCGGGCGCAGCGTCGCGGTTGGCCTTGTAGGTATCGACCTGCTCGTGGCGGAACGTGCGCCCGGGGAGGTCGAAGGCCACTGCGACACGCTGTGACCCGTGGTCGCGCATCAGGTTGATCAGCATCGACGTGAACCCGTAGACCGCGTTGGTCACCTGCCCGGACGCGGTGGTCAGGTCGGTCGGCAGCGCGAAGAAGGCGCGGTAGGTCAGCGAGTTGCCGTCGATCAGCACCAGCGCAGGGGTCGTCTCGTCAGCCACAGCCTGAAACTAGGTGCCAGGGCGGATCTCGCCGGCGATGACCCGCTCGGCGATGACGCGCATCGTGACCCGTTCGGACATCGCACGCTTCTGGATGAACGAGAACGCCTCGTTCTCGGCCAGGCCGTGCTCGTCCATGAGGCGACCCTTGGCCCGGTCGACCAGCTTGCGGGTCTCGAGCTGCTCCTCGAGGCTGACGGTCTGGTCGGCCAGGGCCTTCATCTCCTGGAAGCGGCCCAGGGCCACCTCGACGGCGGGGATCAGCTCGTTGCGCTCGAAGGGCTTGACCAGGTACGCCAGCGCACCCGCGTCGCGGGCCTGCTCGATCAGGTCGCGCTGGCTGAACGCGGTGAGGATCAGCACGGCGGCCCGCCGTTCCCCGGCGATCTCACGCGCCGCGGCCAGACCGTCGAGGCCCGGCATCTTTATGTCGAGGATGGCCAGCTCGGGCGAGTGTTCGCGAACCAGCTGCACGGCCTCGTCGCCGCGGCCGGTCTCGCCGACGATTTCGTAACCCTCTTCCTCGAGGGTCTCTTTCAGATCGAGGCGAATGATGGCCTCGTCCTCGGCAATGACGACGCGGGTGGCCAACAGGGTTTCCTTTCGATCGTCGTTGATCGTGACCGATCTTTGTCTAGCGGCGCGACTCTGCCACGAGCCGGTCGAGCAACTCGTCCTGTGATCGTTCGAGCCGGGAGATCTCGTCGAAGACCTTCGCCCGGTGACGGCGCATGGCCTGGGCGTGGCGTTCGGCTTGGCGGTGATCCTGGCCCGCGAGTGGTGTCTCGGATACCAGTGCCCGGAGCCGGGCATCGTCCGCGGCGTCGACGAGGTTCGTCAGCTGCTCGTCGGTGACCTGGAGCTCTTCGCGCAGCTCGCGAAGCCGGCACCCCACCTGTCGCAGCTGGCGCTCGACCGAAGCCTTGGACATGGAGCGCAATTGTACGTTGCCCGCACAGCTCGGCCTGCGGAGAACGGCGGCACCGCTACGCCGAATGGCAGTAACTGCGTGGTGCGATCCCCCAGCCCGCTGGTTGACTGACGGCCTCATGCAACGGCTGGTGGCGCTCGCGTTCATCTGGGGATGGTCGTTCCTGTTCATCAAGGTGGCGGTGGAGGGCTTCACCCCGACCACGGTGGCGTGGCTGCGGATCACCCTCGGTGCCGCGGCGCTGTACCTGATCCTGCGACACCAGGGCCGTGGTCTGGAGACCAACCCGGTCTTCATCCGCCACTTCGCGGTGATGGCCATGGTGGCCAGCGTGGTGCCGTTCACGCTGCTGGCCTGGGGTGAGCAACGCATCACCTCGGCACTCACCGCCGTGCTCAACGCGTCGACCCCGCTGTTCACTGCGGTGTTCGCCGGGTTGGCCGGCCAGGACCGGCTTCGCCCGGTGCAGGTCGCCGGCCTGGGCGTGGGCCTCGTCGGCGTCGCCGTGGCCGCCGGGCTCGGTGCGGCCGACGTGGAGGGATCGTCGCTGGCGGGCGCCGCCGCGGCGATCGCCGCCGGCGGCTTCTACGGGATCGGCATGGTCTACTCACGCCGGCACCTCACGGTGCTGTCGCCGCTGGTCGCGGCGGCCGGCCAGCTTGCGGCGGGTACGGTCATCCTCGCCCCCGTGGCGCTGGTCACGTCGATGACGAGCGGCGTCTCGCTGACCCCGAGCCGTGCGGCCTCGGTCGTGCTGCTCGGCGTGTTCGGCACCGGGATCGCCTACCTGCTCTACTACCGGCTGATCAACGACGTCGGGCCGACCAAGACCTCGATCGTGACCTATCTCATCCCCGTGATCGCCGTGGTCGTCGGCATCCTGGCGCTGGACGAGCCCTTCGAGTGGCGCCTGGTGCTTGGTGGAGTGGTCACCGTCGCGGGGATCGCCGCGGTCAGCGCCGGACGTCGTCTCGAGACCTCCCAGCCTGCCGAGGCGTCGGCGACCAGGTAGCCCCCACGCGCCGGTAGCGTGCCGGCCGATGGCGACGGACCCCTGGGGCGTGGACGACGGGTACTGGGACAAGTGGGGCAACTGGCACGCCACCACCGAGGACACCGCGCTCCGGATCCGCCAGGTGATGGGGGCCGACGGGTTCGACGGCGAGGAGCCTGCTCCTCCCGTTCAGCGGGCCATCTGGGTGGTCGACGCCGGCGCTGCCGCTCCCCTGCTCGGCCCGTGTGAGGTCGTGCTCGAGGACGGAAGCCAGCTGCGGGCCGAGGCGACGCTGCCGCCCGACCTGCCGATCGGCTACCACCAGCTCAACCCGATCGGCGATGGCGAGACCACCCGGCTGATCGTGACCCCGGGCCGTTGTCACGTGCCCGACGAGCTGCGTACCTGGGTGCTCGCCGTCCAGCTGCACGCCTGTCGCTCGGGCCGGAGCTGGGGCATCGGCGACCTGGGAGACCTCTGGCGCCTCGCGGTGTGGGCCTCGGTACGCGGCGCCGGCATGGTGGCGGTCAATCCACTGCACGCACCGCGGCTGGCTGGTGGGGTCGAGCCGAGCCCCTACTACTCGTCGAGTCGCCGCTGGCGGAACCCGCTCTATCTGCAGATCGACGAGATCCCGGGTGCGACGGACGATCCCGAGATCGCGGCGCTCGCCGAGCAGGCCCGGCGGCTGTCCGAGCAGCGACTGCTCGATCGCGAACGGGTCTGGACGTTGAAGCGGGCCGCGCTCGACCGCCTGTGGGCCCGGCTCGGCCCGGACCTGCGGCTCGACCGTTGGCGTGCCGATCAGGGACACGACCTGGAGACCTACGCCCGGTTCTGTGCACTGGCCGATCACCACGGCACCGGCTGGTCGGCCTGGCCTGACGAGCACCGGCACCCGACACGCCCGGGTGTCGCCCGCTTCGCCGTCGACCAACCGGATCGGGTGGCGTTCTGGGCGTGGCTCCAGTTGCTGCTCGACGACCAGCTGACCAGGGCCGGCGACGGGTTGCCGCTGCTGCACGACCTTGCCATCGGCGTCGACCCCGACGGCGGCGAGGCCTGGGCCTACCAGGACCTTCTGGCCCTGGACGCTCGGGTCGGCGCGCCGCCCGACGAGTTCAACCCGGAGGGCCAGGACTGGGGCCTGCCGCCCTTCGTGCCCTGGAAGCTGCGCGAGGCGACCTACGAGCCGCTGGTGCGGCTGTGGCGCAGCGCGCTGTCGCAGGGTGGTGGGCTGCGGATCGACCATGTGATGGGCCTGTTTCGGCTGTTCTGGATCCCACCGGATGACACAGCCGCGGCTGGCGCATACGTGCGCTACCGCAGCGACGAGCTGCTCGCGATCCTCGCGGTCGAGAGCACCCGGGCCGGAGCGCTCGTCGTCGGCGAGGACCTCGGGACCGTGGAGGACGGTGTCCGCGACACCCTGTCCGCGGCCGGGGTGCTGTCGAACCGGCTGGTGTGGTTCGAGGCCGAGCCTCCCGAGGCGTTCCCGGCACAGGCGCTGGCGGCAGTGACCACGCACGACCTGCCCACGGTGGCCGGGGTCTGGACCGGCGAGGACCTCGCCGACCAGCGGGCGGCCGGGGTCGACGTCAACGAGGCCCGGGCCGCGCAGCTCCGCGAGAAGCTGGTATCGGCCAGCGGCTGCCCGGCGGATGCACCGGTCGAGGACGTGGTCGTGGGCGTCCATCGACGGCTGGCCCGTGCTCCGAGCTACCTGGTGCAGGCCACGCTGGAGGACGCGCTGGCGGTCACCCAGCGCCCCAACCTGCCGGGCACCGGGGCCGAGCGGCCGAACTGGTCGCTTGCCCTCCCGATGCCACTCGACGAGGTGCTCGACGATCCGCTGGTCAACAAGGTCGCGGCCGCGATGCGTGAGGGCCGCCGTCAGATCACCTCACACGTACGTATGTTCGACTAGGCTCTCACCATGGCCGAGTGCGAGACCGCAGTCCGTGGCAGCGCGAGATCGCTCTCGACCGCAATCCCGACTGGTTCATACGGGGACTCATCCACAGCGACGGATGCCGGTGCATCAATCGAGTGACCGTGCGGGGCAAGCGCTACGAGTACCTCCGGTGCCTGTTCTGCAACGAGTCGGCCGACATCCGTGCGCTGTTCTTCGAAGCGTGCGAACGACTCGGTGTTGCAGCCCGCCTCAACCGGCGGAACAGCATCTCGGTGGCCAGGAGAGAGTCGACTCAACTGCTGGACCAGATCGTCGGCCCGAAGTCCTGAGCTGCGAAAGCGTGCGGGCGGTGGGATTCGAACCCACACTGGCGGGTGTTTGAGACCCGTGCCTCTGCCGGTTGGGCTACGCCCGCATACGTGCGAGTAAGCGTGCGAGCCTACTCTGGCGGGGTGCGTGGTCTGTTCGTCGTTGCGGTAGTCGTCACTGCCCTGTTGGTCTACCGGCGGGTCAAGCTGGCGCGCGGCGAGGCCGAGCTGGGCCTGAGGTGACGGCAACAGCTCAGGCCAGCAGGGCACCTTCGTGGCGGAGGAGCCACAGCTTGGCGTCGAGCCCACCGCCGTAGCCGGTCAAGCTCCCGTTGCTCCCCACCACCCGGTGGCACGGCACGACGATCGGGATGGGGTTGGTGGCCATCGCCGAGCCCGTTGCTCGGCTGGCCTTGGGGTTCCCGGCCCGCTCGGACAGCTCCTTGTAGCTGACGATCTGGCCGAACGGCACGGTCTGGGCCAGCTCGCCCAGAACGGCCCGCCGAAAGCCGTGCGACAGCTGCCAGTCGAGCGGCACCTCGAAGACCTCGCGGTGGCCATCGAAGTACTCGTCCAGTTCCCGCCGCAGGGTGTCGAGCCGCTGGGGCGCCCGTAGCACCCGCGGCGACACCCGACGAGCCAGGTCGTCGACCAGGGCGTCCTCGTCGTCGCCGAAGTCGATGCGTACGACCCCGACCGGCGTCGCCGCCAGGACCAGTGGGCCGATTGGCGAGTCGGAGACCGTCCAGGCCACGTCGACCAGCCCCTCGGCCTCGGCCCGCCGGGTCACCCCGTCGAGCAGCTCGGCCAGGGCCGGCCCGTCGTGGTAGGTGTCCGCCAGCCGGGCGACCAGCTCGCGGTCCACGTTGTTCATGCTCACGATTCGACCTCCTCGGCGACTGCCTGACGCAGGCGCTGCAGGCCTGCTCGGACGTTCTGGCGAGCTGCCTCCTCGCTACTGCCGATCACCTCCGCGATCTCCGCGTACGGCCGGTCCAGGACGTAGCGCTGCACCACCGCCGATCGCTGCTTCGGTGGAAGCGTTGCGACCTGGCCCCAGAGGGTGCCGTCGGCTCGGTCCCGGTCGTGATGCGCCACTTCGGGCGGGTCGCCAACCGGTTCCGCCCGGCGATTGCGTCCCCGGGCCAGGTCGATCACCTTGCGATGGGCGATCGTGAACAGCCATCCCCGCAGGTTCCGGCCTGACCGCAGGCCTGGATAGGCCCGCAGCGCCGACAGCATCGTCTCCTGGAAGGCGTCGGCGCCGTCGTGCGGCCCGGCGGTCGCGACGAGATAGCGGTGCAGGTCGGCGGCGTGGTCGTCGATCAGCTTCTGGAACGGCGGCAGCTTCACTACCCGGTCAACGCTTCGCCGCGGCGTTTCGTGAGGTCGCGTGACGTCGCCTCAGCTGGGGGGCCGCGCCGGCGGCGAGGGCTGCGAGCAGCTTCTTGGGGGTGTCCTTGGGGCTGATCTTGGGCCATGCCTGCTCGATGGCACCGTCCTCGTCGACCAGGAACGCCGAGCGGATGATGCCCATGTACTTCCGGCCGTACATCGAGCGTTCACCCCAGGCGCCGTAGGCGTCGGCGACGCTGTGGTCCTCGTCGGCCAGCAACGGGAAGCCCAGGCCGTACTTGTCGTCGAACCTCTTCTGCTTGGCCGGCTTGTCGGGGCTGATGCCGACCACCCTGGTGTCGCCGATGTCGCCGAGGATGTCGCGGAGCCCGCACGCCTGGGTCGTGCATCCCGGCGTGTCGGCCTTGGGGTAGAAGTAGATCAAGTGCCGCACCTTGGCCGTGCGCGCCTTGGACAGGGAGAACTCGTTCTCGTCCTGGTCGAGCAGGGTGAAGTCCGGGGCCTTGTCACCTGGCTTGAGCATGCGGCTGACCCTACCGGGCCGTCAGCGAGCGCCTGGATGGCGAGTCGGAACTCCCTCACCAACGACGCCCGGACCCTGCTGCGCGCGGCTGGTGCTCCGGTCAACGGCGGGGCGAGGGGTGCCGTTCGCGTCGGTGCCCGATACGTTCGCAGCAAACCTTGGAAGTGCTTTGTGCACCGTCACGAAGGCCCGACCGGGCGTCATCCTCTTCTGAGCCGATGCGAGGAGATGATGTCCGTGAACAGCTCGACCGAGCTTTGGGACAATGGCGACGATCTCGCTCGACAACGCCGCAAGCGTGACGCTCGGTTGCTCGAACAGCAGGTCGTCGGATTTCCCGCACTGACTCTGGGCGATGTCGTGGCCGAGGTCCTGGCCGCAAGCGACGCCAGCCACGGCACGATGGACGTTGCCGGGTACCTGGCGATCGACGGCCACGACGGGCGCACGATCGAGGCGGTCGTCGGGTACCTGCACCGTCACCACGTCCCCGACGAGCAGCACCCGCCACGGCTGCCGCTGCTGTGAGCGGCCTGCCATCTCGGAAGGCCGACGTGAGCGGGCACCGCATGACGAGGGCACGCCGCGACGCCAACGACGGATCGGATCCCGCCGAGACCGCCGTCGTCCGGCCGTTGGGACCCGCCCAGAGCGTCTGGCGGCGCGCCGTGATGCTGGCACGATCGGACCAGGGATCCGACGGCTTCGTGGCGTCGCTCGACCTGCTTCGCACCGCCCACCACGGGCCGTCCACGCTGCTCCACGCTCTCGGGCTCGGCCGGGCGCAGGAGCGAGCGGCGCCTGGAGACATCCCGATCCGCGACGCGGTCCGTCTCCTCACCCGCACCATCAATTGGCTGGGAAGGCCCATCGAGCCTGACGAGGTCGGCGCCGCCGGCGCCCGGCGATGAGATCGGCACGGGCGATCGACACCTCGCCCGCTGCCCGTAGCAGCTGTCGGTCTCCGGCCACCAGCACGACATCGGGATCAGCCAGTGACTCCGCTGGAGACGACCCACTCACAGGATCTTCTCGGCCACCAGCGGATGGGTGGTGTCGGCGTCGAGCAGCAGCGCGCCGATGGCATCGAGGAGCTTGAGCTGGGCGAGCGCGTGCTGGCTCAATGTGGTGAGGTCGCGCAGGTGGCGTTCGAGGGGACAGTGACGGTGGATCGAGGCGCTTCCGACGGTGTCGGCGAGGAGTTGGACCGCGTCGCGGCAGCTGCGGACGGTGTGCGCGTACGCGCCGCCGAGCGCAGCGCGCTGACGGTGCGACGGCTCGTCGCCGGCGTCGAGCGTTGCCCAGAAGTCGCCGACGACGTCGTACACGTAGCTGCGGGTCGATCCGACGATCGCCGAGGCTCGGGCGAGCCCGGTGCGGCTCCGGGGGTCGTCACGGGCCGCGACCTTCTCGGGCATCAGGATCTTGTCGGCGAGCAGCTCGTGCGCGGTCTCGAGCGAGGCGCGGGCGATGCCGAGAGGGACGCCGAGGAGGTTGACCGGGAAGAGCCCTGGCCAGCTGTAGAGCGTGCCGGTGCGTCGCCGGTCCCGGAACCGGAAGGTCTGCTCGGCGGGGACGAACGCGTCGTGGATCGTGTAGTCGTGGCTGCCGCTGCCGGCGAGCCCGGTGGGGTGCCAGGTGTCGAGGATCTCGTAGCGGCTGGCGGGCAGCATGGCGACGCGGTACTCGGGAAGGCCGTCGGCAGCGATCACCGGTGCGTCGTCGCCGCCGAACACCAGGCAGCCGCCGACGATCACGTCGGCGAAGGTGCAGGCGCTGCCGAACTGCCAGTGACCTGACAGCCGGTAGCCGCCGTCCACCGGGCGCAGCCGACCGGCCGGATGGATCCATCCCGCGGTGACCGCGTCGAGGCTCGGGTACAGCGCCCGCCCCACGTCGTCGTCCATCGCCGCGGTGTAGTAGCCGCCGTCCGCGCCGATCATCGCGCACCATCCCGCCGAGCCGTCGGCCCGTGACAGCTCCTCGACGATCTCGACCTGGGTCGAGATGTCGACTTCGGGACCACCCCAGGAGCGGGGCATCGGCATTCGGAACACGCCGGTCGAGCGCAAGGCGTCCACCGCACGAGGGGTCAGCTGGCGTCGCCGCTCGTTCTCGTCCGCCTCCTCACGCAGGACCTTGGCGATCGCCCGGGCGTTGGCCAGGATCATCGTCCCGTCGGGGGTGGTCCTGTCGGTGGTGCTGCTCATGACCATGCGGCGTGACGTCCGCGTGCCGATCGCGTGGCACGGTCCCACCGGAGCCGTCCAAGCGGGAACCCGACGGGCCCAGGGCTGGACCTCGTCGCCTTCCTCCCCCCGATCGAGCAGCGGCTCGAACGGCTGGCGGCCATGGGTGGGAGCCGCGCCACCGAGCCGTATCGCCGCCGTTTCCTGCGCGGGCTGATGCCGATCGAGATCGTCGGCTACGGCGCCCTGGTCATCGTGCTCGCCGATCCTCGTCGCCCTGGGTGTGATCCTGCTGGCCGCGGTGACGGCACTCGCTCTGGTCGCGGCAGCGGTCGAGGTTGCGATCCTGGGCCCGGTCGTCACGCTCGTCCACGTGCTGGCCCGCTGACCGACCCCGACCGGCGCGCGGTCGATCACGCCGGCGGCGTCAGGCCATGGGGATGGCGCCCATCGCGGCGAGCATCTGCTCGCCGGTCTCCTGGGCGTCGCCGCCGGCCAGGACCAGCGTCCTGGCCTGCTGATAGCGGCAGCCGACCGTGCCGAGCGCGGCCGCCACGCCGACGAGGTCGCCGGGCGCGCCGTTCGCCAACGCATCGGCCCGGTCGACGATGCCGCCGGCGACCGGGTTGCCCACGGTGATGCGGCGGGCTTCGCCGATCCGCTCAGCCTGGTCGGCGGTGCCGGCGACCACCCCGGCCTCGGCCCAGAGCGCCGCATACCACTGCCGCCACACCCCCGAGCTCCACGCCGTCAGCGTCGCGGGCGGATCGGACAGCGTCGCCACCGCGTCGTCGACGTCGCCCCGGTGGAGCAACCGCACCGCGTCGAACACCGGGCCGTACCCGGAGTTGGCCGCCGGATGGTCGTCATCGGTCGGACGCATCCGGGCGAAGACCTCGAGCCACCAACGGCGGGCGGCTTCGTCGCCGCGCAGGCCGTAGACCATCGCCGCCGCTGCGGGCGTCGTCGCCCAACCGCTCAAGGGCATGGAGCCGGCCCGCTCCCACCCGACACGGAACTGCTCGCCGAGGTCGACCACGTCGTCCCAGTCGCCGATCAACGCCGCCAGCACCAACAGCCAGTGCAAGGCGAGGTGGTCGTCCTCGCGGTGGAACACCAGATCCCGCCGTTCCTGCGCGTAGCGGCGAGCGGCAGCCAGGTCCCCCGCCCCGATGCTGGTCATCGACGCCATGTGGAGGGCGTCGGACCACTCGAAGGCGACCTCGGCTTCGAGGGCCAGCGGAGCGAGGAGGTCGAGACGACGCCGGGCGCACGCCGCGGCCTCGTGGACGCGGCCGCGGGACAGATGCGCGACGGTCAGCTGGTCGAGCGCTGCACTCCACAGCCTCCGGTCGCCCACCTGCTCGGCGAGCTCGACGGCGTCCTCGACGCTGGCGAAGTCGAGGTCGGATTCGTCGATGCCGAACATCAGGATGCCGACCGCCGCCTGCACGTAGGGGTCGTCACCCGCCAGGTCGAGGGCCTCGGACCGCAGCGCCTCGATCCGCTCCGGAGGAGGCACCTCCGACAGCAGGCCCGGCGACCGGTCGATCAACTCCACGGCCCGGGTGAGGCGGACGGCGACGCCGCTCCGGTCGCCGGCCCGGCGGGCAGCATCGGCGGCGGACTGATACAGCTGCAGCGCCTCGTCACCGGCCAAGCGGCTCAAGGCCACGGCGGCGGCGCGATCCAGAGCGTCGGCCACGCCGCCGTCGTCGTCGGCGAGCGCGGCCGCGTTGACGTAGCGGCGTTGGGCCTCGTTGGCCAGGCCCCGGGCGAACGCCAACCGGGCCAACACCAGCGCCAACCGGCGGGCGTGGGCCCGTCGGTCCGGCTGCCCGGTCGCCCATCCGAGCGCGGCCCGCAGGTCGTCGGCCACGGCATCGAACCCTGGGCCATCGGGTGACTCGTCGAGCACCGCAGCGGTCGCCTGGCACCAGGCCAGGTGCCGATATCGCACGTCGGTGGCTTCGCCGACGGCGTCGACCTGCTCGTCGCCGTACTGCCGGATCGTCTCGAGCATGCGGTAGCGCGTGCCACCCGGCCGGGACACCACCACCAGCAAGCTCTGGTCCGCGAGCCGGGCGAGGGATGCCGCCACGCCGGTCGGCTCGACCGGCGGCCGGCCCACGACGCGGGCCGCGGCGTCAGGACTGAACGCTCCGGCGAAGACCGAGGCGCGCCGCAGCACGGCCTGGCTGACCGGGTCGAGGAGCTCGTAGCTCCAATCCAGCGTCGCCCGCACCGAGCGATGGCGTTCGTCCACCCGCGCCGCGCCGGCGAGCATGCCCAGCGGATGGGCCAGGCCGGCTTCCAGCCCGTCTAGGCCGAGGGCAGCCACCCGCGCCGCGGCGAGCTCGATCGCCAGCGCGATGCCGTCGAGCCCGTCGCAGATCCCGACGATGCGTCGGACGTCGCCATCCGACTCGGTGGCCCACCCGGTCATCGCGGCGCGGTCGAGGAACAGGGCGACCGCGTCGCAGTCGCCGCCGTCTTCGACACCGGCCAGCGACAGGCCCTGCACCGGGAACACCGACTCGAACGGCAACAGGAGGCGGGCGCGGCTGGTCGCCAGGACCGACACCTTCGGGCAGGCGGACAGCAGCCGTTCGACGAACTCCACCACCCCATCCACCAGGTGCTCGCAGTTGTCGAGCACCAGCAGGGCCTCGGCGTCCGTGAGCCGGGACACGACCGTGTCGGTCGGCGACCGCCCGAGCTGCTCGCCGAACCCCAGAGTCGCCGCCGCGGCGCCACCGACCATCGCCGGGTCGGTCACCGGCACCAGGTCGACGTACCAGGCACCTTGGGCATACCGGTCGGTGACGTCGGCGGCGACGGCGAGCGCCAGGCGGGTCTTGCCGACGCCGCCAGGGCCGACGGCGGTCACCAGCCGGTGCTGCGCGACGGCGTCGGCCAACGCGGTGCGCTCGGCCGTCCGCCCGACGAACGACGTCAACGGGACAGGCAACGCCGTGGGCCGTCGCGTCGGCCAGGGCCCGGCCTCCACGTCGTCGCCCTCTACTCGGACGCTGGGCTCGGCCAACGCTGCGAGGGCCCGACGATCGGTCGCCTGCAGCTTGCGGAGCAGGGAGGACACGTGGCTCTCCACGGTCCGCACCGAGATGAACAGTCGGTTGGCGATCTCGGCGTTGGTCAGGTGCTCGCCCACGAGAGCCAGCACCTGAGCCTCACGGGCTGAGATCGCCAGGTCGTTGACTGCCGGGAGCTCGGCCACGCTCTTGATCCTGATAGGTGGTCGCCCCCGAGGCAATCCGTGGCCCCGGCGACAGCAGTGCTGTCGCC
>JBOGHK010000190.1:0-21902 GCA_050744325.1 Acidimicrobiales bacterium
ATCGAGTGGATGCCGCTCGACGCCGACCAGCGCTGGCGCGACGACGCGGTCGTCAGCCAGGACGAGATCCTGACGGCCATCGGCGCGGTGTTTCCCCTCGACCCCATCGAGCGGGGGAGCGAGCCGGCCGAGCGGTTCACCTATCGGGATGGCTGCGGCGAGGTGGGTGTCATCCCCTCGGTGACCCGACCGTTCTGCGGGTCGTGTGATCGCATCCGGCTGACGGCCGACGGTCAGCTGCGCGCCTGTCTGTTCGCGGTGGACGAGATCGACATGCGCCAGCTCCTGCGGTCCGGCGCGTCCGACGCCGAGTTGGGCGAGGCCGTGCAGCGCTGCGTGACGGCCAAGTGGGCGGGCCACATGATCGGGCAGGTGCAGTTCGTGCGCCCCCGACGCAGCATGAGCCAGATCGGCGGATAACCGCAGAGTGAGCATGGCCTATTCGACGGTGCGGGAACGCGTATCGGCGCCGCCCGGGGATCGCGGTGGAGGCTGGCCGGTCGCTGGCCGGGTGTCACGAGTCTGGACTCGTAGGCGGCGACGACAAGCTGGGCGCGGTCGCGCGCGTGGAGCTTGGTCATCGCCCGGCTCACGTGCGTCCGTGCGGTGGCGACGCTGATGAACAGCTCGGCGGCGATCTCTTCGTTGCTGAGGCCGCGGCCGACCAGGGCCAGCACCTCCCGTTCGCGATCGGTCAGGACGTCGAGGGCCGGGCTCGGGGTCACCGACGTGCCAGACCGGTTGACGAACTCGCCGATGAGCCGGCGGGTGACGCTGGGCGACAGCAGCGAGTCGCCCGCCGCCACGATCCTGACCGCCCGGACCAGCTCGACCGGCTCGATGTCCTTGAGGAGGAAGCCGCTGGCGCCGGCTCGCAGGGCATCGACGATGTACTCGTCGAGCTCGAAGGTTGTGAGGATCAGCACCCGGACGTCGTCGAGCGCGGGGTCGGCAGCGATCTGGCGGGTCGCCTCGATGCCGTCGATCTCCGGCATGCGGATGTCCATGAGCATCACCTGCGGCCGCTGCGCCCGGGCCAGTTCGACTGCTTCGCGCCCGTTGGAGGCCACGCCCACCACCTCGACGCCGGCCTCGGCGTCGAACAGCACGCGGAACCCCGCGCGCACCAGGGCCTGGTCCTCCGCGAGGGCGACGCGGATCACAGCGGAAGCCGAGCCCGCACTCGGTAGCCGCCGGAGCGGCGGGTGCCGGCGAACAGCTCGCCGCCGAGGAGGGCGACCCGCTCCCGCATCCCGGCCAGCCCGTGCCCGCCGCCTCCACCGCCATCGCCGCCTGTGCCGTGGGTGCCGCCGTTGCCGCTGACGACACCTCGTCCGTCGTCGGTCACCTCGATCTCGACCTCACCGTCACCGTGGCGGACAGCAACGGTGGCCCGGGCAGGGCCGGCGTGACGGATCACGTTGGTGAGCGACTCCTGGACGATCCGGAAGGCAGCGGCGTCGACGGCCGGCGGCAAAGGCCGAGCGACCCCCTCGATCACGACCTCGACCGGAAGCCCCGCGGCCCGGGAGCTCTCGACCAGTGACGGCAGCAGGTCGAGCCCCGCCTCCGACTCGCGGGACGCGGCCTCGCTCGAGCGGAGCATGCCCAGCGTCCCCCGCAGCTGCGCCAGCGCCGCGCCGCTGGCGCGCTTGACGGCGAGCAGGGCGGCCCGGGCGTCCTCCGGCCTCTCGTCGAGCACGTGGGCCCCGACCCCGGCCTGCACGGAGATGCTCGCCAGGCTGTGGGCGACCGAGTCGTGGAGGTCGCGGGCGATCCGCAACCGCTCCTCGGCGACGCGGCGGCGGGCCTCTTCCTCCCGGGTCTCGGCCAGGTACCGAGCCCGTTCCTCCAGCGCGGCTCGCTCGGCCCGCTGGCCGCGCACCGAGCCGCCCATCAGCAACCCACCCACAGCCCAGCTGGCGAACAGGATGGCGACCACCAGTGTCGAGTCGAGGCTCTCGCCGACCCTGCGCGTGCCGTGGAACGCGGAGGCGAGGATGGCCACCGTCGACGCCGCGGCGGGGACCCATGCTCTCGTGGGGCCCCGAGCCACGGATACCGCGAAGATGGCGACGATCCACGTGAGGTAGACGGGACCGCCCGAATACTCCCGGAGGCTGTACAGCACCAAGGCCGACGCGGTGACGGCGAGCACCACCATCGGGGCCCGTCGACAGAGCGCCAGCACGCCCCCGGCGACGACGACGAGCAGCCCGGCAAGCGCGTCGAACGAGCGGGTGTCGGCGTCACCGTCGACGGCGGACTGGGCGACCACGAGGACGGCGACGACGACAGCCGCCACGGCGACGTCCACGGTCCGCACCCGAGGAGCATCCATCACGGTGACGATACGAGGCCGCGCCACCGAGGGCATCCGCCACGGCGCGTACGCGCCGCGACGTAGGCGCGTCGGCACAAGCCGCCTCCCGGGCGATGACACGGCGGCGCCCCACACCGACCATGGACACCTCTCGGTTCGACCAACGGATCCGCCCACGACAGGAGGGCTCCTCGATGACCGATGCAGCGATCCTCAAAGGCCGGCAGCTAGGCGAGGCACAACGGGCGACGTCCGCTGTGCTCGACCTCCTCCTGGCTGAGCTAGGCACCACGTTCGACCGCTGGGTCGTGCTGAACGCCATTGCCAGCGAGTCCCTCCCGGCGGAGGTCGGCCTCCTGGTGCCCGCGTTGTCCGTCGCTCTCGACGTGACGGACGAGACGGTCCGGTTGATGCTCGACGAGGCCGAGGCCGGTCACCACATCAGCGTGGTCTCCGCCCCGAGCGGTGACCCTGGGATGTGCCGACTCGAGCTGACAGCGGAGGGTGAGGCCCTCCAGGAGCGGTTGCGAGCCGCGATCGACGAGCTCACCGTGGAACTGTCAGCCGGTATCCCTGGGCCGGACCTCGAAACGGCCCCAAGCGTCCCGGACGACGTCGCGCGAGAAGCCAGAGCCCGGCCGGCCAACGACCTCGGCGTGAGGTCCGGCAGGTGACCCAGGAGAGCAGCACCGAGATGTCGACCGACCGCCGCATCGGCCGGGGATGGGTCGGGTTCACCACGGTCGCCATGTGGGCGATCGTCCTCCAGTCGGTCACAGCCGGACGCATCTCTTCCGGCGACGACTGGGCTCGGACGGCACACCGTGCGACCGGCCATCTCTCGTTCCTGGTCACTCTGGCTGTGGGTCTCGCCGCACTTGCCGTCTTGCGTGAGCGCACCGGCGGTCGGCGCTTTGCCGTGGTTCTGGTCGCGCTGGCGGCGTGCCTGTTCGTCCAGGCGCGGCTTGGCGTTGCGGCGGCCGACGGCGAGGACACCCTCTGGCTGCACATCCCCTTCGGGGTCGCGATCGTCGCCTTCGCGGCACGGGCCAGCATGCTCGCCCGGCGGCTCGAGTCCGGAGCGTCACGATGACTCCCCCCATCGTGACGCCCGGTCGAGCCCGGGCGCTGCTCGCGACGAGTACAGGCTCGCGGCACCCGCCCCTCGGTCCCGGCGCGTACGCGCCTCGACGTAGGTGAGGCCACACAAAGCCGCCTCGCAGGCGACGACACGGCGGCGCCGCACTCCGACCATGGACACCATGACTCTCATCGCATCCCCCAGACGACTGCTGTCGACCGCCTCGGCCGCCAGGACGGTCGACGTCACCAAGGTCTACGGCTCGGGCGACACCGCCGTACGGGCCCTCGGCCCCACGACCGGGGGAGTGGCGTGATGCTGCGCCGGCTCGTGACCTGGAGCCACGACCGCCGCCGGCGCGTCGTGGCGCTGTGGGTGGCGGCGCTGGCCGCCGCCACGGTCCTCGCCGGCGTGGCCGGCGGCGACAACGAGATGGACTTCACGGTCCCCGGCAGCGACTCGGCCGAAGCGGTCGGGCTGCTGCAGGACCGCTTCCCCGAGTTCGCCGGAGGCACAGTCGACGTGGTGTACGTGTCCGACGGCGGTGTCACCGGCCCCGACGTGACCCGGCGGGTCGATCGGCTGGCCGCCGACCTCGGCGAGGTGTCGAACGTCGTCGCGGCCGAGCCCGCTCGCGTCTCACCCGACGGCTCGACCGCCGTCGTGCAGGTCCGCTTCGACGTGGCGGCCGAGCAGCTGCCAACCACCTCCGTCGAACGGGTGATGGACCTCGCCGGCGAGGCCCAGGGCGACGGCCTGCGGATCGAGCTCGGCGGCTACCCGATCGAGAAGGTCGAGCGACAGGAGTCCGGCTCCGAGTCGGTCGGGTTGCTGGCCGCCCTCGTCATCCTTCTCGTGGCCTTCGGCTCGGCCCTGGCCGCCGGCCTACCCCTCGTGATCGCCGGCTTCGGCCTCGGGGTCGCGCTGGGCGCCGTGTGGCTGATGGCGAACGTGCTCGACGTGCCCGACTTCGGCGTCCAGCTCGCCACGATGATCGGGATCGGCGTCGGCATCGACTACGCCCTGTTCATCGTGACCCGCTACCGGTCGGCACTGGCCGAGGGGCGCGAGCCCCGGGACGCGGTGCTGCTCGCCGGCGGCACGGCGGGCCGGGCCGTGGTGTTCGCAGGCTCGACAGTGGTGGTGTCGATCTTCGGCCTGGTGCTGATGGGCCGGGACTATCTGTGGGGCGTCGCCCTGGCGACCTCCCTCGCAGTCACGGCGGTGGTGCTCGCCTCGGTCACCCTGCTGCCCGCTCTGCTCGGCTTCGCCGGTCGCACCATCGACCGGTTCCGCCTGCCGTGGTTCCGCCACGACGTCGACGGGCGCCGCACGCTGTCGTGGCGGTGGAGCCGGGTGATGCAGCGGCGACCGCTCGTGGCCGGTCTCGCCGCCCTCGTCGTGCTGCTGGTGCTCGCGGCCCCGGCGACCGACATGCGCTTCGGCATGCCCGATGCCGGGAACGGCCCAACCGAGCTGACCAGCCGCCGGGCCTACGACCTCATCAGCGAGGGCTTCGGGCCCGGCGCCAACGGCCCGCTCCTCGTGGCGGTCGACCTGGCCGGTGCGGGCGGCGCGGCCGCCGCCTCGGGCGCCGTCGAGCAGGTGGCGGTCGATCTCGCCGCCGCAGACGGCGTGGCGACGGTCGTCCCGCCCGTGCTGAACGACCGCGGCGACGCCGCGGTCATCTCGGTCGTGCCCACCACAGGGCCACAGGACGAGGCCACCGAGGACCTCGTGCACACGCTGCGCGACGACGTCATCCCGGCCGCGGTGGCCGGCACGGGCGTCGAGGCGTCGGTGGGCGGCACGACCGCGGCGTTCATCGACGACAGCGAGCAGACGGCCAGCCGGCTGCCCCTGTTCATCGGGGGCGTGGTCCTACTGTCGTTCATCCTGCTCATGTCGGTGTTCCGCTCGCTCGCCGTGGCCATCAAAGCGGCGATCATGAACATCCTGTCCATCGCAGCCGCCTACGGCGTGATGACCCTCGCCGGCAACGGCGGGTGGTTCGGCGACCTCGTCGGGATCGACGACCCGACGCCGGTCCCCGCATGGCTGCCCATGACGATGTTCGCCGTCCTGTTCGGGCTGTCGATGGACTACGAGGTGTTCCTCCTGTCCCGAGTGCGCGAGGAGTACGTCCGCACCCGCGACAACCGGCGAGCCGTCGCCGATGGGCTGGCCAACACGGCCCGGGTCATCACCGCAGCCGCGGCGATCATGGTCACGGTGTTCGGCGCCTTCGTCATGGAGGACGCCGTGTTCCTCAAGCTGGCCGGCATCGGCCTGGCGACGGCGGTGTTCGTCGACGCGACCGTGGTCCGGATGGTCCTGGTGCCCGCCACGATGGAGCTGCTCGGCGACCGCAACTGGTGGCTGCCCCGCTGGCTCGACCGGCTACTGCCCGCCATCGACGTCGAGGGCGGGGCCGTCGCCCCCGTCCCCGCTCCGGCGACCGCCGGGCCCGAGGCGGGCGCCGACACCGAGCCGTCCCGAGTGCCCGTCGGCTGACCGCCACGGGTCTCCGCCACCCCCGCCACCCCGGGCCCTCCGGGCGCCGTGCCTTCCGGCCGGCGCCCGGGGCGCGCCTCGCCTGCGCATGTCGAGGCGATCGTGGGGGCCGAGGCCCGGCGTCGGGGACCATCATGACGACCGTCGGTAGCGGGCGACTGCCATCGGGGCGAACAGCACCACGATGCCGGCGGCCCACAGCAGCGAGACGACCACCCAGTAGGTCGTCGTGTGGCCGACGCCGGCGGCGGCGGGGTCGCCCAAGGACAGCGACCGGACAGCGTTGGACATGACCGTGATCGGCTGGTGCTCGGCCACGGTCTGCATCCAGCCGGGCAGGCTGTCGACGGGCACGTAGGCGCTGGACACGAAGATCACCGGGAACACGATCATCGACATGCCCTGGGCGCTCTGGGCGTTGCCGGCCACCAGGCCCATGGTGATGAAGAGCCACAGGAACGCGAAGCCGCACACCAGGCACAGCCCGAGCGCGACCAGCGCCTCACCGAGGTCGCCGTGCAGCCGGAACCCGACGAGGAAGCCCATGGCGATGGCGACCCCGATGCTCCACGCCAGGATGACCATGTCGCCCAGCGCCCGGCCGGCGAGCAGCGCGCTGCGGGGCACGGGCATCGAGCGCAAGCGGTCGAAGAACCCCTGGTCGACGTCCTCTGCCACCGCGGTGGCCGTGCCGATACCGGCGACCAGGACCCAGGTGAGCACGAAGCCCGGCATCAGGAAGTCGACGTAGTCGACCGGGCCCAGGTCGATGGCACCGCCGAAGACGTAGCGGAACAGCACGACGAAGATCGCGCCGTTCGCGAGGCTCATGACCAGGAGCTGCGGGGTCCGCATGTACTTGAGGACGGTGCGGGTCGCCACCGCGAGCGCCGTTGCCCCCAGCCCCGCCGGACGATCGGCACGGACGATGGTCAAGCCGATCTGTGAGGCGGCCGTGGGTGCGGTGGTCGAGGTCATGGCCCCTCCTCGGGGTCGAGGGACCCGGACCCGTTGCTCGGATCCGCGCCGTCGTGCGAGTCGTTGGAGTCGTTGGAGTCGCCGCCGGCCGGGGCGCCGGTCAGCACCATGAACACCTCGTCGAGCGTGGGGCGTCGCAGGCCGATGTCGTCCACCGTGACGTCGAGGTCGTCGAGCGCTCGCACCACCTGGGAGATGGCGGCGCGCCCACCGTCGACGGGCACGGTCACCCGTCCGGTGGCACCGTCGATGCGGGCATCCTCGCTGCCGATCGAGTTGAGGGCCGAGGCCAGCAGCGGCAGGTCGTCCCGCTGGTGGGGGTGGACGTCGATCACGTCGCGCCCGGCGACCGCCTTCAGCTCGTCGGGGGTGCCGTCCGCGACGACCTTGCCGTGGTCGATGATCGTGACGTGACGGGCCAGGTGATCCGCCTCGTCGAGGTACTGCGTGGTGAGCAGCACGTCGGTGCCGTCGGCGACGAGGCTGCGGATCGCGTCCCAGACCTGGATCCGGCTGCGGGGGTCCAGGCCCGTCGTCGGTTCGTCGAGCAGTAGGAGCCTCGGCGCTCCGACCAGGCTCGCACCCAGGTCGAGCCGGCGTCGCAGCCCGCCTGAGTAGGTCCGGACCGGCCGATCCGCGACCTCCTCCAGCCCGAGGTGTGCGAGGACGGCCTCGGTGTTGGATTGCGCCTGGCGTCGTCCTTGGCCGAACAACCTGGCCACCATCCGGACGTTCTCCCGTCCAGTCAAGGTCGGTTCGACCGCCGCGAACTGCCCGGCCAGGCCGATCACTCGTCGCACCTGCGCCGGGTCGCGGCCGACGTCGATGCCGGCCACCCGCAGGCTGCCGCCGTCCGGCCGGAGCAGCGTCGCCACGGCGCGGACGAACGTGGTCTTGCCGGCGCCGTTCGGCCCCAGCACTGCGGTGACCTCGCCGCTCCGCGCGACGAGGTCCAGCCCGGCGAGGGCCTCCACCTTGCCGAAGCGCTTGATCAGTCCTTCGGCCTCGATGCTCGGTGTCGTCATGATCGCTTCGAACCCCTGATCCAGTCCTGCCGCTTGCACGCGGCGTCGTCAGGTAGGACGCAGCAGGATCCGCCGATTCGACAGCCGGCGCGCGACCGGCCCGTGACTCTCGTCACACGTCGCAATCGGTGTGCGCCGCGAGCGGACGAGCTACATCGAGGCGATCGCCGTCTTCCTCACCCAGCTGATGATCGCCTCGAAGCGCTGCGCGTCGAGAGCGTGGCCACCGGTGAAGCGAAGGTGCGAGAGAGCCCCTGTCGCGGCCGGAACCTGGAAAGCCGACGCTGCGCGCGCAACGAGCTCATGAGCGTCGGCGGCGTACTTGTCTTCGGTGCCGGACACGGCGAGGAACGGGCGGGGAGCGATCGCGGTGAGCAGGTGTTCCATGTCGAACCGAGATGCGAACCCGGGTATCACCTCGGCCATCTCGATGCCGGTTCCGTCGGCCATCCTTCTGCTGTACGAGCCGAGCGCGCCGCTTGCGCACCCGAATCGCACTCGTTCGTCGACCCCCATCAAGAACAGGGTGGTGTTGCCTCCGTAGGAGTGACCGAGTGCCCCAAGGACGCCAGGGGCAACGTCCTGTCGTACCAGAAGGGCGGAGACGGCGACCATGGCGTCCTCGAGGACCTTCTGCATCAACGTCTCGCCCACCACCAGACGGTAGGTGAGCTCGTTGTAGTGCTGCTCCCAGTCGTCATCCCGGGGGTCCGTTCCCTCAACGCCTGGTCGTCGATCCTCGAAGGCGATGGAGTCCGGAGCGAGGACGACCAGGCCCGCCCGCGTGAGGGCGGGGCCGAATGCCTGGAACCGGTCGCCCATGAGTCCGAACACTTCAGACTTGCCAAGATGATGCTGCCCCGCGTGTTGGTGGAAGATCACGACGGCAGGAAAGGGCCCGTCGCCTGTCGGCACGGCCAGGAACGCCGGGATCGCGTCCGTGGCGGTCACAAGGTGGACGAGGTGGCGGACGTAGCCGTCCTCCTCGACCGAGAACAGCACTTCTACCTTCGGCGGTGCGGGGGGAGATCCAATAGCCAGGAAGGACCGCAGCTCTGCCTGGACCCGCTCAGCGCTCCCGTGATCCACGAGTCCATCCTGGGCCATCACGGCGATCCCAGTCCGCCCAATTCTGAGCGTCGAAGTACCAGGTGCAGATCCATCGTGGCGGGGACCAGCAGGAAGCGGATCAGCGTCACGTCGAGCAGCACCGCCGAGGCGAGGCCCATGCCGAGCACCTTGACGATGCGGTCGTCCTCGAAGAGGAACGAGCCGAAGGCCACGACCATGATCGCGGCGGCCGTAGTTATCGCTCGAGGCGCGCGAGTGACCTACCGCTCGACGAACTCGGCAAGGTTCTCAAGGGAGGAAGCGAGCCCCGTCGCGTGATCCTCGGCGGAGATGCCATCCGGGACGTCGTTGGCGGTGATGTCGACACGGGTCCCTCCATCGACAGCGGTTACCTCCCAGGTCATCGTCATCGTGCCGGCGAAGGCAGGGTCGTCGGAAACGAAGTCCACCGCCTGGACGACCCGGACGTCAGGAACGATGTCGACATACCGAGCCTCGACGACGTCGGATTCGGCCGTGGCCTTCCCCCGGCCGCCAGAAGCGTCGGCGTAGGTCAAGACCAATCGGTATGAGCCTCCGGGTCTCGGATCGAACCGCTCGAAGCTGGCTGTCATCCCGTTGGGAGGGAGCCAAGCCGCGAGTGCGTCGCGGTCGACAAGGGCGGCGTAGACCTGTGCGGGCGGGGCGGCGATCACCCGAGACGCGGTGTCCGTGCGGGGCATCCCAGAATGCTAAGGCCTGGCCCATTCGGCATCGCTCCCGCCGGCTCGTAACACTTATCCCTTGCGCTAAGTATTGCCGGGCATAATACTTTGCCAAGTGGCACAGTATTTGCCTCGGCTCGACGCAGTGTTCGCTGCGCTCTCGGACCCGACGCGCCGTTCTGTTCTCAGCGACCTGGGGCGTGGCCCGGCGAGCGTGGGGGACCTGGCGCGGTCGTCGCCGATGACGCTGCCGTCGTTCATGAAGCACATCCGGATGCTGGAGAGGAGCGGGCTGATCCGCACCGCGAAGGCCGGGCGTGTGCGCACGTGCACGCTCAACCGCGAGCGTCTCGCTGTCGTCGACGGCTGGCTTGCCGAGCAGCGAGCGATCTGGGAGGGCCGCACCGATCGTCTCGAGCAGTTCGTCACCAACCGTCAGGAGCCGTCATGAACCCCGACCTCGATCGCGACCTGGATCGCGACCTCGATCTCGCTCTGGAGCGCCTCATCCGCGCCCCGCGTGCTGTGGTGTGGGACGCGTGGACCGATCCCGCGAGCCTTGCCCTGTGGTGGCTGCCCGCCCCAACGCGCTGTCGAGTCGATCGGCTCGACATCGTGCCTGGGGGCGCGTTCGTGACCTCGATGAGCGACGACGGGATCAAGTTTGGGCCTCACCTCGACGCCTGCTTCCTCGTCATCCAGGCGGGCGAGCGGATCGTGTTCACGAACGCGGTCGACAGTCGATGGCGGCCGGCAACGCCCGAGCCGGTGCCGATGACCGCGGAGATCGTCATGTGCGACCATCCCGAGGGCACCGACTACCAGGTGACGGTGCGGCACCGCGACCCGGCGGCGCGCGCCCGTCATGAGCAGCTTGGCTTCATGGACGGGTGGGGGACCGTCACCGATCAGCTCGCCGGGCTGGTGGAGCGACAGGACGGTCCCCGATGAGGCTCACACTGACGCAGTTCGTCACCCTCGACGGCGTCTACCAGGGACCTGGTTCGCCCGACGAAGACCCCAGCGACGGCTTCACCCGCGGCGGCTGGATGGTGCCGCACATGGACCAGACGTTCGTCGCGCAAGCTGCCGCCTGGCTCGCCCAGGCCGACGCCCTCCTGCTCGGCCGCCGCACCTATGAGGCGTTCGCCAAGACGTGGCCCCACATCACCGATCCCGACGACCCGTTCACCGAGCAGATGAACGGACTCCCGAAGTACGTCGCCTCGCGCACTCTGACCGACGCGACCTGGTCACCGAGCACGATCCTGAGCGGTGACATCGCCGCGCAGGTCGCCCAGCTCATGGCCCGGCCGGGACGCGAGCTCCAGCTGCACGGCTCTGCCCGACTCGCGCAAACGCTGCTGGCGGCCGGCTTGGTCGACGAGGTGCGCCTGGTCGTCACTCCCACGGTGCTCGGACAAGGACGACGGCTCTTCCCAACGGAGGGCCCGGCCCTCGGCATGCGCGTCACCCACAACAGCACGACGCCTGGCGGCCTCACGATCCTCATGCTCGAAACCACGAACACACCCGGGTTCGCGACCTACGACGGCGTCAGCTCCCTGGACCCATGAGCCACAAGAGCTGGTCGGCGATCTCGGTGTTGGACAAGCCGCTGCCTTCAGTTCGTCACGTCGCGGGGAGGATCTCGATGTAGCCGTCGGTTCCGTTCACGCGGATCCGCTGCCCGTCCTGGATCAGCTGGGTGGCGTGTTCCACTCCGACGACGGCTGGCAGGCCGTATTCCCGTGCGATCACCGCGCCGTGGGTCATCAGGCCCCCGACCTCGGTCACCAGGCCCGTGACCGCGACGAACAGGGGCGACCAGCTGGGGTCCGTGTGAGCCGTGACCAGGATGTCGCCCGGTTCGAGATCGGCCTCCGCCATGTCCAGGATGACTCGGGCTCGCCCCTGGACGATCCCGACGGAGACCGGCAGGCCGACCAGCGCACCGGTTGGCACGTCGTCGCGTCGGTACGCCCCGGCGATGGCCTCGCCGTCCGACGTGAGCACCCGGGGTGGCGTGAGCGCCTGGTACGACCTGAACGCGGCTTTGCGCCGACGGATGAGCTCGTCATCGACCTGGTTCGTGCGCACGACGTCGTGGAGCTCTTGGAACGTGAGGTAGAAGATGTCTTCCTTCTCGCGAAGCACGTCGGCCTGCACCAGGCACTCGGCCTCGTCCAGCAGGGCCTGCTTGTACATGAAGTAGCGGCTGACGATGGCGTACTTCGGATACTCCCGGTACCCGATGAAGGTCCGGACCCGGTCGATCATCCGCTTGGCCTCTTCGGCTTTCCTTTGCCCGTCCGGCAGGGCCCGCAGGCGCTCCAGGACGTCCTGTTCCTTCGTCTCCGCCTCCTGGCGCCCTTGTTCGAAGCGCCGCTTGCGAGCGCCCGGCTCGAAGTTCCTGATGTTGTCGAGGATCACGGGCACGAGCGTGGTGGGGCGTTCGCTCCAGCGCGGCCTGGTGATGTCGATCTCGCCGACGCAGCGCATGCCGTACCTGTCGAGGTAGGCCCGGATGGCGTCTCGCGCTTCCTGCCCGCCCGGGAGCTTGGCCAGCTCGTCCAGGAAACCCTCGTCCTCGACGTCCTGCAGGAAGGCCACCACCTCCGGATGCGGGCGGATGACGTCCGCGACGTCCAGGAGCGCCAGCCCCATCTCCGACGTGACGTTGTGGGGGGCGGACAACGTGAGCGTGTCGGCCGCGTTCTTCTCGCCCAGCCACAGCTGCAGCTGCTCGTTGAGCCACCACGTGGCGTCCATCCCCGCCATGATCACGTGCATGCTCCGCGGATCGCCCAGGACCCGCTTGTGCTCCTGGAAGGCCGCCAAGAGGAAGTCGAACCGCGCCGGCCCGGATGTCGTCCGGATGTCGCGTTGCAAGGTGGCGATGGACGCCTGGCTGCGTTCGATCAGGTCGGTGACGATGGCCGGATCGGTCTCGATCGGGGCGGGCGCGCCGCCAGCGGGCGGCCCTGCTGGACCCTGGTCCGGGACCGACGGGATGAAGTCGTCGCGTTCGAGGATGGTCTCCAGCGCATCCCTGATCAGCGGATCGCCTTTCCCCAGGACCTCCAGGAGGCCGGCGCGGCTCGACGGCGACGCCAGGCCCCGGGTGACGTCGACGAACAGCCTCCCACCGGCGTCGTGCATCGGCGCGAGGGCCGTCAGCTGCCACATGGAAAGCCCCAGGGGCTTCATGGGGTCGGTCATCATCTGCCCGTGACCGACCGAGACGTAGACGTGGTTCTCCCGGTCGCCGGCCTCGGGGATGGGGAACAGCGTGGTGATCGGCCTGCTCTGGACGATCTGGAAGCCGTCGTCGACCAGGCACCACTCGATGTCCTGGGGGCAGCCGAAGTGCGCTTCGATCCGCCGGCCCAGCTGCGCGAGCTGCACGACCTGCGCGTCCGTCAGCGCCGGCTGCTCCTGCTGCGCCGGCTCGATCGGCTGTTCCTGTGTTCCACCTGCCGGCGAGGCGTGGATGGCCCGCTGCTTGGTGGCGACCGCCTTGGCGACGATGTCGCCGTCGCGCACCTTGTAGACGTCGGCGTTCACCAGGCCGGAGACCAGGGCCTCGCCGAGGCCGAAGCTGGCCTCCACGGAGGTGACCTTCCGGTTGGACGTGACGGGGTCGGCCGTGAAGAGGACGCCGGCCGCCTGCGGGAAGACCATCTGCTGCACGACCACGGCCATGTGGACCTTGCGGTGGTCGAAGCCGTTCCGCAGGCGGTAGGTCACGGCCCGCTCGGTGAACAGCGAGGCCCAGCACCGGCTGACGTGCTGGAGGATCGCCGCCGGTCCCACGACGTTCAGGTACGTGTCCTGTTGGCCTGCGAAGGCGGCCGCCGGCAGGTCCTCCGCCGTCGCGCTCGATCGGACGGCGTACGCGGCTCGCTCGCCGAGCCCCGCGAGTGCGCGGGTGATCGCCGCCGCCAGATCGTCAGGGATGACGATCCCTTCGAGGGTGCGTCGGATCTCCGCGCTGCGCGTGCGGATCGCCTCCCGGTCGTCCGGGCCCAGGCGCGACAGCTGATTCAGCCGATCCTCGATCGACGGCGCGTCCTCCATGATTCGCCGGAAGGCGTCCGTCGTCACGCAGAAGGCAGCCGGCACGCGGATGCCTTCCATCCGCGAGAGCTCTCCTAGGTGCGCGCCCTTGCCGCCGACGTCTGCGACCTGCGTCTGGTCGATCTCCCGGAGACTCAGCACGTAGCTGCCCATCCGTTCACGTCCCCTTCGGCCCCGTCGGGCCTCACTCGCTTCTCGTTGCGCCGCTGACCCTTGCCGCAAGCCCGGGTCGTGTCCCTACAGCTCGGGACGGCAGACCACCGGCCCGCGACGCGAGGGTCATGGTCAGCACATTCGGGTCGCTTGCGGCAAGCCCTCTCCCTCGCGCGATGCTGTTAATGGCGGCGAAGGTTCACGCTCATGCTGCCGCCCGGGACATGATGCGGGCGCCGTTCGGCCTCTGTGACCGGGAGAGACTGCGTGAGCTGCTCGCTCAGGTCGGCTTCGGCATGATCCGGATCTCTGTGCGGGCCATGAACTGCCGGTTCCCGTCGCCCGAGGAACCGCTACGCCGGCAGATGCTCTCGTCGCCGTTGGCGGGGCCACTGGGCGAGCTCAGCTCTGGTGCGATGGACGCCTTGGTCGCCGACGTGGACGAGACGCTGCAGCCCTACGTCGATGACGACGGGCTGGCTATGACCATGGAATGCCACGCAGCCAAGGCCTTCGCGCTCCCAACCGCCGGATGGCGGCTATGGACCTAGGTAGAGGCGGAAGCCTTCGGCTTCGGGTTGGAACCCCAGGGACCGGTAGAACGCATGGGCGCCGTCGTCCGCGTGACGCTTGTGGGACAGCAGTTGGATCTTCCGGCAGAACGCTGCCAGGGCATCGTGTTGGCGATGAACCTGCCAGGGCGGCGGGTGGCGGCGCGCAGTCCAAGCGCGACCGGTAGGGGAAATGGCAGCCTGGCGATCGCCCGGATCAGCCGGCCGGCCCGGCGTGGTGGCCGGGTGTTGGTGCTGAGGGCGTGCAGGGTGCTGCGCCGCACGCCGCGCAGAGCGGGCCGCACCGTGGCCAACAGCACGACCGACGCCGCGACGGCGACCACTATCGCCGCTCGTGGCCAGGTCATCGGTGTGGTCGGCGCGCCGCTAAGGAGTCGCGCGGGTAGGTGACCACCCCTGCTCAGCCGGTCGCCCCGCCGAGACCCGAGTCTGGCCCGAACGCACCGCCGCCCTCATCCCACTGTCGCAGCGACTCGAACGGGAAGATCCCGGTGGCGTGCCCGTCGTTCCAAGCGATCGCAAGGCCCCAGGCTCCGTGGAGGTTCGCGTTCTCGATCCGCAGGGGCACCGGGCTTCCCGGCCTCGGCCAGGTGGTCTCCCCCCGGTCGCGAAGGCCTCGGCAGGCGGCGCACGGACAGGCCAGTCGCAGCGTCATCAGGTCGAACCGAGCGACATGCCCGTCGAGGAAGGTGATGGTCAGGCCCTTGTCCCTGGCGACGTCGATCGTCTTCGGTTCGTAGCGGTCTTCCATCCTTGCGGCCTGCGGCTAGTCGGGGGTGGTCATGACGCCAGGAAGGCGACCTCCGGCGAAGTCCAGGAGGCCGACCCACGTGGGCCGGACCGTGATGCGTGCCATGCGGGTACCAGGCTGGTCGACCATGTCGAGGAGCTGGCGAGCACCGTCCTCGCCGAGGTACTCCCGGGCCGACCTCGCGTAGTCGGGGTCGACCCCGTCGACCTCGACGATCTCGGCCTTACCCCGGATCAGCAGCACCTTTGGCGGCTCGGACCCGGTGTCGATCGAGACGGCCACATCGGGTCGAGCCCGCAGCGCGGCGAGGCGCCGGGCTCCCGGCGGTGGGATGTGGGGCGCCTGGACGTAGGTCGGCATCACCAGCTCGCCGCCGACCCACTGGAACCAGCTCGACACGATCCGAGGAGTTCGGTCCCTGGCGGTGTAGGCGACGTGAGCCGGGATGGCCGAGGCCAGCAGCTCGTTGGCCACGGGGGTGGCGAGCAGTTCCAGGCTGCCCTGCGGTATGTCAGCGGTCAAAGCCAGATCTCCTCTCGTCGCGAGTACGACCCGGGCATGGCGTCAAACTCATCGCGTCACCACGAGCGACCACTGGCGGCCGCTCAGGACCGGGACTCCTGCTGTTCAGTGAGGTGCTGGGCGACCGCTGACACCCGTGCGTAGGAGCGTGATGTCGTCCTTGCGGCCCTCGTCGGCGGTCTCGCACACCACGGGCGCCCCAGCGGTGCTCACGACGGCGACGAGCAGCTCGGGGTCGATCGTGCCGGTGCCGAGGTTGGCGTGACGGTCGCGGCCCGAGCCGGCCGGGTCCTTGGAGTCGTTGCAGTGGACGAGGTCGATGCGTCCTGTGATGGCCAGGACCCGGTCGACCGCGTCGACCAGCCCTTCTCCCGCTGCCCACGCGTGGCAGGTGTCGAGGCAGAAGCCGACGCCCATGTCGCCGATGCGTTCCCACAGGCGGCCGATCGTGTCGAAGTGGCGGGTCATGGCGTGGTCGCCGCCAGCCGTGTTCTCGAGGTAGACGGGTACGTCGGTCTCCAGGCGCTCCAGCGCCTTGCGCCAACGGTCGAACCCCGCGTCGGGCTCGTCGTCCTCGGTGATGTGCCCGCCGTGGACGATCACCGCGTGCGCCGCGATCTCGGCAGCGGCGTCACAGGTCTGCTGCAGGATCTTGCGCGAGGGGATGCGCACCCGGTTGTTGGCCGCCGCCACGTTCACCAGGTAGGGCGCGTGTACATAGATGGGCAGGTCGGCGGCCCGTAGCTGTGCGACGTCGTCGCGGGGCTTGGGCGCCTTCCAACTCTGCGGGTCGCCGAGGAAGATCTGCACCAGGTCCGCGCCTTCGGCCGCGGCGCTGGCCAGGGGGTCGTCGGGGGGTACGTGCGAACCGATCAGCACCCGACCACCGTACCGGGGCAGGACACTGTTGTCGGCGGCTCAGCTCGACACCCGGGCCGGGCGCCGACCGCACCCGGCGGATCAGGGGGCCGTGGCGCCGGCGCCGAGGACCGGGTATTGCCGGTCGGGGGCGTCGCAGGTCTCGCGGTGGGTCGGGCCACCGTCGTTCGGGTCGCCCCGGAGGACGGCGGCGCCGGCCGGGGCGTACTGGAGGATGTAGGCCTTGCGCACTCCGTTGGTCGTGTTCGGGCCGGTGAGGTGGGGGGTCAGCGAGGAGAACACCACCGCGCCGCCCGCGGGCACCTCGGCGGTGGTGGCGTCCTCCGGGTCGTGCAGGCACTCCCAACCGAGGGGCTCGACGTACTCGTGGGCGAGCGTCCCCCGGCGGTGGAAGCCGGGGGCGACCACGGGGCAGCCGTTGTCGCGGGTGGCGTCGGTCAGCGCGAGCCACACCGTGAGGTACTGCTGGGGCTCGACGAATGCGTAGCCGTTGTCCTGGTGCCAGGGGAACCGTCGCGGCTTCTCGGGCTTCTTGTAGACGGCCTGGTCCCAGTAGAGATTGACGTCGGGGCCGATCAGGTCGGCGCAGAGCCCCACGATCGTGGGATGACGGCTCAGCTCGCGCAGCACCGGCGATCGGGCCACGAGGTGGGTCGTGAAGGTGATGGCCCCGGCCTCGGCGATCGAGACGCGACCGTCGTCGAGCGTGGCCAGGTAGGCGGCGACCTTCGCCTCGAACCGGTCGGTCTCGGCCCGCACCCGGCCAAGGGTGTCGCGGTCGACAAGGTCCGTGACGACCGCGTAGCCACGCTCGTCGAACTGGGCGACCTGCTCCGGCGCCAAGGTGCGCATCGGCCCTCCGGCGTGGTCGACCCAGGTGAAGCCGGTGTTCCAGGGATGCAACCGGACGGTGCTGACGGTCTCGCTCACGACCTTCCTTCGCTTGGTGTTCACTAGCACTACCACGTCCGCACCATGGAGGAGCTGAGCACCTGACCGGCGACTCGGTGGCACACCGCGCTACCGCCCGTCGGCCATGCCACGATCACCTGGGTCATCGCCCCGTTCAGCCGGTCAGGAGGCAGCGTGCCCTACGTCGTCCACAAGTTCGTGCTCGAGAGCGTGACCGACGCGTCTGGCCTCGCCGGGCTCATCACGTCGGGAGCGTTCGCGGCGGACGACGTCGTGGCGGTGATCGGCAAGACCGAAGGCAACGGTGGAGTCAACGACTTCACCCGGATCCTCGCCGACCAGGCCTTCCGGGCGGTGCTCCTCGACCTCGGCAGCCGCGGCCGCGAGGCGGTCCGCGAGGTCCCGATGGTGTGGTCCGGTGGCACCGACGGGGTGCTGACGCCCCATGCCACCGTGTTCGCCCAGGTGCCGGCCGACGGCACAGGCACAGGCACAGGCACAGGCAGCGCTACGGGCACACGCAGCGCCACGGGTGGCGACCACAGTGAGGCGCGGCTCTCGGTGGGCGTGGCGATGAGCGGCGTCATCCTGCCCGAGGACATCGGGCGGCCGGCGATGGTGGCGACGGTGGCCGAGGGCGTGCGCCGGGCCATGGCCGACGCCGGCATCGACGACCCCGCCGACGTCCACTACGTCCAGACCAAGACGCCGCTGCTCACGATGACGACCATCGAGGAGGCACGTGCCCGCGGCGAGACCACCGCCACCGACGAGCCGCTCGACTCGATGAACCTCTCGAACGGCACGACCGCGCTCGGCATCGGGGTGGCGCTCGGCGAGATCGAGGACCCGCCGGCCGAGGCGATCGGGCGGGACCTGTCGCTGTTCTCCAGCGTGGCCTCGTGCTCGTCGGGGGTCGAGCTCGACCGGGCCCAGATCGTCGTGGTCGGCAACGCGCCGGGGGCTGGCGGTCGGTTCCGGATCGGGCACTCGGTCATGCGCGACGCGCTCGACGCCGAGGGGATCTACGCGGCGGTCCGCTCGGCCGGCCTCGACCTGCCCGAGCGACCCACCGCCACCGATGTCGGCGACCGGCTGGTCAACGTGTTCATCAAGTGCGAGGCCGACCCCACCAGCCGGCTGCGGGGACGGCGTCAGGTCGCGCTGGACGACTCCGACGTCCATCATCACCGACACATCAAGGCGGCGGTCGGTGGGATCGCAGCCGCGGCGATCGGCGATCCCGCGGTGTTCGTGTCGGTCGCCGCGCTGCACCAGGGGCCGTCAGGGGGAGGACCGGTCGCTGCCGTGGTCGATGTCGGCCCTGCATGAGGGCCGGCTGCGGCCGGGGGGGTGAGGAGCCGCGGTGGTCGAGGTCGGCCGGCCTGAGGCCCGGCCGCGGTCGGGATCGGGAGGGCGCCGGTCGAGGCAACGGTCGGGCCGGGCAGAGGGCCGTCGCCGGAGCGGCCTGGACCTGAAGGCCGTACCATCCGATACTTGAGCACACCGAGGACACGGCGGCTGGTGGTCGCCCTGGGCGGCCATGCCATCGTGCCTCGCGGGGCGGCGGGGACGGCCGAGGAGCAGACTGCGACGATCCGCCTGGCCATGGTCGAGGTGGCGATCCTGGTGGCCGAGGGCTTCGACGTCGTCGTGACCCACGGCAACGGGCCGCAGGTCGGCAACCTGCTCACGAAGAACGTGCTCGCGCGCCGGGTCGTGCCGGCCATGCCGTTGGACTGGTGCGTCGCCCAGACCCAGGCGACGATCGGGCTGGCGATGCTCACGGCCCTCGAGGCCGAGCTCGCCGCCCGGGGGATCGAGCGTCCGATCGTCCCCGTGTTGTCCAGGGTCCTGGTCCGGGCCGACGACCCGGCGTGGGACCAGCCGACCAAGCCCATCGGCCGCTCGGTGACCGCCGAGGAGGCCCGCGCGGCGATGGCCGACGACCCGACCGAGGTGTGGCGCGCCACCGACCCGACCAGCGCAGCCGGATGGCGGCGGATCGTCGCTTCCCCCGAGCCTGTGCGGAGCCTCGAGGCGGCGACCGTCCGTATGCTCCTCGAGGCTGGTGCCGTGGTCGTCGCCAACGGTGGCGGTGGGGTTGCCATGGTCGAGGACAGCGCCGGGCGGCTCGTCGGGGCCGACGCGGTGGTCGACAAGGACTTGGCGGGTGCGCTCCTGGCAGTGGAGATCGAGGCTGACCGGCTGGTGATCCTGACCGACGTGCCGGGGGTGGCCGTCGACTACGGCGGGGCTGGGCAGCGGTGGCTCGAGACGACCGACCCGACAGAGCTGCGGGTGCTCGCTGCCCGACCGACCTTCGGCGTCGGCTCGATGGCGCCAAAGGTCGAGGCCGCGCTCCGCTTCGTCGAGGCGACGGGCCGACCGGCCACGATCGGTCCGTTGGAGCGTGCGGCCGAGACGCTCCACGGGCGGTCGGGCACCCGGATCGTGGCGAGCCGCGCGCTGGCCGAGCCCCCGACGCCACAAGCGGGCCGGGCGTCGTGACCGAGGTCCTTCGTGTCGAGCGGGGCCGCTACCACGACTCCGTCACCCTGCTGTGGGCGAGCGCAGCGGTACGCGACGTCGCCGGGGTCGAGACCGCGATCGTCGCCCTGGCGACCGAGCTGAACCTGGAGCTGCTCGTCGCGGCCGGCTTCGCCCAGGTGGACGCGACGGCCGACGACCTGGTCGTGGCGGTGCGCTGCGACACGCAGGACACGGCCGACGAGGCCGTGGCCACGATCGAACGGATCCTCACCGAACGCCAGCAGCCGGCCCGCAGCAGCGGTTCCCGGCAGGTGGCACCGCACACGGTCGAGGCCGCCGCGGGCCGAGCGCCCGACGCGGGGGTGGTCCTGGTTTCGGTGCCGGGCGCACACGCCTATGTGGAAGCGGTGGCCGCGCTCCGGGCGGGGCGGCACGTGATGGTGTTCAGCGACGGGATCGACCTGGCGACCGAGGTGACGCTCAAGCGCGAGGCCGCCAAGCTCGGCCGGTTGGTGATGGGACCGGACTGCGGCACGGTCATCCTCGACGGCGTCGGGCTCGGCTTCGCCAACGTCGTGTCCCCAGGTCCGGTCGGACTGGTCGCGGCGTCGGGCACCGGTGCGCAGCAGGTGTGCTGCCTGCTCGACGGTGCTGGGATCGGCGTACGCCACGTCGTGGGTGTCGGGGGCCGGGACCTGTCGACGCTCGTCGGGGGCTTGTCCACCCAGACGGCGCTGGTCGCCCTCGATGCCGACCCCAGCGTCGAGGTGATCGGCGTCGTGGCAAAGGTTGCTGCCCCGGCGGTCGCCGCCGCGGTCGCCGCCACGGCGGCGGGATGCCGGACGCCGGTGGTGTTCGCTTTCGTGGGTCCCGGACACCCGACGCTCACCGACGCGGCCGCGGCGATCGCTGCCCGGCTGGCGAAGCCGTTCACCGAGCCCGTGCACTGGCCGGCCTCGGCACGTCCGGCACCGGACGAGGGGCGGTCGGAGTCCGTCGGCGGCGGAGCCGGAGGCGCCAGCGCTCCGGCCCCGGCGGCGGCTGCGACGCTGCCGGCCCCGGTGCTCGGGCTGTTCAGCGGGGGGACCAACGCGGCCGAGGCGCTGGTGGTCCTGGAGGCGCGGCTCGGTCCTGTCCGCTCGAACGTCCATCACGACCGGTCCCGGCGGCTCGGCCCCCGGGACGACCCGACCGGCGCGCATGCGGTGCTCGACCTGGGGGATGACGAGCTCACCGTCGGCCGTCCGCACCCGATGATCGATCCGCTGGCCGTCGCCGATCGCCTGCATGCGGCGGTGGACGTGCCGGCGGGCCCCAGCGTGGTGCTGCTCGACGTGGTGTTGGGCCACGGCGCCCATCCGGACCCGGCGCCGGTACTGGCCCCGGCTCTGGCTGCAGCGACGGAGGCCGGTGTCCACCTGGTGGTGACGCTGGTCGGCACCGACGGCGACCCGCAGGGCCTCGGTCGCCAGGCCCGGGTGCTGGTCGACGCTGGCGCGTCGGTCCACCGCAGCAACGCCCGAGCCGCCGAGCACGCCGCCGCACTGGCCTCCGGTGCCGGGCGGCGACCAGTGTCCGCAGCTGCCGAGCGCCGCGACCGACTGGGACCGGGGGAGCGTGGTGCCGGGCACGAACGAACGCCGGAACGGGAGGGCCACGAGGTGGCGGAGGGATGACCACGATTCGAGACCTGCTGCGCCAGCCCGAGGCTGTCGTCACCGTGGGAGCGCCGATCCTCGACCAGGCACTGGTGGCCCAGGGGGTGGCGACGGTGCCGGTGGAGTGGCGGCCCCCGCCGGCGGCGTCGGTCGCGGCCGTGGCCGCGGTCACGGCCGACGGGCGGC
>JBOGHK010000191.1:0-8212 GCA_050744325.1 Acidimicrobiales bacterium
ACCGGCTGACGGAGGTCGGCGCCGGGGCCGCTCTGACCGAGCTCCTGGCGGGGTTCATCAGCGAGCTGCGCGCCGCCGGCCTGCCGGTGAGCCTCACCGAGAACCTCGACGCCATGGCGGCGGTGCAGCACATCCCGCTCGAGGACCGCGACGCTTTCAAGTACGCCCTGGCCGCCACGCTGGTGAAGAACGCCGCCCATTGGCGCGTGTTCGAAACCGTCTTCGAGGTCTACTTCTCGCTACGGGGACGCGAGTTCGCGCTCACCGACGAGCAGATCGCGGAGCTGCCTGACCTCGACGAGCTGATGGGCGAGCTGGCCGAGCAGCAGCAGGGCGAGCGGGGCGCCGGCGGCATGGGCGAGCAGCTGACGCCAGAGGAGCTGGCCGAGATGCTGTACAAGGCCCTGGCCCAGGGCAACGAGGCCATGCTCAAGGCCCTCGCCCGCCAGGCGGTGCGGCGCTACGCCGGCATGGAGCCCGGTCGGCCGGTCGGCGGCACCTACTACCTGTACCGCACCCTGCGAAACCTCGACCTCGACGGCGTGCTCGACCGTCTCATGGAGCAAGCCCGGGAGGACGCCTCCCAGCCGCTCACGCCGCTGGAGGAACGCCTTGAGCGTGACGAGTACGAGGCCCGCATCGACCGCCTGCGCAAGGAGATCGAGGCCGAGATCCGGAGGCGGCTGGTGGCCGACCGGGGCGTCGAGGCCATGGCGCGCACCCTGCGCAAGCCGCTGCCCGAGGACGTCGACTTCATGCACGCCAGCCGCGAGGAGATGGCGGCCCTCCGCAAGGCCATCTACCCGCTGACCCGGAAGCTGGCCGTCCGCCTGGCCCGCAAGCGCCGCCACGGACGCAAGGGCCCGTTGGACTTTCGCAGCACGATGCGCCACTCGCTGAGCTACGGCGGCGTACCGGCCGAGCCGAAGTTCCGCTATCCCCGGCCGTCGAAGCCCGAGATCGTCGTGGTGGCCGACATCTCCGGCTCGGTCGCCGCTTTTGCCCGGTTCACCCTGCATCTGGTCTACGCGATCAGCAACCAGTTCTCGAAGGTGCGGGCGTTCGTGTTCATCGACGGGATCGACGAGGTCACGCGCCTCTTCGAGGGGATCGAGGACATCGGCGAGGCCGTCCACCGGGTGAACACCGAAGCCGACGTGATCTGGGTCGACGGGCACTCCGACTACGGCCACGCCTTCGAGATCTTCTGGCAGCGCTGGGGCAAGGAGGTCGGCCCCAAGACGACGGTCCTGCTGTTGGGCGACGCCCGCAACAACTACCACGCCTCGCAATCGTGGGTGCTCAAGGAGATGCAGCACCGCGCTCGCCACCTCTACTGGCTCAACCCCGAGCCCCGGAGCTACTGGAACACCGGCGACTCGATCATCGGCGAATACTCGACCTTCTGTGACGGCGTGTTCGAGTGCCGCAACCTGCGCCAACTCGAGCGATTCGTGGACAACCTCGTGTAGCGACGCGATTCCGGACGCGCCGTGACGTCGACTTGGGGCAGGCTGGAGACATGAGCGATTGGGGAAGTTGGGGCGGCGCTGCTGGTCCGGGTGGGGAACCACCTCCACCCACGCAGCCATGGGGGCAGGCGCCCCCACCGACCGGGCCACCGCCCTACCAGACACAGCCGTACGACCCGCAGCCCTACCAGCCACAGCACTACGGGCAGCCGCCCGGATGGGGGCCGCAAGGCCCACCGCCGACGACCGGCCAGAGCAAGGGGCCGCTGATCGCCGTGTTAGTGGCCCTCGGTGTCCTGTTGGCAGGCGGCGGTGCGTACGTCCTGGTTTCGTCGGGCGACGATGACGACGATGAGCAGTCTGCGACGACGCTGCCTCCCGGCACCGACACCACCGTGGCGCCGACCACCACGGCAGCCGAAGTGACGACGACCGAAGCGGGCGGCGAGGTCGACATCTTCTCCCTCGGGCTCGGCGACTGTTGGAACGAGCCGCCCGAGGAGACCGTTGTCGAGTCGGCGACGATGGTTCCGTGCGACGCACCGCACGACCTGGAGATCTATGCGGTCTACGACGTGAGCTTCCCGGCGTTCCCCGGCGAGGACGAGATCAGCACCACTGCCGAGAACGACTGCGTCACTCGCTTCGCGGACTTCATCGGCATCGACTACTTCGACTCGGCGCTCGACGTGATCACGCTCTACCCGACCGAGGAATCGTGGGCCAGCGGTGACCGTGAGGTGGCCTGCTCGGTCTACGACCCTGGCGGCCAGGTGACGGGGTCCCTGCAGGACGCCGCCCGCTAGCACCAACCGCCCTGAGCTGAGCGGCGTCGAGGGTGACCACCTGGTGGAACCGGGCGAGGATCAGCCGGCGCCGGATGCTGGTCGGCCCGCGCTCGCTGCGTGGTTGGCAGGTCGAGCGCGGTCCGATGCGGCGTCAGACCTGCATCGCGGCCGGGATCACGGCGTCCGGTGCCGGCCGCGCCGGCTCTCGGCGTGCCATGGCGGTTTCGATCGCCGGGGCGAGGCGGTCCAGCTTGGCCTTCTCCCGGTCGGCCTCGCCTTCCGCGAACTCGCCCATGACCTCGGTGGCGAACAGCTCCAGTGACTCGCAGATGTGGTCGTGGCGGTTGCGCCCGGCCTGGGACACCATGATGATCTGGTCCACGCCGGCTTCCTGGTAGCCGCGGAACAGCTCGCGGAGCTGCTCGGGTGTCCCGACGGCACCGCGCAGCGAGCCGAGCCCCTCCTCGAACAGCTGGGCACCGAGGGGTTGTCCGGTCTGCGCGGCCACCGGCCGGCTGAACCCGAACAGGTCGCGCTTGTCCTCGAACTCCTGCCACACGTCGGTGACGCCCGGCCGGTGCTGCCCGAACACGTAGTAGTGCCCGAGGCTGAACCCGAAGAAGTGCGAGCCGTCGAGCCCGCGCTCGACGGCGGTGGCCTCGTCGCGGTGGCACATCATCGGCAGCACGATCGCGACGTTGGGGTTGACCGCGAACCCACCGGGCACGCACTCGGCCGACGCCAGGGTCGCGTAGTAGTCGTCGACCCAAGCCTTCGCCTCGGCGGGCTCGATGAAGCTGAAGCTCAGCGCGCCGATGCCCTTGGTCGCCGCGAGATGGATGGTCTCGTAGCGGCTGCAGGCCACCCACAGCGGTGGATGGGGCTTCTGGCGCGGCTTCGGCACGACGTTGCGGGGCGGCATGGAGAAGAACTCGCCGTCGTAGCCCGCGAACGGCGTCTCCACGAACATGCGGCTCACCGCGTCGAGCCCTTCGCTCCACTGAGCGCGTTTGGTCGCCCGGTCGACCAGGAACCCGTCCAGCTCCGTCGCGGACGAGGCCTCGCCGGTGCCCAGGTCGACCCGCCCGTCGGACAACAGGTCCAACGTGGCGGCCCGCTCGGCGACACGGGCGGTGTGGTTGAAGTTGAACGGGAGCTGGATGATGCCGTGCCCGAGGCGGATGCGGCTCGTGCGTTGGCTGGCGGCCGCGAGGAACACCTCGGGCGCCGAGGAGTGCGAGTACTCCTCGAGGAAGTGGTGCTCGACCTCCCACACGTAGTCGATGCCCAGGCGGTCGGCCAGCTCGACCTGCTCGAGCGCCTCCTGGAGCAGGGTGTACTCGCTGTCGTCTGACCACGGACGCGGGAGTTGATGCTCGTAGAAGATGCCGAACTTCACAGGGTCTCCTCTGTGCTCATGGCAGGGCCTCGATGAGGTCGTCGAAGCCGCGGAACAGTGCCGGTCGCTCGTGCTCGGCGCGGATCTCCAGCGCCACTCGGCGGCTTCGCAGCACGAGGTCGCGTGCAGCGCGGCCGGGCCAGGGGTGGGGGAGCAGCTCCGGCGGAAGCAGCGGATCCTCGGCGAAGCACGCCTGGAAGGCCACGCCCATCGCCAGTGCGCCCGCCAAGAAGGCGAACTCCGGCAGTCGCTCGCTGCGGGTGCGCTTGGCTTCGAGTTCGTCAGCCACGTCGCGCCAGGTGTCGACGAAGGCGGCGTAGCGGGCAGCGATCTCGGTCACGGGCCACAGTTCACGGGCGAGCTCGGCGGGTTCCGTGACGGCACCGACGGCGAGATCGTCGGTGCTCGCCAGGCTGACGTGCCCGGTGATGCCCAACCGAGCAGCCTCGGCATGCACGTCCTTGTCCCAGGGATGTGGGCTGACGTACAGCCCGCTCTGGATCGGAGCGCCGCCGATCGCCCCGAGGTGGTCGCGCAGGGCGTCCCGCGCCGCCCGGCGGGTCTCGGGGACCGCGAAGGCCACCAGGTGCCAGCGCTGGTCCCAGGCCTGGCCCGCCCGGTCCTGGACGAAGGCCAGGCGTGTGCGCGACGCGAACGTGGTGAGTGCCGCCATACCGGCTTCGGTCGGCCGGTAGACGGCCCCGCGACCGGCACCGTCCCGCACGAACAGGCCCTCGGCGACCAGGCGACGCAGGCACGACCGGACCTGCTCGGGCGAGTGGCCGCATGCCTCGGCCACCGGCGCAACCTCGGCCGCTTGGATCGTGCCGTCGTGGTGGGCGACGCCCAGCACCAGCATCCGGGTAGGGATGTCGCGGTCGCTCGATGGCCCGGTCGTTTCCCCCACGACCGTTAGTCAACGCGACCAGCCGGACGGCTGTCAACCAGGCGGCTGGCTCGTCCTTCCGACCAAGGGCCGCGTCGAGCTGCCTGCTGTCATACTCGACCGACTCACGCCGCCCAAGGCGCCCGTACGGACCCGACCAAGACCTGCGGCGAGATGCCTGCTGTCACAGGCCTAGCGTTGGTACCCGCCCGCCCCTGGACCTCGGCCGGGCGTTGCCACAGGGGCTCTATGAGCTCTGCCGCGCAGCCTTCCTCGAAGTCGGCCAGGTAGCCGGCCAGCGGCCCGAGACCGACGTCGGAGCGGAGCTGGTCGACCTGGTCGGGGTCGTCGAGCGGATCGGGTTCCGCGTGTCCCTCCACGCAGGTGACCTGGGTGCCGTAGCGCTGGGGCTCGCCGTTGTTCACCGCGACCCGATCCTCGAGGTAGGCCAGCTCGGTCGGGTCGGCTTGGCCGGCGTCGACGGCGTCGCGCAGCAACTCGAGGGCCTCCTGTTGGAAGGCGACGTCGAAGTCCGAGTGCTGGGCGATCAGCCAGGCCGCGCTTGCACCGTCCTCGCCGACAAGATCGTGGGTAGGCCAGCCGTGCTCGTCGATGATCTCACGCAGCCGGTCGGTGCGGGCGTCGTCGTTGTACTCGACCACCTCGCCCGTCCGCTCGGCTTGGTCGGCCTCCTGCATCGCGACCAGCTCGTCGCGCAGGTCCGGCTCGGCGACACCGCCTCCAAGGCTGTCCGCGGGGCCGCCGCCGGCGGTGGTGTCGGTGTCCTCGGCCCCATCCGTCGCCGAATCGTCGTCATCCCCACAGGCCGACACGGCGAGCAGTCCGATGGACAGCCACGTACCGACCGTCATCGTCCATCCGGCCGTTCGTGCCCCTCGGCCTCGCATCGCTTGAGTATGACGGCAGGAGTCAACCCGTAGGCGCTATGAGCTCGACAGGCGCGCCGACCGCGGACTACGAGGCGTGGAGGCCGCACTCGGTCTTGCCGAGCCCTGCCCAGCGCCCCGAACGAGGGTCATCGGGGTCGACAGGACGCTGGGTGCAGGGCTGGCAACCGATGGAGGTGTAACCCTGGTGGAGCAGCGGGTTGACCGGCACGTCGTGGTCGGCGACGTAGCCCTGGACGTCGAGGTCGGTCCAGTTGGCGATCGGGTTGAGCTTGACCAGACCCCGCAGGTCACGGGCGACGATTGGCGCAGTCGCCCGGGTGGCGGCCTCCGTGCGGCGCAGGCCGCTCATCCACGCTGCCTTCCCGGCGAGCGCTCGGTCGAGCTGGCCGACCTTGACTGCCGAGCAGCAGTTCTCCGGGTCGATCTTCCACAGCTCCTCGTCGTGGGGCGCGACGGTCATCATCCGGAGGTTCAACCCGTAGCGCCGACGGACGCGCTCGACGGTGTCGAGCGTCTCGGGAAAGTGGTAACCGGTGTCGATGAACACCACTTCGATCGCCGGGTCCACCTTGACGGCCAGGTCGACAAGCACGGCGTCCTGCATCGACGCCGCCAAGGACAGATGCGGCGAGTAGTGCTCGACCGCCCACTCGATGATCCGGGGAGCGCTCCACGCCTCGAACTCGCGGTTCAGCTCGGCCAGCTCTTCGTCGTGGAATTGGTGGACAGGGAGGGCCGGGGGTTCGACCAGGAAGCTCATACGCCCGCGCACTCTCCTTCACCGACGTCGGCGACGAACGGGCCGGTCTCGTCGTAGTCCACGAAGAAGTCCGGGCCTTCGTCGGGGAGGGGGAAGACATCGAGCTCTTTCAGCTCGGCCCCCAGGACCTTGGCGCCGCCGGCTCGATCCAGCCAGTCCCGGAAGGTCTCCCCTGCATCCCGCTCGGCGGCGAACCGCCGGACGACGCGTACCGTGGCTTCGGGTGCCGCCTTGGCCGGGACCCGCAGGGCCTTCTCGCCGAAGTGGACCTTCGTCTCGCCCACGTAGCCGCCCAACAGCATCTGGTAGCCCGGGGCGCTCTTGCCGTGGGCTCGCCGCTCCGCGCCGAAGAAGCCGATGTCGGCGATGTGGTGCTGCCCGCAGCTGTTGGTGCAGCCCGAGATGTTGACCCGTAGGCCGCCGACCTCGGCCAAGCCCTCCTCTTCGAGCTTGTCTCCGATCGCCGAGGCAAGGCCGCGGCTCTGGGTGACCGCCAGGTTGCAGGTGTCGGCGCCGGGGCACGCAACGACGTCGCGCACCAGCTCGGCGCCGGGCTCAGCCATGCCGATCGCCGAGAGCCGCTCGAACAGCATCGGGAGCTGGTCTTCGGTCAATCCCCGGAAGGCGACGTTCTGGCGGTTGGTGAGGCGGACCTCGAGGCCGAGGTCGCGCTGGATGGCCGCCAGGGCCCGGAACTGCTCGCTGGTGATGTCGCCCAGCCGGGCGTAGGCCAGCGCGGAGACCGTGCCCTTGGCCGAGCCGCGGACCACGTTCGAGCCGTCCCAGCGCTCGAAGGGATCGGCCCGGCGGATCTGGACGGGCATTCCCGTCGCGACATCCCCATTCGCCCGATCGCCTACGGGCGAACGGCTCTGCGCTCCCTGACCCAACACCGTGACCTCGACACCGTCGGCCGTCCCGGCCGGTGCGTCGCCGTTCTTCTCGACCTCGTCGGGGATGCCGCCCGGCCACGACGACGACCCCAGCAGCAACCGGCGTTCCTTGACGATCCGGCCCTGCAGCTCGTCCCAACCCATGGTGTCGACCAGCCACTTCATGCGGGCCCGCAGCTTGTTGTCGCGGTTGCCGTGGTTGTTGAACACCCGCAGGATCGCTTCGATCGTCGGTAGGAGGTGCTCGCGGGGCGTGAACTCCTCGAGCGCGAGCGCCGGGTGCGGGTTCGCCCCGAGGCCACCCGCGACGAACACCCGGAACCCCGCCTCGCTGGTGCCGTCCTCGCCGACGCGGGTGGTTGCGACCACGCCCACGTCGTTGAACATCGCCTGACCGCAGTCGGTGTCGCAGCCGGAGAAGTTGATCTTGAACTTGCGCGGCAACCGCTGTGCCAGGGGGTTGCGGACGAAGTGGCGGTAGGTCGCCTCGGCCCACTGCGTGACGTCGAGCTTCTCGTAGGGGCAGACGCCGGCGAAGTGGCAGGCCTGGACGTTGCGGACGGTGTCGCCGCAGGCCTCGCGGGTGGTCATCCCGTGCCGCCCCAACAACCGCATCAGCTCGGGTACGCGCTCGAGCTCGACGAAGTGGAACTGGATGTTTTGCCGGGTGGTGATGTGGCCCCAGCCGCGGGAGTAGGTGTCGGCGATGTCGGCCATCAGGTCGAGCTGGTCGGGGAGGAGGCCGCCCCAGGGGATCTTGATCCGCACCATCTGGTTGTGCCCACCTTGGCGCTGCCCGTAGATGCCGTTGTTGAGGCGGAAGATGCGAAATGCGTCATCTTCGACCTCACCAGCCAGGTAGCGCTCGAGGATCGCGTCGAACTTGTCGGCGTCGGTCAGCTGGCCGGTATCGATGGCTGGCTCGCTGAGTTGGGGCATGTCCCTGCTCCCTCGACGGTCGTGGGCGGACTTGGGAAAATATGAGGTCCCCAGTCAGGATTACCGACCTAGCTGATCAAACCCGACCGGCTCTGTCAACATTCCCCCGTCGTTTCCGCGCCTGCCCGGACGCGGGCGTCGCCCCACCCCCGGAGGGGTGGGGC
>JBOGHK010000192.1:0-23727 GCA_050744325.1 Acidimicrobiales bacterium
CGTCCACACCCACCCCCGACCCCTCACCCCCGGCCCCACCATCACCAACGCCTTCGGCTTCGGAGGCCACAACGCATGCCTCGTCATCACCCCCAACTAACCACCACCACCCAACTCACCACCGACCTCTCCACCTCCTTCGTCGCCCACGCCGAGCGCCAGCCGGACGCGCCCGCGCTGGTGTGGCATGACGAGGAGATCAGCTACGCCCGGCTGCACGAGCTGGCCGAGCGGTCCGGTGCCCGCATCGCAGCCCTTGGACTGGGCGAGCGCGAGCCCGTCGGCGTCGTCGCCAAGAAGTCGCCGTCGGCCGTCGCCTTGATCCTCGGCTGCCTCATGGACCGTCGGCCATTCCTCCTGCCGCCACCGGGGCTGCCGCGGCGGTCCCTGGCTGCCGCCTTGGCGCAGGCCGGCTGCCGGCAGGTGCTCACCCCGGACGGGCCGAGGCAGTCGGCCGGTGGTCGGCGGGCCCAGGGGTCCTGGGCGCCCGCGCCGGCACCGACCGACGAGGCGGACGTGTCCTTCATGTTCACGACCTCGGGCTCGACGGGCGTGCCCAAGATCGTCCCGCTCACCGCCGGGGGAGTGAACCGGTTCACCGACTGGGTGGTCGGGGCGTTCGGGATGCGACCCGGCAAGACCGCACTCAACTACGCCCCGCTGAACTTCGTCGTGTCCCTGCTCGACCTCTGGGCCCCGCTCAAGTGCGGGGCGCGGGCCGTGCTGGCCGACAGCGACCTGAGCACCAATCCCGGCTACCTGGTCGGCCTGCTGCGTCGCCACGAGGTCAACCTGGTGCAGGCGGTGCCGATGTTCTACCGGCTGCTCCTCGACGCCACCCAGGGCGAGCCGCACCAGTTCGACACGGTCGAGCACGTGATCTCCACCGGCGACAGCATCACGCCGCGCCGTCTCACCGACGCCGGGCGGCTGTTCGCCAAGGCGCGGCTCCACAACGGGTACGGCTGCACCGAGACGCTGACCAGCTTCTTCAACGAGGTCACCACCGAGCTACCGGGGCCGACCGTGCCACTCGGCCGGCCGCTGCCTGGAGTGCATACCCTGGTGGTCGACGACGCCGGCGGCGTCGTGGACGGGGCGGGGCTCGGTGAGCTCTACGTGGCGACTCCGTTCCAGACCGCCGGCTACCTGGACCGGTCCCTGAACGCTGCGAGGTTCGTCTCCCATCCTCAGGGCACCGACGGCGTGACCTACTTCCGCACCGGAGACCTGGTGGAGCGCGACGCCGACGGCACGCTCACGCTGGTCGGCCGCAACGACTTCGAGGTCAAGGTGCGCGGCGTCCGGATCAACGCCCAGGAGGTCGAGCGCGCCCTGGCCGAGCACGACGACGTGGTCGAGGCCGCGGTCGTCGCCCTGCCCGACCCGGTGGCCGGCCGCCTGCTCCACGCCATGGTCCGGCGCCGCACGGCGAGCCGGCTCAACAGCCTGGTCCTGCGCCAGCACGGCGCGTTGCGGCTTCCCGCTGCCGCGATCCCCGCGACCATCCGCTTCGTCGACGAGCCGTTGCCGACGACGTCGAGCGGCAAGCTCGACCGCCGGGCGGTCGAGCGCGCCCTGGCGGACGGCCAGGCCACGAGGGGCGGAGGTTGACATGACCCTCGAGCTGATCATCAAGCAGTTCGTCGTCGACGAGTTCCTGCCCGACGTCAGCCTCGACGAGCTGGACCCCGGTCACGACCTGCTGGCCGGAGGGGTCATCGACAGCCTCGCCACGCTCAAGGTGATCTCCTGGCTCGAGGGTGAGTTCGGTGTGTCCATCTTCGACCAGGACTTCGGGCTGGACGACCTGGCATCCGTCGCGGCCATCGAGTCGTTCATCCGGCGCACGACGGCCGGTCCGGCGGCCTGATCGCCGGCTTGCGCTGCGCTTGCGGGCGCGTCGACACGCTCACGGCATCTGTGGTTCGACCCACGTGGAGCGTAGGCGTGAAGATGCACATGGTCAGGAAGGTTCACGGTTCGTCGGCCCTCTGCGTGGCCCTTCTCGCGGCCAATGCGTGTAGCGGTGGCGACGCCGGCGCCGCCGCCGAGGCCAGCTTCGACGCGACCGGTGCGTCGACAGCCGTGCAGGCGGACGGTGACGGCATCCTCGGCGACGTCGAGGTCACCGTCGGGCCGCACAGCACGATCAGCGCGCTGGTCGAGGCCGAGACGACCGAGGACGCTGTGGTCACCGTCGAGGTGTCGGCCGACCACGCTGTGGCTGCCGATCCGCCGGCCACCGGGACCGGCACGAGCCACCGGGTCCCGGTCGTGGGCATGCGGGCCGAGACCGACCACACGGTCACGGTCACCGCGTCGGGCGACGACGGTGGCGAGGGGTCGGCCAGCGTCAGCTGGACGACCGGCTCGCTGCCCGAGGACCTGCCCCCGCTGACCGTCGACACGGCGGAGGGCGAGGCCATGGCGTCGGGGGTGACGCTGTTCAACGCCCTCACCTTCGACAGCTTCCTCAGCGAGGACGCCGAACCCCCCGAGCACGACGGCTTCGTCCTCGCGGTCGACGAGACCGGCGAGGTCGTCTGGTACTACCGCACCGCGCCGGCGGTCCTCGACGTCGCTCCCACCCAGGACGGCACGCTGCTGCTGTCGGTCAACGACACGGTCATCCGCGAGATCGACCTGCTGGGCAACACCGTGCGCGAGCTCGCCACCCGGGTGGCGACGGACCTCGGCACCGACTACGCCGGCCAGGAGCTGCTCACCGACGACAGCGAGCCGATCACCGTCGACAGCAGCCATCACGAGCTCTTCCCGCTCGACAACGGCAATCTGATGACGTTCAGCACCGAGCTGATCGAGCTCGACCCCGGTGCCGCGGCGGAGCTGTGCCCTGGGAACCCCGAGCCGACGATCGTCGCCGACGTCGTCGTGGAGCTGACGCCGGAGGGCGAGGTCGCCCAGGAGTGGCCGCTCGCCGACGTGTTCGACCCCGTCGCCCGTCCCGGGGTCGAGATGTGCGTCGACCCGATCGCCTTCTCGCCCCCCACCTGGTTCTACCCACCGACCGACAGCACCCGGGACTGGACCCACGCCAACAGCGTGGTCGTCGACGAGGACCGGAACCTCATGCTGCTGTCGCTGCGGCATCTCGACGCCGTGGTCGCGCTGCGCTACCACGACGACGATCAAGGGCCGGCTGGCGAGCTGCTGTGGGAGCTCGGCGCCGCGGGCAGTTTGGCGATGGCTGGTGACGGTTCCTGGCCGTACCACCAGCACGCCGTGCAGCCCCAGGCCGACACGAGCAGCTACCTGCTCTACGACAACGGGAACTACCGGCCAGGCACCTCGTTCGACGGCGAGCCGGGGGAGCCGCCCTACAGCCGGGCCGTGCTCTACGACGTCGACGAGGAGGCGGGCACCGTGCGCCAGCTCTGGGAGCACCGCGACACGGCCGCGGACGGCCGGCCGGTCTACGCCGGCTTCCTCGGCGACGCCGACCGGTTGGAGAACGGCGACGTCCTCATCACCCACGGCGCAGCGACCGAGGCAGACGGCTCGCTCTACGCCCGGCTCGTCGAGGTCGTACCCGGCGACGCTGCGGACGGCAGCGACGACGACATCGTGTTCGACCTCACCGTCGGCGGAGGCGACGCGGGCTGGATGGTCTACCGCTCCGATCGGTTCGCCTCGCTCTACGCCCCGGGAGCCCTCGCCAGCGAGGGATGACCGCGCTGGTGACCCGAAGCGAAGGCATGGACGCGGTCCCCGATCCGGCGCTGGTCCACCACGCGTGGACGCAGCGCCGGCAGGTCGAGCCGCCGGACACCGCGCTGGCGAGCCCTCTGCTGGCCCTCCACATGAGCTCGGACGTCGATCCCGTCCTGCCCGAACAGGTCACCGAGGCACGCCAGGTCCTCAGGCACAGGCGACGGCTGGTCGAGGGCGGCGCCACCGAGACGGCGCCCGTGTCCGCCGTGCAGCGCCAGGTCGTCGAGCGGTTCCTCAGCGGCCGGGCGGCCCACTTCGGCGCCGACCAGTGCCAGCCCCTCGGCGAGGCCGAGCTGCTGGTGGCCGAGGGCCGCGACGTCTTCGTGGTGATCAAGTTCATGGACGAGGCACCCCACCTCGCCTCGACCCTGCACTCGCTGCTGAACCAGCAGGGGATCGACCTCGGGCGAGTGGTGATCGTCGCGGTCGACAACAACTCCACCGACGGCTCCGACCGGATCGTCGAGGCCGTCGGAGCCGCCAATCCCACCGCCGCCCGGGTGGTCTACCTCAACCAGCGCACCCCCGGGGCGGGCAACGCAGCGCGCTTCGGTGTGGACCGATCGATCGCGACGGTCCACCGGATGTGCCAGCTCGACGGCGACTGGAGCCGGCTCCAGACCGCGGTGATCGCGGTGTCCGACGGCGACACCGTCTACCACCCTCGGATCCTCGGGGAGACGCTGCGCGTCCTCGAGGCCTCGCCGACCGTGGACGCGGTCATGCCGTTCCTGACCTACAAGCTCACGGCGGGCCTCCGGCTGTTCGCCAACCACCGGCCCACGCTGCCGACCGAGCTCGAGCGATCGGTGGTCTCCGACCGTGCGACGAGGACGGATGTCGACCTCTCCAGCCTGACCGCGTTCGACCAGATGCCCCGCTGGGCGCGGCGGCGTGTCGACCGCGACCGCATGGAGCTGGGCGTCGCCGACGGCACGACGTTGGTCGTCGAGCTGGACGGTGCGGATGATCACGGCCGACGGTTCGGGCTGCTGCGCGACCCCGCCGGGCGTGTGGCCTACCTGATGGAGGACCGTACGCTCGTCCTCGCCGAGGCCCCGCTGTCGGGGGCGGATGCCGCGTTGGTGTTCCTGGAGAACGGCGGCGTCCGCCGAGCCGACAAGTGGCGCTGGCACGCCGTGCTCGGCCACGACATCTTCCTCCGCTGGGCGTTCAGCCACATGGGCTTGCCGGAGCGGATGGTGTACCCCGACACCAGCGACGCGCTGAAGGCCGTCCGCTGCTGGGCTTTCGCCATCGGTGGCCAGCATCAGCTGCGACGACCGGGCCTCCGGACGGTGACCGGCAGCGACTACCAGTCCGGTCGGGTGCTCCAGGCCGTCGGTTGCACGGTGCGGCTCGGCTCGGCCGACGCCTATGCCGAGACCGAGATCGACCGGCTGATCAAGATGGTCCGCAACCTGGCCTACGGACAGGCCGTCTTCTACGGCCAGACCCGCAGCTCGGCGCTCGAGCGCGCCAGTGGCCTCTACGTGCACATGACCCGGATCCAGGGGGACATCGAGGCCGAGGTCCGGGGCTACGCCGACGACCTGTTCGAGAAGTCCGTGTTCCCGGAGCGGCTTCTGTTCGCCCTGCGCTGGATCTTGCAGAACGCTCTGCGGTTCTACGCCCACGACGAGGAGGCACGTGAGATCGTCCTCGAGCAGGTCCTGGCCGTGATGTTCGGCGCCGAACAGGCCGAGGCGGTCGAGGCACGGTGGTTCCGCGACGGCGTGCACGAGATCCGCCAGAGTCCCCCCGACGAGCGGCTCGATCGCGCCGAGCACATCGCCGAGGACGTCATCGCTGCCACCTACCCGCAGCTCATGGTGCTGTATGGACGCACCCTTCGCGACTTCTTCGCCGCGCAGCGGGTGCCCGCGGACTGCTACGAATGGCTGCTCGACGGCTTGGACGGGGCGCCAAGCGCTCTCGACGCCCGGCCACCGGCGGTGGACCCGGCCGCCGTCTGGGACGGCCAGGAGTTCGTGATCGACCACGGCCGCGGCCAGGTGGTCGAGATGCGCCGCGCCGACGACCCGCGCTGACTGTTGCGGCGACCTTGCGGTGGTCCCGGGAGGATCGCAGGTGCATGGACAGGGCACCACGTGGCCGAGCGAGATGGCGGGTGGCGGGGGCGGTTGCCGCCGCCGTCGCCGTCGGCGGGCTCGCGTCGACGGCGGCGCTGCCCGACTCGTCGGGCGATGCCGACACGCCTCCTGGCAGCCCGCGCTTCGATCGGGTCGCCGGCGTTCCCCTCCTGCACGGTGCGTACCGCGACGAAGGTGAGCTCGCGGACGGTGTCCTGGTTCCCGAAGGCACGGTCCTGGTGGGGGCGCCGATGCCTGTCGATCACCGTTCGTCCGGCACGGGATACGAGTACGGCTGGGCCGCCACGCTGCTGCTGGTGGGGGAGACAGCAGACGTGGTGGTCGACGACCTGGACGGCCAGGCCCGCGCGCTGGACCTGGAGCGGGTGGCGGCCGGTGGGCAGGACTTCCCGGCCTGTCGGTTGATCCACCGGGGCCACGTCCGGTCGTGTGAAGCGACGTGGCAGGGCCCGACCGCGCGGCTGTCGGTGTGGGTGGCACGCGGCCGGATACCGGGCGCGCACGTGGCTGGTGAGTTCGACGGGCTCCACACCCAGGTCGACCGGCCGATCTCGACGGTCCGGCTCCGGGTCGACCATCCGTCGGCCGGCCACGAGCCGACCGACGCGCCGCCGGCCAGGCCATGCGAGCCCCCACCCAACGGTCCGTTCCCCGAGGTGGTCGAGGCGGGCTGGGACATGCCGGGCGACTGGCCCCTGCCCCCCGGGCCCGGCGACCGCCTCGGCGACGACATCCTGCCGACCGGCGCCGACGTCCCCGTCGGCCTGCTGGAACTTCCCGAAGCCGCACAAGCGGTGAGCCCGCTGTCGCCGGGCACCGGCCAGGCCCTCAGCTATCGCGCGATGGTCGCCGTCACGGGGAGCCTCGACGCCGTCTGGACCTCGTTGGCGGACCAGATCCGCGCGCACGTGCCCGATGTCGACGAGCGGACCGGGCGGTTCGGCGACGGCGAGATCCGCACGCTGTCGGGCTCCTATCCGGAGGGCGTCTGCTACGCCCTCCAAGCCGCGACCGTCGACGGACGGTCATGGATCGAGGTGTCGAGCTCGCTTGCCTGGGGTCTCGAGATGGAGAGGCGCAGATGAAAGTGATCGGAGCCGGTCGGGCTGCCGACGTTGGGCGCCGGGTGATGGCGACGCGTCGCCGTCGGCGAGGCACCTGGATCGCGGTGCTCCCGCTTCTGGTCAGTGCCGCGTGCTCGGGGGCGGGCTCGACGCCTGACGACGGGACGGTCCGCGTCGGCTACCTGCCGATCATCGCCGAGCTGCCGTTGTTCGTCGCGGTCGAGAACGGCCACTTTGCAGCCCAAGACCTGGACGTCGAGCTGGTGCGGTTCGAGTCGAGCCCTGCCGCATCGGTGGCGTTGCTCGCGGGCGAGGTCGACGCGGTCGCATCGATCGCGACGGCGACGGCGTTGTCGATCGAGGCTCGCGACCCCGGCTCGATCCAGTTCTTCGCCCTCGACGCCGAGGACACCGAGGACTGCCTGAGCGCGATCGTCGCGAACCCGGATGCCGGCGTCAGCGACATCGCCGACCTGCGCGGCCAGACGGTGGGGATCTTCCCCGGACCGACGGCGGCGACGTTCTACGACCTGGTCTTCGAGCAGCACGGCCTAGATCCCGACCTTGACCTGACGACGATCGAGCTGGAGCCGTCGCTGCAGCTGCCCGCACTGCGGGACGGGCAGTTCGACGTGCTCGCGACCTACGAGCCGATCGCCACGACCGCTGCGTTGCAGGACGGTGCGGTCCGGGTGGCCGACTGCCCCATCGAACGCACGGTCGGCGCCCCCTGGCAGGCTGGGTCCTGGATCCTCAGCGACGAGTTCGCAAGGGCGCACCCCGGCGATGCGGAAGGCCTGGTCGACGGGGTCTACTCGGCGATCGACGACCTACGGGCCGAGCCCGACGCCGCTCGCCCGTTCCTGGCGGAATACACGTCGATCCCCGCGGACGTCGCCTCGTCGGTGCCGGTCCTTCCGATCACCAAGGCCGGGGAGATGGATGTCGCAGCGCTCGACGAGCACATGCGAACGCTGCACGACGCCGGCGTCCTCGGCGCGGAGGTCGACGTCTCGGCGCTGGTGGTGGTCGGCGATTGACCGGGGTGGTCGGCACGACTCCGCTGCAGGCGATAGGCGGCCAGGATCGGGCGCGGCGCGACGACGTCTCCGCCGAACGGGTACCGCTGCTGGTCGGGGCGTCCAAGGCCTACGGACGGGCCGGCACGTCCGGGCATCTGCAGGTGTTGCGCGACTTCACGCTGCTGGTCCGCCCGGCCAGCTGCACGGCGTTGGTCGCGCCGAACGGGTCGGGGAAGAGCACGGTCGCCCGGGCGATCCTCGGCGTCGAGGAGCTGGACGCGGGGGAGTGCGCGCCGCTCACGGCGGCCGATCTCCGTTCCGCGGTCCTCCAGGACTACCGGGGCCTGCTGTTGCCCCACGCCAGCGTCCGCACCAACCTCGCCCTGCCGTTCCGCAGGGTCGCCGAGAAGGAGCGTCGCATCGCGACCGCGGAGCAGCACCTCGAGGCTCTCGGCTACGACCTGTCCGCCGGAGCGACCGTGGGCCAGCTCTCCGGAGGGCAGCAGCAGTCGATCGTCCTGGCCCGGGCGCTTGCAGCATCCGGTGCGTTGCTGGTCTGGGACGAGGCCACGACGGCGATGGACTACCGGCGGCGGCGTCTGCTCTACGAGCTGCTCTGGCGCCTGTGGGCCCGGCCGGCCGCGCCCACCGTGCTGCTGATCACCCACGACATCGACGAGGCCCTGCTGCTCGCCACGGACGTGCTGGTGCTCGACGCCCAGCTCGAGGTCATCGACCAGGTCGAGGTGGAGACGCCGGTCACCGGGCGCACGCTGTCGCTGCTCCACGACCCGACCGTGCGTGACGCCCGGGACCGGGTCCGCAGCGCGATGCTCGGCGACGGACGGGCCTGACATGGTCGCCCGCCGCCGCTCGGCATACCCGATCGCGAGCTACGGCGCCTACGTCGCGGCCGTGGGCGGCGCGGTCGTCCTGTGGGAGGCCGCGGTCACCGCCGGCTGGATCAGCTCGGCGGCACTGGCCGCCCCCAGCGAGGTGCCGGGCGGCGCGGCCCGGCTGGTCGAGGACGGCAGCTTCCTGCGCCACGACCTGCGGTCGACGGTGAGCCGCACGCTCCTCGGGGTGGCGATCGGCTATCCGGCTGGCGTGCTGGTGGCTGCGGCCATCGTCGGCGCGGGGGCGGCTCGGCCTCTGGCAACCCGAACCCTCGACTTCGTGCGATCGATCCCGATCACCGCGCTGCTCCCGATCTTCATCACGCTGTTCGGGCTGGGCGACCCCAGCAAGGTCGCGATCGGTGCCCTGAGCGCGGGGGCCGTCACGGCGGTGGCCACGCTCGAAGGCCTCCGGGCGTCGTTCGCCCGGCACGAGGCCCTGCTCCGTCTCTATGCCCCCTCGCTCCTCGATCGTTGGCTGCGCGTGGGCCTCCCGTACGCCGCGCCGTCGCTGCTCGCCGGTCTGCGCTTGGCCGTGTCGTCGGCGCTGGTGCTGGTCGTGGTGGCCGAGATGTTCATCGGCACCCGGCACGGCGTCGGCAAGGTCATCAACGACCTCACCTACACCGACGATCGGCCCCAGCAGGTGGCGGCCGTCGTGGTGATCGGGGCGATCGGCTTCGTCCTGAACCTCGCCATGGACCGCGTGTCGCGCCGCGTCCTGCGGCGGGTGGTGCCGGTCGAGGCACCCGCCGGTCACCGCTGAAGCAGCTGGCGCCCGATCGCGGCGAGGTCCTGGCAGCCGCACAGCGCCATGGCCTCGTCGAGCTCGTCGGCGAGCAGCTGGAGCACGGCGCGCGCACCGGCCGCCCCGTCCACCGCCAGACCCCAGAGCACCGGACGACCGACGAGCACGGCCCGCGCCCCCAGAGCCAGGGCCTTGAGCACGTCGACGCCTCGCCGCATGCCGCCGTCCACGTAGACCTCACAGGCGCCGGCGACCTCGTCGACGATCGGGGCGAGGGCATCGACCGCCGCGACGGCGCCGTCGAGCTGGCGTCCCCCGTGGTTGGAGACGAGCACGCCGTCGGCGCCACCGCTGACGGCCAGCGCGGCATCCTCGGAGGTCAGGATGCCCTTGAGGACGATCGGGAGGCGCGTGACATCGCGCATCCAGTCGAGGACGTCCCAGGTGAGCGAGGGATCGACGAGCTGGCGTGACAGCTCGGCGATCGTCGTGCCACCCGACGTTGCCCGTGGGTGGCCCGTCATCACAGGAAGGTTGGCGGCGGTGACGGTCGCCGGCAGCGCGAACCGGTTGCGGGCATCGCGGGCCCGGCGGGCCATGACCGGCATGTCGACGGTCAGGACCATCGCCTCACAGCCCGCCTCCTCGGCCCGGCGAACGAGGTCGGCAGTGATCGCGCGGTCACGGAAGCAGTACACCTGGAACCACACCGGCCCGGTGGCCGCGGCCGCGATGTCCTCGATCGTGCAGCTCGCGAAGGTGCTGACGGCTACCGCCAGGCCCTCGGCTCCCGCGGCACGGGCCGTGGCGGTCTCGCCCTCGGGGTGCGCCAGGCGGTGATAGGCCATCGGGGCGACGGCGACCGGCGCCCGCACCCGGCGGCCCAACAGCGCGGTGCCCATGTCGCGCCGAGCGACGTCGACGAGGACGCGTGGCCGGAGGCGCAGGCGCAGCAGCGCGTCCTGGTTGGCCGCGACGGTCAGCTCGTCGCCGGCCCCACCGGCGATGTAGTCCCAGATGGCGAGGGGAAGCCGCTCCCGTGCCCGACGGCCGTACTCCGCCACGCTCGCCATCGGCGCATCGTGCCCACCGCCCGCGCAACCGCCGCGCAACCCAGCTCGGTCAGTCGTCGGCGAGGTCGCGGATGAACTCGGACACGAACCCGGCGAGGTCGGCCAGCGGCATCGCCTGGCCGCGGTGGTAGGCGGCGCGGTACTCGTCGCGACCGAGCTGCTGGGCCGCGGTCTGCTCGATCATGCGACTCGTGGCGGTGTGTCGCCAGGGTGTCTGCGACAGAGCGCCGCAGATCGTGGTCAAGGGACGGTACGCCTCCAGCGCCACCAGGGAATCGAGCATGCTGATCACGGTCTGCAACTGCTGGCTGACGTTGCCGCTCTCCTGGAAGGTCAGCGCGATCTGCCGCAGCGACGCCAGCCCCTCCGCGCGGTTCCCCGTCGTCGCGTTCATCTCCTGGATCGCACGCAGGGCCAAGCGGACCAGCACGGTGTTCGAGACCGACGACGCCATCGACAGCGCGTCGTGGAGCTCCCGGCCGGCGACGCCGGGCTCCACGCCCGCGACCACCCGTCCGTGCGCAAGCATGCCCATCGCCAACAGGGTCGGATTCTGGCTCTCCGCGCCCACCTGGAGCAGCCGCTCGGCCGCGTGGCGACCCCGTGCGGGGTCCCCGACCAGCAGGGCGATCATGACGCGGTCGAAGTCGGCCACCGCGGAGGCGAACGGGTCGCCGGTGGTGTGGCTGATGCGGTCCATGACCGCCAGGTGCTCCCGGGGGTCGCGGTCGACGAAGCCCAGTCCCGCCAGCAACACGAGGACGGTGCGGGGGATCCACGACGGCGAGGCCTGGGTCGCCTCCTCGGCGTCGATGGCCTCGAGGCTCAGGCGGTGCGCGTCGTCGAGGCGGAACTCGACCATCGCGGTGTGGGCCGCCAGGCCGATCGCCAGCGCGCGCCCGGGCTCGGCCGCCGCCGAGGGAAGGCTCGCGAGCTCCTCGGCCCAACGGCCGATCTCCTGCCGCTCGCGCATGATGTTGTCTTCGACCAGCGCCGCGACGATGCGGAGGCCTTCGGCTGGCTGCTCGGCGGCGATCGACCACCGGTACGCGGCGCGGAGGTTGTCGAACTCGAGGTCGATCGCCTCCACCCAGGTTGGTTCGAGCTCGCCCCGCCGGTGGCGGGCGGCGTCCTCCGCGAAGCCGACGAAGTGGTGGGCGTGCGCTTCGGCGACCGCGGCCCTGGTGTCGGGCTCGCGCCCCAGCTGCTCTGCTGCGTACGCCTGCATCGTCTCGAGCATCCGGTAGCGGGCCGTCCGACCTGGTGGAAGGTCCACCCGGATCATCGACTGCTCGGCCAGCTCGGCGACCAGTGAGGCGACCGCGGCCGACTCCAGACCCGTCGCGGGGCCGACGGCCTCGGCCGCGTCGAGGGTCCATCCACCGCAGAACACCGACAGCGCGCCGAACAACCTCCGTGCCTCGCCGCCGAGCAGGGTGACCGACCAGTCGAGCGTGTTGCGCAGCGTCCTCTGGCGTGGCGGCACCGAGGTCGCTTCGGTCAGCAGGTCGAAGCGACGGTCGAGGCGCGCCGCCAACTCGCCGGGCGACATCGTGGCCAACCGGGGGGCCGCGAGCTCGATCGCCAACGGGATGCCGTCGAGGAGCCGGACCACGTCGAGCAGCGCCGGGTCGTCGGCGCTGACCGGCGCACCGGCGGCGCGCGCCCGGTCGAGCAGCAGCTGAACCGGAGGCAGCCGGAGGCCCCCAGGGTGCACCGGGAGCGGGTCGACCTGGATGACGTGCTCGCCGATCGTGCGCAGTGGCGCTCGGCTGGTCGCGAGCACCTTGGCGTCCGAGCCCGTCGCCACGACGTCGGCGACCAGCTCGCCGATGGCCGCCCGTTGCCGCTCCGAGCTGTCGACCAGCAGCAGCAACCGCCGACCGCCGACGTGGTCGACGAGCTGGGCCCGGACGTCCGCGCCAGCTTCGGGCACCAGGCCGAGAGCCGCCGCGAGCTGCTCGACGAGCCCGACGGCGTCGTCGACGGTGGAGACGTCGCAGAACCAGACGCCGTCGGGGTACGCGGCGGGCTCCGCAGACCGCGCCGCCTCCACGGCGAGCCGGGTCTTGCCGATCCCGCCCTCACCCGTGAGCGTGACCAACTGGTTCGCCCCCAGCGCCTCCAGCACGGCCGCCGTCTCGCCCTGCCTGCCGACGAAGCTGGTCGAGATCCGCGGGAGCGCACCCGACGCGTTGCGGGTCGAACGCAACGCCGGGATGTCACCGGGGTCAGCGGCATCGTGGAGCACGAGCCCGCCGAGGGTCGGCTCCTGACGGAGGATCGCCTGCTCGAGCTGACGGAGCTCGGGCCCCGGCTCGACGCCGACATCCTCGATCAGGCGCGTCCGGGCCTCCTGGAAGCGGCGCAGGGCCTCCGCTTGGCGGCCGGAGCGGTACAGCGCGGTCATCAGCAACGCCCAGAACCGCTCCCTCTCGGGGTTGGCCCGCGCCAGCGGCTCCAGGTCGGTGGCGGCGCGGAGGTGGCGATCGGTCCTCAAGAACAGCTCGGCCCGCAGCTCGTGCGCGTCGAGGAGCAGCTGGTCCAGACGTGTCGCCTCGCCGCGGAGCGGACGCTCCACGGCGAGGTCGCCGAACGCCGGCCCTCGCCACAGCGCGATGGCTCCGTCGACCAGGTCGAGCGCCTGCTGTGGTGACGCGGACGAGCTGGCGCGAGCGGCGGCGAGCCCCTGCTCGAACCGGCAGCTGTCGATCTGGTCGCCGTCGACGTCCAGCCGATAGCCCCCGGGCCGGGACACCAGTGGCCCGAGGTCGTCCCTGCCGGCCGGCTCGACGCCGTCCGGTCCCAGCTGGCGTCGTAGCTGCCAGATGTGGTTGCGCAACGGGCCGGTGCCGGTCGTACCTGTCGTGCCGGGCGTGTCACCCCAGATCTGGTCGACCAGGCGGTCGGCCGGAACCGTCTGGCCCGCGTGGAGCAACAGCAACGCGAGGACGAGGCGCTGCCGGACGCCGCCCAGCGGGATCTCGTCCCCCTGTCGGGTCGCGGTCAGCGACCCCAGCACGCCAAACTCCAGCTCGCGGCGGTTCGTCACCCCCAGCGCAGCCCTCCCCATCGACTGCCGGGACGTCATCTGGTGTGTGACCGGCGGGACGCATCGTACCGACCGGGTCGGTGGTGGGCGCGATGCGTTCCGCGAGAGGCCGGGCTGTGCCGGGCGGCGCCCGGCTAGAGCCCGGTCACCACGACCGGGACGGGCTCGTCGTCCGACGGGACCGTGGTCGTCTCCGGCGCGAGGCGACCGGACAGCAGCGCCTGTTCGACCTCTGGAAGGAACGGTGAGTCGAACAGCGACTGCCGGTGCTGGCGCGAGCGGAACAGGTTGGTGATGTAGCTCATGCGGTCGTCGTACGAGGTCCAGTCGCGCGCCCGGCGTCGCCGCGCCTCCCCGCGACTCCGGTCGTAACGGGTGAGCAGCGCCTGCAGGATGGGCAGGGTGATCTCCTCGAGGTCCAGCGGGAACAGCGGGCAGCCGGGCGGGGTCGGCGGTGCGGGAAGCGGCCGGCCCACCTGGAGCTGCTCGTCGGCCGTGTTGAGGACGAGCCCTCGGGTCATCATCCGGGAGTAGATGGTCGACGGCCAGTGACGGTGCCATCCTGTGACGGCGCCGGACCGGTGCTGCACCAGGTTCCGCAGCGCCCGGTTGGTGAACAGCGCGAGCGAGGCGGACACGTACCCGGCCAGGCGACGCTGCTCGTACGACACCGCCAGGATGTTGCCGGCCAGCACCCGTTCGGCGCGCTCGTCGGGGTCGGTGGTGAACAGGGCCAGGTAGTACTGGCGCAGGCCCAACTGCAGGTCGCCCGGCGGCGGGGCCTCGGTGGGCAGCCAGCTCGGGTCCAGCCGTGCGAGCCGCGCGACCAGGCGCTCCACCCGCTGCCAGTACCGGTCCCAGTGGCTCTCGTCGGGCCCGCTCCGGTCGACGGCGTCGAACTCCTCCAGGAAGATGCTGATCGCCGACCCCATCTCGAGGAACACGAAGCGGTTGCCGGCCGCGAGGCACCGGTAGCTGGCGCCGTTGCCCCGCTGGGTGAGCCACCGCGCCAGGGCGATCAGGCCGCGGCGGACGAGGGGAGGCAGCGTGGTGTCGTCCCGGAGGGGTTCGGGCACCGCGTCCTTCTCGATCCACGTGCCGACGGTCTGCGACGACCAGCAGGCGAAGCTGCACCAGTTGACGTCCCGGCGGCCGCCGTCGTGGGCGATGAGGGCGGCGAGCCGAGCGGCCAGGTCGCTGTACGCCAGCGTGATGCGCCGGTTGCGCAACTGCATGGTCTCGATCGATTCCCACAGCGGGTAGCCCTCGCTGGCAATGCTGCGGACGCCGTCCTCGGTGATCGGACGCGTGACCGCAGCGGCTCCCACCAGGCGATCGATGCGCTGACTGCGACGCTCGCGGCGGGTCGCCCGCTGCTGTTGGCGGGCGGTCGCCGGGGCGAGCCCGGGGTGCGGGCCGATCATCGTTCCACCTGGATCCGCCGGACCCGCCGGACCCGTCGGATCCGCCGCCGCCGTCGCCGCAGCGTTCGGCGCACCCGAGACGTCCGGAGCGAGAGCCGGGCGACGACCTTCGGGTCGAGCCGGAACGCGGGTTGCGCCCCGTCGAGGGTCCGGTCCACCACCGCCCGGAGCACGGCACGACCGAGCAGAGAGGTGGGCACCTGCACCAGCGTGCGCCCTCCCGGGATGCGGTCGAGCCACGGTCCGGCACGGGCCATCACGCCGATCGCCGGGTGCCACCAGGCCGCCCGCGGAACGTCGAGCAGCTCCGGTGTCGGAGCCGGGAGCATGTGCTGCATCAGCGTGCACGGGAGCTTGCGGAACCCCAGCGGCATCGAGAGCTCCATGTAGTCCAGCAGCGCGGCCGTCAACCGTCGCCCGTCCTCGCTGCGGCGATGGTGCCGCTCGGCGATCAGGCGGGCCAGCCGCTCGCCCTCCTCCCGGTCGAACGGGAGCAGGTCGGGCTGGATCCCGATCAGGTCCCCGATGACGCACCAGGTGTGGACGTAGGCCTCTGCCGCACAGCGGTCGTAGGGGATGCCGAGCCGGTCGAGCCCGTGGAGCACGACCACGCCGAAGGTGAGGAGCGTCCCCAGCAGGTCTTCCTGGTTGACGGGGCAGCCCCAGAGAGGCGACCAGCTCAGCGCGGGCGCATCGGGGTTGAGGCTGGCGGAGTCGAGGCTCAGCAGGTTCTGTCGCACGACGCCGTGGAGCAACCGGATGCCGCGGATGGTGAGGTAGCCGGGGCCGTCGGGCTCGAGCGGCGCCGGCGAGCGCCCGCCCAGGTCCATCACGTCGAACAGCATCTGGCCCGTCTCGACCGCCCGGCGGGACAGGTCCTTGGTCGCGAGATCCGAGGTCATCGTCAGGACGCGGCTGCCGTCCGCGGCCGCGTATGCGCCGGGTAGGGCGACACAGAACAGCGCCGCAGCGATCGGCAGCGGCCAGTCGCCGAAGAAGTCCTGCCCGCGCTCGATCAGCTTCCGGTCGGCCCACTCGGGCAGAGGCGGCCCCTCGAACAGCCAGTCCCGCACCAGACCGTCGTTGCCGTTGCCGTCGGCCCGGAGCTCGTCGAGCACCAGCCGCACGAGGTGGCGCTCGTCGAGGTTCGGATGCTCGGCGAGCAGCCGGGCGGCGAGGCGATCGGCCTCGGGATCGCCGACCTGGCGGAGCTCGGCGAGCCGTGGGTCGTCGAGCGGTGCCCGGTCGAGGTCGGGCGCCTTCGTCGGGGGATCAGCCATCGTCGATCACCCCCCGGATGACGCGGGACACGTAGCGCGCCAGATCGGTCGGGGTCATAGCTGCGCCCTCCTCGCGCGCGGCGCTGTGCTCCTCGTCGTCGCCCAGGCCTTCGGCCACGGTCCGCTCGATCGCGCTCGACCCCGGCGACAGGTGCCACGGGGTCTGGGCGAGCGCGCCGCAGATGGTGGCGAGCGGTCGCCACAGCTCGAGCGCGACCAGCGAGTCGAGCATGCTGATCACGGTCTGCAGCTGCTCGGTGACGTTGCCGGATTTCTCGAAGCTCGCGGCGACGTTGCGCAGCGACGCGAGCGCTGCGGCGCGATCGCCGGACAGCGCGTTGAGCTCCTCGAGGGCGCGGAGCGCCTGCTGGACCAGCACGATGTTGTGGACCGAGGTCGCGACCTTGACCGCGTCCTGGTACTCCTGGGCCGCGAGCGTGGGGTCGGTGGGTGCGACGGCCCGCCCGTGCGACACCAGCCCCATCGCCAGCATCGTCGGGTTGCGCGACTCGGCACCCACGGCGAGCAGGCGCTCGGCGGCACGCAGCGACTTGCTGGGATGCCCGACCAGGGCGGCCATCCGGCACCGGTCGAAGTCGGCGACGGCCGCGGCGAGCGGATCACCTGTCGAGCGGCTGATCTCCTCCAGTCCGTGGAGGTGCTCGCGGTAGTCGCCATCCGCGAAGCCGAGGCCCATCATCAACGCGAGAGTCGTCCGCGGGATCCACGACGGCGGGGCACCGGTCGCCTGCTCGACCTCGAGCGCCTCGAGGCTCTGTCGCAGGGCGTCGTCGGCGCGGAACTCGATCATGGCGGTGTGCCCGGCGATCCCGAGGGCGACGGCGCGCAACGGTTCGTCAACGGCCGACGGCAGGGCGGCCAGCTCCTCGGCCCAGCGACCGAGCTCGAGGCGGTCACGCATGATGTCCTCGGCGAGGGCTGCCAGCAGGCGGAGGCCGTCGGCGGGTCGGTCGGACTCGATCGCCCAGCGGTACGCCCCGCGCAGGTTGTCGAACTCGATCTCGATCTCGCCGACCCAGGCGGGCTCCAGCGGTCCGCGCCGGTGCCTGGCGGCCCTCTCGGCCAGCTCGACGAAGTGCTCGGCATGCCGTTCGGCCGCGACCGCGTGGAGGCCGATCGCGGCCAGGTACTCGGCCGAGTAGGCCCGCATCGTCTCGAGCATGTGGTAGCGCGCGACACCCTGGGGCGGGAGCTCGACGCGGATCATCGACTGGTCGGCCAGGTCGGCCACGAGCAGCGCCACGGCGTTGGCCTCCAGGCCGACGGCCACGCTGACCGCTTCGGCCGCATCGAGCGTCCAGCCGCCGCGGAACACCGAAAGAGCGCCGAACAGCCGTTTGGCGTCGGCGCTGAGGAGATCGAACGACCAGTCGAGGGTGGCTCGCAGCGTCCTCTGCCGCTCCGGCCGCGCCGTGGCCCCCGTGAGCAGCTCGAAGCGGCGGTCCAGACGGGAGGCGAGCTCGCGGGGCGACATGGTGGCCAGCCGCGGCGCCGCGAGCTCGATGGCGAGGGGCATGCCGTCGAGCCGTCGTGCGATGTCGACCAGTGCGGGATCGTCGACGTCGATCGGCGCCCCCGAGGCACGCGCCCGGTCGACGAGGAGCTGCACTGCCGCGGCCTCGGCCGGCTTCGGGTCGTCCTCGGTCGGGACGGCGAGCGGATCGAGCTGGACGATGTGCTCGCCGCCGGTGCGCAGCGGTGCTCGGCTCGTCACCAGGATCTTGGACTCGGAGCCGGATGCCAGGATGTCGCCCGCCAGCTCGGCCACCGCGGAGCGCAGTCGTTCGGCGTTGTCGAGCAGGAGCAGCAGCCGCGCCCTCTGGAGGTGGGCGACGACCTGGGTCCGCACGTCGGTGCCCACCGACGTCGCCAGCTCCAGAGCGGTGGCGACGGCTTCCGCGACGCCGTCGGCGTCGTGGAGCGGGGACAGGTCGCAGAACCAGAGGCCGTCGGGGTAGTCCGTCAGCGTGGCGCGGTGGGCGAGCTCGAGGGCGAGCCGGGTCTTGCCGATGCCGCCCTCGCCGACCAGGACCACGAGCGGATGCTCACCGAGCGCTAGGCCCACGCGCTCGGTCTCGTCGCGTCGGCCGACGAAGCTGGTGGAGGTCCGGGGGAGGCCACCTGTGCGCGGGCGGCCGGAGCGCAGCGGCGGGAACCCGGTGCTGAGGCCGGGATGGTCGACCTGGTAGACGCGCTCGGGCCGTGTGAAGCCCTCGAACAGCCAGGTGCCGATGTCGGTCAGCCCGACGTCGTCGGGAAGTGAGTCGACGATCAGCTCGCGGGTGGCCGCCGAGACCAGCACCTGGCCGCCGTGGCCCGCGTCCCGCATCCGTGCCGTGCGATTGACGGCCGCTCCGAAGTAGTTGCGCTCGCGCTGCTCGGCGTCGCCGGTGTGCACCGACATCCGGACGTGCAGCCGCGCCGGATCGGCCCCGTCCCGGCCCCCGAGCTGTCGCTGTGCCTGGACGGCGGAGCGGATGGCGTCCCCGGCCCGGTCGAAGACGGCGCAGAAGCCGTCACCGGGGCGGGCGAACACCTGTCCACCCTGGCTCTCGATGGCGTCCCGGACCACGGCATCGTGGTCCTCGAGCGCCACGGCCATCGCGGTCGGGTCGCGGTCCCACAGGATCGTGCTCTGCTCGACGTCGGTGAACAGGAAGGACACCGGGCGTCGCTTCTCGTCCCGGTCCGGGTGCTCGCCGGAGGTCGGGAGCCGGATCGGCTCGGACGAACCCGGCGGCTCACCCCGCCAGTCGAGCGCCGGGTCCTGGTCGAGGACCGCGCGCTCCAGGCGCACCAGCTCGGCGCTGGGGTTGATCCCCAACTCGTCGGCGAGCTGGCGGCGCAGCTGGGCGTAGACCCGCAGCGCCTCGCTCTGGCGGCCGGCCCGGTACAGCGCCAGGATCAGATGGGCCCAGAGCGACTCGCGCAGTGGGTGCTGCACGACCAGCTCCTGCAGCTCGCCGATCACGTCGCGGTGCCGGCCCAGCACCAACCCGGCGTCGAGCCGGCACTCGATGGTGAGCAGCCGCTCCTCGTCGAGCTGGGTCGCTCGCGCCCGGGCGAAGGCTTCGTGGGCGAACTCGCCGAGCGCCTGCCCGCGCCAGAGGGCGAGGGCCTGTCCGGCCAGCGTCACCGCCTCGACGGCATCGCCGCGCGCGAGCGCGTGGCGTGCCCGCTGGCTGGCATCTTCGAAGTCCATGGCGTCGAGCTCGCCGTCGCCGACCCGGAGGCGGTAGCCCAGGCCGTACTTCGCCAGGCGGCGGTCGGGGTCGCGCTCGGCCGCAGGGTCGATCGCCGCCCGCAGGCGTGACACCTGGGTCTGCAGCGCGTTGAGGAGCCCGTCGGGTGGCGACGACGGCCAGAGAGCTGCCCCCAGTTCGTCAGCCGACACGACCTCGTTCGCGTGCACCAGGAGGGCAGCGAGGAGGCTGCGAACCCTCGGCCCCCCGATGTGGACGGGCCGTTCGCTCTCGGTGACTTCCAGGGGTCCGAGAATTCCGAACCTCACTGTGCTGCACCTCCGCCCCGCTCGTTGACTCTGGAGACTACGCCGACCGGTAGTGGGGGAGCTAGCAGCAGGCGAGTGGTGGAGGAGCCTGCGGTGGGTGTCGAAGGGCGAGTGGTCGGCGTGCCCCCGCCGGTTCCGCCTACCGGCGAGAGCATGCCGACCTCGGGGTGCCGTGCCGGCCGCCACAGCAGCACGACACCCGCTGGGGCCGATGCGGATGTCCGCATCGGTTACGACGGCCAGGGGAGGGAGGCCGTCGGGGGGATCGAGTTCTAGGTCGTTGTTCTGTTGTGGCTCATGCGACATCAAGCGTTCGTTCGATCTCGCCGTCGTCCATGTGACGGGCGAGCCAGCGGTGGCACGGAAAGGTCCATTCGCTGCCCGAGCTCTCGTTGCGGATGGTGATCCGGTCCAGAAACCACGCGGGGCTCAGGCCGGTGTCGTCGTAACGCACCCGGAGGCGCTGGACGTCACCGAGCTCGCCGAGCGGGAGTGAGAACCCGCCATTCTCGCTCCCGTCGGCGAGGCTTGGATGCAGCACCAGCTCGTCGGTGCTGCCACCGGTGCCGTAGAGCGTGAGATAGATGTTGGCGTCGCTGCACGACAGGGCGCCGGAGCTGAGGCTGCCGGTGTGGACCTCGATGCGATACGTCGGCATGTGGTGCTGTCCTCGTGCCGTGTCCATGTGTGCTCCATCGGTGTTTCGTCGCCGGGCCACCCCGTCCGTCCCGGGCCAGCCCGGCGACAGCAACCTGGGTCCTACGGTGAGCGGTAGGTCCCAGACGCCTGGGTGGTCACGATCGCGGATCCGGCATTCCGAACACGCACAGCCCACGCACAGTCGTTGGTGCAACTGCTTTGACAGTTCCTAGACGCGTCGTAGACATCGCTGCCCAAAGATGGAGGCGGTGGCGGAGCCTGGGGGATCGGTGCTGTTCGTCGCTGGGCTGACCTGGGACGGACGGGTTGGTTCAGCGACGCTCAGCGCCGATCCCCCGGATGAATGGGTACTTGCTGGGCGGCGCCCCGCTGTCCGGGAGGGGCTGCGGCACGACAGCCGCTCGTCAACGAGGCAGCACACTCCCCGGTGCTGCCTTGGCATCGAGACCACTCGGCGTGGTAATGGGTCGCCGGATGTTCTCGACGAAGCTGTCTGTCGCGGCCTCCGCCAGTGCCACCGCGTCGTCCAGGCACAACCTCGATCCCCGAGCCAGCTCCTGGGTGACCCGGTCGGCGCCGATGCCGTCCTGGGCCCCGACCAGCCATGCGTCGCGCTCGCGGGCCCGGGACTCCGAGAGCGTGATCCGGCCCTCCTCGCGCATGTGCTGGGTGAACCCGAGCAGCGCGGCGGCGACCTCGTGACGCCCGGCGGCGCTGGCCAGCCCGGTCAGCCCCTCCAACGCGATCGCCACCATCAGCTGGTGGTGGGCGCCCGGGAAGTCGCGGATGCTGCGCACCAGGAGGTCACGTGCCCGGCTCGGGCGACCGAACGTCTGTTCGACCCGGCCCAGCACGCACAGCGACACGTGCTGCAGCTGGCGGTCCTGGAGCTCGACCGCGATGTCGACGGCCTCGTTCGCGTAGCCCAGTGCGTCGTCGGCGTCGTCCTCCTCCTGCGCGGCCAGCGCGAGGTTGACCAGTGGCAGCACCTGTCCGTGTCGGTCGAGGAGCGCGCGGAAGATGGTCAGCGCCTCTTCGAGCTGGCGGCGGGCCCGGTCGAGCTGACCGGCATGGCGCGAGGCCACCGCCCAGCCGGTGAGCATCCACGCCGTCCCCCAGCGGTCGCCGAGCCGGGCGCACAGCGCCTGGGCCTCCGCGAAGCATTCCTCGGCCCGGGCGCGGTCACCCTCGTAGACCGCCGCGCCGCCCCGGACGATCAGGGCGATGGCCAGCTGGTGGGCGTCGTCGAGCGCCCGGGCGATCTCGACGCCCTCCTCGCCCAGCTCGCGGGTCCGGCTGAAGCCGCCGCGCATGAACGCCACCGTGCTGGCCGCGGTCACCGCCATCAGCCGCAGGTCCGTCGGCAGCTCCTCGCGGCGCCGCAGGCCCTCCTCCAGCCAGCGTGCGGCCTCGTCCAGCAGCGCCATGCGGGCGAAGAACCACTGCAACGAGCCGGCGAGCCGCAGCCCGATCTCCACGTCCTCGCGGGCCATGGCCCACGCGACGGCGGCACGGAGGTTGGGCAGCTCGGACACCACCCGCGCCAACCACTCGGACGCTGCCGCACCGTGCACGTGGCGTTCGGCCTCGGCCGCGAAGGCGGCGTAGTAGCGGGCATGGCGCCAGCAGACCTCGTCGGCGCCGTCGAGCTCGTCCAGCAGCTCCCGCGCGTACTGGCGGACGGTCTCGAGCATGCGGTAGCGGTCGGCGCCGTCGCTGCCCGCCACGCAGCCCACCATCGAGGTCGACACCAGCCGGGCAAGGCCACGGACCACGGCCAGGGGCTCGCCACCCTCGGCGCCGGCCACGGCTTCTGCCGCCTGCAGCGTGAAGTCGCCCACGAACACACCGAGCCGCACGAACAGCGCCCGACTGTCCTCGTCGAGGAGGTCGAAACTCCAGTCCAGGGCAGCCCGCAGCGTGCGATGCCGGGGGATGCCTTCGCGTGGCCCTGGTGCCAGCAGGCGGAACCGGTCGTCGAGCCGTGCCGCGATGTCGACGACCGGCAGGCTGCCGACGAGCGCTGCAGCCAGCTCGATCGCCAGTGGGATGCCGTCGAGGCGACGGCAGATCTGGGCCACCGCGGCCAGCCCCTCGCCACGCGGATCGAACCCCTGGAGTGCCGACCGGCCGCGCTCCACGAACAGCTGGACGGCCTCGGACCCGAGGAACGGGTCGTCGGAGACCGGGGCGTGCCACGGGGGCAGGCTCAGCGCCGGGACCCGCCAGACCAGCTCGGCCCCGATGCGGATCTCCTCGCGGCTCGTGGCCAGGATGCGCAGCTCCGGGCACCGCAACAGCAGCTGCTCGGCCGCCCCGGCCACGGCCTCGACGAGGTGCTCGCAGTTGTCGAGCACCAGCAGCAGGCGCTGGTCGCCGATCCGGCGGACCACGTGGTCGAGTTGGCCCGCCTGGTCGGTCTCGACCCCCAACGGCTCGGCGATCGAACGGGCGATCAGCACGGGATCGGTGACCGCGGCCAGGTTGACGAACCAGACGCCGTCCGGCGACCGGGGCAGCACGTCCTCGGCGACGGCTACCGCCAGGCGCGTCTTGCCACAGCCACCGCTCCCGGTCAGGGTCACGAGGCGCGAACGGCCGAGCGCGTCGGCGACCCGGGCACGCTCCGCGCTGCGCCCCACGAAGCTGGTGAGGTGCCGGGGCAGATTGTGCGGCAGCATGCCCGCGCCGACAGGATCCCCAGGGGGCTGCGGCGGCGTCGGCTCGTCCTGGCGCGTGGCGTCCGGGTCGGCTGCACGGACCGCGGCTGGCACATCGCGAATCTGGGTGCCCGAGCGCGGTGGCTGCCAGTCCAGCGTCGGGTCCTGCTGGAGGATCGCCTGGTTCAGCTCGCGCAGCTCGCCCCCGGGCTCGATGCCCATCTCCTCCACCAGCTGGGTGCGCGCCTCGTGGAAGCAGCGCAGGGCGTCGCTCTGGCGTCCCGACCGGTACAGGGCGGTCATCAGCAACGCCCACAGCCCTTCGCGGAACGGGTGGCTGGCCGTGAGCTCGGTCAGCCGACCGATGGTGGCGGCGGCGTCGGTCTCGACGCACCGGGCCAGGTGGACCTCGACGGCGCCCAGCCACTGCTCGACCAGCGCATCCACGGTCGCGTGCAGCCCCTGGG
>JBOGHK010000193.1:0-13130 GCA_050744325.1 Acidimicrobiales bacterium
CGTTTCGACCTCGTCGACGCGGCGGATCGGGGCGTCGACAAGTACAGCGGCGGGATGCGACGCCGACTCGATCTGGCGGCCTCGATGATCCTGGCCCCGGAGGTACTGTTTCTCGACGAGCCGACCACCGGACTCGACCCCCGCAGCCGCGGCGAAGTCTGGGAATCGGTCCGCGCCCTGGTAGCCGACGGCACCACGGTGCTGCTCACCACCCAGTACCTCGAGGAGGCCGACCGGCTAGCGGACGTGCTTGCCGTCGTCGACCAGGGCAAGGTCATCGCCGAGGGTACGCCCACCCAGCTGAAGGGGACCTTCACCACGATGATCGAGATCCGGCTGCGTGGTGACGACCAGGCCGGCCTGGCCGCCAGGCTGCTGGCCGAGGCCGGTCATCCGGACCCGCTGGTAGACGGCGAACTGGTCGAGGTCCCGGTGGCCGACGGCGCGGGCGCCCTGGTCGACGTCCTGCGGACCCTCGACCACGCCGGCCTCGTTCCCGCGGGCATCGAGGTGCGCCCGCCAACGCTGGACGACGTCTTCCTCAGCTTGACCGGCCATCGGGCCGATCCCCGACGCAATGGCCACCCCGCGGAGGCGACGACACCGTGACCATCATCCCGACCTCGACCGATCAGGCCACGGCCCCGTCTCCGAACGGAGCAGTCACGGTCACCGAGCCTGGCCGGGTGTCTCTGCTCACCGGCCTGTCCGATGCGCTCGCGATCACGTGGCGGAACCTGCTCCACTACGTGCGTCTACCCCAGCTGCTGGTGTTCTCGACGATCCAGCCCACCATCTTCGTGCTGATGTTCCGGTACGTGTTCGGCGACTCGATCGTGCTGAGCGACACCAGCGTCGACTACGTCGACTACCTGATGCCGGGCGTCTTCGTGCAGACCGCCGTGTTCGGTGCGATGGGCACGGGCATCGGGCTGGCCGAGGACGTCCAGAGCGGTCTGATCGAACGGTTCCGCTCGCTGCCGATGGCCCGATCGGCGGTACTGGCCGGCCGCACGATCGCCGACACCGTGCGCAACGTGGCGGTCCTCGTGCTGATGACCGTCGTCGGCGTGCTGGTCGGCTTCCGCATCCACGGCGGCATCCCGAAGTACGTCGCGGCGCTCGCGCTGCTGCTGTTGTTCGCGTACGCGCTGTCGTGGGTAGTCGCGACGATCGGCCTGGTCGTCCCCAACGCCGAGACCGCCCAGGCGGCGGTGTTCCCACTGGTCGCTCCGCTGGTGTTCGCCTCCTCGGCGTTCGTCGACCCGAGCTTCATGCCCGGCTGGCTGCAGGCCTTCGCCGTCCACCAGCCGGTGACCATCACGATCGACGCCGTGCGGCGCCTGGTGCTCGACCAGCCGATCGAGCAGTACGCGTTGGGGTCGATCCTGTGGTCGGTCGGCATCGTGGCGATCTTCGCCCCGCTGGCCGTCCGCCAGTACCGCCGCTTGAGCTGACCGCGGCCGCCCTGCCCGGGTTCAGGGCGTGATCGCGCCATGAGCGCGGGCAGGGGTGTTGGCATAAGTTCAGCGCCGGTCAACGCACGCGCCGGCGGGCAGCCAATCCGGCGCTACATCGGGGGGAGATGCTCAGCGCATGGATCGTCGTGCCTTTCTCAAGGCCTCGGGGGGAGCGGTCGCCGGGGCAGCCACCATCAACCTGCTGGATCCAGCGGTCGCACTCGGCCAGGGCCGCCCGCCCCGCCAGCCAGCGCTACCCGGGCCGCCGTTCACCCTCGGCGTCGCCTCTGGCGACCCGACCGACAACGGCGTGGTCCTGTGGACCAGGCTCGCGCCCGATCCGCTGGTCCCGGGCGGTGGGATGCCGCCCGCGGCTGTGCGGGTCGACTGGGAGGTGGCCCGGGACGAGGCCTTCCGCCGGGTCGTCCGGCGCGGACACGAGCGCGTCGTGGCCGACGAGGCCCACACCGCTCACGTCGATGTCCGCGGCCTCCACGCCGACTCGGTCTACTGGTACCGCTTCCGAGCGGGCGGCGAGATCAGCCAAGCCGGGCGCACCCGCACGGCGCCCCGCCGGCACGCCCGGCCACGACGCGTCCGCTTCGCGACCGCGTCGTGCCAGGACTTCCAGGCGGGCTTCTACACCGCACACCAGGCGTTGGCCGCCGAGGACCTGGCGTTCGTGCTGTTCCTCGGCGACTACATCTACGAGGGCCGGCCCAACCCCGCCGCGCTGCGCCAGCACGACGGCGTCGGCGAGCCGGTGACCCTGGACGAGTACCGCGCCCGTCATGCCCGGTACCGCGGCGACGTCGACCTCCAGGCGGCCCACGCGGCCTTCCCGTGGATCGTCACCTTCGACGACCACGAGCTCGACAACAACTGGGCCGACGAGATTCCCCAGGATCCTGGCTCGCAGTCCCACGACCAGTTCATGGCCCGCCGGGTCGCCGCGCTGCACGCCTACTGGGAGCACATGCCGCTCCCCCGCCGCACCCGTCCCGTGGGGCCGGACATGCCGTTGTACCGGCGGCTCGGCTGGGGCGACCTGCTGCAGGTCGACGTGCTCGACACGCGCCAGTACCGCTCGGACCAGCCGCCCGACTTCGCCGGCGCCAGCAACCCCGCAGCCACCATGCTCGGCGCAGAGCAGGAGGCGTGGCTGTCGTCCGGGCTCCGCCGGTCGCGCACCCGCTGGAACTGCCTCGCCCAGCAGACGATGGTCGCCCAGAACGACCGGCAAGCCGGCCCCGGCGAGACGTTCGACTTCGACAACTGGGACGGCTACCGGGTCCCCCGCCAACGGTTGCTCGCCGACCTGGCGCAGGTCGACAACCCGGTGGTCGTGACCGGTGACCGCCACGCCACCTGGGTCTGCGACCTCAAGCAGGATTTCTACGACCCGGCGTCAGCGACCGTGGGCGCCGAGCTCACGGGGACCTCGATCAGCTCGGGTGGCGACCGCGACCCGGCCGTGTTCCACGCGGTCTTCGACCCCGTGATGGTCGACAGCCCGCACTGGAAGTTCATCGACAACCGCCACGGCTACCTGGTCTGCGACCTCGACCGGCACCGCTGGCTGACCGACCTGCGCACGGTGGACACGGTGCTCGCGCCGCAGGCCACGGTGGCGACGTTCGCCCGGTTCGTGACCGAGGCCGGCGTACGTGGCGTGTCGGTGGCGTGACCCGAACCGACCGCGGTCGGCGCGTCATGGCGCGGCTGGCGCGACCAGAACGGTGGTCAGCTCTCGCGCCGGCTGAGTGCCGGAACCTCGCTCTCGCCTTCACCGTCTTCCTTGCCGCGGTCCACGAACCACGAGACGCCGATGGCGATCGCCAGGACCAGCGCGATGAACCCCAAGCTGAGCGCCGTCGGTATGTGGTACCACTCGGCGATGATCATCTTGACGCCGACGAAGGCGAGGATCGCGGCCAGCCCCTGCTGGAGGTAGTCGAACCGGTCGCGCAGGTCGGCCAGCAGGAAGTACAGCGACCGCAGACCGAGGATGGCGAAGGCGTTCGAGCTGAAGACGATGAACTGCTCGCGGCTGACCGCGAGGATCGCCGGGATCGAGTCGACGGCGAACACGACGTCGCTCGACTCGATGACCACCAGGACCGCCAGTAGCGGCGTCGCCAGCAGCTTGCCGTCGATCCGGGTGAACAGCTTCTGGCCGTTGTAGCGGGTCGTCGAGGGGATGACCCGCCGGATCAGGCGCAGTGCCGGGTTCTGCTCGGGATGGACCTCCTCGTCGCCCTGGCGCAGCATCCGGTAGGCGGTGATCAGCAGGAACCCGCCGAACACGAACAGCATCCATTCGAACCGGTTGAGCAGCTCCACCCCGGCGAAGATGAAGATGAAGCGCAACACCAGGGCACCGAAGACACCCCAAAACAACACGCGGAACTGGAACTCGCGCGGCACCGAGAAGTAGCTCATGATCAACGCCCAGACGAAGACGTTGTCGACCGAGAGGCTCTTTTCGATCAGGTAGCCGGAGATGTACTCGCCAGCGGCGGCGCCGTCGTGCCAGACCCACATCACTGCGGTGAACGCGACCCCGATCGCGATCCAGATGGCCGACTCGATGGCGGCTTCCCTGGTGGAGATGACGTGCGCCGTGCGGTGCACCAGCAGCAGGTCGACCACCAGCAGGACCGAGACGAACCCGACGAACGCCACCCAGATCCACGGGGCGACGTCGAAGTCGACGAAGCTCTCGCTGGACCCCGACGAGGATGATGTGAGTAGGGCAAGTGACACGACTGAAGTTCCTCCGGCTGCAGGCCAACTGGCTGACCAGCCGAAGGTCTCTCCCGCCCTCACCTGACACCCCACCCTCGGGGGTGCCACGACTCTGGGCCTACGCCACCGGGCAGCGGCGCCGTGACGGACTCCGATGCCGTACTGACGACGACGTTGTTTGGGGTTACTCCCCTTCGGTCACCTGGCAGCCTAGCTGCCGGATGAAGTCACGGGTTCATTCGGAACCGGTGGCGCTGCGGATGATGGCCTGCGCCGCGGCAAGGCGAGCCACCGGGACCCGGAAGGGGCTGCAGGACACGTAGTCGAGGCCGGTCTCGAAGAACAGCGCGATCGACTCCGGGTCGCCGCCGTGCTCGCCGCAGACGCCGACCTTCAGCCCGGGCCTGGTGGCACGACCCCGCTCGGTGCCCAACGCCACCAGCTCGCCGACGCCGCCGGCGTCGACGGTCTCGAACGGGTTGCGGCGCAGCAGTCCCTGCTCGAGGTAGGCGGGCATCATGCGCGCCTCGACGTCGTCGCGGCTGAAGCCGAACGTCATCTGGGTCAGGTCGTTGGTGCCGAAGCTGAAGAACTCGGCGACCTCGGCGATCTCGTCGGCCCGCAGTGCCGCGCGCGGCGTCTCGATCATCGTGCCGAAGGTGACGTCGACGCCGCCGGTGCCGCCGACCGAGGCGATCGCCTCGTCGACCCAGTCGCGCGCGGCGGCCAGCTCGTCGCGGCTGATCGTGAGCGGGATCATGATCTCGACGACGGGAGTGCCGCCGTCGGCCACCCGCTGCGCGGCGGCCTCCATCAACGCACGCACCTGCATCTCGTACAAGCCGGGCTTGAGCACGCCGAGGCGGACGCCGCGGGTGCCGAGCATCGGGTTCTGCTCGTCCCAGGACTTCGCCGCAGCGAACAGTTCGCGCTCGGCGTCGCTGAGGCCCGACGTCGCTGCCTTGATCGCAAGCTCGTCCGTCGACGGCAGGAACTCGTGCAGCGGCGGATCGAGCAACCGGACCGTCACCGGCAGGCCGTCCATGGCTGCCAGCACCTCGACGAAGTCGTCCTTCTGGACCGCCCGCAGCTGCTCCAGCGCGTCGGCCTCGTCGGCCGCGGTGCGTGCCAGGATCATCAGGCGGACCACCGGCAGCCGATCCTCGGCGAGGAACATGTGCTCGGTGCGGCACAGCCCGATGCCCTCGGCCCCGAACGATCGAGCGTTCGCGGCGTCGGGCCCCGTGTCGGCGTTGGCGCGGACGCCGAGCCGCGCCCCAGCCGGGTTGTCGCCGCGCCGCACCTGGTCGGCCCAGTCGAGGATCGTGCGCAGCTCGTCGGGCGGCTCGGCAGCGCTGAGCTGCGCCTCGCCGAGCACCACCGTGCCGGTCGAGCCGTCGAGCGAGATGGCGTCGCCCTCGCGGACCGTCACGTCGCCCACCGTGAGCTCGCCCGTGCCGATCTGCACCTGGTCGGCGCCGACCACCGCAGGGATTCCCCAGCCGCGGGCGACGACCGCCGCATGGCTGACCAGACCCCCGCGGGCGGTGAGGATGCCCTGCGCGGCCTGCATGCCGTGGACGTCGTCGGGCGACGTCTCGTTGCGAACCAGGATCACCTTCTCGCCCTGCGCGGCTGCCTCAGCCGCATCGTCGGCCGTGAAATACACCTTGCCGACGGCGGCACCAGGCGAGGCGGCCAGGCCGCTGGTGAGGACGGTCAGGTCATGACCGGCGAACTGGGGGTGCAGCACCTGGTCGAGGTGGTCCTCGTTGACGCGCAGCAGGGCCTCCTCGCGGCTGATCGACCATCCGCCGCCGGAGCCTGCCCGGCCGCCCGGCTGGGGCTCGTCGGCCTGGGTGGCCATCTCGACCGCCATGCGCAGCGCGGCCCGGCCGGTGCGCTTGCCCACCCGGGTCTGGAGCATCCACAGCTTGCCCTGCTCGATCGTGAACTCGGTGTCGCACATGTCGCGGTAGTGCGCCTCGAGCCGGTCGAAGATCCCGAGCAGCTCGTCGTGGATCTCGGGGAAGTGGTTCCCCAGTGTGTCGAGGTCTTCGGTGTTGCGGATGCCGGCGACGACGTCTTCGCCCTGCGCGTTGACCAGGAAGTCGCCGTAGGGGCGAGCCTCGCCGGTGGCGGCGTTGCGGGTGAAGCCGACGCCCGTGCCCGAGTTGTCGTCACGGTTGCCGAACACCATGACCTGCACGTTCACCGCGGTGCCGAGGTCGTGAGGGATCTTCTCGCGCTCGCGGTAGGCCCGTGCCCGAGCACCATTCCACGACGCGAACACGGCCTCGATCGCGCCGCGCAGCTGATCCTGCGGCGCCTGCGGGAAGGGGGTGCCGGTCTTGTCCGCGACCAGCGCGAGCGTGGTGACGCAGAGACCGCGCAGGACGTCGGCCGGCAGCTCGGCGTCGGTGCGCACCCCGGCGCTGGCCTTGGCGCGCTCGAGCTCAGCGTCGAACAGCTCGCCGTCCAGGTCGAGGACGATGCGCGCGTACATCGCGATGAACCGGCGGTAGGAGTCGTAGGCGAACCGCTCGTCGCCGGTGACCGCGGCCAGGCCTTCGACGCTGCGGTCGTTCAGGCCCAGGTTGAGGACGGTGTCCATCATTCCCGGCATCGAGAACTTGGCACCCGACCGGACGCTGACCAGCAACGGATCGCCCGGGTCGCCCAGCTGGCGGCCCATCGTCGCCTCGAGTCGCCGGACCTGGGGAGCCACCTCGTCGTCGAGGCCGCCGGGCCAGCCTTCGCGCAGGTAGGCGCGACAGGCGTCGGTGGTGATCGTGACACCCGGCGGGACCGGCAGCCGCAGCACCGAGGTCATCTCGGCGAGGTTGGCGCCCTTGCCTCCAAGGAGGTCCTTCATGTCCATCGGCGGGCGGTCGTGGGTGTGGTCGAAGGCATACACGTAGGGCACGATTCGGAGCCTACGTGGCCTCGTCCCCCCAGCGCGACCTGAGCGTGGCCGGCCCGGCCGAGCGACCAGGAAACCGTGCGGGACTCGCCACCGCTCGCCGGTAGCGTCACCGGGATGCCGGTGGATCCTCGCCCTGTCGACGATCAACCGCCGGCATTGGTGGAAGCCAAGGCGCTGACCAAGCGCTTCGGGTCGTACCTGGCGGTGGACGGGATCGACTTCGCCGTGTCGCCCGGCGAGGTGTTCGGTTTCCTCGGCCCCAACGGTGCCGGCAAGACGACCACCATGCGGATGATCGCCTGCGTGTCGCCGCGCACCGACGGCTACCTCTCGGTGCTCGGGCTCGACCCGCACGCCCACGGCGCGGACATCCGGGGGCGCATCGGTGTCATCCCCCAGGAGGACAACCTCGACCTCGAGCTGTCGGTGTGGGACAACCTGGTGATCTACGGGCGCTACTTCGGGCTGCCGATGAGCGAGATCCGCTCGCGGGCGACCGAGCTGCTGGAGTTCGCGCGGCTCGCCGACCGGCGGGACTCGCGGGTCGATCCCCTGTCGGGCGGCATGAAGCGACGGCTCACGATCGCCCGCGGGCTGATCAACCGTCCCGAGCTCCTGCTGCTGGACGAGCCGACGACCGGTCTCGACCCTCAGGCCCGACATCTGCTCTGGGAGCGGCTCTACCGGCTAAAGCGCGACGGGGTGACGCTGGTGCTCACCACCCACTACATGGACGAGGCCGAGCAGCTGTGCGATCGGCTCGTGATCATGGACGAGGGTCGGATCGCGGCCGAGGGCTCACCGCGGGAGCTGATCGACCGCTACTGCACCCGTGAGGTGGTCGAGCTGCGCTACAACACGCCCGACCTGCAGGCAGCGGCCGTGCCCGGTCTCGAACGGTTGGGCGACGGGCTGCAGGTCACCGTCGACCCTCTGCCCGACCGGGTGTTGGTCTACGCGGACCGGGGCGAGGACGTCGTCGCTCCGTTGACCAGCGCGGCCGAGCCCGAGTCGGTGCTGGTGCGGCGCAGCTCGCTCGAGGACGTGTTCCTGCGTCTCACCGGCCGCACCTTGGAGGACTAGCCAGACATGGCTGTCACCTCGACGGTCGTACCGGGGATGCTGCGCTACGCCGAGCGCGAGGCGCGGGTCTGGAGTCGGCTGTGGCGCGGCAGCGTCTTCTCCGGCGTCGTGACGCCGATCCTGTTCCTCGGGGCCATGGGACTCGGGCTGGGCGGTCTGGTGGACGAGAACGCCGGCACCGTCGACGGCCTCGCCTACCTGACCTTCGTGACGCCTGGCCTGCTTGCGGCGAGCGCGGCGCAGAATGCCGCCGGAGCCGCACTGTGGCCGGTCATGGGAAACATGAAGTGGATGCGGATCTACCACGCCGCCGTGGCGACCCCGTTGCGGCCGAGCGAGGTCTACCTGGGCTACATGGCGTGGCAGTCCGTCTACATCGGTGTTCACGCGGTTCCGTTCGTCGTGGTCGCGGCGCTGCTCGGGGGTATCCCGTCGGCGTGGGGCATACTCGCGATCCCCGCGGCAGCGCTCTGTGCTCTCGCGTTCTGCGCGCCGCTCGCCGCGTTCGTCGCGACGCAGGACAGCGACGCCAGCTTCCCGACGATCATGCGGGTGCTGGTGCTGCCGCTGTTCCTGTTCTCGGCGACGTTCTTCCCGCTGGACCAACTGCCCGTCGGGATACGGCCCATCGCCTGGGTCAGCCCGCTGTGGCACGGCGTCGAGCTGTGCCGGGGTGCGACCACCGGCTCGATCGAGCCGTGGGCGGTGCTGCTGCACGTCGGCGTGCTCGGGGCGTTCACCGCCGTCGGCGCCGCGTGGGGCTCCAGGACGTTCACCCGGCGGTTGACCCCGTGAGCGTGGTCGCGGCGCTGGTGGCGTCGGAGCGGGTCAATCGGGTCGTCGTCGGCTCCCGGCGGACGATGCGGGTCGTCGAACGTGAAGCCCGCGCCTATCGGGCCTACCGGTCGGCCCTCATCACCGGGTTGTTCGAGCCGGTGCTCTATCTGCTGTCGATCGGCATCGGCGTCGGCGCTCTGGTCGGTGACCTCCCGGGACCGGGCGGCACGCCGATTCCCTACGAACAGTTCGTCGCGCCCGCGCTGCTGGCCAATGCGGCGATGAACGGGGCGATCTTCGACGCGACGTTCAACTTCTTCGTGAAGTTCAAGTACTCGAAGACCTTCGACGCGATGCTGGCCAGCCCCTTGAGCGTGACCGACGTGACCCGCGGCGAGCTCGCCTGGTCGTTGGCCCGAGGCGGCGTCTACGCGGTCGTGTTCCTCGCGACCATGGCCGGGTTCGGCCTGGTCGAGTCGTGGTGGTCGCTGTTGACGATCCCGATCGCGCTGCTGATCGGTTTCGCCTTCGCCGGCGTCGGGCTGGCGGCGACCACCTACATGCGGTCGTTCGTCGACTTCGACCTGGTGATCCTGGCGCTGGTGCCGCTGTTCCTGTTCTCGGCGACGTTCTTCCCACTGGGCCGCTACCCGGCGGCCGTCGAGGCCATCGTCCGGTTCACCCCGCTGTACCAGGGCGTCGCGCTGTGCCGGGCGGTGGTGCTGGGCGACATGCACATGGGCCTCGTGTGGCACGCGGTGTACCTGGCGGCGATGGGCTGGGTCGGCCTTCGCCTCGCGTCCCGCCACCTGGGCCAGCTGCTGCAGCCCTGACACCGCCCGGAGAGCTGCTCCGGCGTCGCCCCGCCCGCCCTCGGAGCCCGTCAACGCCACGGGCGGGCGTACGCTCGGCGCGGCGATGAGGCGTCGCCACAGGGGGTCGTCTCGTGGACTTCAGTAGCCTCGAACAGCTCGACCTCGTCCGCATCGTCTCGGCACCGGACCTCGCCGACGACGGCCACGGGCACCAGCACTTCGTGCCGCCGCTGGTCTCGGCACACGCGACGGGGCAACCCGTCGTGCTGGGCTGGCTCAACCGGGTGCCGCGCTCCACGGACGACGGTTTCGTGATCCTGGCCGGGGGTCCCGCAGGGACCCGATCGTTCCCGTTCCTGAGCGATCGTGACGGCAGGGATAGGGAAGGAGACGGCAGTGCCGGCGGTGGCGGCAGCGAGGGCTGCCTGTTCCCCCCGGGCAGTCGCGCCCGGCGGGTGGATGCCCGGACGACCGTCGAGGCGCTGGCGTCGTTGCCTGCGTGGGCGGTGCTTGCGGCGGAGCCGGCCCCACCGGATCGACGGCAGCCCTCCGCCGCCTCGGCAGCCGGGCGGTCCGGGTCGTCGGGGCGGTCCGATCGCCATGGTCCGGGCGAGCCACGCGGCCGGCCCGGACCGGTCCCGGCCGGCGGGTTCGAGGACGTCGCGCTGCATCTGTCCGACGTCCCGTTCGCCTGGCTCCTCGTCGCGGAGCCCGTGAGCCCCGGCGACGTCCAGGAGGAGTTCCGGGCCGCCCAGTCTGCGGCCCGCAGCCTGGCGAACGCCGCACAGCAACCCGGCGAGCAAGCGCTCGAGCTGTCGCTGGCTATGGCGCTCCTCGAGCACCTGCACCGCGGTCGCTCGCTCGGTCAGTGGCGCGTTCGGCTGCTGGCCGGATCGACCAGCGACGAACGGGCCCATGAGCTCTCCCGGCTGCTCGCCGCAGCCTCCGTCCTCCACGACCACCCATTGCGCCTGGTGCCAGGCGATGTCTTCCAGACGGTCGGCCGGGCGATGGCGGCCCAGGTTGGGGGGTCGGCGTGGAACGAGCCGCGTAGCCCGTTCGTCACCACGTCCGACCACCTGGCGTTGCTCGGACGGACGCCGGGGCGCGAGGTCCCCGGGTTCCGCCTGACGCTGCCCCAGACGTTCGACAGCAACGTCGAGGCGCTGTCGTCCTCGCAGGTGCCGGCCGCTCGGCCTTCGGTGCCCTTGGGGGTCACGCTCGACCAGTGGGGCCGCCCGAGCGGCGACTTCGGGGTCTCCTTCGATGCGCTGAACCGTCACATGTTCGTCTGCGGTGCGACCGGGAGCGGCAAGTCCCAGACCGTCCACCAGCTGCTCGAGGGGCTGAGCGGGCACGGCCTGCCCTGGCTGGTGATCGAGCCGGTCAAAGCCGAGTACCGCCGGATGTCGGACCGGCTGGACGCGGCCGGCATCCCGGTTCACGTGATCCGCCTCGGCGCCGCCGACCAGCCGCCCTGCATGCTCAACCCGCTGGAGCCGGAGCAGGGCTTCAACCTCCAGACGCATCTGGACATGGTGACCGCGCTGTTCCTGGCGTCCTTCGAAGCGGAGGAGCCGTTCCCGCAGGTGCTGGCCGAGTCGCTTCGGCGCTGCTACGAGGACCTCGGGTGGGACTTGGCCACTGGTCTCTTCAAGACCGCACGGCACCCTCCGGCCGGCGGGGCAGGTCCAGGTGAGCCGCCCCGGTACCCCTCCTACCCGACCTACCCCACCCTGACCGAACTGCAGGCCGTGGCGGACGACGTGGTGAAGGGCATCGGCTATGGGCCCGAAGTGCAGGCCAACGTGCGCGGCTTCATCAAGGTTCGATTGGGAAGCCTGCGGCTGGGCACGCCCGGACGGTTCTTCGAGTCGGGCCATCCACTCAGCGTGGCCCGGTTGGTCGAGGGCAACGTCGTCGTGGAGCTGGAGGATGTCGGCAACGACCAGGACAAGGCCTTCGTCATCGGCGCGGTCCTACTCAGACTGGTCGAGCACCTGCGCGTCAACCGGCCGCAGGCGGAGGCCCTCCGGCACGTCACGGTGATCGAGGAGGCCCATCGTCTGCTGCGCAAGCCCGAGCGATCGGGCCCGGCGAGCCATGCCATCGAGACCTTCGCCGGCTTGCTCGCCGAGGTCCGTGCCTACGGCGAGGGCTTGGTCGTCGCCGAGCAGATTCCCACCAAGATCGTCCCCGATGTGGTCAAGAACACCGCCGTCCAGATCATGCACCGGCTGCCGGCGCGTGACGACCGCGAGCTGGTCGGTGGCGCCATGAACATGACACCGGATCAGATGGGCTACGTGGTCGGCGTCGGTCGGGGCCAGGCCGCGGTGTTCGCCGAGGGCATGGATCGACCGGTGCTGGTGACCATGCGCCTGGGCAAGGACCGTGAGGCTGATGCCACGTCGGCGAGGTCGGCGTCGGAGCTGTTGGCCGGGCGACGGAGTCCGTGCTGCCCGCCATCGTGCGTGGCTGCGCCGTGCACCGTCACAGAGATGCAGGCCGGGGCCTCCTGGGCCGGCGGCGTTCGGGACCTCGAGCTCTACGTCGAGCTGCTCACGGTCAACCTGATCCGGCCCCAAGGTCCAGCGCCGCCACCGGTGGATGCCGTCGTGGCCGCCCTCCACGACGCACCGGAACGGCGACGGGAGTGCGGGCTCGGCCAGGTGGCGCAGCGGTCGGTCCGGAGACGGCGGGGCGTCCTGGCCGACTATGTCGATCCGGACGAGGTGCTTGAGGCCCTGGTGGGGTTTCTGGAGGAGATCGTCGCCGAGCAGCCCGGGACTGCGGGGACTGCCGGGATCGGGGTCTGGCAGACCCTCGCCCCTGCCTGCCGGCTCCCCGAGACGTTCGACCAGCCGCGCCGCATCGCGGCGTACATAGGTGGCGACGTCGGTGACCGTGGATCGGAAGAGCGGGAGGTGGTCGGGTGCCCTCTGCTCGACCTCGCACTCGAGTGCCGGGCCGCCGCCCCTGACGCGCCAGGCGACGAGCTCCGCCGCCGGATCGCCGACGTCGTGAGGCCCGAGCACCCCGAAGGCTCCGACCCCACGTCGACGACCACCGTGGACGACCTGGCGGCTCTCCTCCAGTGGTGCTTCGGCTGGTCGGCCTGACGACGGACCCCGTGGCCGCGAACAGGGGTGCGTCTGGCCCGATCGCTCCGTGGGCGCGCCATCATTGGGTGCACGTCAGCTGAGCGATAGGGCATGCGATGGCCGGTTCGCGAGACATGGCGACCAACCCACCCGAGGCCGGCGACGGCACCTCTGCGGTCACGGCAGCGGCAGCCGTCGATCGTGGCCCAGAGCCCCG
>JBOGHK010000194.1:0-27655 GCA_050744325.1 Acidimicrobiales bacterium
CACCACCGCTCCGCTCGCCGTCCAGGGTGTGGTTGGCCGCAGGCCATGGCCAGGGGTCCCCGCCCATCGGGCCGCTAGCCCACCCACACCCACCACGGTCACCGACCCACCACCAAGGAGGCAACCACCGTGACCACCAACCGACTGCTCACTGTCCACCAGGTCGCCGACCGGTTCGGCACCACCGTCCGCTACCCCCGCTACCTCATCGAAACCCGCCGCATCGAGTTCGTCCGCCTCGGCCGCAAGGTCCGCATCCCCGAGGCCGTCGTGGAAGCCATGATCCGTGACGGCACCGTCCCACCCCACCACAGGCGACGGGCAGCCTGATGGCCGCCAAACGACGCCGCTGGGGCCGAGTCCGCCGACTCCCCTCCGGCCGCTACCAAGCCCGCTACCCCGGACCAGACGCCCAGACCTACACGGCACCCCACACCTTCCCCACCAAAACCGACGCCGAGCTATGGCTCGTGGACAAGGAAGCCGAGCTACGCCGGGAAGGCTGGCAAGACCCCAACGCCGGGCGTGTCGCTCTCGGGGCGTATGCGGAGCGTTGGATCGCTGAGCGGGATCTGGCGCCTGCGACTCGGCAGCGGTACCGGATCTTGCTGCGGCTCCATGTGCGGCCGTTCATCGGCGACGTTGACTTGGTGGACCTGACGCCATCTCGGGTCCGTGGTTGGCGCAAAGAGTTGCGTGACAAGGGCCGGAGTGAGGACACGTTGGCGAAGGCGTACCGGTTTCTAAAGGCGGTCTTGAACACGGCGACGCTCGAAGACGACCCACCGTTGATCCGTCGCAACCCGTGTCGGATCAAGGGAGCTGGCACGGAACCAGCAGCGGAGCGTGAGCCACCCACCATGGTCGACGTGTTCGCCTTGGCCGATGCGATCGGCGGGCGGTGGAAGAGCCTGGTTCTCGTGGCGGCGTTCTGTGCGTTGCGGTGGGGCGAGCTGGTAGCGCTGCGTCGTCGGCATCTTGACACCAGGACGATGACGCTGCGGGTGGAGCTGTCGACATCGGAGCTGGCCGGGCACCTGGTGGATGGCCCACCAAAGTCGAAGGCTGGCCGGCGCACGGTGAGGCTGCCGGAACCGCTGGCGTTGGACTTGCGGCGACATCTCCGGGAGTGGTCGCAACCGGGCAGGGATGGCCGGGTGTTCACGTCACCGAAGGGCGGCACGCTGCGACGCTCGAACTTCAACCGTCAGTGGAAGGAAGCCACCGCAGCTATCGGCCGACCGGACCTGCGGGTTCATGACCTGCGCCACGCTGGGGCAACCTGGGCGGCTGAGGAAGGCGCCACCATCAGAGAGTTGATGGAACACCTGGGCCACAGCAGCTCCCGGGCTGCCTTGATTTACCAGCATGCTGTGAGCGAGCGCCACGAGAAGATCGCTGTCGCCCTGGCTGCTCGACTCCAAGCCGAGCAGCTCAAGCGGGCACGGGGCGGGCACGATGGCCAGTCGGAGACCGAGGCATCGTGAGAACGTTCCCGGTGGGGGCGGTGGGGCTCGAACCCACGACCGTTGGCTTAAAAGGCCACCGCTCTGCCAGCTGAGCTACACCCCCGAGGACGGGGAGACGGAGTCGTCCCACCGCTCGGCGCAGCAGCCATGCTAGGAGAGGCCGCGCTCGGTGCGAACCTTGGTACCGATCCGCGGCCCTCGGACAATTCACGTCTGGTAACCACCCGGGCAGCGTTGTAGGGTGCCGGCATCCTCTCCCAATGGTGAGCAGGCCGTCCTGGCGAAGATGCCAGGGCATGAATGAGGACGACCCTCGGGTCGGGCCCGAATGGGCGGAAGGGGAAGCGGGGAATGCTGAAGCGGATAGCGGTCTTCGCCGTGGCGGCAATCGGTTTGACGGCGGCCCCAGCGGCAGCGCAGCAATATCCACCGGACGTCAATTCGGTCACCGTGAGCGACACCACGCCGTGTCCTGGTGACGTCGTCACGGTCTCAGGCACCGTGGCAGGTGAGGGTTTCGAAGAGGGCACGACCGTCGTCGTGACGCTCGACGGAGCGACCCAGCTGGGGACGCCGTCGGTTGGCGCCGACGGCACGTTCAGCCTCGACGTCACGATCCCGGCCGACTTGACCGGTGAGCACACCATCGTGGCGACGGGGACCGGCAGCGACGTCAGCCTCTCGGCGACGTTCGAGGTCGGCGACTGCGACGCGACCACCACGACAGTGGCCGCGGGCGGCAGCCTCCCGAGGACGGGCTCCAACTCGACCATGCCGCTGGTGCGAGCCGGCTTGGCGCTGGCTGCGGTCGGCGGCGTGCTCCTGGCGATCGCTGCGAAGCGGCGTCGTCGGGCAGCTCTCGCCTAGCGCTCCTAGTGCACTGATCGTCGAGAGGCGGCAGCCGCCGGGCTGCCGCCTCTTCGCGTCCTGGCTGTGCCGAGGTGATAGCGGCCACGCGGTCGACTTCGAGGTCATGGTGGTCGGAGACAGGTCGGAGATTAGACACCATCGCCTCGCGGTGACCCTGGTGACCTCTATCGCCTCGCCACCGCGGGTGGATGGTGGCGGCGCTAGCCGTCGGTGGCGGCGCTAGCCGTCGGTGGCGGGCACCACCTGGGCGCGGGCCCAGCGGTAGTCGGCCTTGCCCGCCGGGCTGCGCTGGATGTGGTCGAGGAACAGCACGTCCTTGGGCAGCTTGTAGCGCGCGATCGAGCCACGGGCGTGCGCCACGATGTCGTCGGCCGCGGCGGACTGGCCGGCCGCCAGCTGGACCAGGGCGACGACCTCCTGGCCCCAGCGCTCACTGGGCCGGCCGACCACCACGACGTCGTGGACCGCGGGATGACCGGCGATGGCCCGCTCGACCTCCTCGGCAAAGATCTTCTCGCCCCCGGAGTTGATGGTCACCGAGTCTCGGCCCAGGAGCTCGACCTCGCCGTCGTCGAGATAGCGGGCGCGGTCGCCGGGCACCGAGTAGCGGAGCTCGCCGATCACCGGGAACGTGCGCGCGGTCTTCTCGCCGTCGCCGAGGTAGCCCAACGGCACCCACCCGGTCTGCGCCAGCCAGCCAATCTCGTGGTCGTCCGTCTCGAGGATCCGAGTCAGATCCTCGCTGACGACGGCGGCGCCGGGCCCGGCCTTGAAGCGACCGGTAGCCACCGCGCCCGAGACGGAGAGGTGGCTCATCTGGGCGCCGGTCTCGGACGAACCGACCCCGTCCGACACGATCAACGTGGGGAGCTTCGCGAGGAAGCGCTCCTTGATCGTCGGTGTCAGCGCAGCGCCACCGTTGCCGATCGCGATCAGCGAGGAGGTGTCGTGGTCGCCGCGCTCGAGCTCCTCGAGCAGGGGGCGGGCCACCGCGTCGCCGACGGTCGTGATCGTGGTGACTCGGTTACGGGCCACGGTGTCCCAGACGTCGACCGGGTCGAGGGAGCGGGTGTTGTAGGGCCAAACCAGCGTGTGCCCGCCGTTCAGGCCGATGAAGCTGGCCCACTGGGCCGCTCCGTGCATCAGTGGCGGCAGCGGCATGAACTTGAGAGGGGTCTCGACCGCCGCGGCGTTCTTTGCCACCTCGTCGTAGGAGCCGACGACCTCCCAGGTGAGGATGCTGCGGCCACCCATGCAGTTGAGGAACACGTCGTGCTGGCGCCACAGCACGCCCTTTGGCATCCCAGTGGTGCCGCCGGTGTACAGGATGTAGAGGTCGTCGGGTGACGGTTCCGGGAGTCCAGTGGTGTCGGCCGTGGTGCTGATGACCGTGTCGTAGTCGACGGCCCCGGGCAGCAGGTCGTGGCCCGAGTCGTCCGCCACCTGGATCAGCACCTCGAGGTCGGCCAGGCGGTCGCGGATCGCCCGCAGCGTCGGCGCGAAGCACGCGTGGTAGACGAGCGCGCGGCAGCGCGAGTCGTTCAACAGGTAGAGCAACTCGTCCTCGACGTAGCGGTAGTTGACGTTGAACGGCGCGACCCGGGCGTAGAAGGCCCCGAGCATCGACTCGAGGTACTCGTTGCCGTTGTAGAGGTAGATGCCGAGGTGGTCCTGGCCCGACTCGTGCCCGGCCAGCCCACTGCGATCCTGACGGGTGCCGAGGCCCCGGGACTGCAGGTAGGCGGCCAGCTGGCGACTGCGATCCGCCAGGTCACGGTAGGTCAACCGACGGTCGCGCCAGACGATGGCCTCGCGATCGGGCACCGCCGCGGCCACCGTCTCGAAGATCCGGGCCAGGTTGAACTGCGTGTCGCTCAAGGCATCCCCCTCTGTCGTGGCCCGTCCCGGCCCAATCTGATGGAACGTCAGAAAGGTAGCCGTGCTTCACCCGGACAAGGCAAGGCACCGCAGACAGGGAAAAGGGACCCCAGCAGGCGCCGGGGCCCCTCCACGTGCGGATGGCGACAGCGATGTCCTCGCTAGTTACTGCCGAGAGGTTGTTTGAGGAAGCCACCGGCGGCCACGCCGCCGTAGCCGACGACGCCGAGGATGCCCCCGATGGCAGGACCCCAGTCGATGCCTTCGCCCGGGCCCATGAACATCGCCAACAGGCTCCAGAGAGCGAAGACCCCGGCTACGACGGCGATGATGATCGGGAACTGCGGGTTCGACAGCTGCGGCATGTACGACAGCGCGATGACCACAGCGCCGCCCAACGCCACCAGCAGGCCGAGGTAGGCGCCGAAGCTCGCGTAGAGGCCGGTGAACGCCGGCAGCTCGGGAAGACCTTGCGCGTCCGCCGCATCGGAATAGTCGCGGACGTCGCCCAAGTTCGCCCCATCGGACTGACCGCCGCCGCCGACGCTCACGAAGTCGAGGGAAAGCACCGACAGGAGGACGAACAGCGCGCCGACAGCCGCGACGATCAGCCCGATCGTCAAGGTGAAGCTGCCCGAGCTGGCGTAGCCCGACTGGCCGTAGCCGTAGCCCTGCTGCTGGCCGTAGCCCTGCTGGCCATAGCCCTGCTGCTGGCCGTAGCCCTGCTGCTGCTGGCCGTAACCCTGCTGGCCGTAGCCCTGGCCCGACGGCGTCTGCTGCCCGTAGCCCGGCTGCTGGCCGTAGCCCTGTTCCGACGGCGTCTGCTGCCCGTAACCCTGGCCGGACGACGCCTGCTGGCCATAGCCCTGCTGGCCATAGCCCTGCTGTTGCGCACCACCCGACGCCGCAGCCTGCCCCGCCTCACCCGTCGGGTCGGTGCTGCGGTTGCCGCTGGCGTCGACGACATGTTCGGTCCAGCGGGTTCCGTCGTGGTAGCGCTGACTGAACCGCCCCCCTGGATCCGTGTACCACCCTGGTGTGACCTGGGACATCGCGACTTGCTCCTCGTGTCGACCTATCCGCCGAGCGCCGACCCTAGCGCCTGGCCACCTGCCATCAACAGGCACTCGGCCTCCGAAGACCTCGGGCGGTCGGTCTGCTACCCACCGGAGTCGCCGACGACCAACCACATGCTGCCCCCGAGAGCTGCACCCCCGCTAGTCGAGGGTGCCGCGGCCCGCTGGTGTCGTGGTGGTTTGTTGGAGGTCGAGCAACACCGCGATGGTCTGGCGGGGCTGCCAGGTGCGGAGGGTCATCTGCGAACCTTGAGCTGCGGCCCCTCGACGGCAACCGGACCCGAACCGGTTGCGCACCGCTGCTGTTGCCGGCGTCGGCGTTGCCAGATCACCGTGGCGACGGCGAGAACGACGACGACGCCGACAACACCGAACACGATCGCGCCGAGCACTGACGCGATGCCGGTGGCGGCGAGGAACCCGAGGATCGGACCGGCGCAGCACGCTGCACACGCGGCGGCCCCGGCACCGAGGACTCCGAGGCTGGCTTTGGGGTTAGGGGTTTCCATGCGGCGGTCAGCCGGCCGAGCCGAACAGAGCGGTGAGCACGGGGAGACCGTCGGCTGGGGCGTGGACCTCCAGGGCGATGCCCCGGTTGTCGATGACGAGGTTGAAGCTGAAGAATCGGCAGCAGGTCTGCTCGGCGGTCGCGAGCCGGGCGATCTGGGTGACATCGGTGTTGGGGCCGAATTCCAGTCGTAAGCCGCCGTCGTCGTCGAGCCTCCGACGGGCGGTGACGCCTTGGAGGAGGTCACCCTTGTCGGCCAGCAGGGCGTTCCACTCGTCGAGGCGGGTGGACATCTCCCCGGCGCCGAGCGTGCAGGCGATCGGCACCTCGTCGGCGTCGCTGTGGCCGGTGGCGTCGGCTTTGGTGATGAGCGGCACTCCGGTCCCGGCCGACACGGGAGCGGTACCGGTGGTGCAGCCGCAGGTGTCGTCGCAGGGCCCGTCCACGGGTTCGGCGTACAACATGGCGGCGGCTCGGCGTAGGTCGGAGGCGAGGGTGGTCAGCTCGGCGATCTGGGCGTGGGCGTCGCCGATCTTGGCTTCGACCGTGTCCCGGAGGCGTTGCTGGACGGCGGCGCAGCGGCCGCCCTCCCAGGCGGTGGTGAGCTCGGCGATCTCGTCGAGGCTGCAGCCGAGCTGCTTGGCCCGGGCGATGAACCGCAGCCGCTCCAACGAGGTGTCGTCGTAGAGCCGGTAACCGGCGGGCGTGCGGTCCCTCGGTGCGAGCAGCCCGATGTCCTCGTAGTAGCGCAACGTCGCGGCGGTGAACCCCGAGCGCTGGGCCACCTCGGCGATCTGGAACGTACTCATGGCAGAGACCGTAAACCCTCATGTCGACTTGAAGGTCAAGCCCGATCTGCGAACCAGGGCGGAAACCCAGCTCAGATACCGTGCCCGCCCATGTCCGTGTTGCGCTCCATCGTGCTGTTCGCTCTCGCCGCCGTCGCCGAGATCGGCGGGGCCTGGATGGTGTGGCAAGGCGTCCGCGAGCACCGGGGACTCGCCTGGATCGGGGCCGGCATCGCCGCCCTCGCCGCCTACGGGTTCGTCGCCACCTTCCAGGACGACCCCAACTTCGGGCGAATCCTCGCTGCCTACGGCGGCATGTTCGTGGCCGGTTCGCTCGCCTGGGGCATGGCGCTCGACGGCTTCCGGCCCGACCGCTACGACATCACCGGCGCCCTGATCTGCCTTCTCGGTGTCGCCGTCATCATGTACGCCCCACGACCGGCCTAGCGCCTTCGCGACGGCGGCCGACGCAGCGTGCGACACGCGGTGAGCCGCGGAGTACTTCAGGACTCGCGGACGACGTCGCGAGGGTCCTTGTCCTCGCGAGTGGCGATGTAGCTCGCATGCCGGAGGATGCCATCGTCGGTCCATTCACCGAAGGTCACCTCAGCGACCAGCTCCGGCCGAACCCAGTGCGCCACGCGGCTGACCGGGCTGGGCGGGGCCGGGTCGAAGGGGCATGCATCGGCGGCCAGCTGAGCCAGGAGCCCACCCAACCGGGTCAGCTCCATGTCCTTGAAGCCCGTGCCGACCTTGCCGGCGAATCGCAGCCGGTCGCCGTCATAGAAGCCCACCAGGATGCTGCCGAGCTGGCCGCTGCGGCCGCCCGCGCCGTCCTGCCAACCGCCGATGACGAACTCCTGCCTCGGCCGCACCTTCACCTTCCGCCACGCGGGACTTCTGGAGCCGGGCACATAGCGGCTGTCGACCCGTTTGACGACGATCCCCTCAAGCCGCTGTGCCCGGGCGGCCTCGAGCAGTTCGGCTGCACCGTCGACATGGTGAGCGGGCACCAGCCAACCCTCGCCGGGTGCCACGAGGTCAGCCAACAGCTTCCGGCGCTCCAGATACGTCAGCCCGGTCAGGTCGTGCCCGTCGAGCCACAAGATGTCGAACACTATGTAGCGGACGGGGACCTGCGCTGCGACCTGGGCAATCTCGGCGGACCGGGTCAGATGCATGCGGCGCTGCAACAGGCCGAAGTTCGGCCGGCCGGTGTCGTCGAAGGCCACGACCTCTCCGTCGAGGACGACTTGATGCGGAACAAGCGCTGCGGGCAATCCGGCCAGCTCGGGAAACCTGGCTGCTGCGTCGTGTCCCCTGGTCGTATCGAGGCGCAGGGGGTGGGCAGGGTCGCCTACCGCAGCCATGATCCGCATACCGTCGAACTTCACCTCGGCCGCCCAGCCGTCGCCGGTCGGCAACTCGCCGGTCACTGCTTTCATCGGCGCGATCCTGGGCAGCACGCTGGGGAGTCTGCCGAGGTCAGCCCAGAAGTCCACATTCGGCTCGAGGACGACGGGACCAGATCTGCAGGGGGATCGCCGACCTCGGAGGGCATCCTGCGCCACCCGGCCTAACTCGGCCTCCGGTCGGACAAAGATCCAGCCGAGGCCATACGCGAACCCTGATGCCCACGTCGTAGGCTCCCGGGCTGACGTGGAGCACAACGACGGCGACGCCATCCGCCTCACCGTGCCGGCGACCTCGGCCGCGGTGCGGATCGCCCGCGTGGGTGCGGCAGGTCTCGGCACCCGGTTGGGCTTCACGTTCACCGAGGTCGAGGAGCTGCGGCTGGCTGTCGGCGAGGCGGCGGCGCTGCTGTGCGACGAAGGGACCGATGCCACGCTTATCGTGGTCTACGACATCGAGCCGCAGGGCCTTCGGGTGACGCTGAGCCTCGTGGCCGGGCACGGCAAGCTCCCCCACGCGCCTCACCTGTCGGACATGGCCGCGGCGGTGCTCGACACGGTCGTGGACGAGTGGAGCGTCGAACGCGGCGGCACCCAGGTGATGCTCCGCAAGGTCCCCTCCGACCACGACCACGACGACTGACGAGGACCCCCGACGGGGCTGAGTGGTTCCGGCGCGGGACAGGTCCAGTCAGCGGTGCTCTGGCAGCGGCCGACGCCTCCGCTGCCACCCACCCGGATGGGCAGCCGGTTGGCCAGGCCTTCGGCCTGACTGTTCCTATCGGCCGGTGTGGCCGAAGCCGCCGAGGCCACGGTCGGACGGCGTCAGTTCCTCGACCGGGCAGAACTTGGCCTGCTCGACCCGCTGTATGACCAGTTGGGCGATCCGGTCGCCGCGGCGCACCTGGTAGTCCTCGTCGGGGTCGGTGTTCACCAGCAGCACCTTGAGCTCGTCGCGGTACCCGCAGTCGATGAGCCCCGGGCTGTTCAGGCAGGTCACCCCGTGGCGCAGGGCCAGCCCGCTGCGGGGTTGGACGAAGCCGGCGTAGCCGTCCGGCAGCGCGAGCGCGATCCCTGTAGGGATCAACGCGCGACCACCACCCCGCCGCAGGACCGCGTCCTCACGGGCGACGAGGTCGGCACCCGCATCGCCGGGCCGGGCGTACTCGGGCAGCGGGAGGTCGGCGTCGAGCCGGACGACGGGCATACGGACCAGACGATCAGTCACCGCGCCATTCTGCTCCCCGCCAGTGGTCAGCCAGCGACCCGCGCGTCTCGATCGTCTCGCATTCACTCGACACCGCTGGTTCTGCCCGACGCACAGCCCAATGGCATGCCCCCGGCAGGCCCGGTTCGCCGCCGGACCGAACCTGCCCTCACCCGCGGATCGCGTCCGCCGGGGGCGGACACGATTACGCTCCATCGGGTGCTGGTCTGGATGGACCTGGAGATGACCGGGCTCGATCCCGCGCGCCACGTCATCGTCGAGATCGCGACGCTGGTCACCGACGACGAGTTGACTGTCGTGGCCGAGGGGCCCGACCTCGTGATCCACCAGCCCCCTGAGGCGTTGGCGGCGATGGAGCCGGTGGTCCGTGACATGCACACCCGCAGCAAGCTGCTCGACGCCATCGCCACCTCGACCGTGACCCTCGAAGCCGCCGGCCAGGCCACACTCGACTTCATCCGGCAGCATGTGCCAGAGCGTCACACGGTGCCGCTGTGCGGCAACTCGATCGGCACCGATCGGCGGTTCCTAGCTGCCTATCTCCCCGAGATCGAGGACTACCTGCACTACCGGTCGGTCGACGTGTCGACGATCAAGGAGCTCGCCCGCCGTTGGTATCCCGCGGTCGTCGAGGACGCACCCAAGAAGGTCACCACCCACCGAGCGCTGGGCGACATCCGTGAGAGCCTCGACGAGCTGCGTTTCTACCGCAAGCGGCTGTTCGTGGCGGCTCCCGAGCCGCCCCCGGATGCCGAACGCGCGCGCATTTCCTCCGCAAACCCGTAAATTGCGTTGACGTCGAGTGCCGCCGCGTGATGGCATCTCGACGGAGCCAGCGAAAGGACGGAAGTGGAGCGATGAACTGCGGCGTATTTCAACCAGCCCTTGAGGCCGGTGCCGCGCGCCCCTCGGCCGGCGGCTCCGATGCCCTCCTCGAGATTACGGGCGGCTTTAGCACGTCCGTCCACCTGGCGGTAGCGAACCAGATGTGGGCGAAGCAGTGGGACGTGCGGCCGGCCTACCCGGTGACCCACACCGCCGCCCGACCCACACAACGGCCTTTGGAGCGCTCACCTTGAGATGGCGAAGCGCCAAAACCTCCAAAGGCCGTCGGGAACTCCCGGCGGCCTTTCTCATTCTCTGACCACATATCCACATCAGGGGGAAGGGCAATGATCGCCCCGCTCACCAGGAACGACAACGAGGACAGATCCACAGACCATTTAGCCATCGACGGCGAGACCAGCGCACTGGCCCCGGGCCTCGCCGTCGGTGACGCCGCGTGGTGGGCGCACGCCCGCTGCAACGACGGGGGTGGGCAGCTCAACGAGCTGTTCTTCTCCGACGAACTACAGGACATCGCGCGGGCCAAGCACATCTGCGCCACCTGCCCCGCGATGATCCCCTGCCTGGAGGGTGCGCTCGAGCGGCGTGAGCCCTGGGGCGTCTGGGGTGGCCAGCTGTTCGTGAACGGCAAGATCCTGGCCAACAAGCGGCGCCGCGGGCGTCCGCCCAAGCAGCCTCGCCCCGAGGACCAGCTCCCGGACATCCCCATCCCGGAGCACCTGCTGGGCGTGGCCCAGGTGCGCATCGCCTAGTGGCCAAGTCCAGCCACGTGCAGGCATGGACGCGGGCCGGCGGTCTCCCCCTCGACCGCCGGCCCGCCAGGGTTCACGATTCCTGAAGCGGGGCCGCGCAGCGATACGGTCGAAGCCCGTGGGCTCCCGTCGACTCTCCCTGGCGTCGGTCCTCGTGGCGACGGCTGTCGCCCTGGTGGCCGCCGGTGTGACAGTGCTGGTACTCGGTGGTGACGGCTCCGACGACAGCGAGGGCGCCGGCGTTACCGAGATGCCGCTGGCGCCACAGAGCGAGCTTCCCGAATCGGTGCAGGGCATCGTGCTCGGTTCCCTCGACGGGGGCGCCGACCGGACCCTCGACGAGCTGATCGACGATCGGCCGGTCGTGGTCAACTTCTTCGGCTCCTGGTGCCAGCCGTGCCTCGAGGAGATGCCGGCCTTCGAGCGGGTGCACCAGGATCTCGGCGACCAGGTGCAGTTCGTCGGCCTGGCCGAGAACGACACGCCCGACCGTGCCCGCGCGGTGGTCACCGAGACCGGCGTGACCTACGCGACGTTCATCGATCCGCAGGGTGCGGCGCTGACGTTCCTCGAGGGGCTGGGCATGCCCACCACCGTGTTCCTCAGCCCCGACGGCGAGGTGCTCGAGGTCCACAGCCGCCCGCTCGACGAGGACGGTCTGCGCGATCGGATCAGCGAGAACCTCGGCATCGAGGCCTGACCCGATGATCGGGGCCATCGCCGACGGGCGGTTCGCCTACTACCTGGCACTCGGCATGGTCGCCACGGTGAATCCCTGCGGGTTCGCGATGTTGCCTGCGTACCTGTCCTACTTTCTCGGCGCGGAGTCGACCCCGTCCGGGCCGGACGCAGGGCTGGGTCGGGCGGCGCAGGTCGGCCTGGCGGTCTCCGGGGGGTTCCTGGCGGTGTTCGCGGTGGCCGGCACGCTGGTCGAGGTCGCCGACATCCAGGTCGCGGAGTACACGCCGTGGATCTCGATCGTGATCGGGCTGGCACTGCTGGCGCTCGGCATCGCGATGGTGGCCGGATTCGAGCTCGTGGTGAGGCTCCCGAAGCTGGAGCGGGGCGGCCGGTCCCGGACCGTCCCGTCGATGTTCGTGTTCGGCGTGTCCTACGCCATCGCGTCGATCGGATGCAGCCTGCCGATCTTCCTGAGCGCGGTGGCGGGTACGACCCGACGCGAGTCGTTCGTGGACGGGCTGGTGGTGCTCGCGATCTACGCCGCTGGGATGGCACTGGTGCTGGTGACGCTCACCGTTGCGATCGCGCTGGCCCGCACGTCGGTAGTGCGCTTCCTGCGCTCGACCCAGCCGTACATCAACCGGGCGGCGGGGACGCTGGTCGCGCTGGCCGGTGGCTACGTCGCGTACTACGGGCTACTCGAGCTGCGCACCTACCGGTCACGAGGGACCTCGGTGCCGTCATCGAGCATCACCGACACGGTGACCGGCTGGTCCTACGACATCGCCGACTGGGTTCAGCGAGTAGGCGCCGTCCGCCTGGGAACAGCGCTCGCACTGATCCTCCTCGCCATTGCGGCTGCCACCACGGCGACCCGCACTCGGCGTTCGGCCGACTGAAGATGAGCGCCGCCGAAAGGCGGCACCAAAGAACTCGGTGGGGAAGGTCCCCCTTCCCCACCGAAACAACTAGACCAGGCCGTGGTCGGCGAGCCACTCGGCGGCGATGTCCTCGGGCTCGTCACCGTCGATGTCGTAGCGCGCGTTCAGCTCGATCAGGCCGTCGGTGTCCAGCTCGGCGGACACGCTGTCGAGCAGGGCATCGAGGTCGCCCTCGTAGGCGTCGACGAGCTCCTGGGAGGCCACCGGGAACACGTTGTCGGCGGCGAGCAGGCCCTCGTCGTCCTCGAGCACCAGGAACTGCTCCTCGGTCAGCCGACCCGAGGTCGACAGGAACACCCCGACGTCGATGGCCCCCTCCTCCAGCGAGGTGGGGATCAGGTCGAGCTCGAGCGGCGTGAAGTTGCCGGACATGTCCAGGCCGTAGACCTCCTGGAGACCAGGCAGGCAGAAGGCGTTCTCCTCGCAGTCCGGCGGGGCGCCCAGGCTCAGGTCGGCACCGTTCTCGGCGAGGTCGGACAACGACGCGATCCCTGTCTCGTCGGCGGTGTCGGTCAGCATCACGAAGGTGTTGGTGTCCACCGCCTCGGATGGTTCGAGCGCCGCCAGGCCCTGCTCTTCGAGCAGCGGACGGAGCGCGTCGAGCGACTCTTCCACGTCGCTGGTCGCCGTACCCGGCTCGAGGAAGTTGAGCTGTGAGGCCACGTAGTCGGGCGCGAGGTTCACGTCGCCGTTGTCGAAGCTCTCGAACAGGAGGTCGCGGAACCCCCCGACCTCCACGATCTCGGCCTGGAAGCCGTCGGCCTCGAGGGCCTGGGAGTAGATCTCGGCGAGGATCGCCGACTCGCCGAAGTCTTGGGTTCCAATCTGGACGGTCGGCCCCTCGCGCTCGGTGACCTCTTCACCTTCCGAGGTCGCGGCGTCGTCGTCATCATCGTCATCGCCGCACGCGGCGCCGGTGACGACCAGGGCCATCGCCATCACGCTGGCGAGGATGTGCTGTCGTTTCATCGGTTTCCTTTCACCGGGTATCGGTCGTCAGGACCCGCCCGCCCGCGGTGGCGGCGGCTTCCGCCACCTCGCGGGAGCGGTCGGATCGGCGGAAGCGGCGAGGACGCCCAGTTCGCCGGCTCCACGGCACGAGGAGCCTCTGCGCCACGGCGAACAGACCGTCCGTCAGCAGCGCCAGCACGGCCACCAGGATCGACGCCGCAAGCATCGGGCCCTTGTTGCTGATCCGGAGGCCGGTGGCGATCGGGCTCCCCAGGCACGCGTACCCGACCAGCGCCCCGAGCGTGGCGGTTGCCATGACCTGGACCGCCGACACCCGCAGGCCGGTCAGGATCAGCGGCAGCGCCGCAGGGACCTCGACCTGGCGCACCAGCTCGCCGGCCCGCATCCCCATCCCCTGGGCAGCCTCCACGGCATCGGCCGGCACGTCACGCACGCCGATGTAGGTGTTGGTGAAGATCGGTGGGACCGCCAGGAGCACCAGCGCGACCAACGTCGGCCAGAAGCCCAACCCGAACCCCCAACGCAGTGAGAACGGCAACACCAGCGCGACGATGCCGTAGGTCGGTATCGCCCGACCGATGTTGACGATCGAGATCCCGAGGAAGGCACCGCGGCGGGTGTGACCGAGGACCGCCGCCGGCGGGATGGCGAGGAGCGCCGCGATCACCACCGTTGCGAACCAGAGCTTCAGGTGTGCCCAGAGCAGCAGGGGTAGGCCGTTGTTCCCGGTCCACGCCCGGTCGGACCCCAGGTAGGTCCACATGTCGGACCAGGCGTCACCCATCCGACCCACCACCCCCAGACCCAGCGACGGCAACGGTGGCGTCGGCTGGCGACGGTGCGGCGTCGGGCTCGGCCTCGATGGCAGGACGGTCCGGGTCGATGGGGGCCACCCGCTCGCGGCGGCTACCGGCCCACGGCGTGGCGAAGCGCTCGAAGCTGACGAACAACAGGTCGAAGACCACCGCCATCGCGACTGACAGCCCGGTGCCGACGATCACCAGTGTCGACGCCTGTGGCGCCTGCTGGCGGCGTAGTCCCTCGCTGATGAAGTCGCCGTAGCCGCCCTCGCCGACCAGTGCCGTGATCGTGACCAGCCCGATGGTGGTCACGGTGGCGATGCGCAGCCCAGCGATGATCGCCGGGAGCGCCAACGGCAGGTCGACGCGGAGCGTGCGGCGCCACGGCTCGAAACCCATCCCGTCGGCGGCCTCGCGCACGTCGGCCGGCACACCATCGATGCCCGCCACGATGTTGCGCAGCAGGATCAGCAGGGTGTAGCCGACCAGCGCGATCTGGGCCGGGACGATGCCCAGGCCCGTGACCGGGACCAGGAACCCGAAGAGGGCCAGGCTGGGGATCGAGTAGAGCACGCCGCAGACACCGGCCAGCAGGCCGTAGCTCCAACGCCAGCGGGTCGCTACCAGAGCCATTCCCATGGCCAGCACGAAGCCGATGCTCACGGCCGTCACCGTGAGCTGGAGGTGCTCGATGGTCTGCTCGCGGATCCGGTCGGTGTTCTCGTCGATCCACGTCCAGCTGATGAACGGTCCGCGGGCCAGGAGTGGTGTCACCCGACGTCCTCGGCCGTGCTCACCGTGTCGGTGACACCTTCGGTGATGCCTTCGGCCAGGTCGTCGAGGGTGAGCATGCCGAGGTAGCGCCGGTCGGCGCCGTCCTCGACCACCGCGACCCGGGTCTGCGAGGTGACGATGCCGTCCAACGCGGCCTTGAGCGTCGTCCCTCGTCTAAACACTGCCCGGAAGGGCTGGCGGGGCGCCGTGGCCATGGTGGGGTCGCCGTTGACGTCGGCCTGACCCACCCAGCCCAGCAGCCGCCCCTCCTCGCGCACGCCCACCCAGTCGACCCCCTCGTCGGCCATCACCGCTCGGGCGGCGGCGGGACTGTCGCCGATCTCGACCACCGGGCCCTCACGCAACGCCACGTCGTCCACGGTGATCAGCGAGAGGCGCTTGATGCCGCGGTCGTCGCCCAGGAAGCTGGCCACGAAGTCGTTGGCCGGCGACCGCAGGAGCTCTTCCGGTGAGCCGACCTGCTCGAGCACCCCACCGACCTTGAGGATGGCCACCCGGTCGGCCAGCTTGATGGCCTCGTCGATGTCGTGCGTGACGAGCACGATGGTCTTGTGGACCTGTTGCTGGAGCCGCAGCAACTCGTCCTGGAGCCGGGCCCGGACGATCGGGTCGACCGCCGAGTAGGGCTCGTCCATCAGCAGCACCGGCGGATCGGCCGCGAGCGCCCGGGCCACGCCGACCCGCTGCTGCTGACCGCCCGACAGGGCCGTGGGATAGCGGTCGAGGAGGTCGGCGTCGAGACCGAGCAGCTCGGCCAACTCGCCGACCCTGGCCGTGATGCGGTCGCGGTCCCAGCCCAGCAGCTTGGGGACGGTCGCGATGTTCTCGGCCACCGACCGGTGCGGGAACAGCCCCGCCTGCTGGATGACGTAGCCGATGCCCCGCCGCAGCTCGTGGGCGGGCAGGGTGCGTGCGTCCGTGCCGTCGATCCAGACCGTGCCGTCGGTGGGCTCGACCAGCCGGTTGATCATCTTGAGCGTGGTGGTCTTGCCACAGCCGGAAGGCCCGACCAACGCCACGAGCTCGCCACGGGGGATCGTGAGGTCGAGGCCGTTGACCGCGGGCGATGCGCTGGTCGGGTAGCGCTTCGTGAGGCGCTCCAGCCGGATGGCGACGTCGGGCTGGTTCATGCGGTCACGCATGGCTGGTCGTCGTCGGATGAGTGGAGGATCACGGTTCCCTCCCCGCTGGTGCGGCCCCGGGAGAGCCGTTCGGGCTGTGACTCTCACAACCCTGGGTCGTGCTCGGCCGTACACCGTAGCGTTCGCCCAAGCCAACTGGGCCGATCCCCGTGCCGATCGCGGCGGCAGGGTCGGCAGTACGCTGCCGGACGAAGAAACCCGCTTGTTACCTAGCGGATGTCGAAGGCGGGACACCCATGTCGATGCCCCCGTACGGGCCTCAGGACCAGCGACCCGACAGCCCGTACCCGCAGCAGCAATCCCCCTACCACCCTTATCCGTACGGCCACGGGTATCCGTACGGCGGCGTAGAGCACCCCAAGGGCACGGTGGTCCTGGTCCTTGGCATCCTCAGCATCGCCGCCTGCCAGGTGCTCGGCCCCTTCGCCTGGGTGATGGGCAGCAAGGCCCTGCAGGAGATCGACATGAACCCGGCGGTCTATTCGAACCGCGGCGTGGTGCAGGCTGGCCGCATCTGCGGCATCGTCGGCACGGTCCTGCTCGGGCTCACCGCGCTGTACCTCGTGTTCATCCTGTTCACGCTCGGTGCCTTCCTCACGTCCGCCGGGTCGTGATCGTCGTCTGGCCCCCGAGGTACGGGCGCAGGGCGTCCACGACGGCGACGCTGCCGTCGGGCTGGCGGTGGGTCTCGAGATAGGCGGCGACCGTGCGCGACCAGCCCATCGCCGAGCCGTTGACCGTGTGGCAGAACCCGGTGCCCTTGACCCCCGGCTCCGACGACCGGTAGCGGACGTTGGCCCGGCGCGCCTGGTAGTCGCCGAACCACGACACCGACGACAGCTCCAGCCACTGGTCGCAACCCGGCGCGTAGCCCTCGATGTCCCAAGTGCGGGCAGCGGATGTGCCCAGGTCGCCGGTGCACAGGTCGAGGACCCGGTACGCGAGGCCCAGCTCGTGGAGCAGGGCCTCGGCGCGGGCGAGCACGTCGTCCTGGCAGGCGATGGCCTGCTCGACCGTCGCCGCGACGGCAAGCAGCTCGACCTTGTCGAACTCGTGGACCCGTAGGAGGCCGCGCGTGTCCTTGCCGGCCGCACCCGCCTCACGGCGGAAGCACGAGGTGTGGGCCGTGTAGCGCAGCGGCAGCGCAGCCTCGTCGAGGATCTCGTCGCGGTGCAGCGAGGTCAAAGGCACCTCGGCCGTGGGGATGGCCCAGAGATCGTCGCGCTCGACGTGGTAGGCCTCGTCCTCGAACTTGGGCAGATGGCCCGTCGAGACCATGGTCTCGGTGCGCACGAGGGTCGGCGGCCGGACCTCCTCGTAGGCATCGGCGTTGCGGTCGAGGCTGAGCTGGATCATCGCCCGCAGCAGCCGCGCGCCCCAGCCGCGGTACATCGTGAACATCGCACCCGAGATCTTCACGGCGCGCTCGCTGTCGAGGATGGCCAGCTCGGCGCCGATGTCCCAGTGCGGCACGCGCTGGTGGGGCCCGTAGGCATCTGGGTCGTAGCCCTCGGTGCGCAGCACGACGTTGTCGGCCTCTGTCTCGCCGTCGGGAGCGTCGTCGCTCGGCAGGTTCGGAACCCGCAGCAGGGCCTGACGGATCTCGTCGCCGAGCCGGTCGGCCTCGGTGGCCAGTGCCTTCTCGTGCTCGCCGAGATCGCGGCTCTCGGCCATCAGCCCCTCGGCCTGGTCGCTGTCGCCCTGACCGCGAAGCCGCCCGACCTGCTTCGACAACTGCTTGACCTTCGCCCGGATCTCGTCGCGCTGCGCACTCAGGCGCCGCTGCTCGGCGTCGAGCTCGACGATCCGGTCCACCGCGTCGGACATCCCGGGCCCTCGGCGGGCCAGGCCCGCCTTGACGAGGTCGGGCTCGGCACGGATCCGGCGCAGGTCGAGCATCGGTCGAGGTTAACGGCCCGGCACTCCTCGGATCGCGACAGATTCGGAGGCTGCCCGGCGTCGTTGTCCCGATCTGACCGGGGTGTGGCAGCGGCCGCCATAGCACGTTCGGCCTGCTCCATGGAGAATGTGCGCATGCTGATCGCCATCCCCCTGTTCGAGCGGTTGACCGCTCTCGACGCCATCGGGCCGTACGAGGTACTGCAGCGGTTGCCCGACGCCGAAGTGCGCTTCGTCGGCGAGCGGACGGGCTTCGTCACCACCGAGAACGGGATGCTGCGGCTCGGGGTCGACGCCACGCTCGACGACACGCCACGACCGGACGTCGTGGTCGTGCCGGGCGGCGTGGGCAATCGCGTACTGCTACCCGAGAGCCCGCTGGTCGATTGGGTGCGCGCGGTGCACCCGACCACGCGCTGGACGACGTCGGTGTGCACCGGATCGTTGGTTCTCGCCGCGGCCGGGCTGCTCGACGGGCTGACGGCGACCACCCACTGGGCCGCCTACAAGGAGCTGGAGGGCCTCGGCGCCACGCCCACCGACCAGCGGGTGGTCGAGCATCCCGACCAGCGGATCATCACCGCGGCCGGCGTGTCGTCGGGCATCGACATGGCGTTGGGGCTCGCCGAGCACCTCACGGACCGCACGACCGCCCAGGCGATGCAGCTGATGGTGGAGTACGACCCGCAGCCGCCGTTCGACGCCGGTGCCTTGTCCAAGGTCGACCAGGCTGTGCTGGCGCGGGCCGCCGAGATCGCCCAGACCCGCTCCTGAGCCGGGTCCTTAGGTTTGGGGTCACGGCACTAGCGTCGGCGGCCTGTGGCCGCCATCGACGTCGCCCGCCTGACGATCCGCTACGGCGAGCTCACTGCAGTGCGCGACCTGTCGTTCACGGCCGAGGCCGGCGCCGTCACCTGCGTGCTGGGACGCAATGGCGCCGGCAAGACGTCGACGATCGAGGCCCTCGAAGGTCTGCGCCGCCCTACAGAGGGCCGCCTCGCGGTGCTCGGGCTCGATCCGCAGCGCGATCACACCGCGCTGGTCGCCCGGGTCGGGGTGATGCTCCAGGACGTGGGCATCCACCCGGCGGTGCGGGCCGGCGAGATCGTCCGCCACGCCGCTGCGCTCTACCCGGACCCGCTCGATCCGCCCGAGCTGCTCGAACGGGTCGGGCTCGGCGGGTTCGAGGGCCGGACCTTTCGACGCCTGTCCGGCGGCGAGCAGCGCCGCCTGGCGCTGGCGCTCGCGCTGGTCGGGCGCCCCGAGGTGGTGTTCCTCGACGAGCCGACAACCGGCGTCGACCCCGCCGGCCGCCAACTGATCCGCGACCTGGTGCGCGGGCTGCGCGACAGTGGCGTCACGGTCCTCCTGTCGACCCACGAGCTGGACGAGGCCGAGCGGGTCGCGGACCGGGTGGTGGTGATCGATCGCGGCAAGCTACGCGCGGAGGGCACGCTCGACGAGCTGACGCGTGGCGCCGGGGAGGTTCGGTTCCGCGCCGAGCCAGGTGTCGACACCCGGTCGATGGGAGCTGAGCTCGCGGCGCAGCTCGACGGCCTGACGGTTGTGACGGACGAGGTCGGGCCAGGCGAGTACCGGATCGACGCGGCCCCCACGCCGGCCCTGATCGCCGCCGTCACCGCATGGCTGGCCCGCAACGACCTGCCGCTGTCCGACCTGCACACCGGACGCCGCCGGCTCGAGGACGTCTTCCTGGAGCTGACCGACCCCACCGAGGCGGCACCGTGAAGCCGCTCGCATCGGGCGGCAACGGAGACGCAGGTCGTCCCGCAGAAGGCGCACCGTGAAGCCGCTCGCGGCGCACCTGCGGCTAGAGGTCGCGCTGTGAAGCCGCTCGCGGCGCACCTGCGGCTAGAGGTCGCACTGACCCTGCGCAACGGCGAGTCGCTGCTGCTCACCCTCGGGATCCCGGTCGGCATCCTGGTGTTCTTCACCCTGGTCGACGTGCTGCCCATCGATGGCGACCCGGTCGATTACCTCGCCCCCGGGGTGCTGGCCATGGCCGTCTTATCGACGGCCTTCGCCAACCTGGCCATCGCCACGGGCTTCGAACGATCTTACGGCGTCCTCAAGCGGCTGGGCGCGACTCCACTCGGACGCGGCCGGTTGATCGCGGCGAAGGTGCTTGCCACCCTCGCGATCCTGTTCGTCCAATCGATCGCCGTCGCCGTGGCGGGACTGGCCCTCGGGTGGCGTCCCGACGTCGAGCCGGTGCCGCTGCTGGCCGCGGTCGTGCTGGCCACCGCGGCGTTCTGCGGCTTCGGGATGCTGCTGGCCGGTCGGCTGCCCGCCCTGGTCAACCTGGCCGCGGCGAACGCCCTGTTCGTCGCCTTGTTGTTGCTGTCGGGGATGGTGTTCCCGCTCGACGAGCTACCCCGGGGCCTGCGATCGGTCACCAGGGGCCTGCCGTCCACCGCTCTCGCGGAAGCCCTGCAGGGGGCCTTCAGCAGCGCGGCCGGGATACCCGGCAGGGTCTGGCCGGTCCTGGTCGTGTGGGCCAGCGCGGGTATGGCGCTGGCGTCGTCGCTGTTCCGCTGGGACCCCGACTGACCGTTCTGTGTACCAGTGCGGTCAGGTGAAGAACTCCATCGAACCGAGAGCGGCCGTGTAGACACCGACCGCGAGGACCAGTCCGAACACGAACACCCGCCGGAACAGTGGGTTGTCGTAGCGCAGGTGCATGAAGTAGCCGCACACGATCGCGAACTTGGCGATCATCATCGGGAAGAGGGTGAGCACCAGCGCGGTGGTGCTCGCGTCCTCCCAGAAGTAGGTGGCCACCTCCAATGCCGTGATCACACCCAGGATCAGTGCGATCACGACGTACTGGCGGTCGCTCGGGTGCTGGTGCTCACGAACCGCGTGGTGCGGCTCGGGTGCGGATCCCGGGTGGGTCTGCAGGTCGGTGCTCGCGCTCATCGGTGACGTCCTACGGGATCAGGTAGACGATCGTGAAGATGAGGATCCACACGATGTCCACGAAGTGCCAGTAGAGACCGAAGATCTCGACGGTCTCGGCCTTGCTGGCGTCGAGCCGCCCCCGCAGCGACATCACGAACAGCGACATCAACAGGACGATGCCCACGCTGACGTGCACGCCGTGGAAGCCGGTCAGGGTGTAGAAGGCCGAGCCGAAGATGTTGGTCGTGTAGCCCAGGCCCTCGCGGTAGAAGCCGGTGAACTCGTAGACCTGGCCGGAGATGAACGTGGTGCCGAGCAGAGCCGTGGTCAGCAGCCAGGTGCGGCAACGCCGGACGTCGCCCCGGTGGATCGCGCCGACGGCGAGCGCCATCGTCAGCGAGCTCATCAGCAGGACGAAGCTCGACACCGACGTGAAGGGGATGTCGAAGACCTCGCTGGGGTCGCGCAGCGCCTCGGGGCCGGTGATGCTGCGGTGCCGCAACAGCAGGTAGGTCGAGATCAGCGCGCCGAACAGCAGGCAGTCCGACCCCAGGAACACCCACATGGCCAGCTTCTCGTTCGAGATGCCGGTGCTGGTGCCGTGCGCCGTCGCGCCGGCGGGTGTCTCGGTGAGAGCCGTGTCACTCATCGGTCGTGGCCTCCTGCGGGTCGCCCGAGACACCTGCGTCGCCAGCGGCGACGGCGGCCGGTTCCTCGGTCGACTCGGACGTGTCCTCGCCATCGGCGCCGTCCGCGCCGTCGCCAGGACCGTCGTCGGGCTCTTGGCCGTTGCCGTGACTATGGCCGTGAGCAGCTTCGGGATCGTCGGCGGGCTCGAGCCCCCAGGCGAAGCCGGACAGCAGCACGACCACGCCACCCATCGCGGCGATCCCCAGGTTGAAGATCAGGCCATAGGCGATGAGCGGTAGCCCGGCAGCCATCACGAGCGGCCAGTACGACGGCGACGGCAGGTGCACGTCGGTGGCGTCGCCCTTCTGGGCGACCTCCTCGGACGACTTGACCCGCGTCACGCGGCCGGTGTCGTCCTCCTCGTACTTGCGATGCCAGAACTCGTCGAGGTGCGAGACGGTCGGGACGGCGTCGAAGTTGTGGGCCGGGACCGGCGACGGGAGCATCCACTCGAGGCTGCGGGCGTCCCACGGGTCCGGGCCGACCGCCACGGGGTTGGCCTTGTGCGCACGGGTGCTCTTGACCACGTTGGCGATGAACACCAGCACCGACAAGGCGATGATGAACGCGCCGACGGTCGCCACCGCGTTCCAGAACTCGAAGCCGTAGCCGGCGACGTAGGTGTGCTGACGGCGGGGCATGCCCTGGAGACCCAGGATGTGCATGGGCCCGAACGTCAGGTTGAAGCCGATGAGCTGCAGCCAGAAGTGCCACTTGCCCCAACGGTCGTCGAGCACGTAGCCGAACACCTTGGGCCACCAGAAGTAGAACCCGCCCATGAAGGCGAACAGCGCGCCGCCGAAGATCACGTAGTGGAAGTGGGCGACGATGTAGTAGGTGTCGGTCTGCTGCGTGTCCGCGGGCGCCACGGCGTGGGTGACGCCGGACAGGCCGCCGATGGTGAACATCGTGACCAGCCCGATCGCGAACAGCATCGGCGTGCTGAACCGGATGCGGCCGCCCCACATGGTGGCCATCCAGTTGAGGATCTTCACACCGGTCGGCACGGCGATGAACATCGTCGACAGCGAGAACGCCGCCACCGACATCGGCCCGATGCCCGAGGCGAACATGTGGTGGGCCCACACGCCCCAGCCCATGAACCCGATGGCGATGCCCGAGGCCACCATGAACGGGTAGCCGAAGATCGGCTTCCGCGAGAACACCGGGATGATCTCGGACGCGATGCCGAACGCCGGCAGGATCAGGATGTACACCTCGGGGTGGCCGAAGATCCAGAACAGGTGCTCCCAGAGCAGGGCATCGGCCCCGGCGGCGGTGTTGAAGAAGTTGGCGTCGAACAGCCTGTCGAAGGTGAGCAGGAACAGCGCGACCGAGATCACCGGGATCGCGAACACCAACAGCAGCTGGGTGACGAACGCCATCCAGGTGAAGACCGGCATCTTCAGCAGGGTCATGCCCGGTGCCCGCATGTTGAGCACGGTGACGATGAGGTTGATCGAGCCGACCAGCGAGGCGATGCCGGTGATCTGCAGGCCCAGCGCGTAGAAGTCCATGCCGTGACCGGGCGAGAAGGTCACGCCCGTGTTCGGCGCGTACGCAAACCACCCGCCGTCGGCGCCACCGCCGAGGAACCACGAAGTGTTGAGGAAGATCCCGCCGAACAGGAACACCCAGAAGCTGAAGGCGTTCAGCCGGGGGAAGGCCACGTCGCGAGCCCCGATCTGGAGGGGCATCAGGTAGTTCATGAACGCCGCACCGAGCGGCATGACCACCAGGAAGATCATGGTCACGCCGTGCATGGTGAACAGCTGGTTGTAGAGGTCGGCTGAGTACAGCCGACCCTCGGGGGCCGTGAGCTGCAGCCGGATCAGTAGGGCCTCCACCCCGCCGAGCAGGAAGAAGCACAGCGCCGAGACGCCGTACATGATGCCGATGCGTTTGTGGTCGATGGTGGTCAGCCAGCTGCGCCAGCCGGTGGTGGCCGACGGCCGGGTGAAGACCCCGAGCGGGCGCGCCACCGCCACGTCGCCGGGCGGAAGCTCCAGGGTGGGAGTTGGTCGTTCTACGATCGCCATCGCACTCAGCCCCTAGTCGAGCGTCTCGAGGAACGTGACCAGCAGGTCGATCTGCTCTTCGGACAGGTTGTAGTTGGGCATGCCGCGGCTGTGCGGATCGTCGAGCGTCGCGGCCATGGGCTTCTCGGCCGGCGGGTCGCGCAACCAGGCTTCGAGGTCGTCGCGGTTCAGCTGGGCGCCGTCGCCGGTGATCTCGTCCCAGTCGACCACCGCGTCGTCGTCCTGGTCGACCCACAGGTCGAAGGTTGCGCCGGCGAACGCGCCCCGCGTCGCGAAGTGGGTGAGGTCAGGCGCGACGCCCGGCTCGACGAAGGCCGAGCCCGGCGCGACCGGGTTGGCCTCGACCTCCTCGGCGAACTCGTCGTCGTTGACCCCTCGGGCCAGGTGGCAGCTCGAGCACGTGGTCGTGAACAGGTCGGCCCCGGCTGCTGCATCGCCGTCGCTCGGCATGTCGGCGTCCTCGACCTGGTTCGCCACCCACGCCTCGAAGTCGGGCTCGCTCAGCGCCACCAGGCGCTGGCGCATGTAGGCGTGGGACAGACCGCAGTACTCGGTGCACTGGCCGACATAGGTGCCCGGTTCGTCGGCCTCGACCACCAGCTCGTGGGTCCGTCCGGGGACCGCGTCCTTCTTGCCGTTGAGCGCCGGGATCCAGAACGAGTGGATGACGTCGCGCGACTGGACGTCGAGCCCGATCGCCTGACCCGCTGGGACCACGAGGTCGTTCGCGGTGACGATGTCGGTCTCGCCGTCGCCGTCGGTGTCGTAGCGGAACTCCCACCACCACTGCTGGCCGATGACCTCGACGCTCATGGTCGTGTCGTCGGCCTTGGCTTGGACGGCGAACACGGTGGCTACCGTGCCGATCCCGACGAACAGCAGGATGAGCGCGGGGACGATGGTCCACCCCCACTCCAGGACGCTGCTGCCGTGGATCTGCGCCGGTGCCGTGGTGTCGTCGTCGTCCTTGCGGCGACGGAACCGCCACAGCAGGAACAGCATCCCGAACTCGACGATGACGAACACCACCCCAGCGACGATGAACACCGGGTTGACCAGGTTGTCGATCTCGCGGGCGATCGGACCCTTCGGCTCGAGCGTGTCCTGCGGGGCATCCTCGGCACACGCGGCCAGCAGGAGGAGCAGCGGCAGCACCACCCGACCCAGGCGCAGTCTTCTGGTCACGGTGAGACCTCCAGCACCGACGTGTCGTTCACCGGCTCCCCCCGCTCCGCCGGCATTGCCCCCTCGTGCTCTCGCTCGTCCGCCGGTTCGGTGCCGAACGGATGGAACTCGCGCTCACCGGCGACACCACCCGCGACGCCCAGCCCGATGACCACGATCGCGGCAACCAGCAGCAGCGCCACGACGACGTTCGAGCTGAGCCGAGGCCGGCTGGCAACCATGGCACCGGCGGCGAGAACGATGACGGCCACCGCACCCGCGACCCACACCGCGCCCAGCTCGGACACCGCGAGCAGCACCCGGGACACCGAGACCACCACGATGCCGACGGCGAGCGCGCCGGCGGCGGGGAACTCGATCGGGTTCATCAGCCGGTTGCGGAGGCGAGCGTTGGTGGCCGGATCGCCGGTGGCATGGTCGGCCCAGGTTTGCACGGTCCACTCCGCGAGCACGATGCCCAGGACGATCAGGCCGACGACGAACAGGATCGGCTCGGTGGCCAACCCCACGACCACGAGGGCAGCGCCGAACGCGGCGATCGCCGGCCAGTAGCTCACCCCCGCCGGGCGGACAGCGGGCACCACGGCTAACCGGGCGACCTCGGCTTCCGCCTGCGGATCGGCATCGCGCCAGGCGGTGAGGACCGTGCCCTGGAACAGGCTGACCACACCCGCGGCCACAAGGACCCCGTAGCCGAAGTGGTCGCCGACACCGCCGTTGTAGCCCACGGTCACGGGGCCCAGGCCGTTGCCGCCGGTGGTCCAGCCGTAGACCGCGGCCAACGTCAGGGTGACGATTCCCAGTCCGAAGAACCACTTGGTGCCGGTCGTGATCATCGATGCCCTATTTCGTGATGTAGATCGTGTACCAGACCACGGCGTAGACGCCGATGGTCACGAACCAGAACAGCGTCGCCGCTTGCAGCCCCTCGGACGCTCGGTCGGTGAGTTGACCACCCAGCGCCCGGAAACCCATGACCAGCAGGAACAACAGCCCTCCGCCGGTCATCGCCACGTGCGCGCCGGTGATCGAGTAGATCAGCACGGCCTGGGTCGAATCGGCGACGCCAAGGGCCAACGTGTCCCACAGGTAGGCAGTGTCGACGATGAACGCCACCCCGAACAGCAACGTCAGGCCCAGCGCGAAGTAGGCGTGTGACCGGTCGTCGTTGCGTAGGGCGTACACCGCCCACGCGGCCGTGACCGCCGACATCAGCAGCGTGACCATGGCCATGTTGCCGGGCGTGAGCGGTAGGACGGCGTCCTCGGGCAGCCAGGTGTCGCCGGCGGCGAGCACCTCGGCCCGCATCTGGGTGTACAGCGCCGTCATCCCCAGGATCACCGCGCTCGCGGCGCCGGCGGCCAGCGAGGTGCCGACCAGCAGGACCCGGGGCCGCTGCGGGGGTGGAGCGGGTGCGCCGCTGAAGGTCTCGAGGTCGACGGCGTCGGTCGTCGTCGTCATCAGGATGCGCCTTCCGTCGTCGCCGTCGCCGCCCGGTGGCGGGCGTCGTACACCGGCGCTTCGGACGTGATCTCCGGGAGGGTGGCGAAGTTGCCCACCGGTGGGGGTGACGACGTGGCCCACTCGAGCGTGTGGCCGTCCCAGGGGTCGTCGTCGACAGCGGCGCGGCCGCGGGACTGCCCCATCCGCAAGACGCCGAGCGCGAACAGCAGCCCGGCCGCGACGACCGCCACGCCGCCGATCGCGGCCACCAGGTTCAGGCCCTCGATGGTGTCGACGTCGTCGAGCCCGGCGGTCTGTGCGACCGTCTCGGCCGGATCGATCGCCTCCACGGCCTCGTCGTCGACAGTGACGGCCGCGGGTGTCGCGAACGCCGGCTGGTCGAGCATCCCGGCGATGCCGTAGGGAACGGCGAGTGCGAGCGCACCGAGCAGCACAAGAGGTGCGACCAGACGCCCGACACCCTCCGGCAGGAGGGAGCCATAGATCTTGGGTGCCCAGAACACCACGCCAGCGAGGCCAGCCACGATCGTGCCGATGACCACGAGGTGGGCCTGCCCCGTCGACCAGGTCGTGAAGGCGAGCTCGAAATCCTCGACCATCGTGCCCAGCCCGGCAGCGACGCCGACGAGCAACAACAGCCCGGCGACCTGGGCCAGGATCAACGGGCTGGCGAGCCGCGGCCGCCCTGACGCCAGGGTGCCGGTCCAGAGCCCGAACAAGCCGAGCAGCGGCACCAGGACGATCACGCTGGCTGCGATCCACGTCCCGTCGTAGAGCCACGGCATGTCGCCGATCGGCGCATCGCCGACGGTGGCGCCGGCCTGCGCCCACGCACCGAAGCTGAGCGCCCCGAACAGCCCGATCAGAACCATCGCCGTGCGATGCTGCTTGTGCCGCACCTGGGCGAAGGTCGGGACGACGTCGGCGATGATCCCGAGCGCCGGGATCGCGAACGCGTACAGCGTGGGCTGCCAGAACACCCAGCGGATCCGCTCGTAGATCCCTGCGCTCCCGCCCAGGAACTGCTGTCCGTAGGTGAAGTCGACGTAGACCAGCAGCTGCACGCCGGCCAGGACCGCCAGCGTCAGCAGCCACACCGGGCCGGCGATCAGCATCGACCACGAGAACAGCGGCGTGCGGCGAAGGCTCATCCCTGGCGCCCGCAGCGCGATCACCGTCGTGACCACAGAGATGGTGGCGACCGACAGCGCCGCCAGCAACGCGACCAACGCCGCGAGGAACAGGGCCACGCCCTCGTTCTCCGGGCCGAAGGGCCCGCCGTCGACGGCGTAGGCCGC
>JBOGHK010000195.1:0-8221 GCA_050744325.1 Acidimicrobiales bacterium
GGGCCAGAGGCCCCGTCGCGACAGCCAGCGGAGGCGGGGCGGGCGGGCGGACAGGCACCCCACCCCCACCGGTCTGTTGCCACGCACAGTACCCCAGGCTCTTCGAGGCGAAACCACGAAACCGAAGAACTTTTGTACGGAGAGTGACGGCGGCCGATGAAGCCCACCCAACAAGGTCTGTTCAGGTCGTAGGCTTGTGGCGTGGCTGAATATCAGTCCCGTGAGTTCCATCCGGCCTTCGAGGAGTACTGCGAGGCGATCTGGGAGCTCAAGGAGGACGAGGTCGAGGTGATCCAGGCCCGCGTGGCCGAGCGACTCAACGTGTCGCGGCCAGCGGTGTCCGAGATGATCAAGCGGATGCAGACCGAGGGCTTCGTGGCCCTCGCAGGCAACATGATCAACCTCACCGGCGAGGGTCGGGTGTTGGCCGAGCAGGTCGTGCGGCGCCATCGTCTGGCCGAACGGCTGCTCACCGACATCCTGGGCCTGCCCTGGGCCGATGCCCACCTCGAAGCCGGCAAGTGGGAGCACGTGATCTCCGAGCCGGTCGAGAAGGCGATCAACCGCGTCCTCGACCATCCCACGACCTGCCCTCACGGCAACCCCATCCCCGGGTCGAGCTACTCGCCGCCCGAGACGGTGCCTCTGTCCGACCTCACGGTCGGGTCGCCGTTCACGGTCACGCGCATCCCGGAGGAGCTCGAGTTCACGCCCGGCCTACTGGAGTTCCTCGAGGATGCCTCGGTGCAACCCGGCCGGTCGGGCAAGGTCACCGCCACATCCCCCGACGGCACGACCACCGTCGAGATCGGGGGCCAGCACGTCGGCATCGGCTCGTTCGCCAGCGCCCGCATCCTGGTCATGGAGCCGTAGCGGGCCGCCAGGGTCACAGCGCTCCGAGGCGACGACCACCGACCTCCGGGTCGCGCCGGTGGCTGGTGCCGTGACCATGCACCTTCGCCCGTCCACGGCGGTCCTGGCCGGCGGGATGGACGCAAGGGTTGGTGGTCACTGCACTAGACGAGTGAGAGCGCGGTGTCGACGGCTTCCAGCGGCGTCGTGGTCGGGATCACACCGCTGATCGACCATCCGTCGCCAAGACCGACGACGGAGGTGCCGGCCTGCAGCGCGTGCGCGACCTCCGACAGGGTGCCGTAGGCCCCCGGAAGCGCGATCACGACGTCGGCGCCCATCACGACCAGGGCGTTGCGGGTCTCGCCCAGTCCGGTTGGGACGGCCACCGTGACGTACGGGTTCGCCTCGTCGCGACGGGTGCCGGGCAGGATGCCGACGGCGGTGCCCCCGGCGAGCACCGCACCCCGGCTGGCGGCCTCGGCCACGCCGCGGCGGCCGCCGGTCACCAGCACACAGCCCCGCTGGGCCAACAGCCGGCCGACCTCCTCGGCCATCCGTAACACCGCCTCGTCGGCCTCGTAACCCCCGACCACCGCGACATACCGGGCCACGGCCACCGGCGAGCCGCCACTCATCGCCGACGCCGAGCCCGGGTGCGATCGCCTCGGGCGGTACCCGCCACCGGCGCGACGCCGGCGCTCAAACGGGGTTCTCCGCCAGATAGAGGCACGCCAGGAACAGGCCACCGGCCGCCAGCGCACAGACGGCCGGGCCGACGATCTTGCCGTGCGGCACACGCGGCACGAGGTCGAACAGCAGCCAGCCTCCGGCCGCGCCGGCGACGAGGCCTCCGACGTGGCCCCCGACCGACACGAAGCTCGACAACAGGAACGTGAAGATCAGGTTCATCACGATCAACGGCCCGATCGACGTGCTGAACGGGTCGATGCCGCGGGACCGCAACCCGACGAACGCCGCACCCATCAGCCCGAAGACGGCGCCGGACGCGCCGACGGTCCGGGTGTCCCAGTCCAGTACCAGCACCAGGGCCGAGCCTCCGAGCATCGACATCATGTAGAGGGTCAGGTAGCCGACCCGGTTGAGGGCAGGCTCGAGCAGCATCCCCAGCTGCCACAGGATGAACATGTTCAGGCCGATGTGCAGTAGGCCGGCGTGGACGAAGCCCGCCGTGATCGGCCGCCACCAGTCTCCGGCGGCGACCAGGGGACCGAGCAGCAGCCCGTCGTCGCCGACCGAACCGAGCGAGCTGGTCTCGCCAGGGGTTCGGCTGGTGAGCTCGAGGACGAACACCACCACGTTGATCGCGACCAGGGCCATGGTGACGACGGGCCGGGTGGTCAGGGTGCGCGCGGTGTAGACCTTCTGGCGGCCGCTGCGCGCGCAGTCCGGGCAGTGGAACCCGACCGATGCCTGGCGCATGCAGTCCGGGCAGATGGGTCGCTCGCAGCGCTGGCAACGCACCCCGGCCCTGCGGTCGGGGTGCCGGTAACACGTCTGGATGCTGGTCGTGGCCACAGTCCGGTCACGCTACCGCTACGCCCACCCGCTCAGCCGGGACGACGGTTCCGGTTCCGAGCGGCTGAGGTCAAAGGGCCGCGGCCGGACCTGTCACCTCGGGTGAGAGCGCCGGGTCAGTCAGCGAGGCCGAGGGCGCGGCCGAGGGGACGGAGCAGGTCGCGGGCTGCGGGGTCGAGGTCGGGATGGTGGAGGGCGTCGTAGATGCGCTGCTGGGCGATGCCGAGGTCGACCGGTAGACCCAACTCGCGCGCCAGGTCGAGCATCCCGACCGCGGCATCGATCGCGTCGGCCGTCGGCCTAGCAGCGGCCTCGTCCACGGCGCCGTCCAACACCAGGCCCAGCACCTCGGTGGCCCGGGGCGACGCGAGTTGCACACCTTCCTCGCGGGCCTCCCGCGCGACCGCGTGCACCGCCCGGTAGGCCGCAGGGTCGGTGGCGCCGCCGGCGTCGGCCAGCTCGGCCTCCAGGCGCCGGGCCAGCGCCAACTCCACCGGGCCGCGCAGCTCGGCAGGCAGAGTGGTCCCGGTCACGGCCAGGGCGGCGAGCGTGTCGTGGTAGTCCGAACGCAGCTCGTCGTAGGCAGCGACGAACCGGTCGGCCAGCCCGGCGGCGGTCGACTGCAGGAGGTCGTCGCCCACCCCGGGCAGTGCGCTCTCCAACCCGAACTCCCGGGGGCCGAAGCGATCGACCACCAGACGCAACAGGGTCGTGATCCGCTCGCCGCGCCGGGTGGCTTCGGCCAGCTCGACCACCGCGGCCTGGTCGACCGCCGGGTCGGCGGATGCCGGACGGATGGCGCCGAACACCTCGAGGCCGCCGAGATGCACCGCGCCGTACGCCCACAGCGCGCGCCGGCGGGTGCGGCGGTGGGTGAGGGCCACCCGGGCCGCACAGACGGCGACGCCACCCCGGTCGACGGCGTCGTCGACCTCGCGCTCGACGTAGTAGCCACCCAGCTCGGTGGACGTCCCGTCGCCGGTCAAGAGCTCGACCAGCGCCAGGTGCGCGGCGACCCGACCACCGTCGGCACGCGCCGGCTCGATTCGGCGCGCCCACAGCGCCCGACCGTCGCCCTCGCTCGGCCGGTTGGACGACGCCTCGGCCAGACGGGCGAGGAACGCCTCGCGTGGCGCCGCCTCGTCCAGCTCGTCGAGAAGGTCCATGCAGCGGGCCGCGTAGCGCAGGATCTGCAGGGTCTCGATGCCGGCCAGGTCGTTGAAGAACCAGCCGCACGAGGTGTACATCAGCAATGCGTGGCGTTGGCACTCCAGCAGGGTCAGCGCCTCGACCTGCGCCCTCGCCGGGTCGTCGCCGACCACCCACCGGCCGACGAACTCGTCGAGCTTCATGGTCCCGAGCAGAACGTCGACGTAGGCGTCACGTGCGGCCCACGGATCGCCCAGCACGGCGTTGCCCCGTCGTTCGAAGACCTCGGCCGCAGCGTCGCGCAGGGTGTCCAGCGCTGCCCGCAACGGCGCCCGCCACCTCTGGTTCCAGCCTGCCTCCCCACCCGTGTGGCAGCCGCAGTCCTCGAGCCAGCGGCCGACCCCGTGCGCGCACGACCACGCGGACAGGCGGACCTGCGCCTCCCACGCGGGCGGGTGCGCGGCCAACCACTCGGCCAGCCGGGGAACCTCGACCCCCCGCCTCCCGGCCTCGACGGTCAGCGCGTACGCCACGCCCCGGTCGGCGAAGTGGTGGTGGTGGCCAAAGGTCTCGCCGTCGCAGGCCACGGCGACCAGCCCGTCGTCGGAACCACCCTCGGACCGACGGTCGCCGGCCCGCTGGACGATCCGGTCGATCACCACCTGGCTGGGGAACCCGCCGAAGGCGACGTCGTGGGAGATGTCGCCGTCGTAGACCACCAGGTCGACGCCCAGGTCGGGCTGGCCGGCGTGGCGCCAACGGTAGGCACGCCGGGTATCGAGGCCGGCAGCGTCGACGCCCCGCCACTGACCGTCACCCCCGTCGGGCGACCCCGGTGGCCGCACGGCGGCGATCTGGCTCGGCGCCAGGATCGTGAAGCGGAGGCCTTCCTCGGCCAGTGCCGCGAGCACCCGGTCGTCGACGGCCGTCTCGGGCAGCCACATGCCCTCGGGCTCACGTCCGAACCGGTGGCGGAAGTCAGCCTGGCCCCATCGGATCTGGGTGCGCAGGTCGCGGTCGTTGCACAGCGGCAGGATGGCGTGCCCGTAGGCCTGGGCGATGGCCCGGCCGGTGCGGTCGTCGGCGCCCAGGATGCGCTGGTAGGTCTCGGGTGCCTCGGTCTCGAGCCAGGACAGCAAGGTCGGCCCGACGTTGAAGGACAGGTGCTCGTAGTTGTCGACGAGGGCGACGACCCGTCCGGCCTCGTCGACGATCCGCGCCCAGCCGTTGGGCCGATAGCACTCGGCGGTGATGCGCTCGTTCCAGTCGTGGTACGGGCTGGCCGAGGCCTCGCGGGGCACCACCTCGGTCCACGGATTCTCCCGAGGCGGTTGGTAGAAGTGGCCGTGGAGGACGAATGCGACTCCGGGCATGCCTTTCGGAGGTTAGAGGGGTCGGCCGAAGCCACCGACCATTCACGAGGTCCGGGCGGGGCGGATCGGCGCTATGTCGCCGGTTCGACGGCGGGGCGTGTTCCGATGCGGTTCCGAAGGGCACTCTGCATGACCAGTCCCGACGCGGCGCACAGGCCTGCGGCGACGAACCCGACCCGTTCGCTGCTGATCGCGACCACGGCTCCCACCAGCGCGGCACCGAGCCCCGAGGACAGGTCGAAGAACAGGGTGAAGGTGCCGACCGCATGGCTCCGCTCGCTCTCCGGCGTGATCCCCATCACTGCTGCGAACAGGGCCGGGTAGAGCAGCGACATCCCGAGCGCGAGCGTCACGGTGCCGATCCAGATGGCGATCGTGGACTGCCACAGCCCGAGGATCAGCATCCCGGCGGCCGCGCCGCTCATCGACGCTGCCGACGCGCGCCGCCAGCCCATCCGGTCGGGCAGGCGGGCGCCCACGATGCGGACCGCCAGGATCAGCCCGGCGTACACGGTGAGCGCCGGGCCCACGTCGTGCATCCCGACCTCGTCGGCGTACAGCGGCAGGAACGCCCCGTAGGCCACCAGCGGGACCAGCCCGAGGGCCAGCATGATGCCCGGACCGAGCGCCGCACGGTGGAGGAGGTCACGCTCGGGGACCTCCTCCACGGTCACGCCGCGCGGAATCCCGAGGCCCAGCAGGCTCGCGACGAAGCCACAACCTGCGAACACCAGGAACACCGTGGTGAAGTTGGTCTCGCGCAGGACCAGCTCACCGACCGCCGGACCGACGGCCAGCCCGCCGTAGACCGCCACGGAGAAGTACGACGTCGCCTCACCACGGCGATGATCGGGCGCCAGGTCCTGGTTGGCGGTCATCACGCCGGTGAAGAAGGCGGCCTCGCCGACGCCGGTCAGCAGCCGAGCGGCGACCAGCGACGGCAGCGAGGTCGCGATCGGGTACAGCAGCAACGACACGCCGGCCACCACGCCCCCGCCCACGACCAGGATCCGCCGACCACGGGTGTCGCCCATCCGGCCGATCCACGGGCGGAGCAGCGCGGCGGATACGGCGAAGGCGCCCACGGCGATGCCGACGTCCAGACCGTTGCCGTTGAGCTCGTCCTCGACGTAGCGCGGGACCACCGGGATCAACGACCCCACCAGCAGGAAGTACGCGAACCCGGCCAGCATCGTCAGCAGGAACGGCCGCGACAGCAGGCGTTGCGGGTTCGTCGGATGCGGCTCGGGGGCGACGTCGCAGATCACGGCCCGGCCTGCCTACCATCGGGTAGCAAGGTCGGGCGAATGCAATCCGTTGGGTGAGTACTGCGGGTACTCCCGTGCGGCCCTCCCTTCCGTGTACAGCATCCCGCAAGAACGCCGGGATCCCTGTATACCGAACGGGCAGGGAGGATGCCGCCTTCAGGCGGGGGCGAGCCAGCGGACGGCGAGCGGCGGGAGGGCCAGCACGGCCGAGTCGGGCTGGCCGTGCCACGGGGTGCCGTCGGTGTCCACCGCGGGCTGGGCGACTCCGCTGCCGCCCCAGCGCTCGTCGTCGGTGTTGAGCAGGTCGGCCCAGCGACCGCTCCCGGGGAGCCCGATGCGGTAGCCGTGCCGCGGCACCGGCGTCAGGTTGGCCACGCAGACCACGGGCAGATCGTCGTCGTCACCGCGCCGCACGAAGGCGAACACTGACGCCTCGACGTCGCCGGCGTCGATCCACGAGAACCCGTCGGGACTGGTGTCGCGCGACCACAGCGCCGGCCGGTCGGCGGCCACCCGGTTCAGCTCACGCACCAGGTCGTGGACACCGCGATGGCCAGGGTCGTCGAGCAGGTGCCAGTCCAGCGAGCGGTCCTGGCTCCACTCCCTCTCCTGCGCCAGCTCGGCCCCCATGAAGACCAGCTGCTTCCCCGGATGAGCCCACATCCAGGCGTACAGCGCCCGCAGGTTCGCCAGCCGCTGCCACCGATCGCCGGGCATCTTGCCGACCAGTGAGCCCTTGCCGTGCACCACCTCGTCGTGGCTCAGCGGCAGGACGAAGTTCTCGGTCCACGCGTAGATCAGACCGAAGGTCAGGAGGTTGTGGTGCCACCGACGATGCACCGGATCCTGGCCGAAGTACTGGAGCGTGTCGTGCATCCAGCCCATGTTCCACTTCTGTGAGAACCCGAGCCCGCCCAGGTGCACGGGGCGCGACACACCGTCCCACGCCGTCGATTCCTCGGCGACCGTCAGCGCGCCTGGGTGGTCGCGGTGCGCGAGCGTGTTCATCTCCTGGAGCAGCGAGATCGCGTCGAGGTTCTCGCGGCCGCCGTGGACGTTCGGCACCCATTCGTCGTCGCGCCGCGAGTAGTCGAGGTAGAGCATCGAGGCCACCGCGTCGACGCGTAGGCCATCGACGTGCAGTTCCTCCAGCCAGTAGCGCGCCGCTGCAACGAGGAAGTTCCGCACCTCGTTGCGTCCGAAGTTGAACACCAGCGTTCCCCAGTCGGGATGCTCGCCCAGCCGCGGGTCGTCGTGCTCGTACAGCGCGGTGCCGTCGAAGCGGGCCAGCGCCCACTCGTCCTTCGGGAAGTGCGCGGGGACGAAGTCCACCAGCACCCCGATCCCCCGCTGGTGCAGGTGGTCGACCAGAGCCTTGAAGCCGTCGGGGTCGCCGAAGCGGGCGCTTGGCGCGAAGTAGCTCGACACCTGGTAGCCCCACGACGGGTCGTAGGGGTGCTCGGTGGGCGGCAGCAGCTCGACATGGGTGAAGCCCAGGTCGGCGACGTGCTCGGCCAGCTGGCGAGCAAGGTCGTGGTAGTCGAGGTAGTCGCCGTGCTCGCTGTGGCCGGAGCCGACGGCACGCCGCCAGGACCCCAGGTGCACCTCGTAGACCGCGATCCGTTGGTCGACGGGGTTGACACTGCCGCGGTGCGCGAGCCACGACCGGTCGCCGTCGCTCCACTCGTGCGCCGACTGGAACACCACGCTGGCGGTAGCGGGTGGATCCTCGGTGGCGAAGGCCATCGGATCAGCCTTCAAGCGGGTGACCCCGTCAGCGCCCACGATCTCGAACTTGTACCGCTGCCCCGGCCCGACCTCGGGCACGAAGATCTCCCAGACGCCGGCCGAGCCCAGCGTCCGCATCGGGTGGCGACCGCCGTCCCAGCCGTTCCAGTCGCCCACGGCCCGGACGGCCTGCGCTGCCGGTGCCCACACCGCGAAGCCCGTTCCCTGCACCTCCTGGTGCAAGCGGACGTGGGCGCCGAGGACCTGCCACAGCCTCTCGTGCAGGCCCTCGCCGATGAGGTGCAGGTCGAG
>JBOGHK010000196.1:0-10938 GCA_050744325.1 Acidimicrobiales bacterium
GGCGCCCCCTTCGCTGCGCCGGACGGGCCAGTGGCCCGGTTCATGATCGAGGCCAACCGTGAGCTGGCCCCGTCGATGGCCTTGTCGACCGAGGAGCGGAACTTGAAGGCGACTGCCACGATCATGATCGTGATCAGGCAGCGCTGGACGATCGATATGTCGGTGGTGTTGTCGAGGACCACGGTGATCGTGATCGCGATCCACGACAGCAGGAACACCGACGCGAAGGTGATCAGCACGGCCCAGACCAGGCGGCTGATCCACCACCACAGGATCGACCGGCCGCCCGGGAACAGCGCGATGGTCCACGCCAGGCTCGCCCCGGTGAACAGCACCACCAGCGTGACCTGTGCGGCGAAGACGCCGAGCGACAGCACCACGATGAGGATGGCGACCAGTCCGGACGCGCCGGCGACGGTCATCGACGACACCGCGCGGTTGTCGCTCGGCCGTTCGTTGAAGGCGGCCTGGCGTTCGCATCCGGCTTCGCGCATGATCTCGCGGGGCCGATCCTCGCCACCCCAGGGCCCGTCGTCGAGGATCCGGTTGCGGGCCTCGGCGCACTCCCCGGTCAGCGACTCGCCCCAGTTGATCAGGTCGTACGGCTCGGCGACGAACGAGCGACGCAGCACCACGCCCAGGCGGTCGCGCACGGCCTCGGAGTCCTGTGACGGTGCGCCGTCGTTGAGCGCGCCGTCCACCGCTTCGAGGACTGCTCCGGATGTGTTCTGGGCCAGGTCCACGGCACCTTCGAGGTAACCCTGCGGGTTGGCCAGGATGATCGCTCCGAACGCGGCGATGATGAAGGTCGTCGCGATCTCGCGTATGCCGTCGGCCATGCGCCCGCGCATCAGTTGCCAGCCGCCGACGAACACCGCGATGGTCCACGCGAGGTCGGCGATCTGCAGCGGGCCGAGCAAGCTGGTGGAGTAGACCCGCGACAGCAGCCCGGCCATCGGGCTGAGGGCATCAGCCACCTCGAACTCGAGCGCCCAGCTCATCAGTTCGGTGCCGATGCCGATGAACCACTTCCCGAGCGCGAAGGGCAGCGCCTGGGCACCGCACCACATCTTGCGAAGGAACGCGTTCCAGGCTCCCTCGTCGCAGCCGATGTCGTAGGCCGATAGCGGTCGTTCCTCCTCGGCGCCGAGGGCGAACATCTCGGCCAGCCGGTCGTCGGCCGTGGTGTCCCGAGGCGCGTCGGCCTCGGCGTCGTTCGGGGCCGGGACCACTGTTCCGTCAGGGCAGGTGGTCCCGGCCTCGGGTGGGCCGCTGAGCGGCGATCCTTCGCAGCCCGCCGGGATCGGTGTCGGGACCGAGCCGTCGGGGCACTCGGTGCCCGGCAGCGCCGGCCCCGGCGGGCCGCCAGGGCAGCCCTGCGGCGGTGGAGGCGCGGTTGGAGGGCCGGGCTGCTGTGGCCGCGCGGCAGCCGGCGCCGCCAGGAACAGCACCAACCCGAGGAACAGAAGAACCTTCACCACCCGCCGACAGCAAGGCCTGCCCTTGCGCGGCTCGGGCTCGCCGCCCCCCGTGCGAGCCCGGAGTCTCACCGGCGGAGTCCTGAGCCGAGTGGGATGGGAGGCGGTTCGCCGGCTGGCAGGGTCTCGGCGCCGGGCTTGTCCAGCTCGACCTGGCGGGCCGCGAGGCGGGTCGGGTTGGACTCGAAGCCGGTCCGGAGCAGCTCGGTCTCGGCTTCGATCACCTGGATCCGACCGACCCGGCCCGAAGCGTCGCGCAGCAGGCACTCCGGCGGCTCACCGTGCTGATGGTCGTTCTCGGGGCTGCGCCGCGCCGCCCACTGCTCGAGCATGTCGACGTGCTCGCGGGTGGGATCGACACCGACCCAGTGCAAGCCGGCGATCGCCGCATCGCCAGTGAGGCCGAACACGAACCGGCCGCTGATCAGGTTGCGCAGCTCGGCCGGCAGGTCGTCGGGGTTCTGCGAGAACACCCAGCCGGCAGCGTTGTGCTTGCGGCCGTCGCGCAGGACCTCCTCCAGCAGCTGCTGGCCCGGCATCGTCGAGGTCAACGCCCACGCCTCGTCCATGCACAGGGCGGCGAACTGTCCCGGCTCGTCGAACACGATGCCGCGGGCGAGGGCAGCCACGAGGTAGAGCAGCCCCAGCGAGCACACCTGCTCGGGCAGCAGCTTGCGGGACAGGTGTTCGGACAGGAGCACCTCGCGCCGTGGAACCGCCAGGTTGGGCAGGTGGATCACCGTGCAGTCGGCGCCGGTGTCCAGGATCGGCCCGTCGGCCCATGCCGGGCGGCCGAAGCGGTTGTTCGAGATCGCGCGCAGGCGGAGCGCCAACTCCCGACCGTGGCGGAACTCGCGGCCGAACTCGGCCAGTCGCTCCAGCTCGTCGAGGACGTCGACCAGCCGCGAGGTGCCTCGGTTGGCCACCAGCTCGACGGCTTTGTCGAGCGCTGCGGCCTGCAGGCTCGTGGGGTCGAGCCCGCACACCATTCCCAGGTAGCCGAGTGCGACCTGCCGCGCGGTGGTCGGGTCGAACACCCGCAGCGGATCCAGCAGCAGACCGCCGTCCTCGTCGACGGTCACGACCTGGGACCGAACCCCCGCCTCGGACATGGTGGCCGCAAATCGCACGTACTCACCCGCCCGGGTCCGGTCGATCAAGATCATCTTCCCGCCCCGCAGCAGCACCGTCGCTGAGAGGCGCTTGGCCAGGTAGCTCTTGCCTGCGCCCAGGGCGCCGAACGCGGCCAGCGAGCCGTCCCGGTCGTGCTTCGGCCCGGCGGCGGGGTCGAGTAGCACCGGCCGCAGGCAGCCCGCGTCCCGCGACGCGCCGAGAAGCATGCCGGTCGTGTCGCCGACCGTCGCGCCGGCGAACGGCATCGCGGCGGCGAGGTCGCGGGGGAGAAGGTATTGGCGGTAGTCGTGGCAGGCCTGGGGTGTGGAGGCTCCCGGCAGCATCGACTCGAACAGCGCGAGCTGCCCACCGGTGGGCCGCGGCAGGTGGTACTCCGCGCCCTGGTAGATGCGCTGCAGGGTCTTGGCGCGGTGCTCCAGCTCGGTGAGCGTCGGCGCCCAGGTCGCGAACACCATCGCCACCTGCAGCTCGGGATCGGAGGGATTCGCGGCCAGGGCCGCCCGCTCGTCGTCCACGGCGTCGAGGGCGGCTGCCAACGATGGTGGCGGCCCCGCGGGCTCGGCGTCGTACTCCGGGATCTGGCCCACCAGCTCGCGCTGCTGGCGGGTCGCAGCCCGGGTCGCGGTCCAGTTGGGGATGGCCTTGACGCGGCAGGCCCAGTCGACCGGGAACGGGAGCTGGTCCGCGATGAACAGCCACTCCGACACGCCGCCGGGGAACGAGAAGCGCTGTGGTGCGTCGGCCACGGCAGCGAAGGTCTGGTAGGAGACACCCTCGTCGGTCGCGATTCGCAGGTAGCGCCGGTGCAGTGGGCGGTTGTCGTCCTCGGTCGAGCCGCCTTCCTGGTAGCAGCCGTCGAGCAGCGGGGCGAGCGACGGCGTGGTCACCGACGGCTTGCCGTTGTGCGGTGCCCAGCGCAGCCGCGGCTCGGTCCAGCCGGCGCGCATCGGCTCGCCCGGCAGGCCCCGCCGGACAGCTCGGGCGTAGAGCCACCGGATCTCACCTGCGGTCACCGCCTCGAGCTGGACGGCGCCGAGCTGCGCCTCGAGCTCCTCGGCCTGCCGCAGAGCGGCGCTGATCTCCGAGGCCGCAACCGGAGGAGGCGTCAGGCCCCAGCCGTTCAGCACCGAGGACGACGCCGACCGCCAGAACCCCGACCAGCGGTTCTTGCCCTTCTTCGGGGGCAGCTGGACGCAGAGGTAGTGGCGGCGGCGGTACATCTCGACGGTCTCGATGCGGTCGAGGGTCGCGTCAACGGCGTCGAGCCAGCCGGGTCGGCGGGGGAGGTCGACGCCGTCGATCATCGCCTCGACGACCTCGCCCGGGTCGATGCGCGCGGTGACCGACAGGATCATGGACTCGGTCGGAAGGCCGGCGAGCAGCGTCTTGATGCGGCTGTGCTCGGCCAGCTTGCGCCGCGTCGGCAGCCACACGTACGGGTTCTCGCGGACCCGCCAGACGGCCCACACGCGGCCGGTGCGCGACCACACCAGGTGGCCGATGACGGCGGACGCAGGCGGCCTCACCGGTAGTCCACCTCCGCGATCCAGACCCTACGGCGGTACTGGCGGATCAGCTCGCTGGTGCGTTCCGGCTTCCCGAGCCGCAGCCCGCGGCGGGGCGCGACGGCCAGCATCAGCCAGCCCAGGCCGGCCCGCCAAGGGGCCCGCCCCTCGACCCGTAGCGCGCGGGCCGCGAACGCGAGCCCGAGCGGAATGGCCACCATCAGGAAGCCGTTGACCGCGCCGCCGAAGTGCGCCCAGAACGGGTAGCCGGCGACGAGCAGGATCAGGCTGCCGACGCCGACCAGGAGCTGCGCCGGTGTCACCGGCGGGATGCGCAGCCCTTGGATGTTGCCGATCACCACCGGATGTCGGCGGGCGTGGGTGTAGACCCGGCAGTCGACGACGAGGTCGTCGTCGCGGCTCTGCGGCGCGCGCTCCATCTGCTAGTCCTCGAACCCCTCACGGAACTCCGCGAACACCGGGTCGAGCTCGGCGTAGACACCTTCCTGGAAGTCGTCGAGTGCGTTCCAGATCTCCTGACTCTGGGTCTCCTCGGTGACCCGGTCCTGGAACCACTGGATGTTGTTGATGGCGAAGAGAAACACCCCGGCGGTCAGCGCGGCGACGATCAGCGCCACGATCGACCGGAGCTTGTAGTACGCGGCGGCGACCATGATGATCGCCCCGAGAACCGAGGCTCCTCTCACCAGGTCCGTTACTTCGACGATCTTTCCGTTCATCCACTCGATCATGGGTTCCCTCCTCTCCTCGGTCTCTCGGGACCGTGAACCTTCCTGATCGATCAATCTCCGTCCCGCGGCGGCGCGGGCAGCAGCTCGGCGACCTCCCAACGGCCGTCCCGGCGGGTCAGCTCGATGGCGTAGGTGGCCTGCCAGACCGGGTTGCCGTCGCCTGAGCCGAGGGCTGCGTCCACCACGACGGTCTGGCGGGTGTCACCGTCGGCCTGGCTGCCCCAGCGAGTCAGCTCGACTTCGGTGCACATCGCCGGGTTGGTGGCGGTCAGGTCGACACCCGGGCTCAGGTAGCGGGACAGCTCGCCCGACCCGCACAGGTAGGCGGCGAGGAATCCGGCGACCGTCTCGGCGGCAGGATCGTCGGCCGGCATGGGGCCCAGGTTGACGTCGAGGTCGATGCGTTCGATCTCGGGCGGCGCTGCGACGGCGGATGGCAGACCGACGGCGACCGGAGCATCTCCAGTGGCGTCGACCGCGGCACGCCAGAACCACTCCTGGCCCGGGGGCCCGACCGCCACGACGACCGACCAGTAGTCGTCGTCGGCGGCGGTCACGTCGACCGTTCGGACGGGTGCTGCCACGGCTGCCGGACGGGCGGTGGCGGGAAGCTCGGGCTCGTAGCCGAGGTATGCCGCCAGCGCAGTTCCCTCGGACCCGGCGAGCAGGTAGGCCCCGACGTACCTTTCGGCGAACCCTGCGGCCACCCAGCGGCCGGCGTCGGTCGTCGCGGCAGGGGGAGGAGCGTCGGTGTCACCGGAGCTCGCCGTGCTGCGCACCAGGGCGCTCAGGCCGCCAACGCCCGCCAGGATGACCAGGCCCCACAGCGCGAACGACGCGCCACGGGCGAGCGTGGCTTCGGATGCCGGGACGGATTGGCGTAACTGAGCCCTAATGCTCGCCACGTGTGGTTCCTCCTCAATCTGTCGGGTAAGTGCGCGGGCTACGCCCGATTCGACAGTTGAGGCGACAATTTCCCTGAGCTACGATCGGGGACAGCACCACTACAATCCGTAGCAAGGCCTCCTGGGAGCGAAAGGGGGGAGGGCAGTCTTTCCAGACTCGCGGGTTGTTCTTATCGCGCGCCTGGTGAGGCAAAACGAACCCACCCGCTGGCCTGATTCAACGTCTGCCAGCGGGTGAGTAGCTAGTGAGCAAGGTGTGTCGGGTCGTCTGACCGGAAGCGGTCAGGTCAGGTCGTCGAACTCGCCGGCCTTCGTGCCTTGAAGGAAGGCGAGCATCTCACCACGAGTGAAGTGGAGGATGGGCCCGTTCGGGTCCTTCGAGTGTCGGATGGCGACCTGATCGCCTATGGAGGCGACCTCGACACACAGCGCGTTGTCGCTGAAGGTGCTCGTGCGCCATTCCGCGGCGCTGTGATCGTGTTCCATCTACAGCCTCTCCGCTATGTCGTTGACCAGAGCCAGGGAGTCGGCCGCTGGGAGCGCAGATTTCTGCACTCCCTGGAACACTAACTCATAGTGCCGGATGTCGGTCTCGTCTTCGACCAGTAAAAAATTCACATGGTTCTCGACGTAGACCACGGCCAGGTCCATGGGCTCGGCGAAGCCGAAGAGCGTGAATGGCCCGCCCAGCCCCGGGTGCTCCCCCGCTTCGTAGTGCAGGACCTGCAGGTAGATGTTGTCGCGCTCGGCCATCTTGACCAGGTGTTCGAGCTGCTCGCGCATCACCTTGTGACTGCCGATCGGACGGTACAGCAGCGATTGGTCGAGCACCACGTTGAGTGGTAGCGGGTCCTCGCGTTCGAGCAACATCTCCTGGCGCTGGATCCTGATCTTCACCAGCTGCTCGACCACCTCGGGCTTCGAGGGTCGGGGGAGGAGAGCCGCGATCGCCCGCGTGTAGTCCGGCGTCTGCAGCAGCCCGGGCAGGACCAGGGTCTGGTAACCGCTCATGGTGCTTGCGCCGTACTCGACGCTGATGAAGTTCACCATGTCGTTGGACAGGATGTTGCGGTAGTGATGCCACCAACCGCGTTCGCGGGACTTGCGGGCGAGGGCCAGCAGCGCCTCGCGTTTGCGCCCGTCGGTGACCCCGTAGAGCCGCAACATGGCGTCGACGTCTCGGGGATGGATGGTCACGATGCCGGTCTCACCGCGGCTGATGGTGGAGGCCGATAGCTCGAGGCGGGTCGCCGCCTCTTCGGCGCTGATCTTGGCCCCTTGACGCAGGCGGCGGAGCTCTAAGCCCAGCTTCTTGCGGAGGGGCGAGGGGGTCGAATCCTTGTTCATGGGAGCCATGGCCCGCGTCTCCCTTGGCTCTCGGTGCGGCGCATGGGTGGGGACAGGGAGACCCTACCAGTCTGTCGGAGTTTTGGAAGTCTTCTTCGTGCACTCTTGCATGTTGCCCGAATGTCGCTTACTCTGCGCGGTGAGGCGGTGTTACAGGAGTAGTCGCAGACGGCGGAGGATTCGCGCTCAGCAAGACCACTCTATGTGGTCACTCAGCTGCGTTTCGTCGCCTGGGACTGCCTATGAAACACACGGAGGCGCAGATCATGCGGAATCGGTGCCACACGACAGCAACATCGCCGACCGTGGCGGGCCGGAGGGAGGAGTGGCGGTGAGAACAGCACTCGCTTTGGGTGCCATCGCAGTGCCCGCTGCGATGATCATCGGCCGGTGGTGTGCGAAGCACCTTGGCACAAGGGAGATCGAGAGGCGGCTCGAGTCCCTCTATCACGAGGTCATGGCGTGGCAAGCCGCACATGACCATCACGTCGAATCGATCGATCGGCGGATGCGCGACGTCGAGGCGTCGGCGGCGAGAGCCGAGAACGAGGCCCGGATGGTGTCGGTGCAGATGGCCGACATGAGCGAGTCCCTCGCTGGGCGCATCGAGCAGGTCGAACAGCAGATCCAGCTCGACGTCATCGCCGGTCGCTATCGGCCACGCACTGCGGTGGGAGGTCGACTGTGAGCCCTGCTTGGGAACCGCCCGGAGGCCCAACCCGGGCGGCCGGAGGACTGTTGGGCGTGGCCGGGGGTGAGACCTGGCGGGAAGCCAACGGCAGGATCGAGCCGGACGGCCCGGTGACCGAGGCACTGTTGGACCTCTGTCACAGCTACGTCGCTCGCCGCGGCGCCGGGGTCCCGGTCGAGGTGGCGAAGCGACACGACGGTGTCGCCGGGACCGGCTGGCTGCTGGCCGTCGCCGTGGTCCGCGACGAGGCGCGCGTTCGCATCGCGGAGACACTCGAACTGGCCCTGGCCGCGGGCGTGGGACTCCACGCCGTGGCCGACTGCGTGGCCTACGTCGAGCTGGCTTCACAACTGTTCGCCGGCAAGCCGGTGGAGATGGCGGTCGAGGCGGCCACCGGCCGGCCGGCGGTCACGGTGCGCACCGCAGCTCCGGAGCTGTGTGGTGAGAGCGTCGCCGACGCACTCGCCGCGGGGCTCTGGGCCCTCGGGCGTCCCGGCGGCGTCGCCGACGTCGTCCGAACCCTGGCGAGCACCGCCTCGCCAGGGGTCACGGCTGCTGCCGCCGGCCTCGTCGGGTTGCGGGACGGCGGTGGGGCGGTGCCAGCGCACTGGCATCGGCGGCTGCACTGCTCGGCGTCGTGCCTTGCCCTGGCACCAGGCTTGGTGAGAGCCCGGTGCCGCGGCGACGTGCCCCGCGGCGACCGTGTGGTCGTCCGGGCTACCTGCAACCGTGTCGGCTCGCCATCGCTCGATCCGTTCGTCCGGGCGTTCCCGCCCCAGGTCGCCGCCACCGATTTCCTGCGGCGGCCGCTGCTCGGGGCAGGTGTCCGATGAGCGCCCTCGGCTGGCAGGACCGTGCCCGATGTGCGGGCGCGGGCCTGGACCTGTTCTTTCCCGACGGTGGCGACACCCGGCGTGCCAAGGCCTTCTGTGCGGGATGCCAGGTGTGGGACGAGTGCCTGGCCTACGGGCTCGAAGAGGACCACGGTGTCTGGGGCGGCTTGAACCGTGCCGAACGGGCCCGGCTGCGGCGGCTGCGCCAGCGGCTGGAGGCCTCGCCCGGCGATCCCGCCAACTCGGTCGACATCCGCCGCCTCCTGTCGGTCGGGCTCCCGCCCGAGCGACTGAGCGAGGTGGCCGGACTGGATGTCGAGGTGGTCATCAACCGGGCGCGCAATGGCGTCCGGAAGCGGAACAACCGGCCCGTACGTCGACCGGTACCCGTCTAGGCCGCGGGCGGCCGGCGGGTGGACGGCGGGGGACACCATGTTCTGGCTGCGCTCAGCCACTCCCATCCCGGGCTGGGCGCAGCCAGGACGCTCACCATGATCATCACGACGGAGGGCGAATGACACTCGACGTGGGTCGTCTGGTGCTCGTTCGAGGTGGCAACGAGGCGGGGGCCGGATTCTCGGCCATGGAGGCCGTGGCCTTCGCCGCCGGAGAAGCGTGGTCCGAGCGGCCACGGTGCGCCTCGCCGACGATCACCGAATGGATGATCGCCTGGAACGACGGGCTCGACGATCGGGCTCGTCAGGAGTTGCGTAGATATATATGGCGTCTGGTCGGCTCCAAGGGCACACCGGCGCAGGAACGGGCACGACGTTGGATGGCGGCCGACTGGCTGGTTCGGGGCTATGCCTCGGCATGGCTGGAGGCCGCGGATCTGCTGCCGGAGGCCCAGTGGCTGAGTCGGCTGCAGGTTGTGCGGGGCCCGCGCGACATCGCCGATGCCGACGTCGCGTGCTTCGCGGCGGCGCGTTCGGCGCGGGAGGCCCGGGACGCCGCCTGGCGTCAGGCCGCAGACTCGTCGTCCGGGGTGTTCGACTGGAACACCGCGGGTGCCGTCTGGAGCGCGGTCGCCGACGCCACGTGGGCCGCTGCCGGAAGCGCCGCGCGGTCGGTCGTCTGGAGCTCGACCGATGCCAGCGGTCCGGGGTCGTCCGATGCCCGGTTGTGGGACGCCGCCTCGGATGCCGCCGCCGACGCCGCGGCGTCGCTCGCCTGGCGGGCGGTGCATCGTGGGTTCCTGACGGCCGGTGCGCGAGGAGACGTGGACGTCACTGACCCGGACGACCTGTGGGGGCCCGCCCAGGCGACGGCTGAGCAGGCACTGGCCCCGACCGGTGGTGCGTTGCAGGCGTCGGCCCACATCGTCGTCGAACGCATGCTCGCCGTGACCGAGGCGCACCAGCCCACTGCCCGGCTGTTCGACGCCGCGCGTCCCCACCGTCACCATCGCCTGCCGCGCCGGCGCTAGCGCGCCGGACGTCCGGGGACGTCTTGCGAACGTCCCGAGATGTCGGTGTTGGTCACCGGTCTCCCGCCGAGCTCGGGCTTACCGTCCGCCCATGGACGAGGTCAGAGGGCACGAGGACGACGAGGCCGGTGTCGAGCATCTGGAGTTCATCATCGGCACCGATGCCCCGCAGAGGCGGGGCCTCAAGCGGCTGGCACGTCGAGGGGGTCACCCTCGACGACGGGTCGAAGGACCCGTCGCTGGACCCGTCTGGATGAACGGATGTCCGTCACTGGCCAGCAGGACCGCATTCTGTAAGGGTTTTCGAGACGGTCAAGGCAGGATTTCCATCAGACCTGATCGGGTATCCGGTTGCGAACCGTCGGATTGAGCCGGAAGTCGTCACTAGCGGGATGGACGGGGGGGAAATTGGGCAGAGCCGGGCGCCGCAGGGGGTGTGACGGTCAGGGGTTGGTTTGTCATAAATCAACCGCGCACCGTGGTGACTCGGTCGTTCATGATTCGTATAGCGCGCGTTTTCCAACGTTTTCGGGGTTCGGCGGCCCACACGCGGTGCGAGAGGGTGTACAACAGCGGAGAACGTGCACGGACCGAGGAGGTGCGGCCACGTTGGGGAGGGTGACGCGCGGGCAGCGCACGGGGAGACTCCGTCTGCCCGCCGGGAGCATCTGCACCCGGACGGGAAGGCAGCGGTCGGCCAGGCCGACCGTCGCACTCCTCGTGTGTCTGCTGGTCGCGGCGGCCTCCTCATGCAGCGGCGACAACGAGGAGGCTGACGCCACGCCATCCCAGACCACGGCGACCGAACGCGAGACCACGACGACGCTCGACCCGGAAGAGGCCGAGCGCGAAGCCGTCGTCGCGGCC
>JBOGHK010000197.1:0-31780 GCA_050744325.1 Acidimicrobiales bacterium
CCCGGCGGGCAGACCGGTGATGAGGCCGAACAGGTCCAGCGGTATCTCCTCGGCGATCTCTGGCGGCAACCCCTCGGCGACGCGGGCCTTCCAGTCCGCGTTCGACCGCAGATCTCGCATATAGGCGGCGCAGCGGGCTGTGCCGTAACGGGGCGCTTCGCCGAGCTCGGCGTGCCAGAGCACGTGATCCCAATCAGGATGCGTCGAGAAGCCTGCCACAACGGGTTGGCCCAACTCGCGAAGGTCGTTCGCGAGGCAGGCCATTTCGTCGCCCGTTATCCCGGGGTCGATGAGCAATACGCCGGCCCGGCTTTGTACGACAACGGTGTTGTTCTCGAGTAACTCGCTCTGGTGAACCAGTACACCCTCTGCGACCTGCCTCAGCACGGGGGCTCCTTCCGCTTGTGGTTTGCAACCGAAGGTTCCGCCGAGACGGCCGACGGTCGGATGTTGTGGTTGAGGTGGAAGACGTTGTCGGGGTCGTAGCGGTCCTTGAGGGCGACCAGCCGGGCCAGCTTCTCGGGCGTGTAGGCCCGCCGGACGCCCGTCTCGCCCTCCTCGTCGCTGAGGACGTTGACGTACACGCCGCTCGCGAACGGCTCGATGGCGGCGGCGCAGCGCCGGGCCGCAGCCATGATCACGGCGTCGTCCGCGGGATCGGTCCAGCCCTTCGAGGCGATGAACTCGAACTGGGTCGCCCGGTGGCTGAACGCGGTGGCATCGTCGGGAACCTCGGCGATCGCCCCGCCGTACGCCTGCAGGCTCACGTTCGGCAGCAGGCCGGCGGGCACGTCGTCGCCAGCCGAGCGGTCCACGCCCCGGGCCAGCATCAGGTCGACGGCCTCGTCCGGCAGCGACCGGAGGTAGTGGCCCTTCCAGTAGCGACGGCGCTCGTGGCCGCGCACCGTGTCGTCGATGCGCTGGAGCTCGAGGTACGACATCGGCCGCACCCGCTCCTCCAGCGCCACCCCGGCGGATGGCCCCAGCGCCCGCAGCGCCGGGAGCAACTCCTGGCCCTCGTCGGGATCGCCGACCCACACGTAGCCCACCGTGACGATCCCCCGGCCGGCGTCGTCGGTGGTGATCCCGGTGATGAACGTCGCCGCCCGGGGTGACGTGGCGGACAGGTCGCGCCAACCCCGCACCACCTCCGCCGCGCCGTCGGCCTCGACGAGGAGGTCCAGCTCGACGAGCAACGCCCGCGTGCCCACCGGGTGCAGCACGAACTCGAACTCGGTCACCACGCCGAAGTTGCCGCCCCCGCCGCAGAGCCCCCAGAACAGCTCGGGGTTCTCGTCGGCGCTGGCCCGCACGACCTCGCCGGCAGCGGTCACCAGCTCGAAGGAGACGATGTTGTCGCAGCTCAGGCCGTATTGCCGGGCGAGCCAGCCCATGCCGCCGCCCAGGGTCAGCCCGCCGACACCGGTGTGCGACACGTTGCCCGCCGTCGTGGCCAACCCGTGGACCTGGCTGGCGTCATCGAGCGCGCCGAGCAGCGCCCCGCCTTGCACCCACGCCCGGCGGGCCGCGGCATCCACCCGCACCGCGCTGAACGGCGTGAGGTCGAGCATCAGGCCGTCGTCGGGCACGGCCTGGCCGAGCACACTGTGGCCGCCGCAACGGATGCCGATCTCGAGATCGAGCTCGCGGATCGTCCGCACCGCGGCGACCACGTCGCCAACGCTGGCGGCCCGCACGATCAACCGGGGCCGCCGGTCGATCATCGCGTTCCACACCGTGCGAGCCTCGTCGTAGCCCGGGTCGCCCGGCAGCAGGACCTGCCCGTCGAGATCGTCGTCCAGGGCGCGAAGGGCGGAGGGCGTGGTCATGCGCACAGGGTGGCCGAAGATCGGTCCGCCGGTAAGATCCGATCCGGTGTCCGATCACAGGACCAATTCGGGGATGGCCGCGGACCTCTTCGTCGAGCTGCGGCGCGACGGCGCCGAACCTCTCCACCGGCAGCTCGAGGCGGCGATCCGCAGCCGGATCCGCGACGGGCGGCTGCGGGCTGGCACGTCGCTGCCGTCGACCCGGAGGCTTGGCGGCGCGCTCGGCGTGTCCCGCGGCGTCGTGGTCGAGGCGTACCAGCAGCTGGCGGCGGAGGGCTACCTGGCCAGCCGATCGGGCGGCTACACCCAGGTGGCGCGGGACCTCGCCGTCGACGCGGCACCCACCCCCGTCCCGACGCTGGCGCCCCGGCCGCCGCCGGACCATCCCAGGATCGACTTCAAGTACTGCCAGCCCGACGTGACCCAGTTCCCCCGCGCCGCCTGGCTGCGCTCGCTGCGCCGGGCGGTGTACGAGGCCCCCGACGAGCAGCTTGCCTACCCCACCGGCCACGGCGCAACCAAGCTGCGCCAGGCCCTCGCCGACTACCTGAACCGCGCTCGGGGCACCTCGGCCCGGGCCGAGGACATGGTCGTGTGCAGCGGGTTCACCCAAGGACTGGCTCTCGTCGTCCAGGTGCTGGCCGGGCGCGGGGCGACCCGGGTCGCCGTCGAGGACCCGTCGGACCCCGAGATCCGCCAGGTGCCGATCGACGCCGGGCTCGAGGTCCTCGGCGTGCCGGTCGACGAGGGCGGCCTCCGGGTCGACCTCCTCGGCCGGATCAACCCGGATGCATTGCTGCTCACGCCGGCCCACCAGTGCCCCACCGGCGCGGTGCTGTCGGCCGAGGCCAGGACCGGGGTGCTCGACTGGGCCCGCCAGCGGGGCGCGCTCGTCGTCGAGGACGACTACGACAGCGAGTACCGCTACGACCGCCCACCGGTCGGAGCGCTGCAGGGACTCGCACCCGACCTGGTGATCTACGCCGGTTCGGCCAGCAAGACCCTGTCGCCCGGCCTGCGGCTGGGCTGGCTGGTGGCGCCGGAGCACTTGGTCGACGACCTGGCAGTGGCGAAGAAGACGGCGGACCGGGGATCGCCGGTGCTCGACCAGATCGCCTTCGCCGACTTCCTGGCCCGGGGCGAGCTCGACCGCCACATGCGGCGGATGCGGCCGGTCTACCGCCGCCGGCGGGACGCCCTTCTCGCCGCGCTCGCGGATCGCCTGCCCGACCTGCGTCCGGCCGGGGTGTCGGCGGGACTGCACCTCACGGCCTGGCTCCCGTCCGACGTGGACGAGGCCGCGGTCGTCGCCGGCGCCGCCGACCGCGGGCTCAAGGTCTACGGTCTCGCCGACTACCGACTCGGTTCCGATCCCAACGGACCGGGCGGCCGGCAGGCGCCGGAACCCGGCCTGCTGTTCGGCTACGCCAGCCTCACCGAGGCGCAGATCGCCGAGGGGATCGAGATCCTGGTCGAGATCATCGCGGACGTCCGCCGGCTGTCGGGTCCCAACGACATCTGTTCGACGCCGAGGGCAACTTCTGGTTCACCGACACGGGCAAGTTCCTCGCGGACGCCCGCCACTACGGCCGCATCCACTGGGCCCGGCCCGACGGTTCCGAGATCCGCACTGTGATGGGCCGGGTCGACGCTCCCAACGGCATTGGACTCTCGACCGACGGCGCGACGCTCTACTTCGCCGACACGCTCTCCGGACGGTTGTACCGCCGGGGGACCACCGGCCACCTGGCCTCCAGCGGCTCGGGGTAGCAATTGTCCAGCTCGGCCGACGAGGAGGTGGTTGGCCGCCGCTCGTCCGGCGCGAGGTACCAACCGAGCGGCGCCCTTCGGTAGCAGCGACCTGCCGCGCACTCTCAATCGCCGGTCAGGTGGCGATGTCCGACGCCACGAGCGGGTTCGACCCACGGAGCGTGCCCTCCAGTCGGGTGGGGGCGAACCGGATGAAGGCCGACTGCCGGTGGAAGTCCTTGCGCTCCTGTGCGCTGATGGCATCGCTGTGAGCAGGCTGCTGCCGACCGTAGGCGAAGGCTGCGGTCACCTGGGCGTCCTCCCAGATCGACATCGTCGCGACGAAAGGGGGACGCGCGGCTGCGCTTCCCCAGATCATTCCGTCGTGTGCCGCCGCGGCGCGCTCGGCTGGCCGGCTGGTCCGCAGGAATCGGACCGCCTGGGAGATACGGAGCCGGCCGAGTGTGAGTACGACCACCGGACCGTCGTGCTGGACGGCACGGCTGGTGGGAACATCTCCTGGAAGTCCGGGCCAGGACCCGTGGGCGCGGAGCGGTCGCAGGCGAGCCTGGAAGCCTCCCGAGAACCGTTGGCCGATGGGGTCGTTGTCGACGAAGCGGTCGAAACCGTCATCGTCGTCCCAGAACGCGATCAGTCCGGCTCGTCGGATCGGCGGCGGGCCGGAGACCGCCAGCGGCGCGAACACTGCGACTTCAGCCGCCTTCAGACCTGGCGTATCGCTCGGCTTCGGCCGACGCATGATCGCCCGCAACGTGCTAGCCGGCCCGAGGTCAGCCATCTGAACAGTGGCGATCATGGTCGAAGCCTAGGTTCTGCCTTGGCCCTCCACTGGGGCGACTCAGCAGCGGATCGGGAGTGCCCCGACACGCCGGGTGCGGGGTGGCACGCTGGCGCGGTTCGGGGGCCGGCCATCATGGAGTGCGTGTCCACCTGGGCGGTCGGTTCCGTCTTCCCAGTCATCGAGACCGCCATCGCCGCCACGACCTGACCCCGCCAGCAGACCGACCAGCTCGCCGCGTACCAGCAGGTACGCGGCGGGCCGGCCCGCCACTTCGACCGCTGACGCATGGCGTGGTGGCGTGCTCGACGATCACGAGGCCTTCTGTTCTGGCTGAGGGCCGACCGGGACCCGCTCCACGGACTGCAGCGATGCCACCCGTTGCACCGCTGCTGTCCGAGCTGTTCGACGGCGCACGACCCGGGCGACCTCGTTCGGCGCCGCGGCCTTGTTCAGGTCGTGGCTGGCCGGCACCTATTGCACGTCGTCGGCGTGGTTGGGCATGTCGATCTGGAGTACTTGGATGCCGCGGAGGTCGAGCCAGGCCCGGTCGGGGGCTCTGACCAGACGAACCTGCACTGCGCTGCAGGAGGCACAGCGCAACACGAGACCGGGGGCCTGCAGGTAGGCACGCAGCTCGGCGAGGTGGCGGGTGTCGCCGCAGGTCGCGCACTTGGTGACGGCGAGCGTCATCTCGGTGGCGAAGAGCTCGGAGAGGGCTCCGGCTGCGGCGTTGCCGTCCAGTGCGTCGGTCGTGTCCGCCATGTCAGCCTCCTGTGGGTCCGAAGCGCTCGGTCCTGATGTTCGCCGGTTCGTGGCCGAGGGTGACGAGGGCGCCGGCGGTGGCCTCGACGAAGGGTGTCGGCCCGCACACGTAGCAGCGTGGCTCGGCGGCCGGAGGCCAGCCGGCTTCCGCGAGCAGGTCGGGGTCGACCCGGCCGCGCCGACCGGACCAGCCCGGTTCTGGATCTCGGGTGAGCGTGATGGTCACGCGCCGGGGGCCGTCGGCCAAGGCGTCGAGCTCGCTGCGGTACAGGAGGTCCGCCTGGGTCATGGCCGAGTAGACGAGGCGCATCGGGCCGGAGTGGTCGAGGGCGGCATGGTGTCGGAGCATCGCCATCAGCGGGACGACGCCCGAGCCGCCGCCGAGCAGCAGCACCGGTCGGGCGTCATCAGCGTTGGGGTCCCACACGAAGTAGCCCCCGATCGGGCCCCGGAGCTCGATCTGGTCGCCGACGTCCAGGATGGTGGTGAGATACGGCGACACCTCGCCGTCATCGAGGCGCACCACAGTCAGCTCCAGCCGGTCGGCGCTGGGCGGGGAGGCGATCGAGTAGCTCCGCTGCGCGGAGTAGCCGTCCTCGGCGGTGAGGCGCACGTCGACGTGCTGGCCGGCGCGGTGCCTGGGCCAGTCGGGCACGTCCAGACGCAGCGTCACCGCCGACGCAGTCTCCAGGGCCGTCTCGGCGACGGTGGCCACCAGCCAGCGCATCGCTCAATCGGCCCAGTACCGCTGCTCGCGCCAGGGGTCGCCGTAGTTGTGGTAGCCGACGCTCTCCCAGAAGCCGGGCTCGTCGGCGTCGAACAGCTGCAGGCCCCGCACCCACTTGGCGCTCTTCCAGAAGTAGAGGTGGGGGACCAGCAGCCGGGCCGGGCCGCCGTGCTCGGCCTCCAGCTCCTCGCCGTCGTAGCCGAACGCCACCCACGCCTGCCCGTCAAGCACGTCCGCCAGCGGAAGGTTGGTCGTGTAGCCGCCATCGCAGAACGCCACGACGAACTCGGCGACGGTGTCGATGCCGTCGAGCAGCGTGTCGACCGACACCCCGGTCCACCGGGTGCCGAGCTTCGACCACTTGGTCACGCAGTGAATGTCGACGGTGATGTCCTCGACCGGCAGGGCCCGGAACTCCGACCAGGACCACCGGGCCACGGCGACACCCGTCTGGTCGACGAAGGTGAAGTCCCACTCATCCAGCGACCCCGCCGGGGTCGGCCCGGCGGTCAGCACCGGGAAGTCCTCGACGAGGTACTGGCCGGGCGGAACCAACCCGGCACCGGGCTGGCGCCGCCGGCCCTGGAAACCACGGTTCACGATCGCCACAGCGCCGTCACCTCCGCACCTCGATCTGGACCTCGACCGGTGCGCCGAACGGCAGCCACGCAAACGCCGACGGCCGAGCGCCCGTGCCGACCAGTCTCGCCGAACAGGCCGTCGAACAACGGGCCACGGCTGCCGCCACGCCGTGGGTCGCGGCGCTACTCGAGCCGATGACCTCTACTGCGAGGCGATCGAGCGCCTCGGGCGCAGTCGCGTCGGTGTTCATCTCGCCTGGCGGGGCCACAAGGCGGCCGCCTACGGCTGCTCGCCACTCAGGGACTGGCTGAGCCAGTCCTCGAAGCGGGTTTCGGCCAGGCGGGCACCTTCGCCGGGGACGATGCTGCGCTCGCCGAGGATGGCGCCGAAGTAGCGGGCGCCGGGGTCGGCGACGACGGTGCGGGGGTTGTGGCGGGCGCTGAGGGCTCGCCGGACGAGCTCGTCGAAGCGGAACTGCTCGGGCCCGGCGACCTCGACGCCGCCGTTGAGCGGCCCGCCCACGGCGACCCGGCCGATCGCGGTGGCGACGTCGTCGGCGGCGATGGGTTGGAAGCGCACCGGGGGCAGGCGCACGGTGTCGCCGTCGGTGGCGCCTTCGGCGTACGAGAGCATCGACTGCTCCATCACGGCCTCCTTGCTTCCAGTGTGGACGCTCTCCCGGTCAGCCGCCCACCGGTTCGTAGTCCTCGGCGTCCTCGGAGGCGAACAGCTCCTGCACGACCTCGAGGCCGCCCTCGACCTCGGCGTTGGGCTTGGCCACGTAGACTTGGTTAGCGGGCGGGACACCCTGCTCGGTCGAGTAGTCGAGCGGGGCGATGAGACCCTCGGTGTCGACCTCGGACAGGTCCTCGAAGGCGGCCGTCAAACCCTCGCGGGTGATGTCACCTGCTTCGCAGGCGGCGTCGATGATCTGACCGAGCACCTGGGCCTGGGCGTAGCCGAACATCGGGCCGAAGTCGTAGGTCTCGTCGGGGTACTCGGCCTTGTAGGCGTCGCGGACCATGGTCGGGCCGTCCGCCTCGCTCGAGAACGGCGAGTACGACGACACGAGGAAGAAGTTGGCCGCGAGGCCGTCCGCGGCCGGACCGTCGAGCAGTGACGGCACGAAGGTCGGGTTCGAGCCGAGGAACGTCATGTCGTAGCCGTTGGATTCGGCCACCTGGACGGCCGACGCAGCCTGGGTCGGCGTAACGGTCAGCATCACGAACTCGGCACCGGCCTGCTGGAGCACGTTCACCTGCGAGGTCATGTCCGACTGGGTGCCCTGCACCTGCTCGTCGACGAGCTCGAAGCCGTGGCGGTCGGCCATGATCTGCGAGCCGCGCAACCCGTTCTCGCCGTACTCGCCCTGAGCGTAGATGTGGCCGACGGTGGCACCCTCTTCAAGGCCTTCGTTCTCCATCAGCCAGCTGATGCCATTCACGATCTCGAGGTCGTAGGTCGTACCACCCATCACGATGTACGGGTTCTCGAGCAGGCTCGACGCCCACGAGACGGGGAGAGTCAGCATCGCGTCGGCCTCGATGTCGGGCAGCAGCGCCGTCGTCATCGGCGAACCGAGGCTGTTCTGCAGGGCGAGGATGTCCTCGTGGATCTCGCTGTAGAAGCTGACGGCTGCTTGCGCGTCGTAGCCATGATCCCTGGACTCCAGCTCGACCTCGCGGTCGCAGACGCCGCCATCAGCGTTGCGCTCGTCCCAGTAGAGCTGGACGCCGCGCGACACCGACTGTCCGAGCGCTGCGTACGGCCCGTGGAGGTCGACGAGCATGCCGAGCGTGATTGTGTCGTCGGTGACGCCCGGACCTGTCGCCACCTCGCCGCCCCCGCCCCCGTCTCCGCCTTCGGTCGAGGTGTCGTCGTCGTCCTTGGTCGTGCAAGCGGCCAAGCCCAACGCCAACGCTGCTGACACGGCGAGTGCTCGCCGGCTCGATCTCGTGATCTGCATCTGCGTTTCTCCCTCGGTCGATGGTCGTCGGTCAGGGCAACCCGGCCGGTTCGGGGCGGGGCTGGTCCTCTGGTGGGGCTGGGCCGGCGCGGGCGTGCCGGACGTCGGCCTCGCCGTCGCCCGAGCGCGATTGCGCGAACGCTCGGGAGATGCGACGGCCGAGCGCGGCCAGCCCACCCGGTTCGCAGAGCAGTAGGGCGATGATCATCCCGCCGTAGATGAAGGTGGAGGCGACGCCGGCGGTAACGCCGCCTGAGCCCGGCTCGGCGACGGGTAGCGCGTCGCTGTCGTGGTTGAGGTACCGTGCTGACACAAGACGCTCGGTCCGGCACCCTCCGGTTGCTCGTGATCGACGATCACCCGGTCGTCCGCGAAGGTGTCACGCTGCTCGTACAGCACGATCCAACCCTGGAGGTGGTCGGCTACGCCAGGAACGGCGCCGAGGCGACCGAGGTAGCGCGTGTCGTCTCGCCCGATGTGATCCTGCTCGACCTGCGCCTCCCGGACATGCTCGCACCCGAGGTGGCGCGCCGCGTGCGCGAGCTCTCACCCGCCACCCGGATCGTCGTCTTCACCGCCTACACCGACCACGCCGCCCTCGGTGTGCTGCGAGATGCCGGTGTCGACGGCTGCCTCCTGAAGGATGCATCGCCGACCGACCGACTTCGTGGACGCCCTGCACCGCGTCGCTGCCGGTGAGCAGATCTTCGACCACCGCATCAGCGGGGCCCCGCTCGAGCGCCAGCCCGACGGCATAACGCTCACGCCACGCGAGTACGAGGTGTTACGACGGGCAGCGATGGGCGAATCGAACCCGGAGATCGCCGCCGCCATCGGTCTGTCCCGCAACACGGTCAAGGCCTACCTCCAGAGCGTCATGCAGAAGCTGGGCGCCCGCAATCGCGTCGAGGCGATCGCCAAAGCGAATAAGGCCGGTCTGCTCTAGCCCCTCGGCAGACGCTCTGCCTGCGAACGCGGCATCGGTTGATCATGTCGGTGGCGGCGGCAACCGGATCCTCGGTGCGCACGTGCTCGTCCCCATCGCGGAGGCCATGATCCTCGGCTCAGGTCACCGGCATCCATCCAGGGTCTCAGGCGGTGGCGAGATACTTGCGAGTGTTGTCAATCATGCCACTGGATCCCCTCTGACCTCCCTGTGAGGATCTGCCTATGGACGTGAGCGCCAGTACGGAAGCGGAGACTCTCCGTGACGTTCTAGAAGCTTTCGCCGACGCATGGCGGGCGGGCGACATCGATCGGCTGATGACCTTCATGACCGGCGATTGCGAGTTCCGTGCGTCTGTGGGCTCCGAGCCGGGGACCACATTCGAGGGCCAGAGCGACGTTCGTGAAGGCTTCAAGCTGTCTCTCGCTCACGACGAGGGTGCCGACGTTCGCATAGAGACCGTTCTGGTCGTGAACGACACAACGGTGGTCCAGTGGGCCTACATCTACCCCGGGGTCGACAGTGAGGTCCGCGGTTGCGACGTCTTCACTTTCAACGGACAACGCATCCGCGTGAAGGATTCGTACCGCAAGGCTCAGGCCGATATCACCCGACACGCCCTCAAGCAGGATGGCGTCCGATGACCACCGAAGCCTCCTCGGTCGCACGGGGTTGCGAGGTCGTGGAACTCAGGCAGTACACACTCCATCCCGGTCAACGTGACGTCCTGATCGAGCTATTCGACCGCGAGTTCGTCGAGACACAGGAAGCGGTCGGGATACAGGTCATCGGTCAATTCCGACAAGATGCCGAACCAGATCGATACGTTTGGCTCCGCGGATTCGCTGACATGATTGCCCGCCGTCGAGCCCTCACGGCCTTCTATGAGGAAAGCGAGACGTGGGCGGCCAACAGCGAAGCCGCACGGGCGACCATGGCGTCCACCATCAACACTCTCCTACTCAAGCCGATCGGTCTCGACTCCGGTTTCGACCTGACAGGGCATCATCGCCCCGGCATCGACGCACACGAGCTCCCTTCGAGCCGAATCGTTGCGACGATCTGCTACGCGAACGCACCGTTCGGTGCCGAGTTCGCTGGCTTCTTTGAAGAGAACGTGTCCCCTGTGTTGGCGCAGCTCGGCGCGTCTCCGATCGCCGCCTTTCAGTCAGAGCACGCCGAGAACACCTTTCCACGGCTGCCGGTAAGGGAGGGTGAGAACGTCTTCGTGTGGTTCAGCCGGTTCGCGAACGACGCTGAGCTCGCCCAGCATGCCAGAAGGCTCGAGCAGCCGGGTCGCTGGAGGGATGAGCTGCTCCCCGAGCTGCGTACACGACTCAGCGAGCCGCTGGAGCAGCTGACGTTGTCCCCGACGGCTCGATCTCGGCTGAGATGAACAGGTCTGCATCGCCCGCACGCCGGCGCGCGAGGCCGGAGGGGCATAGCCCTGGCAACGTCACCGGCTGACGGTGCCTCCGCTCTCTCGCCCTGGAGGAGGCCTCATGGCCAAACGCACCCGCACCTACAGCTGGGACGACCCGGCCACCACAGCCACCGCGGTCGCCCAGCTGTCGGGCATCGACCTGCTGCGGCGCATCGCCGCTGGCGACCTGCCGAACGCACCGATCGCCGCCTCGTTGGGCATGGATGTGGTCGAGGTCGAGGAAGGCCGAGTCGTCTTCGAGGCCGAGCCCGAGGAGTTCCTCTTCAACCCGGCGGGCACGGTACACGGTGGCTTCGCCGCGACCATCCTCGATTCGGCGATGGCCTGCGCGGTGCACAGCACCCTGCCGGCGGGCAGCGGCTACACCACCGTCGACCTCTCGGTGAAGCTCGTCCGCGCGCTGACCCCCGCCGCCGGCCGGCTGCGCTGCGAAGGCACGGTCGTCCACATCGGCGGCCGTGTCGGCACGGCAGAGGGCCGCCTCCTTTGCGCCGACGGCAAGCTCTACGCCCACGGCACATCCACCTGCCTGATCCTCCGAACCGAGCGCTAACCCGCCTCAGGCGCTCTGTTCGAGGCCGTCGCGGCTCGAGCGGTCGGCGCGTCGGGTTGTCTCGGGACGGCGGGGGACATGCGGAGTGCCAGGTCGGTCGCCTCGTCGACGGTCAAGAGGTGCCCGGCTGACCAGCGCGGCGTAGCCCCATGGCGAGCAGCACCCTCTTTCGTCACCGTCCCCACTCTTCGAAGCCGACGATCACGTACAAGTGACAGGCGTCACCCCACGGATCCTCACAATGAAGGTCAGGCGTATCGAGTGGCACACTTGACGATGCTCGCGAACATCACGCCATACTTGGAGACGTGGCTGTTCCCGGCACGGTGGCCTTGGCGCTCGTCGCCGATGCTCCGCTCTATGAGATCGCGATCGCCTGCGAGGTGTTCGGGCTGCCCCGGACCGATCTTGCAGATCCCTGGTACGACTTCCGGATCTGCCTCGGCCGCCACGCCGAGCCCACGGAGTTCGGGTTCATCCACCAGTCTCCTTTCGGGCTCGATGGTCTTGCGGATGCCGACACGCTGGTCGTCCCAGCGCTGCCCTACGCGTGCGTGGACACCGAGGCATCGATCCCCAGCGACCTCATCGACGCGATTCGCCGGGCACACGCAGCTGGGACGAGGGTCGTGTCCTTGTGCTCCGGAGCGTTCGCGCTGGCGGAGGCCGGACTGCTCGACGGCCGCCGGGCCGCAACCCACTGGATGCACGCAGACACGCTCACGGCGCGCTATCCGAGGGTGAACGTCGATGCCTCCGTCCTCTACGTTGACGAAGGCGACATCCTCACAAGCGCAGGACGAAGCGCAGCACTCGACCTCTGCTTGCACGTCGTCCGATCCGATCTCGGCGCCAGCGTTGCCAACCAGGTTGCCCGACGCATGGTGGTAGCAGCGCACCGCTCCGGAGGCCAGGCGCAATACGTCGACCTGGCCGTGCCGGCTACGACGGACGACGGACTCTCTGCCACCCTGGAGTGGGCACTCGCGAACCTGGACACGCCGTTGACGATCAACGATCTTGCATCCCACGCGAACGTCAGCCCGAGAACTCTCATCCGACGGTTCCAAGCAGCGCTCGGAACAACGCCGAACCGCTGGCTGCTCGATCAACGAGTGCTGCGCGCCCGAATGCTGCTCGAGTCGACCGACCTACCGATGGATGCAGTGAGCAGCCGCAGCGGCCTCGGGTCGTCAGCGAACCTGCGACATCACTTCGGTCTCCACCTCGGGATCACCCCATCCGCCTACCGGACCGCCTTTCTGCGCGGCAACCGGGCAACATGGGTCCCTCCGCGCGAACGCGGCATGCATCAGTTCGCACCGTAGCGGTCCACCGGCCGGTCCTGGGTTCGGGCACGCGTTGGCGACCCGCCGATTTGTGCAGCCAGGGGCAAGCGTTGTGCATCTGACGCTAACGACATCGCGTCGACGCGTCGCGAGGCTGACGACATGTCCGGCTGTCGCCGAGGCCAGTCATGCGGCTGAGCCACTGCATCACCCGTGCGGCACAGGTAGCTCCGTCACCGGCTGCAACTACCTTCGCTGGCCACGCCCGCATCTGGGCTGAGGTCCGGAGCCGCGTGGCTCGCCTGATCGGCAGCGCCGGCATGATCGGCATGGCGGTCTGCGCCGGCTCCAACGTGATCGTCGAGCGGTTCACGCCGGACGGCATCCTGCAAGCCGTCGCCGACCACGGGGTGACACACGCCCTGCTCGTGCCCACGATGATCGCCGAGCTGGTCGAGCAGCTCGAGCACGAGCCCCAGGATCTGGGGTCGCTGCGAGGACTGCACTACGCCGGCTCACCGATCACGGAATCGCTGATCGAGCGGGCGTTGCGCGTCCTACCGGGCGTCGAGCTCAGCCAGGGCTACGGGCAGACTGAGTCGAGTGGGGCCATAACGGTGCTGCCTGCCGAGCGCCACGTACTCCACGGGTCGTCGGCGGGCAAGACCCGGTCCGCGGGCCAGGCTGCGCTGGGCGTCGAGGTCGCCATCCTCGACTCGGAGGGCTGGCAGCTGCCCCGAGGGCAGGTCGGCGAGATCTGCGCTCACGGCGACAACGTCATGCTCGGCTACTGGAACCAGCCTGAGCTGACGGCCGAGACGTTGCGTGGCGGCTGGCTGCACACCAGTGACGTGGGCTGGCGCTCGCGACCGTGGCACCCCCGCGCTGACGGCATCGGCCCTTTGTGTCCCGGTCAGAGGTTCTGGGCGGCGCGGATCACCACGAGCTTGTCGGCGGCCGACTCGGCGCCCCAGACCTCGCCGGGTCGCCCGTGGATCTGGCGCACCTCGCCCGGGACGCTGGGCAGCGGATGGCTGGTGAACACCTCGGTCGTCGGGTCGAAGGCGACCATGGCGTTGGCGCCGAAGTCGCTCAGCCACACCCGGTCGTGGTCGTCGACGTAGACGGCGTAGGCCTGCGGGTTGTCGCCGGGGAGGCGCCACTCCCGCCAGTGGCCGGTCACCGGGTCGTAGACCGCCACCTGGCCGGCGTCCCACTGGCTGGTCCACAGGCGGCCCTGTGAATCTCCCCAGACCCGGCGGGTGCCCTGCTGTGCCGTGGGCGGTTCGATCACCGTGGCCTGCCCGGTCCGGGGGTTGATGCGCCCCAGGTAGCTACCGGCAAGCGAGGCGTAGTACACCGAGCCGTCGGCCGTGGCGGCGATGCCGTACGGGCCCTGGCCGCGCGGGGCGTCGAAGACCTCGACCTCGCCCCGGTCGACGACCAGCCGGCCGTAGAGCCCCGCCTGGCCCGTGAACCACAGGGTTCCGGCAGCGTCGAACACCGCTGTGTTGAGGTTGGCGTTCTCGTCGGTGGACAGCGGGTAGGTGGTCACCTCCGACGTCGACGGATCGACCCGCACGATGGCGTTCAGGCCGCCGTCGGTGATCCAGGGCGCGTCGTCGGGTCCGATGATCACGCCGTGGGGTCGGGAGCCCTGTCCTAGCGGGATCTCGGCGACCTCGCCCGAGGCCGGGTCGAGCCGGCCCAGCTCGCCCGAGCCCTGCGCGGTGTACCACACGGTGCCGTCGGCCGCGACGGCCACGTCGTGGGGACGCGAGCCGGCAGGGACGTCGAACTCCTGCACCTCGGGCGCCACGGGCTCGGGCGGCGCGGTCGAGCTGGCAGGCTGGTCGGGTGGCGCGGTGCTCTCGGCCGGACGCGCCGCCTCATCGTCGCTGGTGGCATCGTCACTGTCGTCGCCCGACCCACAACCCGCGGCCACCGCAACAAGGGTGATGGCGACACAGGCGACCACCACCCGCAGGAACCCAGCGTGCGCTCGGTGTGCCCCGTGCTCGATCGGGTCGCCGGGAAGACGATGACGCCGCCTCGACCTCATCCCCGTCGACGGTAGCGCTCGGCGCAGGACTACTCGTCGAGGACGTTCCACCGGTCGACGACCCACCGCCAGGAGCCGTCGGGTTGGCGGCGAGCGACCTCGACGGTCACCGCCCCGTCCTGCAGGCGAGTCGACGTCAGAGCCAGGTCACCGGCTCGCAGCGTCGGTTGCTGATCGCCGAGGGTCAGCGTGACCCCACGCGCCAGAAACTCCCCGAGCGCCCCACGGATCTCCTCGTGCCCGCTCGCCAGTCTGTCCGGTGCGGTGGCAACCACCGCGCCGGGCTCGAACAGCGCCACCAAGCCATCAAGGTCGCGGGCGTTCACCCGCTCTACGAACAGGCGCTCAAGGTCGTCGGGCTCGGTTACGGACGGACGCTCGTCGCTCACGTCGTCAACCTACGACGCCTTCCACCCTGCATCGCCCGCCTGCTTGAGCGACCCAAGCCCGACTCAGCCGACCGTGGAAGCGGAAGGAACGCTCGATGGTTTCGGGTTCGTCCACATGACGTACGCCAGGGGCCACATGGCTACAACCGCTGCCAGGCCGTGGATGTAGAACTGCGCTACCGATAGAGGAACGATCCGCGACAGGGCCATCACGACCAGGGACACGCCGACGACCTGAGTGATCCCGGCGCTCGCGATCTTCGAGGCTCTGATCGCGCCGACGAAGCTGATGGCGCCGAGCCCGAAGGTCAGACCGCTGGCCATCAGCACCGGCATGAACCATGATCCGATCGCGTCCTGCACCTCGGCGACCTCCGCAGTCGTGGCGCCGGTGTCGGCAGCGGCCAGGGGTGCGAACTCCATACCCGGCATGACCGCGTACAGGGTGCTGCCGACGATCACGAGCGGCATCGCGAGGCCACTGAGGCGGTTCTCGCCAGCTTGATGGAGATACTGCCGGACGGCAAGGAAAGCCACAGCGATCAGGGCGGAGGCCAGGCCGGCGGCGAGGTGAACCACACCCCAGCGCGTGGTTCCGGCAACGACTTCTTCGGCGATGGCGGTCTGGTTCGGTAGTCGGCCTTCGATGAAGGGATGCGCGGCGAGAGCGAACAGCAGCGTCGCCGGTGCAACGACGAGAGCCGCGATCCGCCAGTCACGGGATGACGTCGTCTCGGCTCTGGTCACGCCTGCCCTCCCGGTGTCATGTAGCTGTGGACGGGCCAGAACTCGGGCTCAGGGGGTCGACCGCTCACCCCGGCCTCGGCCAGCGCCAGCACCAGCTGGTCCTTGAGGAACCGGCCGGCGTCCTCGACCGAGTCGAACACTTCGACGACCCGCCAGCCGCCGCGCGGGCTCGGCCCGGCGAGATGGACGGTTCCACCTGCGGGAGTGTCGAGCTGCAGCCGTGCTCTCAGCTTCTCGTAGAGTTCTTGGGATCCGTCAGGGTTGTCGAGCATCATCGCTACGGCCATGACTGTTCTCCTGTTCATTGGGATGACTTCAGGTTCGACAACGACGGTACGTAGCGGCCAGGCACTCAGTCATCGCCCGGAGCTACCAACTTGTGTCCCACGCGCGTGGTCCGTCCGTACCACGCGAGCGGGACCATCCCCGGATGGGAGCCCGAGTCACACGAGCCCGTGCTGGTACGCGAAGGCTGTGGCCGCGGCACGCGACGTGACGCCCACCTTGGCGAAGATGTTCTGCAGATGTCGGCGCACGGTGTGTTCGCTGACGACCAGCGCTTCGGCGATCTCGCGGTTGGTTCGCCCAGCGGCGACCAGCGCGAGCACCCCGACCTGACGGCTGGTCAAACCGCCGGGGCCAGGTCTCGGCGCAGCCGGGAACAGTGCGTCGAGCCGTGCCACGTCGGGAACTGCCCCCAGTTGCTCGAAGGTTCGGCGGGCGGCGTCGGCTTCGAGCTCGGCGGTGTCGACGTCGCCGAGCGCCCGGTAGGCGAGCGCAGCCAGCGCGCGGGCGCGGGCGTGTTCGTAGGGTGCTTCGAGCCTCGCCCACTCGACACAGGCCGGCCGCAAGGCATCCAGGGCACCGCGGGCGTCGCCACGCTCGAGGCAGACAGCTCCGGACGCTCGCATCGCTGTCGCCACCAGGAACGGGGCGTCGACCTCGGCGGCGATCCCGTTGAGCTCGTCGGCCGCAGCCGCTGCGGTGTCGGTGTCGCCGGCGGCGAGCATGATCTCCACAGCGCTGCCGAGCACCTTGGTCCGTGTGACGTGGTCGCCATGCTCGTCCAGGACGCGGCGGATCGACGCCTCGGCGGCGCCGGGCTGGCCTTGCATCAGTCGGAGATTGGCCAGGCCCGGCTGGGGCTCGTGGCCGTGGCGGCTGGCTTCCCGGTAGGCCGCCTCGGCGTTGGCGAAGTCCCCTCGGAGCCGATACAGCTCACCGAGCTGATACAGCGCCATCCCGATGGCGGGCTGCCCTGGCGGGTCGGACAGCCAATCGCGAGCCCGCTCGGCCTCGGTCAGCGCGTCAAGCCACTCGCCATGCCACTGCATGACCTCGGAGCGATGCACCAAACACTGGCCGCGGAACGGCACCATGTCAGGTTGGCGGTCGCACCAGTCGCTCAGAGCAGCCGTCCACTCGTGAGCCCGACGTAGGTCGAAGGCCTTCCGACACACCAGCACCATCGCGCAGTAGGCGCGGCCAGCCACGATCGGCGAGACCTCCCCGGTCGTCACGGCAACCATGGCCTCGTCCAGGAGCGGAAGCCCCTCGCCAGGGTGACCCATCTCAACGAGAGCCCTGCCCTGGACGAGCCGAGCCAGCGTGAGCAGATCCATCTCACCGAAGCGCTGGCCGACCGCGATCGCTTCCTGCGACAGGCGGTGGGCCTCGCTGGGATTGCCTTGCTCGAGGTTGGCCAACGACGGGGGAATCATCATGAAGCCTCGTTCGACGCAGTCGAGGTCGTGATCCTCCAGCAGTCGCTGGGCGCGGCCAACCCACCCGCCCCCGCGCGCCGTCTCGCCCCGACTGAACAGGGCCGATGCCAACCAGAACGCGCAACGCACCGCCCGGGCGACCTCGCCGCGTTCCAGCTGCTGTAGGTGTGCTCGCTCCCAACAGCTGGACGAAATCTCGTCCTCGCCGACGAGCTGCGCTGCGACGGCGAGGCGCTCCAGGTCGTCTGGTCCCAGCGGGTCGTCACGGTCGGCGGCCGAGAAGCGTTGGTAGGCAGCGCTCCAGACTCCGTTGTCAAAGTCGGCCCGGGCTGCATCGGCGACAGTGCTACTCATCGTTGCGTGATCCCCGGCATCAGTCCGTGCCGCGTTCGATCCCACGATCGTAGAACGGTCGCGACTCAGAGGAGCGGCGCGGGGGCGGTCATTGCCTGGCGAGATGGGAGCTGTCGAATCGCGACCCCGAATTCGGCAATCTGCGAACGTGTTCGCTCAGCTACCAATGTCCCAGCGGCCGTGCGGGGGTGGGTGGCCCACCCGGCGGCTAGGGCAGCTTCGGCCCGCTGGCGGCGCTTCTTGGCGGCACCGTTGCCTCTTGCTGTGCAGTCGGTGAGCCAGCCGTCGACTATCCGCTCATGGCTGTCGCCCGTTGCGGTGCTGTTCGATCTCGGCGAGCAGGGCGTGCTTGGCCGTGTCGGGGAGGAACGAGGCCCGCACGCCGGTGGCGACCAGTTGGGCCAGGTCGTCGATACCCAAGCCGAAGGCGGCAGCGATCGAACGGTACTCATGTCCCAGGTCGGTACCGAACATCGGTGGGTCATCGGTGTTGATGCACACTGCGACGCCCTGGTCGAGCAGGGATGGCAGGGGATGGGCGGCGAGATCGGCCACGACCCGGGTGCAGACGTTGGAGGTGGGGCAGACCTCGAGGGGGATCTGGCGTTCGGCCAGATGGCTGACCAGCGCTGGGTCGTCCACGCTGCGGATGCCGTGGCCGATCCGCTCGGCGCCCAGGCTTTGCAGCGCGCCCCACACCGACTCGGCCCCTCCGGCACCCTCGCCGGCATGGGGCACGCTGTGGAGCCCAGCGGCGCGGGCCCGAGCGAAGGTGTCGGCGAAGCCGCGGCGATCGGCACCTGTCTCGGCGCCGCCGAGGCCGAAGCTGACCAGGCCGTCGGGATGCTGGTCGATTGCCCAGCGAGCGGTCTGCGCGCCATGGTCGGGCTCGATGTGGGCGGCGATGTCGAAGCACCATGCCAGTTCGACGCCGCGGGCGGCGGCCCGGCGACGGCCCTCGTCCAAGCCGGCGACGAGTGCGGGGTAGGCCAATCCCGCGGCCACATGCGTCCATGGGGTAACGGTGACCTCGGCGTAGCGCACACGTTGCACCACCAGGTCGGCGGTCAGCCCGTCGACCAGCGTGACCACGTCCTCGCTGGTCTGAACCAGCGCGTTGACCGCGGCATAGACGTCGAGGAAGTGGTCGAAGTCACCGAACGTGTAGAACGCCCCTAGCTCATCGAGGTCGGTCGGGACCCCATGCTGCGGGGAGCGCTCAGCCAGCCTCAACACGGTTGGCAGCGCCGCAGATCCGACAAGATGCACGTGGAGCTCGACCTTGGGCACGTCAGCGATGAACCGCTCGATCGCCTCGGCGTCGGCTACCGGCATAAGCACCTCCCGGTTGAGATCCGGTCCGCTCGAAAGAACGGCACCGCTCGATCGAAGCAGTCGTGGGCTGGTCCTATGACCGTCTCGGCGCGGCCGAGCGGCAGGTGTTCCGGAACATGCCCGATAGGCGTGACGCTACGAATGCGCGGCGGCAACGGTCCACTGCGATCAGCCAGCAAGATCGCCACTATGCCCGCCCACAACGACACGGACACGCACGAACGTGAGGAGATCGCCGCATCTCGAAGAGGATTCGGCAGGAACGCGGGTGAGGCCCACGTCCGGATGGTCGTCGAGTGTGGGGCTCAGGGGTTGGTTGTTGCTTGGAGGTAGGTGACGACGGCGGTGACGCGGCGGTGGGTGGTGGCTTCGGGTGGGAGGTCGAGTTTGGTGAAGATGCCGTTGATGTGCTTCTCGATGGCGGAGGGGGAGAGGTGGAGGTCGGTGGCGATTGCGGTGTTGGTGGCCGGCGGCCATGGCTCGGAGCACGTCGAGCTCTCGGGGGGTGAGCCGGTTGAGTGGTGAGGCGGTGTTGCGGGCTTGGCCGGTGACGAGGTGGTCGATGACGTCGGGGTCGATGACGGATCGGCCGGCGATGACCTCGTGGAGGGCGTGGATGAGTTGTTCGTAGTCGCCGATGCGGTCCTTGAGGAGGTAGGCGAGGCCGGTGGCGCCGTGGCGGAAGAGCTCGAGGGCGTAGGAGGCGGCGGCGTACTGGGAGAGCACGACGACGCCGGTGTGTGGACGTTGGCTGCGGATGGTGTGGGCGGCGTCGATGCCTTCCATGTGGTGGCCGGGGGGCATGCGGATGTCGGTGAGCACGGCGTCGGGTTGGAGCCGGTCGACTGCTTCGAGCAGTTCGGTGGCGTCGCTCACTGCGGCGAGGACGTTGACCTGCCCGGAGGATTCGAGGAGTTGGCGGATGCCCTCGCGCACGAGGTAGTTGTCCTCGGCGATCACGATGCGCAGCGCGGTGTCGTCGTCCATGGTGCTCATCCGTCGGTGGGATCGGTGCGGGGTCGGGCGGGGAGGCGGGCGATCACGGTGGTGCCACCTTCGGGTTGGCTGTCGACGTGGAGGTGTCCGCCGAGGGCTTCGAGGCGGTCCGCCAGGGCGAGGAGGCCGGTGCCGTCGGCTCCGGGTTGGAAGCCGCGGCCGTCGTCGGTGACCTCGACGCGTAGGTGGCCGTCGTCCTGGGACAGGTGGACGTCGGCTCGGTGGGCGTGGGCGTGCTTGAGGGTGTTGGCGAGCGCTTCGGACACCACGAAGTACGCGGCGCCCTCAACGGGGTCGTCGTAACGGGACTGGCGGACGGTGGCGTCCGCGTGGACGCGCACGTCGAGGGGGAGCCGGGCGGTGCGGTCCTCGGTGGCGCGGGCCAGGCCCTGGTCGGCGAGCACGGTGGCGTGGATCCCTTGGGCGAGGTCGCGGATGTCGCGCAGCACCCGTGCGGCGTCGTCCTGCACGGCGGCCAGGGTGGTGGCCACCGCTGGCGGGTCGCGGTCGAGCCGGTCGCGGGCGAGGCGGACCTTGGCGATCAGTGCGACCAGCTCCTGTTGGACGCCGTCGTGGATGTTGCGTTCGATGCGGCGCCGTTGGGCCCGACGCCGCATTGATCGAGCTGTGCTCGGGACTTGGGCTCTGACCACGCCCGACAGAGCCGGGCACGATCCGCGCGGATAGGTTGCGGACGGTGAGGCGTCGTCGTGGGCCGCTGGACGCGTTCGTTGGCCGTGACCGCGAGCTGGCGGCGCTGGTGGGTTCGTTGGTACGAGCACGACGACTGCATTCTCCGGACTTCTGGCCGCGCCCAGACCACAGGTCTTGGTCTGTGGACTCGACCCGGATCGGGTGCGCTCGGTTGTGGGTCACGCGTCGATGTCAACGAGGATCTCTTCGACGGTGCGTGTCGCCAGCATCACGAACGTGGGATTCGTCTCGCCGTAGTAGGGGATGATCATGGCGGCCTGGGCGAGTGCGTAGCCGCGTGCTCGGTTCCAGGTGTCGTCGTCGACGGCGAGAGCGTTGCGATACGTCTCTCGCCCGGTCCGGTTGAACACGCTCCACGCTGCGATCAGGTCGGCTGCGGGGTCACCGACGCCGACTCCGCCGAAGTCGATGACGGCCCAGAGCCGTCCATTGTCGACGAGCAGGTTTGGTCTGAGCAGATCGGTGTGGATCCAAACGGGCGCCCCGTTCCATGCCGGTGCTCGAAGAGCTCTCTCCCAAACAGCAGTGGCCGCATCGCTGTCGATGACATCGCTGGACGACTCGATCGCCATCCGGGTCATGGCATCGAGTTGAGAGAGGGGTCTGCGACCGCCGCGTGGTGCCCCGGCGGGATCGACGCGTCGCAGTTCGGCAACGAACTGGGCCAGGTGATCCGCGGCCTGGCGTTCGTCATGGACGAGATCGTCCTGATACGGCTGGCCGTCGATCCATCGGTAGATCGCCCAGGTGAAGGGATACCGGCTCGTGGGGTGGCCGGTGGCGACTGGCTCGGGGATTCGCAGCGACAGGTGTGGGGTGAGCTTCGGGAGCCAGGTCAGCTCGTGCTGGAGAGACCCGGCCCATTCGGCCAGGCGCGGCAGTCGGGCACAGAGGTGGTCACCAAGCCGGTAGATGGCGTTCACTGTCCCTGTCGAGCGGACTTCTGTGATGGGCAGATCGGCCATCTCCGGGAACTGTGCGGCGATCAATCGCTCGACGAGCTCGGCGTCGATGTCTACCTCCCCCTCATGCATCTTCATCCGGGCTCCCGAGTGCTCGCGTTGCAGGTGCGCCTGGGGCACCACGGCGTAGCAGCCTCGACAACGCCGGACACGGCATTTTCGTGGTGGGACGGCCGCAGAGCTCTTGGTCGGAGTTGGCGTCGGGCTCAACGTCGATCCGAGGTGGTGATCCGGGTTGTTCCGAACTCGAACCTGAGAACCACGAACCGGGCCGGTGTATGGGGTTCGCGGCGGTAGGAATGGCCGGCGGGGGGTAGGGGGTTGCCACACCGCCCGTCGAGCTGGAGGCCTGTGATGCGCGCACCCGCAGCCCGTGTCCGTGTGGATCGTGACGAGGTGTTCTTGGAGTACACCAAGAGCATCTGCCCGGTGTGCAAGGCCGTCGTCGACGGCGAGGTGAACGTCCGCGACAACCGGGTGTATCTGCGCAAGCGCTGCGCCGAGCACGGCAGCTTCGAGGCGCTGGTGTACTCGGACGCCGCGATGTATGTGGACATCCAGCGATTCAACAAGCCGGGGACCCTGCCGTTGGCGACCCAGACCGAGGTCCGTGACGGCTGTCCCCTGGACTGTGGGCTATGCCCGGACCACAAGCAGCACGCCTGCTTGGGGATCATCGAGGTCAACACGGCCTGCAACCTGGACTGCCCGGTGTGCTTCGCCGACTCCGGCACGGGGCATCACCCCGACGGGTTCTCCCTCACCTTGGTGCAGGTCGAGTCCGGGTTGGATGCGTTCGTGGCCGCGGAAGGCGAACCGGAGGTGGTGATGTTCTCCGGGGGTGAACCGTCGGTCCACCCGCGGATCCTCGATTTCCTCGCCTTGGCCAAGGACAAGGGGATCGGACATGTGGTGCTCAACACGAACGGCATCCGCCTCGCCCGCGACCCGAGCTTCGCGAAGCGGCTCGCCGAGCTGGGGGTGAAGGTCTACCTGCAGTTCGACGGTGTCGAGGAGGCCACCCATGTGGCCATGCGGGGCCGCGACCTGCGCGACGCGAAGGCCACCGCCCTGGAGCGCTGCGCGGCGGCCGGGGTCGGGGTGATGCTGGTGGCCGCGGTCGAGCGGGGTGTGAACGATCACGAGCTGGGTGCGGTGGTCCGCCGTGGCATCGCGCATCCGGCGGTGCGGGGGGTGGTGTTCCAGCCGGTCACCCACGCCGGACGCCACGAGGCGTTCGATCCCCGCACCCGACTCACGAACGCCGATGTGATCCACGGACTGGTCGACCAGTGCCCCGACTGGTTCCGTCCGTCCGACTTCTTCCCGGTGCCGTGCTGTTCGCCCACCTGCCGGTCGATCACCTACCTGCTCGCCGACGACGAGGACGTCGTAGCGATCCCCCGGCTGGTGCCGATGGACCGGTATCTGGACTACCTGGCCAACCGGGCGCTGCCCGACCCCAGCCTGCGCCGGGTGCTGGAGGGACTGTGGAGCGCATCGTCGGTGCCCGGCACCGACGACGTGGCCGACCGGCTGGCGACCGTGCTGGCGTCGCTCGGCCTGCCCGACGCCCTCGGCGACCTCGCCGAGAGCGCCCTGGCGACCTGCGCCGCCTGTGGCATCGACCTCCCCGACGCGCTCGACGACCTCGCAGCCAAGGCGTTCATGATCGTCATCCAGGACTTCCAGGACCCCTACACCCTCAACGTCCGCCAGCTGATGAAGTGCTGCGTCGAGCAGATCACCCCCGACGGCCGGCTCATCCCGTTCTGCGCCTACAACTCGGTCGGCTACCGCGAACAGATCCGCCAGCAGCTCTCCGGCACACCCGTGCCCACCGTGGTGCCCAACGCCACCGAGCTCGCCGACCTGCTCGTCCCCACCCGCCACGGCTCCCGCAGCGCCGCCGACACCCGGGCACCCACCGGTGCCAACGTCGTGCAGGTCAACCTAGGGAGGACCCTGCGATGAGCCTCGACGGGCTGCCGGCTCTCCTCGGCGCGGACCCGACCGATCCCGAGACGGTCAAGGCGTGCTGTGCCACCGCCTACGGCAACGACCTCGTCGCCCTGTTCCTCGGCGACAGCTACCACCCGGGCGGCGTCGACCTCACCCGGCGCCTCGCGCAGCTCATGGGGCTGCAACCGGGTGACACGGTCCTCGACGTGGCCTCCGGGCCTGGGACAACCGCCGTGCTGCTGGCGGTCGAGGACCGGGTCGACGTGGTCGGCGTCGACCTCGGCTCCGCCCAGAACGCCAAAGCCCGGGCCAAGGCTGAGCGGCTCGGCCTCAGCGACCGGGTGCGTTTCGAGATCGGTGACGCCGAACGCCTTCCGATCGACGACGCCGGCGTGGATGCGGTGATCTGCGAATGCGCCCTGTGCACCTTCCCCGACAAGACCACTGCCGTCGACGAGATGGCACGGGTTCTGCGACCCGGCGGACGGCTCGGCATCAGCGACGTGTGGCTCGACCCAGCGCACCTCGACCCCGACCTGCAAGGAATCGCCGGGCGCGTCGCCTGCCTGGCCGACGCCCGTCCCATCCCCGAGATCCGCGCTCTGATCGAACACGCCGGGCTCGAGGTCACCAACCTCGAACGCCACGACGACGCCCTCCTCGCCACCATCGACCAGATCCAGACCCGCCTCCGCGCCCTGCGCATCGCCGACCTGCCCCTACTCCAGGGCTTCGACCTGCGCCGCGGCATCGACCTCGCCCTCCGTGCCGCCGACATGGTCCGCCGCGGCCACGCCGGCTACATGATGCTCACCGCCACCAAGCGGTGACGAGCTTGCATCCACAGCTCGTGACCGATCAGGCCCGGTTCGCCAGCGAACGTGGTCGCACGACCCGTAGCGCCTCGGTGCCCGGGGCCGGGAGGAGAAGGCACGATGAGCGAGACCGACCCGGCCCGACCGCCCGATGTGGTGTTCTACTGGCGTCGGGGCTGCCCCTTCTGCTGGATGCTGCGCCGCAGCCTCCACCGAGCCGGCGTGCCCATGGAGGAGCGCAACATCTGGGATGACCCCGGTGCCGCCGCCTTCGTGCGCTCCGTGGCGGGCGGCAACGAGACCGTCCCCACCGTCGTCGTGGACGGCAAGGCGCTCGTGAACCCGTCCGCCAGCGCGGTCCTCGCCCGTCTCGGGCCCCGCCCCTGCATCCAGGCCGGCAGCCCTCGACGTTGTTGGCTTCGCCGCGTTGTCCGACGGCGGGCGCGGTCGTAGCGAGGACTGACGGCATGAGGTCCCCCAGCGACGACGGGTGGAGGGACAAGCCCTGCGTTCAGTCGGTGAAGGCGAGCCGGAGCCCGAGGGAAGCCATCAGACCGGCCGACACTCGGCCCACGGCCCGGCTGGCCCGGCGGTAGACCCGCTGCGTCCGAGGCTGCGAGAGCAGCAGTGCCAGCGTGACGTACCAGCCATAGACGATCATCGAGGTGGTCGTCAGGTAGACCGCCGCGGACCACAGGTCGAGGTCGGGGGCACGAGCGATGCGTACAGGGAGGTGAAGAACACGGCCGCCTTCGGGTTGGCGAGATCGACCAGCAGGCCGTTCACGAACGGCCGTCGCCCACTGCGCACGGGTGGCTCGGCCGCCGACGTGGGGTTGGGAGTCGCCCGCCACAGGCGCACGGCGAGGAACACGAGGTACACCGCACCGACCCATTTGAACGCCATGAACACGGGCCGTGAGTGCCCCAGCATCGCTCCCAGCCCCGCGAGCGCCGCCGTCGCCCACACGACGTCGCCAGTGGACACCCCGACGGCGGTCCACAACCCGCGACGACGGTCGCGCACCGACGACATCGTCACCGCGATCACGTTCGGCCCGGGGGCGACGACGATGACGGCCACCGCCACCACCAGAGGGATCAGCGTGTCGACCATGGCCTGACCGTAGAGCCCGATGTCGTTGCCGATCACCGAATTGCCGAGAAGCACGTCGTGCTCGGCCGCTGGACACGGTGGAGGCGCCATCACCCCCGTCGGCCTAGGGGCTCTGGCCCGGGGCGGCGTCGGCGGCCTCGCCGACGCCCCAGCAGACGATCGTGGCCTCGGGGCGGACACCGCAGACGACCTCGTCACCGGCGTCGATGCTCGTGAACTTGCCCCGAGGGACCGCGGCACGGATCCCCTCGGCACCCCAGCAGGTCACTGCGCTGTCCATGCGGAGCGCGCACGTGAACGTGCCGCCGGCGCTGACCGCTTGGAACTGCTCCCCGACAGGCACTCGCGTCGCGTCGTTCGAGCGGTCACCCCAACAGACGACCGCGTTGTCGCTAGTCAGTGCGCAGCTGTGCCGGAGCCCGGCGCTGACGCTGACGAACGGCAGCTCCCCGGCCTCCAAGTCCTGCCCGGGTGGCGACGCCTGGCCGAAGGCGTCGCTGCCCCAGCAGACGACGAGCCCGCCTTCGCCGGGCACCACGTTCAGGCCGCAGGTGTGGTCACCACCGGCGCTGACCTGGACGTACTCGTTTGCGACCGGAACCGCCACACCCGTGACGTCTGTGGACTCGGGTATGGTCGCTTGGCCCTCGTCGTCGCGTCCCCAGCACGTCACGGCGCCCGATGGGGCCTCGTCGTCCGGGCGCTCGGCCTCCGGCTCCAGCTCCCGGGCCGTGATCGCGCAGCCGTGGTTGCCGCCGACGCTGAGGGCGAAGAAGCCTGGTGAGCCCGGTGGTGAGGCCTGCCTGGCGGCGTCGCCCCAGCAGGTGATGTTCCCGGAGGGCACGCCGTACCGGTCCAGTAGGGCAGCGTCGAAGCGAATGCCACAGGTGGCCCTGAAGCCAGCGTCGATCACGTCGAGCTGCCCACTCGGGGGTGAGGCCTGGCCGTAGTCGTCGTCGCCCCAGCAGGTGACGTCGGCAGGGGTTGCGCCTTCCTCGGCTGCCAGAGCGCACGCATGACGCAACCCGGTGGCGATCAGCCCGGTTGGTGCCTCCGGGACGTCGATGGCGACACGTCCAGAGGTGGCGTCGGCGCCGGGCTCGGGACCGGATTCGTCCTCTGCCCCGCCCCCGGTACCCACCTGCAGGGCCTGAGCGGCGAGTGCGCCGACGAGGACGATGCAGGCCACGGCCGCGGCCCGTACCGGGAGCCGGCGGCGAGGCCGGCGGGTAGGGGAGGCCACCGCAGGCGGCGCCGGGGCCGGGGCGGGGGCCGGGCCGGGCGGTGGGGGAGGGTCGGGAGGGACATGCGGTGATGCGCCGTCCTGGGGAGCCATGACCGCGGGGGAGGCAACCGTGACCCCTGGGGACGGAGCCAGCGCCCGCGAGGTGTCCCTCGTCGGCAACCCGATGCGCTCGGCCAGCATCGCGGCGCCCATGGAGGTGGCGTCCTTGGGGCGGGCATCGACGGCCACGGGGCGACCGAGCTCCTCGGACACCAGCCGGGCGACCAGCGGGATGCGGGACGAGCCACCGACCAGCAGGATCGCGGTGACGTCTGGCGGTGCGACACGCGCCGAGGCGATGGCGCGCCGGAGGGCGACGATGGTCTCGTCGAGGGCGGGGCGGATCATGGCCTCGAACCCGACCCGCGTCAGCCGTACCTCGGTGTAGCGGTCGGGCAGGGTGACGGGGACCTCAACCTCGGTCTCGGCCGAGAGCGCCTCCTTGGCTGCCACGCACTCCTGGCGCAGCCGGGTCACGGCCAGTGTGACCGCGGGGTCGGCCTCGGGGTCGAGAGCATCCAGGTCGACGCCGGCCGCCTGTGCGACGTACCGCAGGACCGCGTGGTCGAAGTCGATGCCGCCCAGTCGTTCGACGCCGTCGGGTTGGCCGACGATTCTGAAGCCGTGAGGCTCCGAGCGGACCACGGCGGCGTCGAAGGTCCCACCCCCGAGGTCGTAGACGGCGACGACGGCACCCTGCGGTAGGTCGCGCCGCTCGGCGTAGAAGGTGGCGGCGGCCACGGGCTCGGGCACCAGGCGGTGGACCAGCGGAGGGATCGAGCGGACGGCGTCCTGGAGCAGCTCTGTCTTGTAGAGGCCCCAGTTGGCCGGGTGGGTCACCGCCAGCCTTGCCGGCCAGTCGCCTTCGGCTGTGGCGACCTCGGTGACTACCCAGTCGAGGAGCCTGGCCATCAGCTGCTCGGCGGGCACCGGGTTGTTCCCCGCCAGGATCGGGACGGGGTCACCGACCCGCCGCTTGAACTCGCGGACGAAGCGCGAGGGATCCGTCGTAGCCCGCATCTGTGCCGCGGTACCGATCACCAGGCCGCCGTCGTCGTCTAGGAACACCACCGACGGCACGGTCGTGCTTCGGCCCAGGGTCACCGGCTCGACGTGGCCGTCCCGGGCCAGGGCGGCGGCGGTGTAGGTGGTCCCGAGGTCCACACCCAGGTGATATGCCATCGCCTACTGCTCCACGGTTCTCAACCGGACATCGCCGGTGGGTCGCCGAGGTCCCCCCAGCAGTCGACGGACTCGTCGGGACGGACGCCGCAGGTGTGGTTCCCTCCGGCGCTGATGCTCACGAAGCGCCCTTCGGGCGGCGTCGACTGGCCGTCCCGGTTGCTGCCCCAGCAGACGACGGTCCGGTCGCTGCGAATCCCACAGGAGTGGCTGGTGCCGGCACTGATGCTGGTGAACCGCTCACCTTCCGGCGGCCGAGTCGGATCCTGGGCCTCGTCGCCGCCGCCGAATCCCCAGCAGTCCACCGTGTCGTCGGTGCGGATCGCGCAGGCGTGCTGTGTGCCCGCAGCGAGCGCGACGAACGTGCCGTCCGGCGCCTCGGTCACCCGGCCGTATTGGGTCCCCCAGCAGGCGATGGTGTCGTCGGTGAGGATGCCGCACGTGAAGTCCATGCCGGAGCTGAGGGTGGTGTACCGCTGCCCCTCCTGTGGCGTCCGTTGCCCCTCGCCGCCCGCGCCCCAGCACTCCACGGACTGGTCGGGGTGGATGCCACAGGTGTGGTTCTCGCCCGCGGCGACCGCCGTGAACCGCTCGGCTGCGGGTGGCGATGCCTGCTGCTCGTCGTCGTCGCCCCAGCAGTCCACGGTCTGGTCGGGGTGGATGCCACAGGTGTGGCTGAAGCCGGCGCTGATCGCCGTGAAGTCGGTTTCCTCTGGTGCTGAGGTCTGCCCTGCGGTCGCACCCCAGCACTCGACCGTGCCCTGGAGCAGGGCACAGGCATGGGACGTACCGGTGTCCACCGTCACATCCGGGGCGCTCGCCCCGTCGGTCGCCGTACGCCACGCCAGGACGCCGGTGACGGTGATGGCGCTGGTCAGCAGGGCGGCCCCGAGTCGACGGCGCCCAGGTCGCCGTGGCCTGTGGGCCGGTCGGCGGCCTTCGCCCAGTTCGCTCGCCTGGGGCGAGGACGGCGGCGGCGGGCGACGGTCAGGAACTGGGATCGGTAGCGCCGATGAAACCGGGGGAGAGGGCACCGGCGGGACCGGGGCCGCCACCGCGGCCCTGCTGTGCTCCGAGGCGGTGAGGGCCGCCCCCAAGGCGATGGCGTCCTTGGGGCGGGCGTCGACGGCGATGGGGAGCCCGAGGCCGGCGGTGACCATCTGCGCCACCAACGGGATCCGGGACGAGCCGCCGACCAGCAGCACGGCTGTCACGTCCGCCGTCGCGAGCTGGGCGGAGGCGATCGTGCGGCGCAGTGCGACGAGCGTCTCGTCGAGAGCCGGGCGGATCATGTCCTCGAACTCGGTGCGGGTCAGCCGCACCTCGGTGTAGACGCCGGGCAACGCGACCGGTATCGATGCCGCGGTCTCTGCGGACAGGGACTCCTTCGCCAGCACGCAATGCTCGCGCATCTGGGTCAGCGCGGCGGTGAGGCCGGGGTCGTCAGGGTCGAGCGCGTCCAAGTCGACGTCCGCGGCCTGGCACGCGTAGCGCAACACGGCATGGTCGAAGTCGATGCCGCCCAATCGCTCGATGCCGTCGGGTTGACCGACGATCTCGAAGTTCTCGAAGTCCTCCGTGCCGGCCCGCACGAGGGAGGCGTCGAAGGTGCCGCCGCCGAGGTCGTAGACCGCGATCACCGACCCGGGATCCAGCGGTCGCTGCGACGCGTAGAACGTGGCGGCCGCCACCGGCTCGGGAACCAGCTGGTCGGCATGGAGGCCGACGTGACGGATGGCCTGCGTGAACAGGTCCAGCTTGTAGAGCCCCCAGTTGGCCGGGTGGGTCACCGCCAACGCGTCCGGCGGCCCGCCCTCCCAACCGGATACCTCGCCGACCACCCAGGCCAGCAACCGAGCCATGAGCAGGTCGGCTGCCACCGGGCTGGCGCCGATCAGGATCGGCGTCGGATCGCCGACGCGCCGCTTGAACTCCCGTGCCACCCGGGAGGGGTCGGTCGCCGTGCGACGTTGTGCGGCGTCGCCCACGATGAATCCGCCGTCGCCGAGGTAGACGACCGAGGGGACCACCATGCTGTTGGTTCCCAAGCTGACCGGCTCGGCCCGACCGCCACGCGCGACGGCCGCGGCCGTGAACGTGGTCCCGAGATCGACCCCAAGCTGATATCCCATCCGAACCGCCTCACCCGACGCCTGCCGGACCCCCTCGCAACGTCGCGCGCCACGGTAGCGATGAGGACGCTACCGGACCGGCCGCCCCCGTTGCGCCAGTTCCGCACGGGCGGGCCGGTGCCGCAACAGCCTTTCGACGACCGTCGAATCATGCACGGCCGCGGGAGGTGGTCACCACGAACGAGCGCAGCGCGGGGCGGCTTCAGTCGTCGCGCCCGGCACCGCGATCGGGTGCGCTCATGTCCCCCGTCCTGGGCGTGCCATCGGCGAGCCCGTAGCGCAGGTACACGGTGCCCTTCGGGCCGGCTACCGGCGGTTCGAGGAGTGTGACGTTCGTGGGCACCGCGCCACCGTCGAACACCTTCTTCCCGACGCCGAGCACGACCGGATGCACCCAGAGGTCGAGACGGTCGAAGAGCTTCTCGCGCAGGAGGGTCTGCACCAGGTTCAGGCTCCCGACGACCTTCACGTGCTCGTGCCGGTCACGGATCTCGCGGACCGCGCCGGCCAGATCCGGGCCGAGCTGCGTGGACCCGGCCCACGAGAGGTCGGGCCTGCCGCGGGAGGCCACGTACTTCGGGACGCTGTTGAAGAGCGTGGCGATCTCGTTGTCCTCGCCGCCTTCCTGGTACGGCCAGTAGGCGGCGAAGATGTCATAGGTCCGCCGGCCGAGCAGGAGGGCGTCGGTGCCCTCGTACGCGGCACCGACCTGCGCCCCGGCGACCTCGTCCAGCAGGGGCGCCTGCCAGCCGCCGAACGGGAACCCCACCGGGTCCTCGTCGGGGCCGCCGGGCGCCTGCCCGACGAGGTCGAGGGTTGCGAACATCTCGATGTGGATGAGGCCCATGCCCTACTCCCGATGAGTGGTTGTTTCGGTCGGAAGTTAGACCTGTGGGCGCCGGCAAACTCATCGCTACGACGACACCCAGCCTCGTACTCGTCGACCGCCTCGCCCGGTGACGTGGACCCGGCGGCGTTGTCGGTTCGGGTCGTCAGCAAGGTGAGGCAGCCCGACACTCTCACTCACGTCCAGCCACGGCGCCCGATCGCGCCACAGTGCCGCGACCAGGCATGACGTCGCCGCCGTGCGGGACCGAGTGCCGGCGGTGGGGCTCGAACCCACACTGGCCGCGCCCTAAACGCGGTGCCTCTGCCGTTGGGCTACGCCGGCGCGCCCGTCGAGCATAGGTGTGCCCCGGCGGTGGGGGACGGGCCCCGAGCGCCGCTAGCCTCTGCGGCCGTGAGCTTGATCCTCCCGACCGCGCAGAACTCCTCCGTCGTCAGCCCCACGCACGAGATCTTCAACCGACTCCTGCGTGAGCGCATCATCTTCCTCGGCTCCGAGGTCGACGACGA
>JBOGHK010000198.1:0-6953 GCA_050744325.1 Acidimicrobiales bacterium
CGGTCGGGTGATCCGCCTCCAAGCCAAGGAGGTGGACAAGTTCATACAGAGCTCGCGCATCAAGCCCGGTGAGCTGGAGCACTTGTATCCCGAGCCCATCAACCCCGGTGGCCGCGACGACGACTGACCGGCCTCTGAGCGCGCTGCGGCGGCCGTTCGGCGCCGCTGCAGCGCCTCTTATCCACAAGCAGCGACGCCATTCGCCCGAATCCACAGGGTTGCCCCTCTCGTAGCGCACAGGCCCGGCGTCGTACCGTCGAACCATGCCGCACTTCGAGCTGGTCCTCCACGACGGCAGCGTCGAGACCATCGCCGGCGCCGACGCATACCAGCAGGAAGGCCCGATGACCACCTTCTTCCGCTGCCGGGACGGTCGCGAGGTCCTCGATTCCTGGAGCGTGCGGGTCGCCAGCATCCGCACCGCCGACCTTCGCATCATCCGCCGCCACGAGCCGTCGCTGCCTCGGGCCCTCGCCAGCTGACGAGGCCCCGCCCCTTCAGAGTCCGGGAACCACCTCGCCGATCTGGGCCAGGGGCAGGTACGCCGTGCCACTCGGCGCAGCACCGCCCGCGTCCAGCCGCACCACCACGAGGTCATGCCCGACGGACCGGACACTGCCGCAGACCGGCGCCCGCCCGTCGAGCGGCAGGAACAACGCCCGTTCCCGGTCTGCGGCCAGGCCGATGATCATCTCCGCCAGGGTCAACCGGGATGCCGCCGTCCGATCCCCGGTCACCACCGTCTCGTCGCGGTCGGCGCGAACCGAGGAGATCACCCTCGACGCGATCAGCACGGCACCGGCGCCGGGAACCTCGATCCGGACGAAGTCCTGCCCGACCAGCGTGATCATCCCCCGGTGGACCCGACCGACCCCGGTGCCGACGTGGACCGACACGAACGCGCCCCGCTCGGCGAGGTCGAGCAGCACGCCCGAGAACGTGCCCTCCTCCTCGGCCTGCTGACGAAGCCACCGCTCCGACGAGCGCCGCCGCGCCGCGTCCTCGACCCGTGCGTCGGCGACCCAGCGGTCGAGCCGTGACGTCAGCTCGTCGCCCAGCAGCTCGCCCACACCGGTCTCCTCGGGCAGGTCGAACGTGGGCATCCACGGCAGGGTAGGACAACGGGTCGAGGCCGGCACACCGTCCTACCGGGCTTTCTGCACGAGCCGCCACCCGACGGGCCAAGGTCCGGAGCCGCGGCACTAGGCTTGCCCTGCCGTGACGAGTACCCAGGTCAAAATCTCCGTACCGGGCAACCACCTCATGGCCGATCTCCTCGGCCACCGCGACGAATTGCTGCGGGTGGTGGAGTCCGCCTTCGAGAAGGTGGAGATCCACGTGCGCGGCAACGAGATCGCGATAGCGGGCGACGAGGCCGACCGGGTCGGACGCCTCTTCGAGGAGCTCGTGCTGTTGCTCGAGCAAGGTCAACACCTCGAGCCCGCCAGTGTGGTGCGCACCATCGAGATGGTTCGCTCCGACGAACGCCCCTCCGAGGTGCTCACGTCCGAGGTCTTGCGGGCGTCGCGCGGCCGCAGCGTCCGACCCAAGTCCAGCGGCCAGAAGCGTTACGTCGACGCCATCCGCGACAACGTCATCACGTTCGGCATCGGCCCCGCCGGCACCGGGAAGTCCTGGCTGGCGGTCGCGATGGCGGTCCAAGCCCTCCAGGCCAAGTCCGTCGACCGCATCATCCTGACCCGCCCCGCCGTCGAGGCCGGCGAGCGGCTGGGCTTCCTCCCCGGCGATCTGGCCGCCAAGATCGACCCCTACCTGCGCCCGCTGTACGACGCCCTCTTCGACATGGTCGAGCCCGAGGGGGCTCAGCGGCTGCTGGAACGGGGCATGGTCGAGGTCGCACCGCTGGCCTTCATGCGCGGCCGCACCCTCAACCGCAGCTTCATCATCCTCGACGAGGCACAGAACACCACGCCCGAGCAGATGAAGATGTTCCTGACCCGGATCGGATTCGGGTCGCGGGCCGTCGTCACCGCGGACATGACCCAGATCGACCTGCCCATGAGTCGCAGCGGCATGACCGGCCTCGACGCCGTCCTCGCAGGCATCGACGGGCTGTCGTTCGCCTACCTCACCGCGCGGGACGTCGTCCGGCACCGCATCGTGCAGGACATCGTGAACGCCTACGAGCGCGCCGACTCCGGCAAGGCGACCGTGCCACGCCAGGAGGCTGCACGAGATGAGCGGTCCAGACCCTGACCGAGGTCGCCCGGAAGGGGACGCGGCAGGTCCACAACCCTCGCGTCGCCCACGCCGCCGGGGGCCGGAAGGCGAGGTCCAGGTGTTCGGCGCCGACGAGCAGTCCGCACCTGCGGTCGACGTCAAGCGATGGACCGAGCTCGCCCACAACGTGCTGCTCGCCGAAGGCGTCGGCGGCGACGCCGAGCTGTCGCTGCTGTTCGTCGACGAGGGCACCATGGCCGAGCTGAACCAGCAGTTCATGGAGAAGGCCGGCCCGACCGACGTGCTGGCGTTCCCCATCGACGAAGCCGGCCCGATCGGCCGCTGGCCCGACGCCGGCACCACGGGTCCCGATCGGGTCGAGCCCGACGACGACGAGATGCCGCTGCTGTTGGGCGACGTCGTCCTGTGCCCGGCCGTCGCGTCCCGCCAGGCGCCCGAGCATGCCGGGAGCCTCGACGACGAGATGGCACTGCTCGTCGTCCACGGTGTCCTCCACGTCCTCGGCCACGACCACGCCGAGGCCCCCGAGGCCGCCCGCATGCAGGCCCGCGAGCGCGAGCTGCTCGACCGGTTCCATCACGGCCGTTCGTAGAGCGTTCATGGATGGTGTCGATCTCGCCCTGCTGGCTGCCGCTTTTGCCTCGCTTGTGGTGACCGGCGTGCTCGCGGCCGCGGACACGGCGTTGGCCGCCGTGCCCCGGTCCCGGGCACAGAGCCTCGCCGACGACGACCGGCGCGGGGCGAGGGCACTGGTGCGGCTGGTCGCCGAGCCCGACTCGTTCCTGACCACCCTCCGTTTGGTGCTCCTGACCAGCAGACTCGCGGAGGCCACGCTGGTGGCCGTCGTTGCCTACCGCGTTGGAGCCTTCCCCGCGCTGGTCGGAGCGACTTTGATCAACGTCGTGGCGATGTTCGTACTGGCCGATGCCGCTCCCCGTACCTGGGCCGCCCGCAAGGCCGAGGGCACGGCGCTGGCGTTGGCGCGCCCGGTGGCCGGGCTGGTTCGGCTGCCGCTGCTCGGCCGCGCCGGGCGGCTGCTCTTGGGCCTCGCGAACCTGGTCGTGCCCGGTCGGGGCATACGCCAGGGGCCCTACGTCGCCGAGCAGGACCCGTTCGGTGCCACAAGCTTGGCGACCGACGAAGGCGTGATCGAGCAGGACGAGCGTGAGCTCATCGAGTCGATCATCGACTTCGGCGACACCGTGGTGCGCGAGGTGATGGTGCCGCGGCCCGACATGGTCACCGTCGACGCGACGTTCCGGGTGGCCGACGTGATGGAGGTCATGCTGCTCAACGGCTACAGCCGGCTGCCGGCGTGCGGCGACGGCATCGACGACGTCGTCGGCCTGGTCTACGCCAAGGACCTGATGCGCGCCGAGCGCGACGGCAACGAGCACCTCCCGGTCGCCGAGCTCCTGCGACCGGCGATCTTCGTCCCCGAGATCCAGAGGTTGCCCGAGCTGTTGCGCGACATGCAGCAGCGCCAGTTCCACATGGCGATCGTGCTCGACGAGTACGGCGGCACCTCGGGCCTGGTGACCTTGGAGGACATCATGGAGGAGCTGGTGGGCGAGATCTTCGACGAGTACGACGTCGAGGACCCCATGATCGAGCCGCTCCCCGGCGGCGACGTCCTGGTTCGGGGGCGCACTCCACTCGACGAGGTGAACGAGCTGCTCAACACCAGCCTCCCCGAGGGCGACTGGGACACCGTCGGCGGCCTGGTGTACAGCCGGCTGGGCCATGTGCCTGTCGACGGTGAGTCGGTCGTGATCGGCGGATGGACCCTGACGGCGCAGCGCATCCAAGGGCGACGGATCGGCCGGGTCCGGATCTCGCCGCCGGTGCCGCAGCGCCGTTGGTCGGGCGACGCTGGCCAGGTCGGCGGCATCGAGGCACTGCCACTCGGTGTCCTGATCTTCGTGATCGGCGCCCTGTTGGTCGCGAACTGCTGGGCCGTGGTCGATGCCAAGTTGGCCGCCGATGCCGCCGCACGCGAGGCGGCCCGCAGCTACGTCGAGGCCGAGATCGGCAACGGTGGAGGTCCCTCGACCGCGGAGCAAGCGGCCGTCGACGCGGGGCTGGCAGCGTTCGCGGCGTACGGCCGCGACTCCGGCCGGGCCCGGGTCTGGCTCAGCTCGCTGTCGAACGGCGACGGATCCTCGGGGTTCGCCCGCTGCGCCCAGGCGACGTTCAGCGCGACCTACCACGTGCCGGCCCTGACCCTCCCATGGATCGGCGGGTTCGGCGACGGGTTCGCGGTGAGCGCCCGCCACAGCGAGCTGGTCGACCCGTTCCGCGACGGCCTGCCCGGCGAGGCAACGTGTTGAGCGCCCGGGCTGCACCCCACAGGGCCAGGGGCGACCGCGGCAGCGCGCTGATGCTGATGCCGGCGTGCGTGCTCGTGGTGCTGGTGCTGGCATCGATCGCGGTGGACATGGCGTTGGTCCACCTCCGCCAGCGCCAGGCGTTCGACGTCGCCGCGTCCGCGGCCAACGATGCGGTCACCGCCGGCGTCGATGCGGGACGCCTTCGACAGGGCGACTATGCGCTCGATCCCGTCCAGGTCGACCAGGTCGTCCGCCGGTCGGTCGCCGCGAGCCAGCTCGCCGGCCGTCTGGCGCGGCAGCCCGACGTCGAGATCGAGGGCGACACGGTCGAGGTCGTGCTGGCGGTGGAGGCCGACTACCTGTTCAGCGGTGCGGTCCCGGGCGCTCCGGACCGCACCGTGGTCACAGCGGTAGCCTCGGCGACTGCGATATCCCCCTGATGGTGTAAGGCCGTAAGAAATACATCTCGACATCTTTCGCGGTTCTTGATATCTTCGATGTCATGAGCACCCGGGTCACTCTGACCTGCGACGATGCCGAGGTCGTCGCCGTCAAGGCCGCCACCACTCCCGACCAGGTCGCTGCGCTGGCCCGCGAGGCCACACGGCTTCAGCAGGCCGGCCATCCCGGGGTCGTCGCGTTCCTCGAGCACCGGGTCACAGACGACCGGGCCGAGCTCCACACCCGGTACGCCGGCGAGCCGCTCGGATGTTGGCGAGGCACGCCCACGGCGGCCGCCGGCCTCGTGGCCGCGGTCGCGGCCACCGTCGCCGACCTGCACGAGCTCGGCGTGGTCCACGGGAGGATCGATCTCTCCCACATCCTGTTGGACGCCGACGGCCGGCCTCGGCTGTGCGGCTGGTCGTCGGCCGACGACAGTGCGCCGCCCGTCGACGTTGCCGCACTGGGCCGGCTGCTCGCCGCGCTGGTCGAACGGGCCGCCCCTTCGGGAGGCGTGCGGCCCAGCTGGTTCCTCTGGGCCCGGGCCCGGGCAGCCGACGAGCGCGCGCTGGCCCAGGTGGTCGCCCACGCCACCGATCCGGTCGCGAGCCGCCGGCCGACGGCGCGCGCCCTGGCCCGATCGATCCTGAGCGCCGTTCCCGGCGCCGAGCTCGCCCCGGTCGGGCGTGCGCCGAACGAGGCGCCCGCCCCAGCGCCCGGCCGGGGTCCCTCGCCCGACGGGAGGGCACACGAGCCCGGGAGCACGGCTCTCGACCCGCTCGACCGTCTGGTCGACCCTGCCGTGGGCCTGGACTCGCAGGTCGACGAGGTCTTCGGCGACCAGTCGGCGATCACGATCGACGAGGTCTTCGTCGATCGGGGCTGGGACGACCCGGCTACTGGGCCGTCCCCGGGGAGCCCCCGTCGACGGGCCCGAGCCCTCGCGCTGGCCGCGATCGCCCTTGTCTTCGCTGCAGCTGCTGCCGGCGCATACGCCTACCGCGCCGGCGCGCCCAGCGACGTCGGCGCGCAGGAGCCTGTGGCCGCCCCGCCTGCATCCACCGCGGCCCGGCCCTGCGCGCCGACCGACGCGCCTCCCGGCGCAGGCACCCAGGCCGACATCGACGGCGACGGGTGCCTCGAGGCCGTCGTCGTACGCGACGGCGTGGTCGAGACGGCCGGGCAGCGCTGGGCGATCGGCGCCCCGGGCGACCTGGTGGCCGTCGGCGACTGGGACTGCGACGGCCGGGCAACTCCCGCCGTCTACCGACCGGCAAGTGGCGACGTGTTCGTGTTCGCCGATTGGGCGGGGGCGGATCAGCCACTGACCGTCGAGGCCACGGCCCAGGTGCTCGGCGGTCGAGGGCTCACGCGGGCGTCTCCGGGGCCCGCAGATTCCACCGCGGCCCCCTGCGATCGGCTGAGCGTCGACCTGGCCACCGGGCCGCACATCGTGGAGGTGACGCCATGAGCACGCACCGCTGGACTTCCCCTGCATGCTCCCGAGTGGCGGCCGACACGACCGCTGGATGGATGGTGCACCAATGAGTGCCGCCGTCCCGCGGCTCGTCGTCCGGCTCGCCGCGGCCGCCGCGCTGGCAGCCGCCGCCCTCGGCCTGTGGCGACTCGGTGACGGCTCGCTGTCCGCGCCGCTGGGCTCGCCAGACCAGCTCATCCGTTGGGCGCAGGGCACGCCACCGCCGCTGATGGCCATCGCCCTGGTGCGACTGGCGGCCCTGGGTGCCTGCGCCTATCTCGCGCTGACGATGTCCTTGTGGGTCTTGGCCGATGCCGCCGGCTGGCGCCGGCTCACACGGCTGGTGGCCCGAGCCCTGCCGGCCACGGTGCGGTGCGCGGCCAGTGGAAGTGCGCAGGTCAGCCTCGCAGCGGGAGTGGTCGTCGGTGTGGCGGGCCCCGTGACCGCGGCCCCCGGCCCGCTCGGTGGCGGTGCGGCCGGCCCCGTGACCGCGGCCCCCGGCC
>JBOGHK010000199.1:0-11445 GCA_050744325.1 Acidimicrobiales bacterium
ACGCCGGGGACCGAGATCACGTCGGACGCGATCTCGCCGGTCGGGATCCCCCCCTCGACCCACATCCGGGTGTCGAAGGCGACCATCGTTGGGCTGGCTGGGCTGAAGGTCGGGTCAGGGGCAGCCAGGCCCAAGAAGAACTCGTCCAGGGCCAACCGGGCCATGTTCTCGGGGGTGAGCTCGTCGAAGATCACGACCCCCGTCCAGCCGTCACCCCAGCCATCCTCCTCGACGGTGTCCACGGGTTGGCCCGCCGCGTAGCACTCGCGGACGAACTGCATGCCGGCCGCCCAGCCCGAGTCGTCCTCCTCGGAGACCTCCCGGAGCAGGCGATAGCGCCAGACCCCGTTGTGCGCGCCCTCCGGCAGCGGATTCAGGTGGCCGTCGTAGCCGATGGAAACTTCGGTGCCGTTCTGGCTTTCGTCGAAGTAGTGACAGGGCGGGGGGTTGGACACGTACTGGTTCACCTCGTTGACCTGCTCCCGCACACGGCCGAGGTAGCCGTCATCCGTGGATGTCACCGGGCCGTCGTTCCGGCCGTCACCTCCGTCCCCCGCAGTCGCGGCGTGACCGGTTGTCGTGATGCCCGCCACGATCACCGCGCCGGACAGGATGAGCTTCGTCAAGTTGTGCATGGTTCTTCCAGCTCTTGGACTCTGACGATCTTCCAGACACCATCGATCCGCTGCAGATCGATCCTCTGGTGGTTGACCTGATCTATGGGCTCGCCGATCGGCTCACCGGTCTGGGTGTTCACCCTCTGGGTGTGCTCGCTCGGGCAGTCCTCGACCACGGCCTCGTCTCCGGACATGTTGATGAAGACCGGGTCGAGCTCGAAGGGGCCCGTGTACGAGATCCCGTCGGCTTGCGCCATACCGACCGCGTTCTGGGTCGCCCCCAACGCCTCGCCGTCGACCCGGGCGACGAGATCGGGATGGGTCGGGTCAGGGGGGTCATACGCCGCGTAGATGGCTTCGCGGGCAGCTTCGTAGTCGGCCAGCACCTGCTCCTCCTCGGTCAGCGTCGTCGACGTCGCCTCGGTGGTCGTCGTCTCGTCGGACTGGTCGCCCGCGCTGCTCTCGCCGCTACTGGCGTCGTCGTCGTCGCCGCAGGCCGCGAAGGAGAGGGTCACCACGGTTACCAATGCGCCCGCCGCTGCCGCCCGCCGGCCTCGTTGCCACGCCATCCCCAGGTCCCCTTCCTCGAATGCCAGGGCGCGTGTAGGCCCCACCGAACCGCGCGGACAGCAGAATGTGATGCGCAGGAAAACCTAGCCCCCTTGGGCACATCGGTGGGCGCGCGGCCCCAAAGATCTGGCGACCGTCACGTAGCGCCGGCCTCGACGCTCACCGCAGGGTCGGGCGACGTCGAACTGCCCGCGGCGTCGAGGATGGCGACGCCGAAGATGGCGAGGATCGCGGCGTACAGCGCCCCACCGATGCCGTAGACCTCGAAGCCGACGATCACGCCGATCACGATGGCGGCGGGACCGACGGCGAGCGAGCGGGGCACGACCACGGAACGGATGAACAGCGCGTCCGCGATCTGCAACGCGAGAAACGCGACGGCAAGCCGAGTGGCACCTCCGGGCTCGCCGAGGCCGGCCTCGAGGAGCAGCGGGAACATCCCGCCGACGAAGATGCCGAACCCGGGCACCACGCTCAGCGCCGCCACGGTGACGCCCGCGACGATCGGAGCAGGCACGTCCTCCCAGTAGCACAATCCCCAGGCGGCGACGCCGAACACCCCCGCCTTCGCCAGGCAGAACAGCACGTAGGTGCGGCTGCTGCTGAAAGCCAAGCGCACGATCTCGCGCGCTCGGGACCGTTGGTCGTCGTCACGGATCTGATCGAGCGCCGCCTGTCCGACCCCCGGCCCCGACGAGAGGAAGAACGCGGTCAGCACGGTGCACACCAGGTACGCACTCGCAGCGCTGGCAGACTCCTCGGACGCCAAGCCGCTCGTCGGGTCGCGCAGCCGGTCGAGCACCTCCTCCACCCGCTGCTCCAGGCGGAAGTCGGTGGCCAGGTCGCCGAACCGCTCGGACTCCTCGAGCTCGGACGCGGCACGCGGCGCGTCGTCGCGCAACCGGTCGAACTGGTTGCCCAGGTCGGCGAGGATGCCGCCGATCACGCTCCCCGCGAGCACTCCGGCGATCAACAGCCCGCCGAGGATGGCGACCACCCTTGGGACGAACCGGTCCATGTAGCGGACCAGCGGTTCCAGCAGCGCGGCGACCACCGCCGACGCCACTGCCCAACCCAGGACGCGACGAGCCGCGTCGGCTACGCCGAAGGCCAGCAACCCGACCGCGATGCCGACGAGCACCACCGCGACCACCTGGGGGCCGACGGTCATCCGCACCATGCCCGTGGCCGCTGGAACCTCCCGCTGTGGTGCCTGCGGCGGATCGCCGCCCGTCGGCACATCGGCGAGCGGCTCAGGCATCGCTGCCTACACTACCGAGGTGGCGGATGCCGACCCGGAGAGCGATCCGACCGCCGACGGCGCCGGCAGGGCGGCTTCGATCGAACCGGACGCAGCGAGCGGTCCCGCCGACTCGAGGGAGCCGACGCCCGACGACGCCCTCGCCGACCCGACCCATCCGGCCGTGGTCTACCCCTCCGGCTCGGGTGTCGAACCGCCGGTCGTGCAGGTGGCTCACCTCGACTGGCGGTCAGGCGCCTGGATCGCCGGGGGTCTGTTCACCGCGTTCGTCCTCGTCGGCCTGTTGCGCAACGTGCCGGGCAGCATCACCCGCATCGGCATCGGGATCCTGCTGGCGTTCGCGCTCGACCCTCTCGTGGTCCGGCTGCGCAACCGTCTGGGCTGTTCGCGCACCGCCGCGGTAGCGGGTGTGGGCGCGCTCGTGGCGAGCCTGTTCGCCGTGCTGGTTTTCGTGCTCGGGCCGCCGGCCGTCGAGCAGGCCGAGCAGTTCAGCCGCGAGCTGCCCCAGACCGTCGAGGACCTCTACAGCTTCCCGCTCGTGGGGTCCTGGCTGGAGGAACGGGACGCGTCGCAGGAGGTGCGCGACTGGGCGGCCGACCTGCCGGCGCGGGTCGACACCGGGTCGATCACCGAGATCGCCCGCAGCGTCCTCGACGGCGTCGCCGCGGCGCTGATGGTTCTCGTCGTCGGCCTGGCCGTGCTGATCGACGGCGACCGACTGATCGCCCGCATCCTGGCGGCCATCCCCGACCCGGCCGAGCCGACCGCCCTCCGCATCGGGCGCACCTTCCAGCGCACGCTCGGCGCCTACTTCGCCGGGTCGCTGTTCGTCGCCTGCCTGGCCGCGACCTTCATCCTCGCGGTCGGCCTGGCCTTCGGCGTGCCACTCGCGCCCGCAGCCGCGCTGTGGATGCTGATCGTGAACCTCATCCCCCAGATCGGCGGCTTCCTCGGCGGCTCGTTCTTCGTGATCCTCGCGGTCACCCAGGGCGTGGAGACCGGGGCGATCTGCCTGGTCCTCTACCTCGTCTACATGAACTTCGAGAACCACGTCATCCAGCCGGCGATCGTCGGCCAGGCGGTCGACCTCTCGCCGCCCGCCACGATGCTCGCCGCCCTGGTGGGCGGCGCCGCCGCGGGGGTTCCGGGCGCGCTGGTCGCGACGCCGATGGTCGGGGCGATGAAGTCGCTGTACCTCGAGCTGCGGTGGGGTCGGTCACCGCCGGCCCACAGTGGCGGCTTCGGCCCTTTCCGCAGGTTCCGCGAGCGGCTCCACATTCCCGCAAGGATCGCTGCGCTCCGCCGCACCCGTTGACGATCTGCGTTCCTGTCGCTCCCTTGCGTGGCCGCCACTGGGCCAGAATGGGCCGACCCGGCCTGATCCGTGGCTTCGGCGAGTCAGGAGAGCGCCCTGGCGTTGAGGGCCTCGAGTCGCTCGCACGCCTCGAGGTACTCCTCCACCAGGCGTTGGACGACCTGGGCCGCTCGCTCCACCCGGTTCATCTGGCCGACGACCTGGCCCACGGGGTTGAAGTTCACGTCCTTGGCGGCCTCGGGGTACCGGTGGCCCCGCTGGACGGCGTCGAGCGCCACCATCATCTGGAGCGGCATCGGCAGCGGCTCGGGGGTGTCCTCCTGCTCCCAGGCGTCGGTCCAGTCGTTGCGCAGCATCCGGCACGGCTTGCCGGTGAACGACCGTGACCGCACCGTGTCGTGGCTGGTGGCATCGATGTAGGTCTCCATCTGCGCCGGTGGGACGTCGGCCTCCTCGACGGTGAGCCACAGCGACCCGGTCCAGGCTCCGGCCGCGCCCATGGCCATCGCCGCGGCCACCTGGCGCCCGTCGCCGATGCCGCCGGCAGCAAGGACCGGCAGGTCGCCGACGGCGTCGATCACCTGCGGCCACAGCACCAGCGACGACACCTCGCCGCAGTGGCCGCCACCCTCGGTGCCCTGGCAGACCACGAAGTCGAGCCCGGCCTCCTTGTGCTTGAGCGCGTGGCGGACCGAGCCGCACAGCGCGCCGAGCAGGCGGCCGCTGGACTGGATCTCCTCCACGACGTCGGCTGGCGGCGTCCCCAGCGCGTTGGCGACCAGCCGTGCCCCCTCGTGGGCCAGGATCACCTTCACCTGCGGCGACGCTGTGGTCGCCGTCCAGCCGAGCAGCTCGTGGTGCTTGTCCTCGGCGGGCACCTCGGGCACGCCGTGGTCGGCCAGGACCTTGGCCGCGAACGTCCGATGTTGCTCGGGGATGTGCGTGCGCAGCTCGGCCTCGAGCTGCTCCGGGGTCATGTCCTCGATGCCCATGCCCTCGTACTTCGAGGGGATCACGATGTCCACGCCATAGGGGCGATCGCCGACGGCGTCGTCGAGCCAGGCCAGCTCGACCTCGAGTTGTTCGGGGTCGAAGCCCACGGCACCGAGGACGCCGAGCCCGCCCGCGTTGCTGACCGCGGCGACGACATCACGGCAGTGGCTGAAGGCGAAGATCGGGAAGTCGATGCCCAGCCGGTCACAGATCGAGGTGCGCACGACGCAAGATTAGAACGTGTTCCATTTATTGGCGACCCGGCATCCCGCCGTAACCTGGCTCGTGTGAGCGGACCGGCCGTCGAAGTCGACCAACTCGTCAAGCGATTCGGCGACTTCACCGCGGTCGACGACGTGTCCTTCGAGGTCGCCCCCGGCGAGCTGTTCGGCTTCCTCGGCCCCAACGGTGCCGGGAAGACCACCACGATCTCGATCCTCTGCACCCTCCTGTCGGCCACCAAGGGCAGGGCGTCGGTCGCGGGCTACGACGTCACCACCCAGCGCGACCAGGTGCGAGCCAACATCGGGCTGGTGTTCCAGGAGGTGACGCTCGACGACTACCTCACCGCCGAGGAGAACCTCCGCTTCCACGCGGTGATGTACGGCGTGCCGAGCGCCGAGGTCGGCCCCCGCATCGACCCCCTGCTCGAGATGGTCGGCCTCAGCGACCGCCGCAGCCAGCAGGTCCGGTTCTTCTCCGGCGGCATGAAACGTCGCCTGGAGATCGCCCGCGGCCTGGTGCACGCGCCGAGCGTGCTGTTCCTCGACGAGCCGACCATCGGCCTCGACCCGCAGACCCGCAGCCACATCTGGCGGTACGTCGACGAGCTGCGCGAGCGCGAGGACACGACGATGTTCCTGACCACCCACTACATGGACGAAGCCGAGCGCTGCGACCGCATCGCTATCATCGACCAGGGCAAGATCGTGGCGATCGACACCCCGGACGCCCTCAAGGCATCCGTCGGTGCTGACCTGGTGACGCTGACCACCGCCGACAACCAGCGCGTCGCGGACGAGTTGGCAGCGGCCTTCGGGGTCGAGACCATCCACCGCAACGGCACGTTGGAGGTGCGCGTCGCCGACGGCGAGGAGTTCGTCCCCAAGGTGTTCGGGGCCACCTCGGTCGGGGTGCAGAGCGTCAGCGTGCGCCGGCCGAGCCTGGACGACGTGTTCATCAACTACACCGGCCGGGCGCTGCGCGACGCCGACGTCGGCGGGATGGACCAGTTCAAGATGAACGCCATGGTTCGGGGGTTCCGGCGGGGATGATCGTCACCCCGGCCCCGACGGCGACCACGACCAAGGGCGTGGTGGTCCGCAACGCCGCCACCATCGCCATGGTGTGGCAGCGCGAGCTGATCCGTCTGAAGCGGGTGCCGTCCCGCATCATCACGGGCCTGGCCCAGCCGATCATCTTCCTGTTCGTCATGGGCGGCGGCCTCGGCGAGCTGATACCGCCCGACGCCGCGGGCATCGACTACCAGGAGTTCCTGTTCCCCGGGATCCTGTCGATGTCGATCATCACGTCGTCGCTGTTCGCCAGCATCTCGGTGGTCTGGGACCGGGAGTTCGGGTTCATGCGCGAGATGCTGGTCGCTCCGGTGTCGCGGTCGGCGATCGTGTTCGGGAAGGCGCTCGGGGGCGGCACCGTCGCGGTGGTGCAGGGCCTGATCCTGATCGTCGCCGCGCCGATCGTCGGCGTCTCGCTCACCCCGCTGCGGGCTCTCGGGCTGGTCTTCGCCCTGTTGCTGCTGGCGTACGCCCTCACCTCCCTCGGCATGGTGCTGGCCACGCGCATGCAGCGGATGGAGAGCTTCCAGATGGTGATGACCCTGGTGCTCCAGCCGATGATCTTCCTGTCCGGCGCAGTGTTCCCGCTGGGTGACCTGCCCGCATGGTTGGCGTTCCTCACGCGGATCAACCCGGCGAGCTACGGCGTCGACCTGGTGCGGCGGGTCACGCTCGAGGACGCACCGGCCCTGACCATCGGCGGCGACCCCGTGCCGCTGTGGTTCGACGCCTTGGTGGTGCTCGGCCTGGGCAGCGCCCTGATGGCGCTGGCCGTACGGCTGTTCCAGCGCACCGAGTAGGCGTGCGGGCCTCCCGAAACTTGGTGAATGTCGAACGGTTCCCAGCCCGAATTCACCATGTTTCGGCCGGCTCCGGCGGCGGCTGGCGCTAGCGCTAGCCGAACTCGGCGAGCATGTAGCCCCCGTCGGCGGCGGGTTCGACGGCGTACACCCAGCCGACGCGGGGCGCCGCGGCGCGCTCCTCGCCCTCGCCGTCGCGGTAGGCGTGGAACATCGCGTAGAGCCGGCCATCCGGGTCGGTCATGAACGACAGCCCCCCGCATCCACTGAACTGCGCAGTGGTGGACACGGCGCCGTCGTCGGCACTCCGCAACCACGGCTGGTCCTGGCTCAGCCGCTGGCACGGGCCGAGGGGGCCGTCGCAGGTCGCGAGCCCGGTGGCGTAGTCCCGGGTCTCCCAGCGGTTCGCTGACCAGGACAGCAACCACTGCCCTGTCTCGGGATGGCGGACCATCGCGGGGTTCTCGATCGGCCCGATCCCCGTGGGGCTGGTCAACGCCCCGGCGGGGAGGCGCCGGTCGGTGGCCTCGGCGTCCGGCTGTGCGGGCTGGGTCCCCTCCGGGTAGCCCTCCTCCCACGCGTACTCGCCGACCAACAGCGTCCGCGTGCCGGCGCCGCCGAAGCCCAAGCCGTCGGGACGCAGCTGCGCCACGACGATCTTGCCGGTGACGTTCGCCGGATCGTCCTCGCGCCACAGCAGGTACCAGTTGGTCCCGTCCGACACCACGTAGGGGTCGATGTTCCAGAACCCGTAGGTGCACCGGAGCGGGTCGGGCAATGGAACGAACGGATCCGTCGGTGACGGCGAGACCGCGACTCCAAGGCATTTCGTGCCCACGAAGGGGGCCCGCCCCGAGGTCGCTGCGAAGTACATGAGGTAGCCCTCGCCGAACCGTGTGATCGACGGCCCCCACACCGCTCGCTGGTCAGCTGCGACCCACGCCGGCCGGTCCGGCATGGCATCGCCCTGCAGCTGCCCGGGCTCGGCGAGCGAGTCGCTCGTGAAGCGCGGCACGAAGTAGGTCGTGCAGCTACCCGGGACGCATTCGGTCGCCGAGGTCGTGTAGACGTGGACGGCGCCGTCGGCGACCAGCGCAGCAGGGTCGGCGAAGGCCCGGTCGAGCTGCCAGAACTCGTCACGCGACCAGCTCTCCCAGGCACCCCGCGTGCTGATGACCCAGGCTGCGAGCCCGATCACGACCGCCACGGCGACCATGGCCTGGCGGTTGGTGGCTGTCCGCTCCATTCGTCGGAGGTGTACCCCATTCCCCGGGACGATTTCACCCGGTTGGGGTGAGGTCGGTCGTCCCACCCCCGCCCGATCCTTCGGGGTGTGAGACCTCGCACCGCACCGTGGGTCGGGCTCATGGTCGCCGCGCTCACCGCTCCCGGTGCGCTCATCGCATGTGGCGACAACGACAACGAGTCGGCGGCATGCGACGCCCGGAACGACCTCGACGAGGACGTCGCCGACATCCGGAACCTCGACCTCACCGACACCAGCGTCGACGACCTGCGTGACGAGCTCGACGAGCTCCGCGACGACCTGGGCGACCTCAGCGACGCCGCCAGCGACGACCTGGCGCCGGAGATCGACGACCTGGACTCGTCGCTCGACGACCTGGGGACATCCATCCAGGACCTCGGGTCCGACGCTTCGATCGGCGATGCGGTGTCAAGCATCGAAGGCGCTGTCGAGCAGGTCGGCACTGCCGCCAGCAGCCTCGCCTCGGCGTCATCCGACCTCTGCGAGGACCGCTGACGCCGGGACGCTCCAGCCGGTGCTGTGGCCGGCGGGCTACCGCAGGTCGCTCGAGGTCGGGTGTCCGGCGAGTGGGACGGGCTCGGCGGCACCGGGAGCGGGCTGGACGGCGCGGACACCGGTGACGGTCCGACGCCGTCCGGTGCGCAGCGACCAGGGTGGCCGTGGTACCCGAGGCGCGACCGCGCACAGGACGACGACAGCAGCGATCGCGGCCGGCACGGCGACGACCTCGTCGACCGATCCCTTCAGACCTGACCGGTCCAACACCGCGTACAGGCCGTAGTGCGCCAGGAAGACGCCGAGCGTGTGCGACCCCGCCTGCCGCAGCACCGAATCCGCCGGCCGCAGCCACGACGGCCAGCTGAGCTGCCCGACGGCGTACGCCAGTACCGTGCCGGCCAGGCCCGGCACGACGAAGGGCACGTCGCCGGGATAGCGATCGGGGATCACCCCGGCGACCAACAAGGCCACCACGGCGGCGACCGCCAGTAACGCAGCCGACGCCACCCAACGGCGATCGATGTATCGGCCGGTATGGACGGCGGCCATCCCCACCAGCACGAAGCCGACGTAGGTGATGACCGGGAACCGCCCACCGACCAGCTCGACGGCCAACCAGTCGTCGTGCCCGCCCACCGCCCGCTCGGCGAGGACGCCGGCAACCAGCACCGCGGTGGTCGTACCCCACAGCATCCGGCGCGGCACCACGACGGCGATCGCCGCGCCGACCACGACCGTCAGGCCCAGGGCTTCGAGAACCCCGAACCCGAACGGCGGGCGCCCCAGCACCCACTGCAGCCCGACACCCAGTGGCACCAGCAGCCCGTAGCGCCGGACCAGCTGCGCTGCTACCCGCGCCATCGGGACCGATCGCCGGCGCCGTCCCTCCACGAACAGGGCAGCCGACATCCCGGCCGCGACGAAGAAGGCCGGCGCGGCCACGTCGGTGACGGCGAAGCTGTGCCATCCGGGAAGGATGTCGCGTGCCTCGCCGCCGGTTAGCCAACCGATCACGTGATGCACGACCATCGCCACCAGGGCCGCGCCGCGCAGTCGGTCCAGGGCGTGGTCACGCGGCAGGGTGGGCTGTGGAGCAGTCGCGCGCGTGAGCGAGGGCATGAGGGGTAGGTGTTGCCACATCTCAGCGCGCCTATTCGTGATTTCTGCGTCAGGTGGTCCTGGACTGCACCGATGTGCGGATGCTGGCGGAGCTCTACCGTCGGCTGCTGAGAAGTCACGCGAGGTCGTGGAGCGCGTCCTCGATGCCACGGTGGATGGTCGGATACGCGTAGATCATGCGGCCAAGCTGCTCGGTCGGCATCTCGGCGTGGACAGCGAGGGCCAGCAGCCCGAGCACCTCGCCGCCGGCGGGGCTCATCGCGGTGGCACCGACCAGCACCCCTCGGTCGGCGTCCTCGACGAGCTTGAGGAACCCGTCGTTGCCGGCCTTGTGGATCCACCCGCGAGCCGTCGAGGGGACCTGGACGGTGCCGGTGCGGACGGCGATCCCGGCCTCGCGAGCCTTGGCCTCGGTGAGGCCGGTCACGCCGATCTCGGGGTCCGTGAACGTCACCCGGGGCAGCGCCCGGTAGTCGGCCGGTGGATGCTCGTGCTCCAGGATGTCGGCGGCAGCGATCGGGGACTGGTACACGGCGACGTGGGTGAACGCTCCCTTGCCGGTGACGTCGCCTACCGCCCAGACGCCGTCGGTCACGCGCAGGTGCTCGTCGACCGGCACCGAGCGCCGGGACTCGTCGACGCCGACGGCCCCCAATCCGGCCGCCGCCAGATCGGCCCTACGGCCCGTCGCGACCAGCAGCTGCGCCGCCGTGACCGACGATCCGTCCTCCAGGTCGAGCGCGATCCCTCCTACGGCATCGTGCACCCGGGACACTGTCGCCGAGGTGTGCAGCGTGATTCCCTCACGGGCGAACACCTCGCCCAACACCCGCCCGGCCTCGGGCTCGTCGTCGGCCACGAGCCGGTCCGCCGCTTCGACGACGGTCACCTCCACGCCGAACCGGGCGAAGACCTGGGCCAGCTCCACGCCGATCGAGCCGCCACCCAGAACTACCAGCGACGTCGGTAGCTTCTTGGCTTCGATGGCCTCGCGGTTGGTCCAGTAGGGGATGTCGGTGAGACCCGGGATCGGCGGTGCGGCGGGCTGCGTCCCCGTGGCGACGACGATCGCTCGGCGGGCCTCGACCTCCTCGCCGGCGGCGACGACACGCCCGGGCGCGACGATGCGGCCTTCGCCGCGGACGAAGCGGCCGCCCTTGCCCTCGAACCGTTCGACCGCTACCCGGTCGTCCCAGTCGTCGGTCGCCTCGTGGCGGATGCGCTGGGCCACCGGCGACCAGTCGGCCTCGACGTCGACCCGGCCGGCCATACCCGGGATCCGGCGGGCCTCGGCCAACAGCTGGGCGGCCCGGATCATCATCTTGGACGGCACGCACCCCCAGTACGGGCACTCGCCACCGAGCAGTCGGCGGTCGATCCCGACGACCTCGAGTCCCGCCTCGGCCAGCCGACCGGCGACGTCCTCGCCACCTGGTCCCATGCCGATCACCACCACGTCCACGTCAGAGGTCATGACCACAGCCTGTCCCATTCGGCGACCACCGAAACGTCCGACGAGGATCCCCCGACGTCACGCGCGGCTGATCGTCACGTCGCACGCGCCGCACGGTACGTCAGCGGGGTCAGCCAGCCCCGCCGTCGGCAAGCCGGTCGAGGACGTCGCGCATGTACACGAGCACGGCGCGGGCGTCGAGGTCGGGCCCGGACCCCTGGCGCGGCCCCGCGGCGTGTTCGGCGTCGGCGCCGACC
>JBOGHK010000200.1:0-44017 GCA_050744325.1 Acidimicrobiales bacterium
AGGAGGAAGACCACCCACCACAGCAACGGGAGGTAGGGGTTCCACGGCTGGGTCAGCACCGTGAGCCCGTAGCCGGCGACCAGCAGCGACAGCAGTGCCGACACCGCCACGACCAGGCGCGTCCCCCCTCGGCGGGCGGCAACCGCCAGAGCGGCGGCGATGGCGCCCACGCTGAGCAGCGCGGTCGCGGCCAGCATCGCCCACGCGGAGGAGCCGAAGGCCCGATAGAGCGGTGCGAGCGCGTAGAAGCTCAGCGGCCCGGGATGGCTGCCCTGCTGGTCGAGGTTGGGGCCGATGCGGCCGGGCAACCCGATGAGCGGGGTGTGGCCGGTGCCGACGTCGCGGAGCCGGAGCTCGGTCATGGCCAGGTCCAGCACCGGGTACCAGTGCGGCCGGCGCAGGGTCACGGCCGCGACCAGGAACGGCAGCGCGAGCACTCCGGTGGCAACGCCAGCGACGAGCCAACGGCGGTCGGGGCTGCTCGACGGCTGGTCGTCGGCCTCGTCGCTGATCACCGGTGCCTCGGGCACGCTCGTGCCGCTCGTCCGGACCGGGGACATGGCGGCCGAGTATACGAATAGTCCACCGAGCGCTCCGGTGTAGCGTTTCTGCGTGGTCGAGCCGGGGGAGGATGCCGCGGAAACCGATGCCGACCTGCCGCGTCCCAAGGTCGTGATCCTGTGCGGTGGGCTGGGCACCCGGCTACGTGAGGAGACCGAGTTCCGGCCCAAGCCGATGGTCGAGATCGGCGGCCGGCCCGTGCTGTGGCACATCATGAAGCTGTTCGCCTGCTATGGCTTCACCGACTTCGTGCTCTGCATCGGTTACAAGGGCCAGATGCTCAAGGACTGGTTCCTCAACTACGAGGCCTGGAACAGCGACTTCACGGTCACGTTGGGGCATCCGGCCAACATCGAGGTCCACAACCCCCACGACGAAGCGGGCTGGCGGGTCACCCTGTGTGACACCGGGCTCCACTCGATGACCGGGGCGCGGGTCAAGCGGGTCGCCCACCACGTGGGGCCGGGGCCGTTCATCGTCACCTACGGCGACGGGCTGGCCGACATCGATATCGCCAAGCTCGTCGACTTCCACCGATCCCACGGCCGCCTCGCGACGGTCACCACCACCCGGCCGCTGTCGCGCTTCGGCCACGTCGACCTCGACGCCGGCCAGATCGTGCGCATGTTCCGCGAGAAACCGCAGACCGACGACTGGGTCAACTCCGGGTTCTTCGTGTTCGAGCCCGAGGTGCTCGACGAGCTCGACGAAAGCTCCGTGCTCGAGCGCGAGCCCCTCGAACGGCTGGCGGCCCGGGGCGAGATCGTCGCCTACAAGCACAGTGGCTTCTGGCGGCCCATGGACACCTACCGCGACTTCCTGCTGCTGGAGGAGCTGTGGGAGTCGGACAAGGCACCGTGGCACGTGTGGGACTGATGGCGTCCGGCCACCGCCCCGATTGGTTCGACCAGCCGGTGCTGGTGACCGGAGCGACCGGGATGATCGGCTCGCACCTGTGCCGGCGGCTGGTCGACGCTGGGGTGCCGGTCGTGGCCCTGGTGCTGGACGACGACCCGCGGTCCGAGCTGCGACGCTCCGGCACGTGGGGGGCGCTGACCGTCGTCAACGGTGCGCTGGAGGACCTGCGGTGCGTCGAGCGGGCCGTGGTCGTCCACGACGTGGCCACGGTGTTCCACCTCGGGGCGCAGACCCTGGTCGGGGCGGCGCGCCGCGACCCCGTGGCGACCTTCGAAGCCAACGTCCGGGGCACGTGGAACGTCCTCGACGTCGCGCGGCGCCACGCCGACCTCGTGCAGCGCACGGTGGTGGCGTCCAGCGACAAGGCCTACGGCGCCAGCGCGACCTTGCCCTACGACGAGGACGACCCACTCGGTGGGGTGCAGCCCTACGAGGCGTCCAAGGCGTGCGCGGACATCGTCGCCCGCTCGTTCGCCGGGTCCTACGACCTGCCGGTCGGGGTGGCCCGCTGCGGGAACGTCTACGGGCCGGGCGACCTCAACTGGTCGCGGCTGGTCCCCGGCACGACCCGTGCGCTGCTGGAAGGTGAGCAGCCGGTGATCCGCAGCGACGGCAGCCTGGTCCGCGACTACCTCCACGTCAGCGACGCCGTCGGGGGCTACCTGGCGCTGGCCGACGCCCTGAGCAGCCCGCTCGCTGACCGTGACGGCCCCGGTGGCATCGCCTTCAACTTCAGCGACGAGGCGCCCCGCACCGTGCTCGAGGTCTACGACGCGATCTGCGTCGCCGCGGGGGCCGCCGGGACCCGGCCCCGCATCGACGGCGAGGCCAGCGACGAGATCCCCGCCCAGCACCTGCGCGCCAGCCGAGCGCGCGAGCGGCTCGGCTGGAAGGCCGAGGTCGCCCTGCACGACGGCCTGGTCGACACCGTCGCCTGGTACCGCGCTCTCCTGGCCGCCGACCCGGGGAGCTTCGGCCGGTGAGCGCCCCTCGCGGGCCCGGTGACCCTGACGGCCCCGGTCGGCCGGCCGACCCGACGCCCGAGCCCGAACACCCGGCTCAGCCGGGTCAACCCGGTCAGTCGGATCGGTTCGATCAGCCCGGTCAGTCGGAGCTCGAGCGCCTCCGCCAGGACATTCTCGACCGGGTCGCCGAGTACCACGAGCTGGCGTTCGCCCGCCGTCCGTTCGTCCCCGGCCAGACCCCGGTGCCGGTGTCCGGCAAGGTCTTCGACGCCGACGAGATGCAGCACCTGACCGATGCCGCGCTCGACTTCTGGCTGACCACCGGCCGCTTCGCCGACCAGTTCGAGGCGGGCTTCGCGGCGCGGATGGGTGTCGAGCACGCGCTGCTGTGCAACTCGGGGTCGTCCGCCAACCTGCTGGCCGCCACCACGCTGGTCGACCCCAGCCTTGGCGACCGGGCCCTCCGCCCCGGCGACGAGGTGATCACGGTCGCCGGCGGGTTCCCGACCACGCTCGCCCCCCTGCTGCAGAACGGGCTGGTCCCCGTGTTCCTCGACCTGGACCTGCGGACCTACAACGTCGACGTCACCCGGCTGGCTGAGGCGGTCGGGCCCCGGACCCGGGCGGTGATGTTGGCCCACACGCTGGGCAACCCCTTCGGCCTGGACCACGTCGTCGACCTGTGCCGACGCCACGGGCTGATGCTGGTGGAGGACACCTGCGACGCGGTCGGCGCGACCTATCGGGGCCGGCCGGTCGGGTCGTACGGCGACCTGGCGACGGTGAGCTTCTACCCAGCGCACCACCTGACGATGGGTGAGGGCGGCGCGGTGCTGACGTCGCGGGGCGACTTGAAGACGATCGTCGAGTCGCTGCGGGACTGGGGCCGCGATTGCTGGTGCGCTCCCGGCGCCGAGAACACCTGTGGCCGCCGGTTCGGCTGGCAGGCCGGCGACCTGCCGGCCGGCTACGACCACAAGTACATCTACCGCCGGCCGGGCTACAACCTGAAGGCCACCGACCTGCAGGCGGCCGTTGGGGTGGCGCAGCTCGCCAAGCTCGACGGCTTCGTAGCCGCCCGACGACGCAACTGGGCCTACCTGCGGGCCGCTCTCGCCGACGTGCCCCACCTGGTGCTGCCCGAGCCGACGCCGGAAAGCGAGCCGAGCTGGTTCGGGTTCGTGGTCACCCTCGCGCCCGACGCACCGTTCGACCGGTGGGACCTGGTGCGCTGGCTGGAGGAGCGGCGCATCGCCACCCGGCTGGTGTTCGGCGGGAACCTGCTGCGCCAGCCGGCCTTCCAGGGGATCCAGCACCGGGTGGTCGGCAGCCTCGCCACCACCGACCTGGTGGCGGAGCGCAGCTTCTGGGTGGGCTGCTGGCCGGGCCTGACCGAGGACATGCTCGCCTACATCGCGGCGTCGATCCGCGACTTCGTGTCCACTCCGGTGGCATTGCCCCGACCAGCAGCGCTGCGCCGTTCCGCGGCGCGGGCCTGATGGGCGGGGCTGCTCGATGACCGCGGCGCCCGGGGCCCCGTGGTCGGGACCGGTGGCGGCCGACCCGGCGGTCCCCGGCGTGATCTGCACGCCGCTGCCCCGCTACACCGACGATCGCGGCTGGTTGCTCAAGGTCTTCCAGCGCAGCGCGCTGCTCGACGCGGGCAGCGACGCCGGCGTCGGCGAGATGTTCCTGTCGTGCTCGGCGAAGGGCACGATCCGGGGCCTGCACTTCCAGGTGCCCCCACACGACCACGCCAAGACCGTGGTGTGCGTCACCGGGTCGGTCCTCGACGTGGTCGTGGACCTACGCCGGGGCTCGCCCACCGAGGGCCGGGCCGCCCGGTTCCAGCTCGACGCCCGGTCGCCGGCACAACTGCACGTGCCGGCCGGGGTCGCGCACGGCTTCCAGGCGCTGGCCGACGACACGGTGGTCGCCTACGTGGTCTCCAGCGAGCACGCGCCCGACCACGACCGCGGCATCCACTGGGACAGCGCCGGAATCGCCTGGCCGCTGCCACCGATGCACGTGAGCCCTCGGGACCAGGCTCATCCACCCCTTGACCAGTTCCGCTCCCCATTCCGGTACCAGGGTCCCTCCGATGGCTGACCCGCGGGTCCTGGTGACCGGCGCGACCGGATTCGTCGGCCGCCACCTGGCGCGCCGACTGCTGGAGGACAGCTACGAGGTCACAGCGCTGGTCCGCGATGTGAGCTCCCCCCGGGTGCCGCCAGGGGTCGTCGCCCTGCCCATCCCCGCAGACGCCGCCGGCCTGGCCCGGACGATCGGCGCGGCCGACCCAGACGTCTGCGTCCACCTCGCCACGCTGTTCGTCGGCGACCACCGACCCGACGAGGTCGAGCCGCTGCTGGAAGCGAACGTGGTGTTCGGGGCTCGCCTGGCCGAGGCGCTGGTCGCCGTCGGCGGCGTCCCGCTGGTCGACACGGGAACCGTCTGGCAGCACGTCGACGGGGCCCGCTACGCGCCGGCGAACCTCTACGCCGCGACCAAGCAGGCCTTCGCGGACCTGCTCGCCGTCTACGCGCTGCGGCGGTCGCTGCCGGTCGCCCGGTTGGTGCTGAGCGACACCTACGGTCCCGACGATCCGCGGCCCAAGCTCGTGCCGGCCCTCGCCGACGCGATCCGCACGGGCCGCACGCTCGCGATGGGCTCGGGGCACCAGCACGTCGACCTGGTCCATGTCGACGACGTCGTGGAGGCGTACGCGGTGATGGTCGACGAGCTGGGTCCCGGCGGCGCGAACCGATCACTCGAGCTCGCTGCAGGCGGCACGACCAGCTTCCTCGTCTCGTCCGGCGATCCGATCACCGTGCGAGAGCTGGTGGCTCGCTTCGAGGAGGCCGTCGGACGCCCCGTCCCCGTGGCGTGGGGCGCGAGGCCGGATCGCACGGCGGACGTGGGGACGCCACGCTCCCCCGCCCGTCCGCTGCCCGGCTGGCGCCCGAAGGTCGCCCTGCTCGACGGTCTTCGTCGGCTCGTGACACCCCACTAGCCTCTCGCGCCGAGATCCGCCGCGAGGGAGAGGGCGTCATGAAACGCATCGGCATCGTCGTGGTCGCCTACAACGCCGCTGCCACGCTCGCCAGCGTGCTCGACCGCATCCCCGACGAGTTCGTCGGTCGCATCGACGGCGTCCTGGTGTGCGACAACCACAGCGAGGATCCCACCTATCTGGTCGGCCTGGGCTACCAGCAGGCCACGAACCGGCCGCTACCTCTGACGGTCATCCGCCAGGAGCGCAACCTCGGCTACGGCGGCAACCAGAAGACCGGCTATCGCTGGGCGATCGAGCAGGGTTTCGACATCGCCGTCCTGCTGCACGCCGACGGTCAGTACGCCCCCGAGCTGCTGCCCGAGCTCGTGGCCCCGCTCGACCGGGGCGAGACCGACGCCGTGTTCGGCTCGCGCATGATGGTGCCCCGGGACGCGCTACGGGGCGGCATGCCGCTCTACAAGTACGTGGGCAACAAGATCCTGTCGACCTTCGAGAACCGGGTGACCGGCACCAACCTCACCGAGTGGCACAGCGGCTACCGGGCCTACAGCGTCGCTGCGCTCCGCGACATCGACTTCGAGCAGAACTCCGACGAGTACGACTTCGACACCGGCATCATCCTGCAGCTGCACGAGGCCGGGAAGCGGATCGTCGAGATCCCGATACCGACCTTCTACGGCGACGAGATCTCCTACGTGAACGGGATGCGGTACGCGAAGGACATCGTGCGCGACGTCATCCGCTACCGCGCCAACCAGCTGGGCCTGGGGGCTTCCGACGCCACCGGCTCGGGCGACGGGTTCGCCGCCGACCTGGCCGAGGGGCTGGGACAACGGATGACGGCGTGGGCGTCGAGCCGCCCGCCGGGCCGGGCGCTGGTCGCCGCGGACCGCACCACCGGGGCGGTGCTCGAGCGCGAGCTGACCGCGGCCGGCCACGACGTTGTGGTGGTCGACCTGGACGCCGACGCTGCGGACGGCAGGGGCTCTGCCGACGCCGCGGTGCAAGCCGCCATCGACGCCCTGGGCCGCCCCGATGACGGCGGCGGGATCGACCTCGTCGCCTCCGTCGGCATGCTGGAGCGCACCGTCGAGCCGCGACGGCTGCTCGACGACCTGCGCCAGGCCCTACGGCCCGACGGGGTCGCCATGTTCTGCGTGACCAACGTGGCCCACTGGTACCCGCGGACCAAGCTGGCGCTCGGGCGGTTCAGCTACGAGCGCCACGGCGCCCTCGCCGAATCCAACCTGCGCTTCTATACCCGCGATTCGCTCACCAAGCTGTTCGAATCGGCGCAGCTCGCAGCACGGCGCTGGGAGCCCCGAGGCATGACCACCGCCGACCCGGCTCGCTCCCGGGGCCGTTGGTCGGCCCGAGTCGACGCGCTCGGCCTGGCGCTGGCCCCGACGCTGTTCACCTCCACCTGGCTGGTCGAGGTCGAGCCGCACCGCTGATCAGCAACATGGTCAGTCGGCGCCGGTGAGCAGGTCGCAGGTGGGTGTCGTGGTTTCGCTCGGGATGACTCTGCCGGGGAGGTCGGCCGCGACCGCACCACCGAACGGGTTGCTGCCCCAGTGGACATCGCCTTGCACCGATCCTGCCGTCAGCGCCACGTAGACGCGGTTGCCGTCGACGTCGACGAAGACGGACCGGAGGGCAGGGTCGGCCCAGACGTCGACCTTGTGGCTGTCGTCCCACGGGAGCCCGAACGGCTCGCCACGGTCGACCGTGTCGCCGCCGCGGCCGACCACGATCCGGGCCTGCGTCTCGCCGACGGGCTCCAGGCCGACCACGATGTGGTCCGACGGGTCGCCGACCGCGAGGACCGGGACCGGCATCCTGTCGCGCAGGCCGGCGTCGGCCACGTCGTCGGCGAACACCAGGCGACCGACGTAGTGGCCGCGGGCCGACGTCACCTCCAGCGGTACCCAGCCGTCGCCGGCGGCCCGGTAGAGCCCCTCACACTCGCCGACCACGACGTAGTCGCCGTCGTGTCGGCTCGCGTCGCCGAGGCTGGCGACGTGGCGGACGCGCACCCGCGCTGTGCCGAGCAGGTCGCTGACCTCCTGCCGGGCTCGTAGGCCGGCCACCTCCGCGGCCGTGTCGGGTGGTGATACGAAGCGCTGGTACACCCACGTCGTCGACACGGTCACGTAGATGCCGACGACCGCGAGCACGCCGCCGACCCCGAGAGCGACGCGGTGACCGATGCTCCCGCGTCCGCCACCCGGGTCCAGCACCACCAGACCAGCGGAAGCTGCGACGACCAGCAGCGGCACGGCGTCGGTCAGATAGCGCTGGGCCACGAAGGCGATGGTCAACGGGACGAACGCCGCGACGGCACCGCCAAGGACGAGCGGTCGAAGGGCGGCCAGAGCCGCAGGCCTGCCTGTCGCCGTGAGACGACGCCGTCGGAACACCGCGACGGCCCCGAGCGCTGCCAGCGCCACCAGCGCGGGTGCGGTCAGCAGCAGCCCGGCCGACGGATCGACCGTGTCGTACACCACGCCGCCGAAGGTCGGTGGCTGGTGGCGGGTGAAGTCGACGAAGGGCCACAGGCCGGAGGGACGGACCAGGTCAGGGCGCAGATCCTGCACTAGGTTCGGCACCACCAGCCGCAGGGAGAACAGGTTGCCGCCGTACTCCTCGAGGACAGCCTGGCGGATGGGCGAGATCTCCGACCACACCTGGCGCCCGAACGGGGTGGACGCCGGCGAGCCGAACTTCGCCTGGTTCACCACGGCGAAGGCGAGCGCCGGCACCAGCGCGGCGGCGATCAGGCCAGCAGCCCGCGGCCGGTCGCGCGACCAGGCCTCGTCGTGTGGGTCGGCGGGGGGCGCCAGCAGCCGCACCACTCGCCAGCCCGTGAGATGGGCCACACCGAGCAGGCCGAGTGCCAGCGTGGGTGCCAGGCCCACCGAACCGCGCGACAGCCACGCGACCCCGGCCCAGGCGCCAGCGAGGGCGATCGAGCGGCCTCCGGGACGGTGGAGGAACGCGACGACGGCGGCGAATGACGCCAGCACCCCTGCCGCGCCCCACAGCGCAGCCTCCGTGTAGACCCACGGGTTTCCGGCCACGAACAGTAGGTTCGATCCGATCCCGACCACGACCAGCAGCGCGCCGGTCACGAGCAGCTCGGCGGTGGCCCACGGTGCTGCCGGGCGGGCCAGCTCGCGCACCCGATGGACCAGTAGCGCGGTCGAGATCATGGCCACCAGGTAGGCGAGCACCATCGACGGCACCGTCAGCCGGCCGTCCAGGTCGTCGGTCACGAGCAAGACCGGCAGCCGCAACAGCGAGGGGAACACCCCGAAGTAGGTGTAGGTCTTCCCGTCGACGACGAAGCCCTCGAAGCCGTAGTCGCCCTCCTCGGCGTGCAGGTGGCCGTCGAGGATCGATCGGGCCTGGATGTCGAAGAAGTCCCCCTGGCTCGAGCGTGCGAGCAGGTCGCCGCGACCGATCGTGAGGAACCAGCCGAACACCAGCGTCGAGGCGACCACCACTCCCAACACCCCGAGTCGGAACCGGCGCACAGCTGCCCGGACCTGCACCTCCTCCGACCCCGACATCGGCCCGAGACCCTAGTGTCCGTGAGTACCCCGGTCACCGTGGCGGCGACGGTGTAGCTTGGCCCGCCATGTCAGAAGCTGCCGAGGTGTCGTCGACCTCGTCCGAGCACGACGGCCTGCTCCCGGCGCGAGCGCGACTGGTCGCGCTGAGCTTCCTCATGTTGTTCGGCGAGTTGGCGTTGATCCGCTGGCTCGGCGCCCACGTCTTCTACCTCTCGTACTTCTCCAACTTCGTGCTGCTGGGCAGCTTCCTCGGGATCGGCCTCGGGTTCCTGTGGGCAGGACGGTCCAGCTGGTCGCTCTATCCGCTCGCGCCGGTGTTGCTCGGTGCGCTGGTGGCCTACGTCTACATGTTCGACGTCCCCCTCGACGTGGAGATGCGCGACGTCATCTTCTTCCAGTCGATCAAGCCCTCGAGCGCGCTGCCGCGCGAGGTGGTCCTCGCCCTGCTGTTCGTCAGCGTCGCCGCGGTCATGGCCGCGATCGGTGACGGCATCGCCCGGACCTTCAGCCGCTTCCGGCCCCTCGACGCCTACAAGTGGGACCTGGTGGGCAGCGTGCTGGGCATCGTCGCCTTCACGGCGCTGTCGTTCCTGGGTGCTCAGCCGGTGGTGTGGGGCCTGCTCATGGCGGCGGTGTTCCTCGCGACCGTGCCGCTGCGCCAGCCGGTGCGCGTCGGGCTGGCGGCCGCAGGCTGCGCGCTCATCGTGCTGCCGATGATCGCGGCATCCCAGGACTCGACGGTGAGCGACCAGGAGCGGGGTTTCGTCCCCGACGCCGAGAACAAGCGCCTGATCTGGTCGCCCTACTACCGCATCACCGCGCTCGACGGCCCCGAGGGCACCAGCACGTTCGTCAACCAGACCCCGCACTGGCACCAGTTCGACACCGAGGGCAGCGCGCTCTACGAGGGGATCTACGACCTGGTCGCCGAGCCCGAGGGCGGCGACGTGCTGGTCATCGGGGCTGGGTCGGGCAACGACGTCGCGGCAGCCCTCAACCGCGACGCCGACCACGTCGACGCTGTCGAGATCGACCCGCGACTCATGGAGCTCGCCCAGGACAACCACCCCGAGGCCCCCTACGACGACCCACGCGTGGACGTCCACGTCGACGACGGGCGGGCCTACCTCGAGCGGTCGAGCCACGACTGGGACCGCATCCTGCTCGGGCTACCCGATTCGCTGACGCTGGTGCCCGGCCAGTCGTCGGTCCGCCTGGAAAGCTACCTGTTCACCCGCGAGGCCATGGAGTCGGCCCGCGACCACCTGGCGCCGGGCGGCGTGTTCGCCATGTACAACTGGTACCGCCAGGACTGGCTGATCGACCGCTACGCGGCCACGCTCGCGAGCGTCTTCGACCAGCCGCCGTGCGTCACCCGGCTCGGTGAGCAGGACAACCTGGCGATCCTGGCCGCCTCGGACGACGCCGACGCACTGGACTGCTCGGCCGGGGAGACCTGGCAAGCCGCAGCCGACGCCCCCGAGCCCGTCTCCGACGACCACCCCTTCCCCTACCTGCAGACCCGCTCGGTGCCAGGGCTCTACGTCTGGAGCGGCCTGCTCGTGCTGGTCCTGTCGCTGGGCGCGGTGGCCGGCATCTCGCTGATCGGTCGGCCGAACAAGGCGGCATCGCTGCGCGAGGTCGCCGGCTACGCCGACCTGTTCTTCATGGGCGTGGCGTTCATGCTGCTCGAGACCAAGAGCGTGGTGCAGTTCGCTCTGCTGTTCGGGACCACCTGGCTGGTGAACGCCCTGGTCTTCCTCGGGGTGCTCTGCAGCGTGCTGGTCGCTGTGGCGGTGTCGCGGCGGGTCACGTTCCGCCGGCCCGTCCGCCTCTACGGAGTGCTGCTCGCCGCGCTGGCCTTGGCCTACGTGATCCCACCGGACCGACTGCTCGACCTCGATGTGGTGCCGCGGTTCCTTGCCGCGGTCACGCTGTCGTTCTTCCCGATCTTCACCGCGAACCTGGTGTTCACCCAGCGCTTCAAGGACACCGCCCACTCCACGGTGGCCTTCGGGGCGAACCTCATCGGCGCGATGGTCGGCGGGCTGCTCGAGTACGCCGCGCTGATCACCGGCTACCGCAACCTGCTGGTGATCGTGGCCCTCGCCTACGGGCTGGCGTTCCTCACCGGTCGCGAGCGCCTCGTCGGCGGCCCCGAGCCCGACGAGGTCGAGGTCGGGCCCGAGCCGCCGGTCGGCGAGCCGGTTCCGGCCTGACCACAGCCGTCGCCGCCGCGATGTCATCCAGCCGACGCAGAACCAGGGAACCGGCTACCGTGCGTTACTGCTCAGTTGGGGGGCACTGCTGGGCTAGCGTCCTCCGGCCCGTCGTCGAAGCTGTTTCGTAGAGCTGGGTCATGCGCACACTTGTCATCATCCCGACCTACCTCGAAGCCGAGAACATCGGCGACGTGCTGCACAAGGTCCGCGCTGCGGCCCCGGAGGCCGACGTCCTGGTGGTCGACGACAGCAGCCCCGACGGCACCGCCGACCTGGCGAAGACCACCAACGAGGAGGTCGGCCAGGTCGACGTGTTGATCCGACCGGACAAGGGCGGGCTCGGCGGCGCCTACCGGGCCGGGTTCCGGTACGCGTTCGAGCACGGCTACGAGGTCGTCGTCCAGATGGATGCCGACCTGTCCCACGATCCGGTCGCGCTGCCCGACCTGTTGGCCCAGATCGACGGCGGGGCCGACGTCGCGATCGGGTCGCGCTACGTGAAGGGCGGCCTGATCCCGCACTGGCCGCTGCTGCGGCGGCTGCTGTCGCGGGTCGGCAACCTGTACGCATCCACGGTCCTCGGGCTCGGCGTCCACGACGCCACCGCGGGCTATCGGGCCTACCGTGCCGACATCCTGCAGTCGATCGAGACCCAGGCCACCAAGGCCACCGGCTACGGCTTCCAGCTCGAGCTCTCCTATCGTGCCCACCGCCTCGGCGCCACCATCGTCGAGATCCCGATCACGTTCAACGACCGGATCCGCGGCGTCTCCAAGATGTCGTGGCACATCATCGGCGAAGCTATGTCGCTCGTGACCTGGTGGGGTCTCCGTGACCGTGTGCTGCGCAGGGGCCGCCGCTAGTGCCGAGTGTGAGCGAAACCGACATGACGACAGCGAAGATCGGCGACCTCGCCGCGTCCGGCGGCATCCGACGGGTCCACGCGTTGGCCTGGCGCGACCTCGACGACGTCGAGGCCGGAGGGTCCGAGGTCCACATCGCCGAGATCGCGAAGAGGTGGGCGGCGGCCGGTGTCGACGTGACGCTGCGCACCTCGTGGGCGCAGGGCCAGCCCACCGAGGCGACCCGCGACGGCTACCGGGTGATCCGCCGGGCCGGCCGGCACATGGTCTTCCCGCGCGCCGCGGCCGCAGAGCTCGCCGGGCGCACCGGGCCGCGTGACGCGCTCATCGAGATCTGGAACGGGATGCCGTTCCTCAGCCCGCTGTGGTGCCGGGGACCGCGGGTGGTGTTCCTGCACCACGTCCACGCCGAGATGTGGAGCATGGTCCTCGGCCCGAGGCTGGCCCGGGCCGGCGACTTCCTCGAACGACGGGTCGCGCCGCCGCTCTACCGGCGCACCCGGATCGTCACGCTGTCCGAGTCGTCCAAGGGCGAGCTGATCGACGACCTGGGCTTCCACGAGGACCGGGTTACGGTGGTCCCCCCCGGGATCGACACCCGCTTCAGTCCCGGCGGCGAGCGCGATCCCGAGCCGCTGGTGGTCGGCGTCGGCCGCCTCGCGCCGGTGAAGCGCTACGACTCGCTGGTCCGGGCGGCGGACCGGGCCCGACAGCAGGTGCCCAACCTCCGGATGCAGATCGTCGGCGAGGGGTTCGAGCGGCCGCTGATCGAGGCGACCATCAACGAGCTCGACGCCGCCGACTGGGTGACGTTGCGAGGCCACGTCACCGACGACGAACTGGTCGATCTCTACCGCCGTGCGTGGCTGGTGGCGTCGGCGTCGGCGCGCGAGGGGTGGGGCATGACGCTGACCGAGGCGGCAGCCTGCGGAACCCCGGCCGTGGCCACCCGCATCGCAGGTCACGAGGATGCGGTGGTTGACGGGGTCAGCGGCGTGCTGGTCGACGACGAGCCGGGCCTGGCCGCGGCGATGGTCGACGTCCTCGGCGATCGCCACCGCTTCGAGCAGCTCAGCCAAGGAGCGCTCGCCCGTGCCGGCGCGCTCACCTGGGGACAGACGGCGACCCAGGTCATGCGGGTCTTGGCGGAAGAGGTCTCGCTGCGACGCGGTCGCCGATGAAGAACCCGCTGCCGCGGCTCACCAGCAGGACCACCAAGGCGATGGTCCGGCTGCACGTCGGGCTAGCCGCGGTGGCCTACATCCCGTTGCTGCTGACCCGGCCGGGCCAGGTCAGCGCCGACACCAAGACCTACCTCTACCTCGACCCCGGTCAGCTGATGGGCCGGGCCCGGTCGCTGTGGGACCCGTCGGTCGGCATGGGGACCGTGACCCACCAGAGCGTCGGCTTCCTCTGGCCGGTCGGCCCCTTCTACTGGTTCGCGGACGCCGTCGGACTGCCCGACTGGACCGCACAACGGATCTGGTGGGGCACGATCATCTTCGCCGCAGGCGCCGGTGTGGCCTACCTCCTGCGGACCCTGGGCTGGCGTGGCCCTGGGGTCACCGCTGCGGTCTTCGTCTACGCGCTCACGCCCTACCTGCTCACGCTGGTCGCCCGGCTGTCGGCGATCCTGCTCCCGTTCGCCGGGCTCCCGTGGCTGCTCGCGTTCACCATCCGTTCGGTCCGCAACCGGGGCTGGCGCTATCCGGCGCTGTTCGCGCTGACCGTCGCCACCGTCGGAAGCGTGAACGCCACCGCGCTGCTGCTGGTCGGGCTCGCGCCCGTCCTGTGGCTGGTCCACGCCGTGTGGGGTGCCAGGGAGGCGCCGCTGCGCCGGGCCGCGACCGCGGGCCTCAAGATCGGGGCGCTCACGATCCCGGTCAACGCGTGGTGGATCGCGGGCTTGTCGGTGCAGGGCACGCACGGCATCGACATCCTGCGCTACACGGAGACGGCCGAGGTGGTGTCCTCGGTCTCGGTCAGCCACGAGGTCCTGCGCGGCCTCGGTTACTGGTTCTTCTACGGGACCGACCGGCTCGGCCCGTGGATCGAGCCGAGCAAGTACTACACCCAGTGGGTCCCGCTGATCCTGCTCAGCTACCTGCTCCCGATCCTGGGCCTCACCGGCGCCGTCGCCGCCCGGTGGCGTCACCGGGCCTACTTCGTGCTCATGACGCTGGTCGGCACCGCGCTCGCCGTCGCCGCCTTCCCCTGGGACGACCCGTCGCTGTTCGGCCGGGTGGTCAAACTGTTCCAGCAGTCCGAGGCTGGTCTGGCGATGCGCAGCCTGCCCCGGGCGGTTCCCCTGGTCGCGCTGGGGTTGGCCGTGCTGCTGGGGTCGGGCGTCGCCTGCGTCGTGCGACGCTGGCCAAAGCTCACGCGGCCCGTCGGCTGGGGCGCCGCGGCGCTCGCCGTGCTGGCGCTGCCGCCGCTGTGGCTCGGCCGGTTCGTCCCCGACAACCTCCGCCGGCCCGAGGACATCCCCGACTACTGGCGCGAGGCCGCGCAACGGCTGGACGAGGACGAGTCGGACACCCGGGTGCTCGCCATCCCCGGTAGCGACTTCGCGAGCTACCGCTGGGGCAACACCGTCGACCCGATCCTGCCCGGGCTGATCGACCGTGCGTCGGTGGCCCGCGAGCTGATCCCCTACGGGTCTGCGGCCTCGGCCAACCTGCTGAACGCCTTCGACCTCCGGTTGCAGGAACGGACCGCCGACCCTGACGCGCTGGCCGCGATCGCTCGCCTCATGCGCGCCGGGGACCTGCTCGTGATCAGCGACTACCAGTATGAGCGGTTCAACACGCCCCGGCCCCGCAACCTGTGGGACCACGTCACCCAGGCGGAGGGGCTGGGCGAGCCCGAGGCGTTCGGCGCCGGCGACCCCAACCTGACGATCCCGCAGGTCCAACTGGACGACGAGCTGTTGTTCCTGACCGACCCGGCCCTCCCCGACCCGCCCGAGCTCGCCGTCCTGCCGGTGACCGACCCGGTCCCGATCGTGACGACCCGGTCGACCCTGAACCAGCTCCTGGTCGCGGGCGACGGCGCGGGGCTGGTCGACGCGGCGGGTGCCGAGCTGATCGACGGTACCGAGCTGATCCGCTACAGCGCGTCGATGGACGACGACGAGATCGCCGCCGCCCTCGACAACGGTGCGGCCCTCCTGGTCACCGACTCGAACCGCAAGCGGGGCGAGCGCTGGACCACGGTCCGCCACACCAGGGGCTACACCGAGACCGCCGATGGGGGCCCGCTCGGCACCGACCTCAACGACAACCGGCTTCCCCTGTTCCCCGATGCGGGCACCGAGACGATGACGGTGCGCGAAACGCAGAACGAGATCGACGCTCAGGCGACGTCCTACGGCAACCTGATCACCTACACCCCCGAGGAACGGCCGCTGCTGGCCATCGACGGCGACCCGCTCACCGCCTGGCGGACCGGCGCGTTCACCGACGCCCGCGGCGAGCGGATCGAGGTCACGCTCACCGAGCCGCAGACCACCGACCAGATCCGGTTGCTCCAGCCGGTCAACGGGCCGTCGACCCGGTTCATCACCGACATCCGGATGACCTTCGACGACGGGTCCGACCCGGTCGAGGTCACGCTCACCGAGCAGTCCCGCTCGGCTCCCGGCCAGGTCGTCACCTTCCCGGAGCGGACCTTCAGCGAAGTGTCGATCGAGATCGTCCAGGACACGGCCGGCGACATCCCCCGGTGGGCGGGCGAGAGCAGCATCGGCTTCGCCGAGATCGAGATCGTGGGTGCCGACGTCACGAGGCCCGAGGAGGTGATCCGGGTGCCGACCGACCTGCTCGAGGCCGCCGACGAGGCGTCGATGGACAACCCGCTGGCCCTCAGCCTCACCCGGCAGCGCCAGGACCCGACGGACCCCACCCGGAACGACGAGGAGGACGCGATCCGGCGCAGCTTCACCCTGCCCAACGAGCGCAGCTTCAGCCTCGTCGGCGAGGCCCGGCTGTCGGCGCGCAGCGACACGGCGCCCGGCGTGGTCGACCAGCTACTCGGCCGCCCGCACGACGGGGCGGTGCCCTGGGTCCGTGCGAGCGGCGTCCTTACGGGATCGGTGGCGACGCCGGCCAGCGTGTTCGACGGCGATCCGACGACGTTCTGGACCACGCTGCGCAGCCGCCCGGCCAACCAGTGGGTCGAGGTGGCCCTCCCCGAGCCGGCGACCATCGACAGCCTGCCGCTCACCGTCGTGGCTGACGGCCTGCACTCGGTGCCCACCGAGGTCGAGCTGTGGGTCGACGGTGCACCCGTCCAGCGGATCCCGTTGCCCGAGATCGCCGACGGGGCCGGACAGAACGCTACGACCGCTGTCGAGCTGGACATCGACCCGGTGACCGGGACCCGCTTCAGGGTGAAGCTGACCGGCGTCCGAGAGGTGACCACCAACGACTGGGTGAGCGACAGGGCCATCGCGCAGCCCGCGGCCATCGCCGAGATCGGCCTGCCCGGCCCGACCGTGCCGCCACTGCCCGAGACCTTCGACACCGGCTGCCGCGACGACCTGTTGCGGATCGACGCCGACCTGGTGCCCGTGCGCATCAGCGGCCCGATGAGCGACGCCCTGGCCGGACGCCCGCTGAGCGTCGCCACCTGTGGCGTCGGCTCGGTCGACATCAGCGGCGGCTCCCACACGCTGCGCACCACGAGCGGATTGGACGTGGGCGTCAACATCGACCAGCTGGTGTTGCGCTCGGGGGCCGGCGGAGCGGCCGGGTCGACAGACGGCACCCTGGTCGACGAGGCCGAGCGCGCTTCCAACGCCGCAGGCACCGCCGAGGGCACCGGCGCCGTGCCACCGCCTGAGGTCCGGATTGTCGAGGAGAGCGCCGACCACTACCAGCTCGAGGTGAGCGGTGCCCGTCCCGACGAGCCGTTCTGGCTGGTGCTCGGCCAGAGCTTCAACGACGGCTGGCAGGCCACGCTGGATGGCACCGCGCTCGCGGCACCCGAGCTGGTGGACGGGTTCGCCAACGGGTGGCTGGTCGTGCCGACCGACGAGAGCTTCGAGGTTGACCTGCGGTTCACGCCCCAACGCCGGGTCAACCTCGCGCTGTGGCTGTCGGTGGTCGCCGCCGCCGGGTGCATCCTACTCCTGCTGCGGCGACCACGGCCGACGTTCGTCGCGCCGTCGGCGATGCCCGAGCCGTACTCGCCGGTCCTGGCGTTCCGCTACCACGGTGCGCTGCCCAGCCGGCGCGACGCCTACGTGACCGGGCTGGCGATCGGAGTCGTGGGCTTCCTGCTGGCCGGCCCACTGGTGGGGCTGGCCGTCGGAATCGCCGCCGGGCTCGGAACGCGCCACGAGAAGTTCCGCCGCTGGCTGCTGCTGGCCAGCCCGGCTGCCCTCGGCATCGGCGCCCTGTGGGTCGCCTATCTCCAGCTCCGCTACGCACCCGACCCGAGCTTCGACTGGCCGATCGAGATGCAGGAACCTCATCCGCTGGGGTGGCTCGCGGTGCTGCTGCTGGCCGCCGATGTCATCGTCGGACGCGTCTGGCAGTCTCGCAGCAGTGAGATCACCGACTGAGTTCATCCTGGGGGTCGACCTCGACGGGGTCTGCGCCGACTACACGCGCGCCCTCCGCGATGTCGTCGCCACCAGCCGAGGAGTTGATCCCGAGGGTCTCCCGCTCGACCACTCGTGGGATTTCGGCGAGTGGGGCGTCAGGCCGGACGAGTTCTCACAGCTCCACCAGGAGGCCGTGTTGGAGCACCGGATCTTCCGCACGATGCCTCCCGTTCCAGGTGCCGCCGACGCGCTGTGGCGGCTGTCGGACGCCGGGATCTGGATCCGGATCATCACCCACCGGCTCTACGGGAACTGGGGTCACGCCATCGCCGTGGGCGACACGGTCGCCTGGCTCGACAGTGTCGGCATCCCGTACCGCGACCTGTGCTTCCTCGGGGCCAAGCCCCAGGTCGAGGCCGACTGCTACGTGGAGGACGCGCCGCACAACATCGCCGCGCTGCGCGACCGGGGAGCGTTCGTGGTGATCTTCGACCGGTTCTACAACCGGTCGCTTCCCGGGCAGCGGGCGGCCGACTGGGCGGAGGTGGAGGACCAGGTCGGGGCCCAGGTGGCTGCCGCGGGACTCGCGTTGCAGGCGGCGCTGCCGGGCTTCGAGGACGCACCCCACCGGGTACAGCGGCGAACGTCCACGATCCTGCCGGATCCCGACCCCGACCTGCTGTAGCGCCTCGTCAGTCGAAGGGCGGCGGTGGTCCGAAGCGGCCACGGAGGAAGTCGACCAGGGCGTGGGCCCGTGCCCGAGGGTGCCAGTACGGTCCGCGTCGGTCGGCGACGACCAGCCCGACAGCCAGCTGCCACACCGCCATCAGCAGCCGCATGGTCGCCGGGTAGCGGCCGAAGTGGTCGCGGACCAGCAGGAGCGTGTTGCGCAGCTGCAGGTAGTCGACCACGGCGACCCGCGAGCTGAGGTGCGAGTTGCGGACCTCGGCGCCGCGCACCACACCGACCTGCCAGCCCGACCGACGGGCCCGCATCCCGAGGTCGGCCTCCTCGCAATACGCGAAGTAGCGCTCGTCGAACAGGCCGATCTCCTCCAGGCAGGTGCGACGGGCGACCATGAGCGTGCCGTGCGGGTAGCCGGCCGGCTCCCAACCGTGGAGCACCCGGGCCGGCGTCGGGATCGCACCGATGTAGCGGTCGACCACCGGCGTGAACCCGTCCCCCACGTCGGCGGACGCCAGCCCGGCTCGGGGCCGCCGCTCCAGCTCGGCCACCAGGCGCTCGAGGCAGTCGGCCGCGGGCCGGGCGTCGTGTGGGGCGACGGCCAGCCACGGGGCGCCAGCCCGGGCGAGGTACCACCGGAACCCGGCGTTGGCCGCCGGTCCGAACCCGTGGTTGCCGCCGAGGTCGAGCACGGTGACGTCGTCGGGGAAGACGAGCCGTCGGCGGTCGGCGTCCGAGGAGCCGTTGTCGACCACCACCACCCGCACGGGCACTGGCTGGTCGCGGAAGCGGGCGACGGTCTCGGCGACCCGGTCCGGCTCGCCGCGATGGACGACGACCAGGTCCACGCAGGCGGCGGTCACCGGGCGATTCTTGCCGCCGCCTCCCGCGGATCCGAACTTGTGCAGCCTGGCGCTACCTGCGAGAGGCTGCACAGTCCGTTCGATAGGATCGGCCGATCGTGGCTCCGAGTCCGTCCTCGACCCCTCCCGACCTCGACGCCGCCCGCCGCCTGATGGCCTACTGCGACGCCTCGCCGTCGCCGTTCCACGCATGCAACACCGCTGCCGCGATGCTGACCGAAGCCGGTTGGACCCGGCTTGCCGAGGACGCCGTGTGGCCCTCGGGGCCAGGCCGCTGGTACGTGGTCCGGGGCGGGACGCTGATCGCCTGGGCGGTCTCCGACCAACACCGGCCCCACGAGGGGTTCCGCGTCGTCGGCGCCCACACCGACAGCCCCAACCTGCGGCTCAAGCCCCGGCCCGACCGCGACCGCGGGGCCTACCGCCAGCTCGGCGTCGAGGCCTACGGAGGCCCCCTGCTTGCCAGCTGGCTCGACCGCGACCTGGGGATCTCCGGCCGGGTGGCGATGCGGCGCGAGGGCAACGGCGTGTTCGTCAAGCTGCTGCGGGTAGACCGGCCGGTGTGCACGGTCCCCCAGCTCGCCATCCACCTCAACCGCGACGTCAACACCAAGGGCCAGGCCGTCGACGCCCAGCACGACCTGGTGCCGATCTGGGGCGTCGGCGACAGCGACGACGGCGACTTCCAATCGTTCGTCGCCGGCGAGCTGGGCGTGGCTGCTGCCGACGTCCTCGGGTGGGAGCTGATGCTCCACGACCTCACGCCCGCGAGCCTGGTCGGACGCGACCACGAGATGATCGGCTCGTCACGGCTCGACAACCTGGCCTCGTGCTGGGCCGCGATCGAGGCGCTGGTCGACATCGGGCCCCGGCTCGTCGGCGGGCCGGTCCCGGTCGTCTGCCTGTTCGACCACGAGGAGATCGGCTCCACCTCCGACCGCGGCGCCGGGTCGTCGATGTTGCCGGTCCTGCTCGAACGCACGGTGCTGGCCCGCGGCGGCGACCGCGAGGCGCTCCACCGGGCGCTCGCCCGCTCGGCGTGCGTCTCGGCGGACATGGCCCACGCGCTCCACCCGAACTACGCCGACCGCCACGATGCCCAGCACCAGGTGACGTTGAACTCCGGGCCGGTGCTGAAGGTCAACGCCTCGGTCCGCTACGCCACCGATGCCCCCGGCAGTGCGCTGGTGGCGCTGGCTGCCGAGGAGGCTAAGGCGCCGCTGCAGCACTTCGCGATGCGCGCCGACCTTCCCTGCGGGTCCACGATCGGCCCCACGACCGCGGCCCGACTGGGCGTCACGACCGTCGACGTCGGCATGCCTCAGCTCGCGATGCACGCGGCCCGCGAGCACGCCGGCAGCCACGATCCCGGCTGGTACCGCGCGCTGCTCGCGTCGTTCCTCGCACCCGCGTAGACCGCGCCCCACCGTGAGCGCGCCCGTCGTCGCTCGCACCACCTGGAGTCGGCATCCGCCTGCCGAGGGTGAGAGGATCTCGGCGTGAACGTGCACGAGGCGCGCTCGCTGTTGGGGGTCGGCCCCGACGACGGCTGGGACGCTGTACGCCTCGCGTACCGGCGCCTGATCCGTGAGCTCCACCCCGACCGGGCGGGGCCAGCGGCTACCAGCCGAGCGGCCGAGCTCAACGAGGCCTACGCCGTCTTGTCGCACGCGCTGGGCGGTACCACCATGCGGGGCCGCCGGCCCGCCCCCGTCCGCCGGCCGACCGCCACCGCGCCGTCTCCCTCGCCGCGTATCACCGCCCATCTCGACGGCCCCGACCGCCTGGTCGTCGACGCCCCGCCCGACGAGGCGTTCACCCGGCTGCTCGAAGCCGGGCACGCGGTGGGCGCCGTCAGCTACGTCGACCGGAGCTGCGCGATCTTCGAGGTCGTCGTGCGCCACGAGGGCGAGACCCACTCGCTGGTCGTGACCCTGCAGGCGCGCGGGGCGGGCACCGAGGCGTACTGCACGCTCGAGTCGATCGAGCGGGTGTCGAGCCCGTCCCCCGAGCCGCTGGTCAGACAGCTCGCCGATGCCCTGCACTCGCCCTGGCTGTCGCCCCCTCCGCACTGACGGCGATCGTCACGGCAGACTGGCGGTATGGCTGACGACGGCATCCCGCAGAGCGAGCTCCCCACCGACGACGAGGGCTGGCGCGACAGGCTAACCCCCGAGCAGTTCGAGGTCACTCGCCGCGGTGGCACGGAGCGGGCCTTTACCGGCATCTACTGGGATATGAAGGACAAGGGCACCTACCGGTGCGTCGCCTGCGACCAACCGCTGTTCTCGTCGGACACGAAGTACGACTCAGGCACCGGCTGGCCCTCGTTCTGGGAGCCGACCGAGGATGCCGCGGTGACGCTCCACGAGGACTACGAGCTCGGCTACCTCCGCACCGAGGTGCGCTGCGCACGCTGTGGGTCACACCTCGGCCACGTGTTCGACGACGGTCCCGACCCCAGCGGTCAGCGCTACTGCATGAACTCCGCGGCACTGCGCTTCGACGACGCCCGCGGCCCCGACCGCGAAGCCGCCGAGTAGCGGAGGGTGTGAGATGGCACGCGGAGCGCTGGCGCGCTCGTGAAGTCGGTTGATGGAACCTTCTCCACGAGCATGCCAGCTAGCATCCCGCCACTCTGTTAGGGACTACCTCGAGCAAGCCAGCGCTGGAGGCCATCCCTCCACGCAGAGTGGCGCGTGGTCGCCCTCGCGAGCATCAGCCAGATGGCGTATTTGGCTGGCTCCGACGCCGGCTCGCCAAAGCGGCCAGCTCGGCCCGGTTGGTCGCCCCGAGCTTCGCGAAGACCCGTGACAGGTGGGTCTGCACCGTACGTCGGGAGATGAACAGGCGCTCGCCGATCTCGGGGTTGGTCAGGCCCTCGGTCACGAGGTCGACGACCCGCTGCTCCGCTGGGGTGAGGCTGGCCCAACCGGACGGCGGCCGCGGTGGACGGCTCTCGCCGCGGCACGCGACGGCGGTCGCTTCGTCCAGGGTGAGGGCGTGCCCCTCGGACCAGCGCGCGTCGTGCTCCGGCCCCAGCGCCGTGCGGCTTGCCGCGAGCGCGACGTCCACCTCCGCCTGGGCGCCTGGCGGTCTGGAGTAGCCCAGACGACCACGGATCGCGTCGACCGCCGCCACCAGCTGAACGGCTTCCCGGGGGCCGAGCGCCGCATCGGGCTCGCCGGCCGCGAGCAGGACGAGCTGGTCGAGAGCATCGAGCGCACCCAGCTGGTAGTCCGACCCGACGGCGGAGCGGACGGCGGCACGGAGGAGGGACCGTGCCCGCGCCGGGTCGGCGTCGCTCGACGCCTGCCGCGCGAGGCCGATGTGCGCGACGGTCCTGGCCAGCGGATTGTCGGATGCCTTCGCAGCAGCCATCGCCGCGTGCCAGTGGGCGGCGGCGGTCGCTGGATCGCCGCAGGCGGCGGCCGCATCGCCGAGGACCCTGTGGGCCTGGGTCTCGAACCAGCGCCACCCCATCACCTGGAAGAACGGCAGCACCCGGGCGGCCAGCTCGCCGGCCTCGCCCGGCCGCGACCGGGCGAGCTCCAACAACGAGTAGTGCAACCACCCCGGGATCAGCGGAACCCCGAAGCCACGCGCGCTGTCGTCGGCCGCGGCGAACACCGCCGCCGCCTGGTCGAGGTCGCCGAGGTAGGTGAGCGTCAAGCCGTACCACTGGCGGACCTGGTTCTGGAACATGTCGGAGTACCCGCCGTTGAGCGCCTCCCGGTGGTGACGGCGTGCCTCCTCCAGCCGGCCCTGCAGCGTCTCGACGTAGCCCAAGGTGCCCAACGCCAGCTGAGCCGCCCAGCTCCGGGCTGGTCGCGCCCGGTCGACGGCGGCCCGCAACGCGTCGGCGGCATCGGGGAGGCGACCCTCGTTGGCCAGCGCGACGCCGAGCCCGATCTCGCCGTACTCCACGAACCGGTCGAGCCCGGTGCCCTCCAACAGAACCAGGCCTTCGACCAGATGCCCGTAGGCGACCGACGGGTCGAGGAACGTCGCCGCCCATCCGAGCGCGATCAGCGCCTCGCCCTGGACGGCGGCGTCGGCGACGGCCCGCCCCAGCTCGAGCGCCTCGGTGGCCAGGGCCCGCTGGGTGAACGGGTCGGCCGACAGGAGTGCCAGCATCGCGCTGGCCGCCAGAGCCGCCGCCCGGTCGCCGTCGTCCTGGCCGTCGCCCTGGCTGCCGTCCGCGGCCAACAGCGCCGCCAGACGTTCGCGGCCCTCCTGGATCCGGCCTCCTGCGACCCACAGCCACCGCAGCGCGGTCGCGATGCGCAGCCCGGCCGAGACCTGTCCCGACTCCTGGCTCCAGTCCAGAGCCGAGCGCAGGTCGTCCAGGACCAGCGTCGTGGCATCGACGGTCGCGTCGGCCTCGGTCGGCGCGTCGACGTCGGCCCGGAACCGCTCTGCGACCGCGCCGTAGTAGGCCAGGTGCCGGTCGCGGGTGGCAGCCTCCTCGCCCGAGCCGGCCAGGTGCAGGCGGGCGAAGTGGCGCATGGTCTCCAACAGCCGGTAGCGGACGCCGCCGGCCCCGCGCTCGACCTGGATCATCGACTGGTCGACCAGCCGTCCGAGCAGCGACAGCACCGTGCTCGTCAGCATCGGCTGCTCGCCGCCGACCGTGGCGGCAGCGTCGACGTCGAACGCCCCGGAGAACACGCCCAACCGCCGGAACAGCTGCTTCTCCGACTCGCTGAGCAGGCCGTGGCTCCACTCGACCGAAGCCTCCAGCGTCCGCTGCCGAGCGGGGGCGCTGCGCGGCCCGGACTCGAGCACCGCGAACCGGTCGTCCAGGGCGGCCGCGAGACAGCCGACGTCGAGGATCCGGAGCCGGCTCGCCGCGAGCTCAAGCGCCAGTGGCAGACCGTCGAGCCGCCGGCACACGGTCGCTGCTGCGGCAGCGTCGCCGGCGGTGAGCTGGTAGCCGGGCTGGGCAAGCCACGCGCGGTCGAGGAACAGCTTGCCCGACTCGGAGGCCTCGAGCGCGCCCATGGGGTCGGCATCGGCGTCATCGCCCGTCTCGGGCAGGCTCAGCGGCGGGACCCGCCAGGTGAGCTCGCCGTCGACGCCCAGCGGCTCTCGGCTGGTCGCCAGGACGGTCACCCCGGGACAGTGGCTCAGCAGACCTGACAGCAGCCGCGCGCATTCGTCGACCACGTGCTCGCAGTTGTCCAGCAGCACCAACACGTTCCGTTCGGCCAGCGCGTGGTGCAGCACGTCCGCGAGCGGGAGCACACCGCCCTCCGGCACACCGACGGCCGCGCCCAGCGCGCTGACCACCAGTGCGGGCGACTGCAGTGGCGCCAGGTCGACGAACGCCGGGTCACCGCGCGCGGTGGTGCGCCGGACGACCTCGAGAGCGAGGCGGGTCTTGCCACATCCTCCGGGCCCGGTCAACGTGACCAACTGATGCTCGGCGAGTTGCTCGGCGACCTCGGTCATCGCCGAGGCGCGGCCGACGAACCGGGTTAGCGGATGCGGCAGCCGACCGCTTCCAGCAACGGACGACGCTGCCCGAGAGGGATCCGCAGTGTTGGCCGCCACTGCCATCGACGACGATTCTCGCACGGGCGCTGCACCAAAAGGTGGCTGCTCGGCACTGCTAGTGCCGTGACCGCTCTAGACCTCGACGCGCTTGCGGATCTCCTCCCAGAGCGCACGGTAGGCGCGGGCGGCACGGCTGCGGGGCAGGCTCACGACCACCGGCGTGCGGTGGACGCCCATCAGCTCGACCTCGGTGGCCGCGGGGATGCCGGTCGGCACCACGTCGGGCCGCTCGACCGGAAGCTCGGCCACGACCTCGCGGTGCAGCTTCTTGCGTCCGTCCACCATCGAGAAGAAGGCCACGATCTGGGGCGGCCGTTCGACCTCGTCGCGCACGTAGCCGGACAGCTGGTCGAAGGTCCGTAGCGACAGTGTCGACGGGATCAGTGGCACCAACAGGGCGTCCGCGGCGTCGAACACGCTCTCGGAGACCAGCGAGATCGACGGCTGGCAGTCCACGACCACCAGGTCGTAGTGGGCGGCGAGCGGTGCCAGGACCCGGCCCAGCCGGCGGGTCGGGCGCTTGGTGTCGTCCAGCGCTAGGTCGAGGTGCCGGTAGGAGAAGTCGGCCGGCAGCAGGTCGAGGCCCTCGATGTCGGTGCCTCGCAGCAGTTCGACCACGTCGGCCCGGCCACGCACCAGCTTGCGGCCACCACCCTTCACCTTGGCCCGGATCCGCAACAGGAACGATGCCCCCCCTTGCGGGTCGAGGTCCCACAGGAGGGTCCGCAGGCCGTCCTGCGCCGCGAGGGCCCCGAGGTTGACCGCGGCCGAGGTCTTTCCCACCCCTCCCTTGATGTTGTACGTCGCGAGGACCTTCATGCCCGACCCCATCTGCGTCGCCTGCGTGGACTCACGTCACTTCGGCACCGGCAGCCCCGCGAAGGCGGTGAACCGGTCGACGAACTGGTCGCGGGCCTCGCCCTGCTCGGTGCGGAGCCGGTCGACCAACGCGCCGAGGGCCATCAGAGCGTCCGCCCCGCCAGGCCGAGCGGCGACCTCGGGCCCGAGCGCCCGCAGGCTCTCGGCCTGGACCTCGCGGTCCTGGTGCCGGCCGAGCACGTCCTGCAGGCCCTTGAGGCTGGCGACCAGCGGCTTGACCTTCGACGCCGGGAGGACGCCGCCGAACAGCTCGAGGAGGTAGCGCAACTCCTTGCCCCGCTTGCGCAGGTCGTGAAGGGCCTCGGGCGGCGAGCTCTGGTCGATCGCGCTGCCGTCCCGGACCATGGCGCGGTACACCGAGCGGATCCGGCGGCCGGCGAGCCGGCGGATGGCGCGCTGGCCCGCCCGGTCGTCAGCCGGGGCCGGCGGCTCGGCCACGAACGCCCGCCACGACCCCCAGCGTTGCTGGTAGCCGGCGCTGCGCAGCGTGGCCCGCATCGCCCGGAAGGCGTCGGTCCGACGCTCGGTGAGCACCTCGTGGGCCACACCGACGTCGGCGCGGCTCTCTGCGGGGAGGTGAGCCACCAACTCGTCCCACTCCAGGAGCTGGACGTCGAGGTCGCGAGTCGGGCCTGTGACCGCCTGGACCCAGCGCAAGGCGTCGGCCTGTGCCCGGCGGGCCTGGGGCTCGAACACCTTCTTCATCTCGCGCAGCACCGAACGACTGCGCCGGACGGCCACCCGAAGGTCGTGGAGGAACTCGGTGTCGAGGTCGTCGAGGGTCCCCGCCAGGTTGGCCTCGACCACCTCCGCCAGCTGGGCCAGCACCCGTTGCGTCGCCGCCCGGCCCGGATCCTTCGGCCGGAGCTCGGGGGAGCGGCGCGACCGTGGCGGCTGGGGGTCGCGGCCGTCGGCGACCAGTGCATGGTCGACGACCGGGACGTCGGTGGGATCCAGGTCCATCCGCTGCAACAGGCGGTCGACGCGCGCGAACGCCTTGGGGTAGCCGAGGACGCCGGCCACCTCCACCCGGCTCGGCAGCCGGACCGGGTCGGTCTCCGGGCTCGCCCACAGGTCGGTGAGCGTCAGGCGGACTACGGTCTTGGCGTCACGGTCGTGGACCTCGACCGGTTGCTCGCGACGGCGGACCACGACGACCGGCAGCAGCGCCCGGATCCCGACAACCGGTGCGAGCCGCTGCCGCAGCGCCACGGGGAGGTCGGCCGCGAGCCAGCGCCGAGGGGCCCTGCCGGATCGCTGTCCGACGACCCGGCTGCCCCGGGTGCCACGGAGGACCAGCTGCCCATGCGCCGACTCCAGGCCGAGGTCGAGCCCGGCGGCACGGAGGCGCTGATCGGCGGTGTCGAGCACGCACCACGTCGCCACCTGCTGCGGCCCGGCGACCGCTTCCAGGGCCGGGTTCGGACGGCCGCGGTTCACCGTGGAGAGCGACTTGGTCAACCGCTCGAGCACGTCGCCAGCGCTCAGGTCGGGCGGCAGGATGTAGGTCTGCGTCGGAACGTCGAAGGGCGCCATGGGCTCGGCACCGAGTCTGCCATGCTGCCCCTGATGATCACCCTGGTGCTGGGCGGGATCCGCTCGGGCAAGTCCGACGTCGCCGAAGCCCTCGTCCAACGGTCCGCCAGACCGGCCACCTACATCGCCACCGGACGTGCCACGGACGCCGACATGGCCGCACGCATCGCAGCGCACCGGGAGCGACGCGAGCGGTCCCGCTGGGCCACCGTCGAGGTCGACGACCCTGACGACCTCGCCGACCTGCTCGGCCGGCTCGACGGGCCGGTCCTGGTCGACTCGCTGGGAACATGGGTGGCGTCGTTCCCCGACCTCGATCCCGACGTCGAGCGGCTCTGCGCGGCCCTGCGCTCCCGCGAGTCGCCGACCGTGCTGGTGTCCGAGGAGGTCGGGCTCGGGGTCCACGCGGCGACCGAGGTCGGGCGGCGGTTCGCCGACCGGCTCGGCACGGTGAACCGCACCGTGGCGGAGGTAGCCGACCAGGTGCTGCTGGTGGTCGCCGGCCGCGTCCTACCCCTCCCCGAAGGCTCACCCTGGTGACCCTGATGACCGTCGTGACACCGCTGCGGTCGGCGTTCGGGTTCCTGACCGTCTTCGGCACCAGGGCGACCAGCCGGCCCGACGCCCGGGCAACCGGATGGTTCCCGCTGGTCGGCGCGGTCGTCGGTCTGGCCGTCGGTGGCGTCTGGTGGGGTGCGGGTGAGCTCTGGCCGCCACTGGTCGCTGCCACCATCGCCGTCGCCCTGGACGCCGGGCTCACCGGGATGCTGCATCTGGACGGCCTGGCCGACACCGCCGACGGGCTGCTTCCCCCGATCGACCGTGACCGCCGCCTCGACGTGATGGCCGACCCCCGGGCGGGCGGCTTCGCCGTGGTCACCGTGACCCTGGTGCTCGGCCTACGGGTCGCGGCTCTCGCGTCGATGGACCCCGACCCGGTGATGGTTGCCGGACTCTGGGCGCTGGCGCGCGCCGCGATGACCCTGACCTTGGCCCGCGTGCCCTACGCCCGCCCCGAGGGTGGACTGGCCAGCTCGTTCGTCGGCGCCCGCCCCTGGCCCGGGATGGGTGGCAGCCTGGTCGGTGCGATGTTGGTGGTGGCGGCCATGGGCGTGCCCGCCGGCCCGGCCGTCGCGAGCACCACGCTGGTCGGGGCGGGGCTGGTCGTGTGGCTGGCGTGGCGACGGCTGGGCGGTTTCACGGGCGACGTGCTCGGCGCCGCCGGTGTGGTGGGCGAGACGGTCGGGCTGTTGGCCGCGGCAGCTCGATGGTGAGGCGGTCGGGCAGTCGGGCGTTGCGAGCACGACTGCCGGTGGGCTGGCAGAGCGCTCGGGCGCCGGGAGCAGCCCGGTCGGCGGTAGCGCGGCCGTGAGGACCCTGAGCGGCCGTGCCTTCGGAGCCGCCCTCGGCCTGGTGGCCGACCGGCTGCTCGGCGAGCCCCCGCTGCCCGATCCGCTGCATCCGGTTGCCCTGTTCGGCACCGCAGCCACCCGGCTCGAACGCCGGCTCTACGCCGACCGGGCCGCGCCGGGTCTGGCCTACGCCGCCGCCGGGCTCGCTACCGCCGGGCTCGCCGGGCGGGCCGTCCGCTCGCCGACAGTTGCGGCCTACCTTTCGGTGTCCGGCCGCAGCCTGCACCATGCCGCCGCATCGGTCGGCGAGGCGGCGTGCGCGGGTGACCTGCAGCGTGCGCGTGAGCTGTTGCCCTGGCTGGTCGGACGGGACCCGGCACAGCTCGACGCAGCCGAGATCGCCCGTGCGGTGGTCGAGTCCGTGGCCGAGAACACCACCGATGCCATCGTCGCACCCGCGCTGTGGGCGGCGGCGTGCGGCGCGCCCGGGGCGTTCCTGCACCGCGCCGCCGACACCCTCGACTCGATGGTCGGCTACCGCGACGACCGCTACCGCCGTTTCGGCCTCGCCGCGGCCCGTCTGGACGACGTCATGGCCTGGCTGCCGGCCCGCGCGACCGCCGCGCTGGTGATCCTGGTCCGTCCCCGGGCCACCGCCCCGATCGTGGCCGTCGTGAGGGGTGACGCGGCCGCGCACCCGTCGCCCAACGCCGGCGTCGCCGAGGCCGCGTTCGCCGGGGCGCTGGGGATCCGGCTCGGCGGCGCCAACCGCTACGGCGACGTGGTCGAGTCCCGACCCGCGATCGGGTCGGGGCCGGCACCCTCGCCTGGCGACATCGGCCGGGCGATCCGCCTGTCCCGGGACGTCACCTGGGCCCTCGTGGGCCTGCTCGGCGTGGCCGGGCTCGCGGGCGGGGCCATCGGCCGGGCTCGGTCGCGGCGGTGACGGGGCAGATCCCCCCGCCCGGCCCCCACGGCGGCGACGGCGCCCGCATCGCGGCGGCGCTCGGCGTCGAGCCCGACGACGTGCTCGACCTGTCGGCGAGCCTCAACCCCTTCGCACCCGACGTCGCGGCGCTGGCCCGCCGACACCTGTCGGCGCTGCGCCGCTATCCCGACACCGACGTCGCCGAGCAGCAGCTGGCGGCGGCCATCGCCCTGCCCGCCGAACGGTTGGTGCTGACCGGCGGCGCCGCCCAGGCCATCGCGCTGCTGGCCGCGCAGCTCGGCGCCGGCTGGGTCCATGAACCGGAGTTCTCCCTCTACCGCCGGCATCTGCCGCGGCTCGATCCGGCGGCGCCGCGGTGGCGGTCCGACCCCCACAACCCGACCGGTCTGCTGGCCGACACCGGGATCGGCGACACCGACGTCGCCGGTGCCGAGCCCGCGGTCTGGGACGAGGCCTTCCTGCCCCTCAGCGCCGGGGTCTGGACCCGCAACCGCCCAGGCTGGGCTGTCGGCTCGCTGACCAAGGCCTTCGCCTGCCCCGGGCTGCGCCTGGGCTATGCGCTCGCCCCGACCGCCCACGAGGCCCTCCGGTTGCGCCGGCGCCGTCCGGCATGGGCGGCCGGGGGGCTGGCGTGCGCGGTGCTCCCCGACCTCCTCGAGCACGCCGACCCACCCGGCTGGACCCGGCGCATCCGCGCCGCACGCAATGCGCTCGCTGTCGTCTTGCGCCACCACGGCTACCGGCCGCTGCCTTCCGAGGCACCCTGGCTCCTGGTTCCCGACGCGGCAGGTCTGCGGGATCGCCTGGCGCGCGAGATGGTGGTCGTCCGGGATTGCGGGTCGTTCGGACTCCCTGGCCATGTCCGCATCGCGGTGCCCGACGCGACGGGCCTCGAACGGCTGGAGGACGCACTGCGCGCGTCTGGTGGCCGTCACCTCGATGCGGGCTAGCGTGCGCGTCCAGATGGCAGGTCACCTTCCGTTCGACGCGGTCGCCTTCACGCCAGGGGCGCTGCTCGCTGCGGACGCGGCCCCCGACACCCCGGACCCCACCCGCCCGGGCGCCCGCCGTCTGGTCGGCGCGTTGGCCAAGCTGGACGTGCAGATGGCGGTCATCGTCGACCCGAGCCACGAGTCGCTGGGATCCACCATGGACCGGCTCGAAGATGCCGGGCTCGGCGCGGTCATGGTGATCCCGACGACCGGCCAGGAGAGCCGCCCGGTCACCGCCCGCCGCCCCCTGCCGCTCGCCGCGCCCGAGCGGACTCTGGTGGTCGCGGCCGAGGCCGACCCACCGCCGGACGCGTCGATCGCGCCGAGGTTCGCCGGGATCGTCATCCTTCGTACCGAGCACCTGCTGACCCATGCCGTCCTCGCGTACGTCGCGCGGGCCGCTGGGCCGGCCACCGCCGCCGCCCTTATGGTGCCCCCCCTCGACGACGTGGCCATGGAGGCCGCCGCCGAACGCCACCTCAGCCTGACCAAGCCCCCGGGATCCCTCGGTCGCCTGGAGGACCTCGGCATCCAGCTGTCGGGGATCAGCGGCCAGGTACCACCACCATCGCCCCGACCGGCCGCCGTCGCGATCTTCGCCGCCGACCACGGCGTCCACGCCCAGGGCGTGTCGCCGTGGCCCCAGGAGGTCACCACGCAGATGGTGGTCAACTTCCTGTCGGGCGGTGCTGCGATCAACGTTATCGCTCGGCTCAGCAAGGCCAAGGTGGTCGTCGTCGACGTCGGCGTCGTCGGCGACCTGCCACCCGCGGCGAACCTGATCGACCGGAAGGTGGCCCGCGGCACCCGCGACCTGGTCCTCGGTGCGGCGATGACCACCGAGGAGGCCGTCCAGGCCCTGGATGCCGGGGCCGAGACGGCGATTGAGCTGGTTGCCAGCGGTGCTCGGTGCCTGCTGACCGGCGATATGGGGATCGCCAACACGACCGCCTCCGCCGCCCTGATCGGCGCGCTGACCGGTCGGCGGGCCGGCGACATCACCGGCCCCGGATCCGGCCTACCGGACGACGAGATCCCGCGGAAGGCGACGATCATCGCCGAGGCCGTCGCCCGCGCCCGGGCCTACCACCGGGACGACCCGCTCGGCGTGCTGACCGAGGTCGGCGGGTTCGAGCACGCCGCCCTGGCCGGCTTCGTCCTGGCGGGAGCCGCGACGGGTGTGCCGGTCATCGTCGACGGTGTCATCGCGGCGGCCGGGTTGCTGGTGGCCGCGCACCTCGTTCCCGGCGTCGAGTCGCTGACTATCGCCGGGCACCGATCACAGGAGCCGGGCTCACGAGCGGTTCTCGACACCCTCGGGCTGGAGCCGGTCGTGGACCTCGACCTACGCCTCGGCGAAGGCACCGGCGCGGCCCTCGCCCTGCCCCTGGTCGAGGCCGCCGCGCGGGTCCTGACCGAGATGGCCACCTTCGACCAGGCCGGCGTCAGCGCCAAGAACGATCTAGGTTCGGGCCTATGATCCCGCAGGCACTCTTCGGCCGCACGGGCCACACCAGTTCCCGCGTCATCTTCGGCGCCGCCGCGCTGGGCACGATGAGCCAGCAGCGGGCGGACCAGATCCTGCCCCGGCTGTTCGACGCCGGGGTGAACCACATCGACACCGCGGCCTCCTACGGCGACTCCGAGCTGCGCATCGGGCCGTGGATGGACCAACATCGCGACCGTTTCTTCCTCGCCACCAAGACCGGCGAACGCGCGGGCGACGCCGCCCGTGCCGAGCTGGAACGGTCGCTGGAGCGGCTGCGGGTCGACGCCGTCGACCTGATCCAGCTCCACAACCTCGTCGAGGCGGACGAGTGGCAGGTCGCCCACGGTCCCGGCGGGGCGGTGGCGGCTCTGGCCAAGGCCCGCGACGAGGGACTGGTCCGCCACATCGGCGTCACCGGGCACGGCCTACGGATCGCCGGCATGCACCGGCGCAGCCTCGAGCGCTTCCCGTTCGACTCGGTCCTCCTGCCCTACAGCTACGTGCTCCTCCAGGACCCGGCCTACCGGGCCGACGTCGAGGAGCTCCTCGCCATCTGCGCCGAACAGCAGGTAGCCGTGCAGACCATCAAGTCGGTCGCCCGGCGTCGCTGGTCCGACGACTACGACGGGCCGCGCTACAGCTGGTACGAGCCGCTGGCCGATGCCGACGCCATCGGCCGGTCGGTGCGCTGGGTCCTGGCCCACCCGACGGCATTCCTGGTCAGCTCCAGCGACGCGACGGTCCTGCCGGCGATCCTGGACGCGGCCGGACGGTCCGGTGACCAAGCCCTGACCGACGACGAGATGCGCGCCGATCTCACCGCTCAGGCGGTCAAGCCCTTGTTCGACGGCAGCGAGCTGGAACGGATCTGAAGCCCCGGCCGGGGGCTGCTCGGGCCTCACCGCCGGCTCGCCCCGCGCCGCGGCGGCACGACCAACGAAACGGTCGGCGCCAGCCGTTGTCGACCCCTGTCCCCCAGCCCGGCGTCGGGTGCCGGTACCTTTACCCGGTTCCTGTGCGACCATGTCCACCTGCGGCGGCCTCCTCCGCTGCCCGACGTTCCCATGCGATCGAACCTGTGAGCGACTACTCCCAGCGTGCTGGCGGCACGCCGGCCGGTGATGCCCGGCGGATCTTCGTCCCCACCCCCGGTGGCGCGCCTCCGGGTCGCCCCGCGCCTCCACCTGGCGCCCGCGGTGGCGCGACGGCGCCCGCGCCTCCCCGGCCCACCTACCCGGCCGATCCGATGCGGCGCGAACGGCCCCCCGGCCCGCCGACACGGCCCCGTCCGGGCGGGCCCGGAGGCCCTGGCGGGCCGCCCGCCGGTCGCGGTCGGCCCTGGTGGAAGCGGCTGCGCTGGAAGCGCATCCTGCTGATCTTCACGGCGCTCGCGGTGCTCAGCGTGCTCGGCCTCTACTGGTGGGCCAACAGCATCTTCAACCGCATCGAGAAGGTCGACGTCAGCGACGCGATCGGCAGCGGGAACGGCACCAACTACCTGATCGTCGGATCGGATTCGCGTGAGGTGCTGGCCGAGGACGATCCGGCCCAGCAGGGCGCGCCTGGTGGCCAGCGGTCGGACACGATGATGCTGCTGCGGTTCGAGGGCGGCGAGGCCCGGGTCATGTCGATCCCCCGCGACCTGATCGTGACGATCGCCGATACCGGCGACGAGGGCAGGATCAACGGTGCCTACAACGGCGGGCCAAGCCGGCTGATCCGCACCGTCGAGGACAACCTCGACATCACTATCCAGCGCTACATCGAGGTCGACTTCGTCAGCTTCGCGGGTCTGGTCGACGGGCTCGGCGGCATCACGATCAACTTCCCCAACCCGGCTTTCGACACCAACTCAGGCCTCAACGTGACCGAGAGCGGGCCGGTCGAGCTGGACGGCGAGCAGGCATTGGCCTACGTCCGGTCGCGGAACTACACCGAGGTCATCGACGGCGAGCAGGTCACCGACCCCACCGCCGACCTGGGACGGATCCTGCGCCAGCAGGCGTTCCTGCAGGCCGTGTTCGCGAAGCTCGGCGACGCGAAGGACCCGTTCACCCTGGCCCGGGTGGCCAGCAATGTGGCCGAGGGCCTGCGGATCGACGACGACATGACCCTGTTCGACGCCATGCGCTTCGCGTGGCGGCTCCGAGGCCTCAACCCTGTCCCCGTCGAACTACCTGTCGACCTCGTGGGGCCGGTGGTCCAGCTCAACGGCGAGTCTGGCGCCGCACTCGAACAGTTCCGCTGACGGCCCGGGCCGTTCCGGCGGAACGGGCAAGAGTCAGGGGAGCAACACGTTCGGGTTGAGGATGCCGTCCGGGTCCAATGCCCGCTTCACCGCGCGCATCGCTTCGACCTCGGCAGCCGACCGGTCGCGGAGCAGCCACTGCTTCTTGGCCGTCCCGATGCCGTGCTCGGCGCTGATCGACCCGCCCCGCTCGACCACCAGCCCGAGCACCAGGTCGTCGATCCCATCGTCGTCGTCGGGCGCAACCACGTTGACGTGGATGTTGCCGTCGCCGACATGCCCGTAGAGCAGCGTGACCGCCTGCGGCCAGGCCTGCTCGACCAGGCTCGCCACCTCGTCGCAGAAGCCCGCCAGCTCGGCCACCGGCAACGTCACGTCCAGCTTGTGGACCACGAGGCCGACCCGCGATGCCAGCTCGGCCGCAACCTCGGGGTGCGCCTCGCGGAACCGCCACAGCCGCTCGCGGTCCGGACGGGCGGTCGCCACCGCGGCGTCGAGCACGCCGCCGACGGCGACCGCGTCCGCGAGAGCGTCGGTGGGGTCGACGGGGCCGGCCACCTCGACCAGAAGGAACGCTGCCGCACCGGGCGCAACCGGCGGTGGGACCCCCACGTGGTCGGCGACGCGGCGGAGGCTGTCGCCGGCCATCACCTCCAGTGCTCGCAGCCCTGCCAGCGTGGACCGCAGGTCGGCGGCCAGCGCGACCGCGGCCTTCGTCGACGGTAGGCCCAGCAGGCCGACGACCAGCTCACCCGGCGGCGGGACCAATCGCAGCCGGACACGGGTGACGATCCCCAGCGTCCCCTCGCTTCCACACAGCAGCTGGGCCAGGTCGTAGCCGGTGTTGTCCTTCACCAGGCCAGCCATCCGGGCGACGACGGCCCCGGTGCCCAGCACCGCTTCGACGCCCGTGACCTGGGCCCGCATCGCCCCGTACCGCAGGACGTGGAGGCCGCCAGCGTTGGTGGCCACCATCCCGCCGATGGTCGCCGTGTCGCGGGCGGCGAGGTCGACGCCGAGCTCCCAGCCGGACCGGCGTGCCTCGGCCTGCACGGCGGCGAGCGTCGCGCCGGCGCCCGCGGTGACCTGGCCGGCCAACCGATCGACGGGCTCGATCCGGTCCAGGCGTCGCAGGCTGACCACCGCCTCGCCCGCCAGCGGAACGCCGCCTCCGACCAAGCCGGTGTTGCCGCCCTGGGGCACCAGCGCGACGAGGTGACGGCGGGCCGCGGCCACCAGCGCCACCACCTCGTCGAGGCTGCCCGGCCGCAGCACGCACGACGACGCGTCTCCCACGAAGCGTCGGGTCCAGTCCACGGTGTAGCCCGCGGTCCGGTCCGGGTCGGTGAGAACGTGCCGCCCACCCACGATCGTCCGGGCGGCGTGCAGGAAGTCGTCCGGCGTCACAGCGTGGCGGCGACGACCCGGCCGCGAACCTCGCCCAACGTGATCGTGACGTCGTGGTCGACGAGGGCCTCGCCGCGCAGGACCACCTCGTCGCCGTCCTCGAGGAAGCGCCGTTCGACGCCGTCGACCGACAGCGGGTCGGCACCAGCCCGGGTCAGCTCGAGCAGGCTCCCTTCGCTGCCCGGGGTCGCTCCCGACACGGTGCCCGACGCCAGGAGGTCGCCGGTGCGCAGGTGGGCTCCGTTGACCGTGAGGTGGGCGATCTGCTGCGGGAACTGCCAGTACAACCCGGCGAACGAGGTCCGGCTGATCGTCATCGCCTGGGCCCGCCCCGCCGGCTGCAGGTCCACGGCGAGGTCGAGGTCGAGCGCCCACGGCTCGGGCAACTCCAGGTAGGGCAACGGCGCCGGATCCTGCCGCGGGCCCGCGGTGCGGCACGCCAGCAGGGCCTCCAGCGGCGTGACCCATCCCGAGATCGAGGTGGCGAAGGACTTGCCGAGGAACGGGCCGAGCGGCTGGTACTCCCAGGCCTGGATGTCGCGCGCCGACCAGTCGTTGACCAGCACGATGCCGAACACGTGGCCCGGTGCCTCGGCGGTGGGCACCGGTCGCTGCGGCATCGACGGCAGCCCGACGACGAAGCCCACCTCCAGCTCGATGTCCAGCCGGGCGCTGGGGCCGAACGCCACGGTGCCGTCCGGCTCGCGCCGCTGGCCACGAGGCCGGACGACGGGGGTGTCGGTGGCCACCACCGTGCCGGCCCGCCCGTGGTAGCCGACCGGCAGGTGGCGCCAGTTCGGCAGGAGGGGCTCGCCGTCGGGTCGGAACAGGCGGCCCAGGTTGGTGGCGTGCTCGAGCGAGCTGTAGAAGTCGACGTAGTCGGCGACGGTGAACGGCAGGAACAGCTCCACCCGACCGATCGGCACGAGTGCCGGCTCGACCTGGCCTCGGTGGGCCGTGTCGCACAGCAGCTCGGTGAGCCGGGAGCGGACCTCGTGCCACTGCTCGGGCCCCTCGGCCATGAACGGGTTGAGCGTCGGGACGTCGAAGGGCCCCTGCACCAGCCCGTCGCGGGCGAGCCGGGCGAGGTCGACGACCTGGTTGCCGATCCGCACCCCGACGCGTGCCCAGGCGCCCTCGTTCGACCCCCGGGTCTCGGCGAAGACCCCGTATGGGAGGTGCTCGGCGGGGAACCCCGAGCCGTCGGCACCGGGCACCCAGGACCGCAGCGTCACAGCAGGCCCAGCTTGCGCAGGTCCCCGACCGGTTCGTCGATCGAGCAGGTGCCGATCGACACGACCAGCTCGCGCGCGTGGCGGTCGACCCGGTCGACGACTGCCCCGCCATCGGCCTCTTCGGTCTCGAGGACCTTCTCGAGCTCGTCGGCATCGGCGCCCGCTGCCGCGGCGGCCCCTGCCGCCAACAGGTTGAGGAAGCCGTGCTGCGGCCCGCCCAGGTCCGCCTGGTGGTGCCGGAAGGGATGGTGCAGCCCCGCCGTCGCCTTCAACGGCAGCCGGCGCCTGGCGCACGCCACCAGCGTCTCGGCCAGGCGGCGGGGCGACGGCACCATGTCCGGCGTCAGGCCGCCACACCGCACCTTGACCCGGGCGCGCGACGCCGCCGCCTCGTCCACGGCCGCCTCGACGTCACCGCCGGGGGGCAGCTCGAAGTAGCGCCGCACCCGCAGCGCCTCGCTCGGCAGGCTCACACCGAGCGGCACCTCGACCTGGACGACGCCCGCCCGCATCAACGCCCGGCGGGATGGAGTCTCGCCCTGGTAGACGACGAGGCTCAGGTATGGCGGCGCCGGAACCCCCGCGGCGACGCAGGCGTCGAGCTCGTCGAGGCGCGCCATGGGGCACACGAACGGCCCGACCAAGGCGCCGTGCGGCCCGGTGCGCGCGGCGTGGTGCACCTGCAAGGCTTCGGCCATAGGCCTCCGCGCCGGCGGGAACAGCCCCGCATCGTCGAAGAGCTGAGTGAGTACCGGGAGCAGCGACGTCGGCAACGTTGGACCTCCGGGCGTCGGACACTACCGCGGCCGACCGGAATCAGCCCCGACTGTCATAGTGTCGTCACGGACCGGTGACTCATGGCGAGGAGGTCGAGATGCCCTACTACCGCAGAGTGGGCGATATCCCACCCAAACGCCACACCCAGTTCCGCGGGCCGGACGGGCAGTTATACGCAGAGGAGCTGATGGGCCAGGAAGGATTCTCCTCCTCGTCCTCGCTGCTGTACCACCGTCACCCGCCCACCGCGCTGCGTGGGGCCGAGACCGTGGTCGAGGCCGAGCCGAAGCTGGTGCCGAACCAGCCGCTCCTCCCCTACCACCTGCGCACGACCGCGCTGCCGGGCGGCGGCGACCTCGTCGGTGGGCGCACGGTGCTGGTCGGCAACGACGACGTCGTCCTCGCGGTCGGCCAACCCGTCGAGCCCAGCGCGCTCTACCGCAACGCGGCCGGCGACGAGATCGTCTACGTCCGACAGGGTGGCCTGCGCTTCGAGTCCATCTTCGGCACCCTCGAGTGCCGCGCCGGCGACTACGTGGTCGTCCCGCGGGGCACCACCCACCGCTGGCTGCCCGTCGGCGACGCGGCGGTGCATGCCCTGGTCATCGAGGCCCGCGGCCACGTCGGCCCGCCCGAGCGATACCTGTCGAGCAGTGGCCAGTTCCTCGAGCACAGCCCCTACTGCGAGCGTGACCTCCACGGCCCCGACGAGCCCCTGCTCGCCGAGGCGGACGGCGACGACGACGACGGTGGCGACGGCGACGGCGTCGAGGTGCTGGTCCGCCACGTCCACGGCCTCACCCGGTACCGCTACGTCCACCATCCCTTCGACGTGGTCGGCTGGGACGGCTGCAACTACCCCTATCGGTTCGCGATCGGCGACTTCGAGCCGATCACCGGCCGAGTCCACCAGCCGCCGCCCGTCCACCAGACCTTCGCCGGCCCGCGGTTCGTCGTGTGCAGCTTCGTGCCCCGCAAGCTCGACTACCACCCCATGGCGGTCCCCTCGCCGTACAACCATGCCAACGTCGACAGCGACGAGGTCCTGTACTACTGCGAGGGCAACTTCACCAGCCGCCGCGGCGCGGGCATCGAGCCGGGCTCGATCAGCCTCCATCCGGCGGGCTTCACCCACGGCCCCCAACCCGGCAGCGTCGAGGCGTCGCTCGGCTCCGACGCCACCGAGGAGCTCGCGGTGATGCTCGACACGTTCCGCCCACTGCTGATCGGCGACGGCGCGCGGGCCTGCGTCGACCCGGACTACCCCTGGTCCTGGGCGCGCACCACGTCCTCGTAGAGGGACCGGTCGACCAGGGACCGCTCGGACAGCGGCTGCTCGAACAGCACGCCGCCGAGGTCGACCAGCGTTGTCTGCACCCGGTCGGTTGTGCCCTGGCGGACCTCCCAGTCGAACACCCAGGCGGGTGTCTCGACGATGTCGTCCTCCGATTGGTCGGTCGCGTCGACCAGCGACTCGACGACGTCGTCGTCCTCCTGGTAGTCCCCGGCCAGGTAGGTGTTGATGGTGCGGATCACCGCCCGGCTGAAGGCCATGCCGACCGCCCGGTCGCGCGTGGGATCCAACAGCCGGTCCGAGAAGACCACCCCACTCAGGGATTCGGCGACCGGCAGGGTCGCGACCAGCTCGACGTCGAGGTCGCTGTCGAGCACCGGCCGCCAGTAGGGATCGCTCAGCCAGGCCCCGCTCAGCTCGCCGTCGGCCAACGCCGCGGCGGCCGTCTCGCCGCCTTCGACGGCGAGACGCACGGTGTTGATCGACATGTCGTCCTGCCCGAGGAGCGCGTCGACGGGGTAGGCCACGGCATCGGCCACGCTGTCCTCGACGGCGACGGGCAGGCCGACGTCCTCGAGGTCCATCCAGTCGTCGGAGGGATCGAGCAGGTCGGTCCGCAGCCATAGGCCCGCCTGCGGTGTCGCCGTGTCGTGCGCCTCGGAGGCGAGTGGGCCGCCGAGCGCGAGCCGAGCGCCGTTCCCGCTCTCGACAAGGTCGAAGAACGGCCCGTCCAGCTGGCCGGCCACGACGTCGACGTCGCCGCCGGCCAACGCGCCGAACAGCTCGGCGGCCGTCGCGAACTCGGTGACCTTGACGGTCAGGTTCTCGGCGTCGAACTCGTCGAGCCCGTCGGCCAGCAGGATCGGTGCGACGTCCTCGCTGCGACTCCGGACCCCGACCCGCACGGTGGCGGGCTGACCCAGCGGCGCGGGCTCGGGATGGCCAGCGGCGCATCGGGCCACCGGCCGGCCCGAGGACAGGTCGTCGGCGGCGGTGTGGCTCTCGGCGCCGCATCCTGCGTCGGCGTCGAGGCCATCCGGGATGTCAAGCCGCTCGAGGGGAGCGCCCTGAGACGCCTCGCCGGCGTCGTCGCCCTCGTCGTCACCGAACGGACCACACGCGCTGGTGCTGGCCAGCACCAGCGCCACGAGCCCACCCACGGCGCTGCGACCGGTTCGTCGTCCCCACATGCGTTCGCTCTCCCAGCGCACCAGCCCAGCCCGACTACACCGGGACGCCCGCGAGCGCGACCTCGACGAAGTCGTCGACCCCCGCGCTGAGGCGGTCGCGCCGGAACAGCTGACGCGCCACGACCGTGCCGCCGCGCTCCTCCGCCACCGACGCGAAGCGGTCCAGGGCCTTGCCCGGATGGATGGCGTACGACATGAACAGCGCGACGCGCTTCCCGTCGATCACCGGCATCCGGCGCAGCTTCTGTTGCCGGCCCGGGCGATGGGCGAACAGCACCAGACCGTCGACCCAGGTGCCGAGGAACACGAGGTCGGCCGCCGCGAGCTCCTTGAGGCCGATGCCGTCGATGGAGAACACGCTCACCTCGGCGCCGATGCCCCGTGCGGCCGTCCCGATCAGCTCGGCGAGACGAGCGGTGTTCCCGGTGAGGCTCTCGTAGATGACGACGGCACGGATCTTCTCAGGCATCGCCGTCAGTCTGGCAGAGCGTGCCGCCCGATAGCTTCGTTGCCCATGGAGATGCCCTATCGCCGGCTCGGACGATCCGGCCTCAAGGTCAGTGCCCTGTCGTTCGGTTCGTGGGTGTCCTTCGGCGGGCAGCTCGACACCGGGCGCGCCCGCGACTGCCTGGCAGCGGCGTACGAGGGTGGGGTCAACTTCTTCGACAACGCCGAGTCCTACGCGGGCGGCGAGTCAGAGCGGATCATGGGCCAGGCCATCGCCGAGCTGGGCTGGCCGCGCTCGTCCTACGTGGTATCCACCAAGTTCTTCTGGGGCCTGCATCCTGGGGTGAACACCCACCACACGCTGAACCGCAAGTACCTGCTCGAAGCCATCGACCCGGCGCTCGAACGCCTCGGTCTCGACCACGTCGACCTGGTGTTCTGCCACCGGCCCGATCCCGACACGCCGATCGAGGAGACCGTGTGGGCCTGCTCGGACATCGTGTCGTCCGGCAAGGCCCTGTACTGGGGCACCTCCGAGTGGCCCGCCGACGACATCCGCGCCGCGTGGGAGGTCGCCGAGCGTCACCATCTCCACAAGCCGGTGATGGAGCAGCCGCAGTACAACATGTTCGAACGGCGCAAGGTCGAGCGGTCCTACGCCCGGCTCTACGACGAGATCGGTCTCGGCATCACGACCTGGAGCCCGTTGGCCTCCGGGCTGCTGACCGGGAAGTACCTCGACGGGGTGCCCGAAGGCAGCCGGGCCACGCTGCCGGGCTACGAGTGGCTGCGCGACCTGTTGACCAGCCCGGGCCGCAACAACCAGATACGGGCGCTGAGCGGGCTCGCGGCCGAGGTCGGTGCCACGCTGGCTCAGCTGGCGATCGCCTGGTGCGCCCACAACCCCCGGGTGTCCACGGTGATCACCGGGGCCAGCCAGGTCGAGCAGGTCCACGAGAACCTCGGGGCGTTGGACGTCCTGGGGCGTCTGGACGACGAGGCGATGGCGCGGATCGCCGAGGTGATCGGCTGATTCGCCACCGCCGTCGGCGAGCACGGCTGCTGGGAGCGCCCGTCGGGATCGTGGTGCTCAGGCGGCACCGCGACACTTGCTGGTGTCGGCCACCACTGCTGTCTCCTGCCCCACCAGCGGGCCGGACCATGGTCGCCCTGGCCTGGGCGCTGGCCCTCGCGCTGGTCGTCGCGCTAGCGGCGTGCGGCGGCGACGACTCCGAGACGGGCTCGGGTGGACGCGGCGACAGCGGCGGCGAGGAGCCAGCGGTAGACGGCGCCGAGCTGGGCGAAGCCGCTGGCGAGCAAGCGAGCGAGCCCGTCGATCTCGCGGTCAGCGAGGTCGAGGTCCCTGCCAGCGCCGCCGCTGGCGTCGACGCCTGCGGCAACCAGGTCAGCTACGACGGCGACCTCATGGTGGACGGGGTCTCGGGTACCACCTGGCGCATCGACGGCGACGCCACCGGGCGGCGGCTCACGTTCCTCCTCGACGGGCCGCACGAGGTGCGGGAGGTCGGACTGATCCCCGGCTACGCCAAGGTCGACCCGTGCGACGGCGTCGACCGGTTCGTCCAGAACCGGCGGGTGACCGAGGTGACGTGGTCGTTCGACGACGGCACATCGGTCGCCCAGACGCTGACCGAACGACCCGAGATGCAGTCGCTGGCCGTCGAGCCGACGACGACCAGCACGATCGTCCTCCGCATCGATGGTGTGACTGCCGATCCCGAACGCGACTTCACCGCCGTGTCCGAGATCAGCCTGCGCGGCACCTGACCCGATCGGCGGTTGTGCCCCGGCCACCGCGACCGGTCAGGCGACGCGGAGTCGGATCCACCCCAGGCCGCCGACGGCGTCGGCTGTCCGATCCGCTGGCAGCGGCATGGTCCTGCGGCCCACGCGCCGACGTCCCACGAGTGCTCCCGGGGGGCTCCCTCGGGGAGCTCCCCGGGAGGGCATCGCGAGGCCTCTGCCCTGGTGGACTGGCAGTTGTACCGCTGCGGGGAGCTTGTCGGGGACCGTCGACCGCCATCGTCGCCACCGTCGAGACCGGCGGACGGAACGACGGGGGTGACGAGATGGCAGGGGTGTTCGAGATGTTGGAGCGGGAGTGGTCACAGCTGTGTCGAAGCCGGGCGGCGGCCCGGCAGCTCGACGATGTGTGCCGCATCGCCGGGGACGCACGATCGTTGGCCGACGTCGAGGCGTTCGTGCGCCACGCCGATCCTGCAGCGACCGACCACGTGCTGCTCGCGCTGGTGACTCGTGCCATCGCCGGCGAGTCCCTGGCGGCCCGCGTCCTGCTGCAGTTGCTGCTTCCGGGGACCCGCAGCCTCGCGCGCCGCTGGTGGGCGCTCGGCGATCCCGACGAGCGGGCGGCGGCGGCGATCATGGCCGTGTACCACCGGATCCGCTCCTACCCCTTGGCCAGGAGGCCCGGCCGGGTCGCCGCCAACATCCTCATGGACGCCGCACGCGAGCTGCGCCACGCGGTCCGTGGTGCCGCCTTCACGTCGCCCTCCGGCGCACCGGTCCACGAGCCGGCGACCGATACCGGCCCACATCCGGCGGTCGAGCTGGCCGAGGTGCTGGTCGAGGCGGTTCACCATCGGGTCATCGACGCCGCCGACGCCGAGCTGATCGCACGGTCACGCATCGGGGGTGACCGGGTCGCGGACATCGCCGCCCTCCGGGGCTCTCGCCCCCGCACCCTGTGGGACCGCCGCCAGCGCGCTGAGCAAGCCTTGGTCATCGCCTACGTCGACGCCGCCGTCGCCTCGTGAGCCGGGAGCCGGCCGAGCCGGCTGGGACCCGGGCAGACGGTTCCGGAACGGGCGTCGTCCCCACTCACGGCCGGTCGAGTTGGGCCGGCGCCGGGCCGCTGTTTTGGCGCCCAAGCCATATCTGCCGCCCACCAACTGTGCGATCGGCCCAAAGCCGCCTGTGGTCGTGCGGCCGGTGGTCGAGCTGACGTTGCATCATCCCGGCCGTCAGCCCGGGAGTTCGAGGTCGATGGTCGCCAGGTCGAGGTGGCCGACGACGGCTCCAGCCTGCTCGACGTGCTGATGCCGGTGGTCGTGCTGCCGGTGGCCGAGCTGACGCATTACCCGGCCGATGCCGGTGGTCGTGGTGCCGGTGGTCGTGGTGCCGGTGGTCGTGGTGCCGGTGGTCGTGCGGTCACCTGGCGGCTGTGCCACCGGCCGTCGCATCATCAGCTGTCGTCGTCGCGTCGCTGGCCCTTGTGTTGCCGGCGGCGATGGGGTTGCCACTGGTTGCTGCGCCACTGGCTCGTGCGGTCCCGGTTGTTGCGCTGGTGGTGGTGGTGTCGGGTTGGGGGTTGGCGCGTTGTTGGTGGTTGTAGACCCACCAGTTGTGGATGTCGCAGGCGGATCTGCCGTTTTCTTGGGTGGTGGACCCGCCTTGGCACACGGGGTCG
>JBOGHK010000201.1:0-43330 GCA_050744325.1 Acidimicrobiales bacterium
GATCCCAGCCCCTTGGCAGTCCCAGCCCTCGGCTCCATCTGCGACACAGAGTGTGTAGATAGAGACTCAGCGTGCGATCCTAGCCCTTCTCCGCGGTGGCCCGCATGAAGGATCCGCACCCGAGGCCGCTTCATAGCTGGGCCGGACGGCACGTCATCAGAGCCCAAGGCCGGGCGGATCAGTGGACGCGCCCGGCGAGTCGAGGCGACGACGCAGCTGGGCCAGGTCGTCATGCTGATCGAGAGCTGGAGGCACCGGTAACCCTTCGGCCGTGTCGTCCTCGGCCTCGAGATCCGCGAGGTCCGTCTCGTCGGCGACCGGGTAGCTCTCGAGCTGCTCCACCCATCGGCCGACCCGATCGATGAGCTGCGGGTTGTCGAGTGGTACAGCGATCTCCTCCCACCACCCGAACCCCCAGTGCCGGAACCGCATCGTGGTCACCCGCTCGTCGATCGACCGCAGGTCCCGGAGCACGACCCGGAAGTTGGACTCGGCCAGCGGTTCGCTGTCGCGCGTCCTGCTGACCGGCCCCATGCCGACCTCGGCCACGCCGCATCGCATCTCCTCCGCCAGCTCGGCGATCCACCTGTCGCCACCGACCTGGCGGGCAATCAGCTCGGCGTTCTTCCGTAGCCGTTCCTCGATGGGCATCGCTGACGGATCAGGCAGGTCCACACCTACCTAGGCCGATCAGCGTCCCGATTCATCGCGGTCCTGGACGGATTTCTGAACGACGCGCACGACGCGGGGAGCTGAGCCAGCCTAGGAGGACATGAGCCTGAGAGTCGTGTCCTTCGGCGGTGGAATCCAATCGGTGGCGCTCTTGGCGCTGGCTGCGCAGGCTGCCATCGACTACCAGACGTTCCTGTTCGCCAACGTCGGATCGGACTCCGAGAACCCCGCGGTGGCCGATGCGTCATCGGACGCCTGGCGCAGCGGGTCGTAGACTGCTGAACCTGTGAGTTCTCGACTCAGCGGCCGTGGTCGGCAGACGCCGGCCCGACGAAGGTCGGTAGCTGTTACGTGCCCCGCATGCGGTCGCGAGATGGCCCGCATTGAACGTGATCCCGACGGTGTGACTCGTATCCGGCGCCGAACCTACGGCCTTCCGACAGGTGACACATCGGGGGCGAGTACGAACCAGAACCAGCGACTGGTGATGATCAGCACGTCGGAACAAGACGTCGTCCTCGCTCCCGAAGGCCGCAACCGCATCTCGATCCAGGCGCTTCGCTGCCCTCGTGCAGGCTGCCCTTACGGCGCCACCAGGGCCAGGCGCTTGGCGGTGACTACCGACAGGCTCCTCCGAGCCCTCGCCGAGGCACCCTCCGGCGGCAATGATCGACCATGGCACTGGGCGCCGGCGGAGGACGACAACGTCGCCACGCTTCTGGACCTCAGCGTCCAGCCACGTGCCGCGCTCCAGACAGCCACTCGCCGGGCATTACGCGAAGCGGCCCGCCGACCTGAGTCCCCGTAGCGAGTAGCCTCTCGTCGACAACTTGGTCCGGCCTATGGCGAACACGGCGCTGCGCTGGCTCGGCGTGCGCAGCATCCCGAAAGGGGTGCTTCGCCATGATCCGTGTTCAGCTCGAGCGGACGAATCCAGACGAGCCCCGGGGTCGTCAGCCGGCCACAGGAGCCGACGCATGTGCGCGGTGACGGTCGCTGGCATCATCGCCGTCGTCGGTACCGTGGCCGGATCGGCAGCCTGGTGTCTCCGACCCCTGATCGTCGCACACGCGCTCCGTCTGCTTCGACGTTCGTTCCCGGAGGAGTCCGTCAGCGACATCGCTGAAGCACTGCACTCGGCATCGAGGTCCGACCGGCCACGTCGTCGGTTCAACTAGGGGCCGATCCGTACAAGGCTGACGTCACGCCAAGCCGGGCCTGTCGTAGGCGAGCCTGAACAGGAGGGGCCCCGAGCACCCCCGACGTAGACGTCGCGACGTGTACCGACGTCTGTTACTCGGCTCGGCCGCGAGCCTTTCAATGCGTTCGTAGGGCCACATGTGGGTGGTCCGTGGACGAAAAGGTGGTGAAGCGATGACTCTCGCCGGAGTCAAGCATTCGACAGCCGGGCGGCTCCGCGGGTTGCTCGCGGCGGTCGCTCTAGTTGGCGGCCTCGGGCTGACCTTCTTCTCTGGAGACCAGGCGGGTGCCGCTGGCGCCTCGGACCGTGTCGATATCACGAGGGTTTGCAACTCGGCGAACGTCGTCAAGGTGCGGGTCTCGGGGTACGGCCGGAGCCTCGTGGTGAGTGTCGAGCCGACGGGGCAAGCCCGCTGGCTCGCTCGCTTCACTCCAGGCATGTGGGACGAGGTGTGGGGTTGCATGCCTTATCCCGGCAGCCTCTACGGATGGCAGGGCGACAGCCTTTACAAGCAGTTGGCGTGCCATGCGATCTTCTCGGCGTCGGTGCCGGGAGTGACTGGATGGAGCGGTGGTGCGACATGGGACCTGGAGACCTGGCGGCCGGACGTGAGCTGGCCGCGGATGTACCAGGTGTGGGACCACAGGTGTAACTGGATGTGGTAACCGGGTCTCGGTGTCAGTCCGTTTGTGCCGGCCCCGTGGGGTCGGCACAACGCGCGTCGTAACCGGTGTGCCGGCGGTCGGGTCTGACGGCACAGGAATGGCGACATCAGGGTGGGAGCGGCGTCGGCGGACAGTGAGGGACCGGGGTGCGGCGCTAGCCGCGCTTGTTGGTCTCGGTGCCACAGTCGTCGTCGGGTGCCGCGACGGCGGACAGGAGGTCGTCGCTCCCCATGCTGGTGGATTGGAGCCCGTCACCCTGAGCCAATGCGACCCGACCCGCGCACTCGAGGCGTTGGACGAGCCGGTCCGGATCACGCTGTGGCATCCGCAGGATGGGCGTCGAGGAGAGCTGTTGACGCAGTTCGTGGAGGAGTTCGACGCACGGCATCCGATGGTTGAGGTCGACCTCGAGTACGTCAACACGACAGGGCGGTTGTTGACCAGGTGGCGCGACGCCGGCCCAGGGGCCCGGCCGGCTCTCGCGCTCCTGCCTCAGCAGCTGACCCAGCGCCTGGCCGACTCGGGACAGACCGTGGCGCCGGGCAGATGCCTCGCCGAGGCGATTCCCGACGTCGTTCCCTCGATCGCGGCCACCTGGTCGGTGGACGGCGTGGCCCAGGCGATGCCGTTCGAAGTGTCGACGCCGGTGTTGTTCTACAACCGCCGTCTGTTCGAGGCGGCCGGCCTCGATCCCGAGGCTCCACCCACGGACATGGCCAGCATGCGGGCGGTGTCCGAACGCCTTGTGGCGACGGGCGCCGCCAAGCACGGCCTCGTCGTTGACAACAACCGCGGCGGCGTGACGACGTGGATCGTCGAACAGTGGAACGCCCAGGCCGGAGCCCCCACACTCGCCCCCGACAACGGCTATGGCAGCTTGCCTCGGCGCGCCGCGTGGCGGGACGGCCCTGCGGTCGACGCGTTCGCGTGGCTCCACGGCATGATCGAGGATCAGCTGGCTGTCTTAATCGACAACGACAACGGGGTCCGCGACCTCTTGGAGGCCGCCGATCCCGACGAACCGATCGGCATGACGTTCCACACCTGCGCGTCGTTGGGTGAGCTGATCGACGTCCTGGCCTCCAGCGAGGACTTCGCCTACGTCGATCTAGACGTGGCTGCGCTTCCGGGACCGGGGACCGGCTCGCTGCCCGGCGGCGACGCCCTTTGGATGGCGAACGGGTTGACGGACGCCGAGATGACAGCTGCCTGGGCCCTGGAGATGTGGTTGACGTCACCTGAGGTCCAGGCCCGCTGGGCGGCTGGTACGGGGTACGTGCCTGTCACACAGGCCGCCGCCACGCTCGAGCCGCTGCGCCAGAGATGGTTGGACCATCCGGAGATGGCCGTCGCGTACGAGGCCGTGCTCGGCATGGGCACCCGACCGACCGATCTTGGGATGCAGGCCGGGCCGGAGCAGGAGATCGGCGGCGCTCTGGCGATGGCGTTCCAGCGGGTGAGGGAGGGCATCTCCGTGGAGGAGGCGCTCGACGAAGCGGCGGACATCACCGATGCCCTGCTCGAGGCGTATGCCGGGACGCGCTAGTCCTCGCCGGCGTTAGGAGCGCGTGTCCACTCCTGGCTGACGTCCTCCGCCGGCACGGGTGGGGTACCTTCGCCGAAGGTGATGACCGCTCCCGGGTTGACGTCCACCATGATCGGCACGGCGTCCTCTCCTTCCGGCGAAGGGGTCTTCGTGGTCCAGTACGTGACCGGATCAGCGCTGGCGTGGAGGATCTGGCGTTGCCATGGCCCCCACGTGAGGGTGATGCGCCGTGTGGCCGCGTCCTCGGCATCGACCGTGATCCAGACCTGGCCAGCCAGCTCCGCGTCCCAGGTGTGACGCCACTCGCTGGCCGGTTCGGGCTCGTCGCCCGTGCGCAGCAGCGCGAACAACGCCCCCGAAACCGCTGCTATCCCGACGACGACGCCGAGCGCCACGAACGCTCGCGGTCGCCGCCGCCTCGGCGTTTCGCCAGTCATACCGTGCACCGCACCTTCCCCCTCGTGTGGGCCCCGGGCGGGACCTCGACCTCCTCCAGTTCAGCGAGGTCGCCGTTCTGCCAATCGCAGGCAGCGTCGAGGTCGACGGCCACGAGTTCCCAGATGCCGCGGCTCCGCACGCTGCAACGCCACGCCTCGACGTTCGGTGGTCGGTACGCGAACGCGCCAGCACCGTGGACCGAACGGCAGTAGCCCACGAGATCGAGGGGCTCTCGGTCCCAGCCCGGCGGCTGCTGCGAGGCGGCGATCCCGACGAAGGCCACCGTCCCGAGCGCCATGCCGATGCCCAACCCGGCGACCGACCACGCCACCCGGCTCATGACCCGCACGGGGACGGCGCATGGTCGCCGGCAGGCAGCTTGTTCCGGATGTGCGGTTCCAGCAGCGCGCGACAGCGCTTCGCGAACTGCTGCATCTCGCGCACCCTGGGTTGGTCGAGGTTGTGGAGCTTGAGCCGTTCGAGCAGTTCACTCCGGTAGTTGCGCACGGTGTTCAGCTTGAGCTGGGTGGCCCGGGCAAGCTCGTCGTACGACGGTTCGTCATCGAGGTCGATGAGTGCTTGCCATAGCTTGGCGTGCCCGGCGTGGGGTACCAGGTAGTCGTACTTCTCGAACGAGCGCCACTCGGAGCGGCTGCTGGGCAGCCGGGGCCGGAGGAACGGATCCACCGGTGCGGAACCGTTGGTCGCCACCTCAACGAGGGAGTCCAGCACGTGGGCGTTTGGTGTCGTCTTCGCCAGCGCGGTTGCTAGGGGCAAGGCTTCCCAGGCATCACGGAGCAGCTTGGCGAACGGCCAGTCTCCTCCGGTGTAGGCGACGAGGCGGCAGGTTGGCGTGTGCTGGTGCACCGCCAGCAGCGCGTCGAGCCCGTTGCAAGTCGACTGCGAGAAGGCGAGGTCGATCATCGCGAGGTCGAAGGCCGGCTGGGCGGCCAGCACCTCGCACAGGCCGTCGGGCTTTTCGACGGTGACGACCTCCCATCCGAGCGAGTCCCGAATGGCGTCGACGATGGACAGCCCGTTCACCGCGTCGTCGACATGGAGAAGCCGTGTCATCGCGCACCGCCGTGTGTCACCACATCGGCTGACGGGAGAGGCTCATCGAGCGAGTCGGGGAGCAGGGCGGCATTCGCCGGAACGCGGACGCGCATGCAACTTCCTCCATCGACCGAATGTCGCATAACAGCATCGGATCCCAGCAGCCGTCTCAGGCGGTCAAGCCCGCGTTCCGCCGGCACCGCCGTCAGATCGAAGCCGCCAGCGTCGTCCTCGACCTCAACGACGAACTCGTCCGGCTGGACGGCGATCCGGAGGGTCAGGCGGCTGGTGCCGGCGCTGAGGGCGTTCGGCACCAGAACGCCCAGCACCCGCTGGACCAGCTCGCCGACCCCGCTGTCGACCTTGACGCCGGTCACCTCGAGACCAGGGACATCGGCAACGGTGACCCCGTGTTGCTGCGCCTGCCGGATGTAGTGCTGGAGGATCCCGGCGAGATCGGACTGACCCGAGCTGAGCATCTCCTGCAGCTGGCGGAGCCGCACACTTTGCTCGAACCGCATGAGCTCGCCGCTCATGTCCTCCAGGCTGAGCGTTCCCGTATTGAGCTTGCGCCGCATCAGCGCGACGCCGGCCGCCACCTCGGTGTGGATCCACTCACCGAGCCGGCTGCGCGCTGCGGCATCCCGGGCCGCAGTCTTCCTCGCCGTGCGCTGCTCGATCACAGCGCGCAACCACATGAGCCCTGAGCACGTACCAGCGATCGCCAGGGCAATGACCTGGAACGTCACCAGGACGACCAAGATCCCGCCTCGGGCGTCGGGCCGGGCGACCGCGAGGATCGCGCAGACGACGAGCACGCCGACGTGGACACTGGAGCGTTCGAGCCACCACAGCCACTCCCACCCACCCGGGCGAACACCCAACGAGCGGGCGGTAAGGACCACCTCGGCGCCCACCACGCCGCCGAGGATCCAAGCGGGCCAATAGGCCACCGTCCCCAGCAGCACACACCAGCAGCCCACCACCATTGCCACCGCCGCGACCCGGACCGTCGCGACAGGCCAGATGTGACCGCTCGGCTGGCGTCGAGTCCGCCCGAACGGCCAAGCCATCGTGGGAGTCACGGCGGCGACAAGCGTCAGCGAACCGAGAACGGCCGCGAACCAGCGCGCATTGCCCGTCCACGCCGCCCCGCGACCCGGCAGCCCTGCGCTGACCAGGAACACCGTGACGACCCCGGCCACGCCCGAGGCCAGCACGGCCATGGTGGCGAAGTCGCCCGCGTCGTAATTGCTGTAGCGGTCACGCCAGCTGACCGCACCTGTGAGAAGAGCGAACTTGATGTCACCCTCGATCTGCCTGCCGTCATCCGCCACGCGCTGCCCCTCTCCACCGTCCCGTCCTCTGTGTGCCTCCACGTGTACGCCGAGTCAGTGGAGGTTGACGGTACGCCCTCCGCGGCGCAAGCGACATAGACCTCACTACATGTGACACCGACGCTGACACCTGCCCTGAAGTTCAGGTCTCCCGGGGCGTGTAGGAGGGTCCGTGCACAGCCGTGAGACCTTCCGCTCGTCGGACCGCACAGCGTGGTCCCACACGAGAAAGGCGAGCGGAGCGATGAACACCTCCCCCACGACGACAGCCGACATCGACGCCGCACTGCAGCAGGAGGTCGACATCTTCCTCCGCCGCTGGGGCGACATCGGTTGGCGCGGCGACATTGACGACGTTGAGCCATTGGCCAATGCTGACGTGCTGCGGCAGTGACAGCGTTGTCCGACGACGACGCCGACGACCCAGTTGCCTGCTGCGATGGTTTGTGTACCGGTGCCCAGACTGCCGGTCGCGGGTGTTGCCGCGCCGCTAGCACACATCTTGAGACCTTGGCGTTGCCTGAGGACCAAACCAGCGAGGCAAGTGGTGCTGACCGTGAAATCGAAACAGCATCAGAGATGACGTCGTGGGATCTGGTGTTCCAGCTGCCGACCGGGCTCAACGGAGCCCGGCTACTGCTGAAGGTTGGCCTCGCGCAATGTTTCGCTGCGACTTGGGGCCTAGTACCTCATGGCAACGGGCGAACGGCGCAGTGGCAGGCAACTCGTGCCACTTGTAAAGGTTCCTGAGCACCGTCCATGGGTGACGGTCCGGTACCTGCGTCGGCTCGTCTATGAACGACGCATCCCTTACGTGAAGCTGAACCCCGGCCCTGCCGGTCGTGTTCTCATCGATCTCGACGATCTTGATCGGTTCGTTGAGGAGGGCCGTGTGGAATCGGCTTAGGACGCTCCTCGATCGGATCGGTGCAGGGCACCTGTAGCGCCTGGGAACGACCTCGCCGGACCGTTCGAACCACGCGCCGCGTACCAGAGCTAGCCGAAGAGGTCGTCTGGCAATCCGCTGGGCAGGCGAAGACCGTCGATCGCCGGCGGCTGTTCGCTCAGGCGGACAACCGTTCCATGCACCCCTTCTGTGGTCGAAGGCGGCCAGGACCTCCACGGTCTTGGGTACTTGGCCAGGCCGGAACCCCACGATCCTTGTGGCCCGGTATCTCGGCGATGCCGGCGATCGCGGACCAGGTGGGCGCCGCAGATGGCGTGCTGGGTGCCGTAGGCCCTAGTACAGGGCTAGGCGAGGGCTAGGCGGTCATGGACCAGCCGGAGAGAGGCAGGCGGCTTGTACCTCTGGTCGAGGTACCGAACCATCGACCATGGGTGACGGTGCGATACCTGCGCCGACTCGTCTACGAGCCACGCATTCCGTACGTCAAACTTGATCCCGGCCGTCCCGGACGTGTCCTAATCGATCTCGACGACCTCGATCGGTATTTCGACGCAGCCCGACTAGAACCTGTGTAGCCGTTCTGGGACTCGGACAGCAGAAGGGTTCAGCAAATATCCCCAGCAGAGGTCTGGTTGATACAGAACCAGGCTGCCGAATGGCCCGCGGGGTGTGGGTTCACGTGTCGGCGGCGAGGAGATCCCGCTCTGCGGCGGCCATTTGGTTGCCCGCCGTGACAATCACGCCTTCGAACGGCGAGCCATATGTGCGGCCACACTTCCAGCCCAGGTTCCACTCTCCCACCAGACACTCTCGATGCCACAGGCTTCCAGGTACGCGACAAACGCGCTCCCGATGGGTTCGCTGAACAGCGCAACCATCTTGGAGTCTGGGAACAGGAAATACTTGTATTCGTATAGTTGTCCGAGACACGCGCGGACGGCTTGAGCAGCGTTGCCGTGATACACCACCTTCGCTTCCACCAGCCAGGTATAGCTCTCGCTGTAGAGCATCAAGTCGATCGGATGTTTCCTAGTAGACGGTCTCCAGCCTTGCCGGTGAGCCCAGTCGCCGAAGTCCGTCACGAGTCGTTCGTGTCGACGCCGCTTGATGAGCACCTTGCCCGTGACGTGGCTGACGTACTCACCATCGTTCTTGGGTTTGAAATCACGCAAGGGGTCATCGAGCGCCGAGACGACCACCGAGCTGCCGGTGGGGACCAGGCCCTTGGTGGTGATGGCGAGCTCGTTGAGGCGGTGGCGGATCGACGTCCGCCCGACGACGACACCACCGACGTCGGCCACGAGGAACGTCGCGGGCACGAACCCGTCTGGCACGGCGATCCCCCGCCGCTGGCGGTCGAGGGAGTCCAGGTACTCGGACCACGGCATGCCCAGCTCGTGGCGGAACCCGAAGACGAAGTCGTCGGCCGCCATGGCTCGTTGTGCCGCGACGAAAGCCGCTTCGTCGCTCTCACCGAGCGGCCGCAGCCGTAACGGACGGAACGTCGCCGAAGACCTGGAGATCCCCTGATCGTGTCAGGCCGGTCCCACACTCGGCCGGGGGTTTCCACAATAGCGGGGATCTACCTCAGCCCACTCGGGTACGCGCGAACAATGGCAACCGTTCTCTGGATCATCGCTGCAATCCTCATCGTCGTCGGGCTGGTGCAATTGGCTCAGGGTCAGCTGCTGTTCGGCTTGGCGCTGATCATCGGCGGGTTCCTGGTGGGGCCTGGCGGTTATTCGGTCGCTCGCCGCTGACGACAGAGGATCTCCAGCAGGATCGGGCCCGACCTGGCGATGGCGCCGGGTCGGGCCCGGTCGTGTACGGGCTCGAGCGCGGGACACCGGGTCCGAGACAAGCCGCATGAGGTCCAGATCCGAGACCCACCGGCCACGTCACGGCGTCTAGGGCGGCAGACTCGGGCGGTGCACGCCGACCACCACGACCACGGCGACGACTGGTCCGCGCTCGCCGGCAGCCCGGTCCGCCGCGTTCTGACCGCGGTGATCAGCGTGGTCGGGGTTGCGGCAGTGATCGGGGTGATCGTCTGGTGGCCTCGCGGCGAGTCCGAGGTCGATCGCGATGCTCTCGAGTTCGGCGAGCGCGTCGACGCGACCGTCACGGAAGCCGACGTCGGCCCCTGCACCTACGACCCGACCGAGGAATGCAACGCGGTCCGCTTCCGTGTCATCGAGGGTGAGGGCAATGGGACCATCGGCTCGATCGAGGCCTCACGCGCCACCGACACCCCGGCAGCCTCGTTGGAGCCCGGCGACGGCATCGTGGTCAACGACAACGGCGCCGACCAGCCTGCTGAGTCGCGCTTCTCGTTCGCGGACCGCCAACGCGACACCAGCTTGATTGTGCTCGGGCTGGTCTTCGCCGCAGCCGTGGTCGCGCTCGGTCGGCTGCGTGGGCTGCTCGCGCTAGCCGGGATCGTGGTCACGCTCGCCGTGCTGGTCGTGTACGTGTTCCCCGCACTGCTGCACGGCTCGCCGCCGATCGGAGTGGCGCTGTCGGGTTCGGCGGTCATGGCCTACGTGGTGCTCTACCTGGCCCACGGCATCAGCGACCGCACGACCGTGGCCCTGATCGGCACGCTGAGCAGCCTGGCGCTGACGGCGGCCCTGGCGATGGCCTTCGCCGGGTCTGCCGAGCTGAGCGGGCTCGCCTCCGACGAGTCGATCTCGCTGTTGGCGTTCGCCCCCGAGCTCGACTTCCGGGGCCTGCTGCTGGCGGCCGTGATCATCGGCGCGCTCGGCGTGCTCGACGACGTGACGGTGACCCAGGTCTCGGCGGTGTGGGAGCTCCACCGGTCGGATCCGACGTCCACCCCGCGGCAGCTCTATCAAGCCGCGAGCCGCATCGGCCGCGACCACATCGCGTCCACGGTCAACACCTTGGTGCTGGCCTACTCGGCCGCAGCCCTGCCGCTGCTGCTGCTGTACACGCAGGCGGGCCTGGGCGTCGGCGAGGTGCTCACCAACGAGACCATCGCCGTCGAGATCGTGCAGACGCTGGTCGGCTCGATCGGCCTCGTCGCCTCCGTGCCGATGACGACCGCCCTGGCCTGCTGGGTGGTGACCCGCTCGGGTTCTGTGATCCGTGACGTCGCGCGATCGCGCGACTCACGGATCACAGGACGGAATGGCTGGCGCCACCGACGCCTGCGCCGCCTCCCGGAATCAGAGCAGGTGGTCCGACAGGCCCCGACGTAGATATCGACCGTGACTGGCAGTTCCCACGAACCGGTCGCCCTCGACGACCACCTGACCTCGACTGATCACGGTGTCGACCTTGCCCTGCACCTCGATGCCCTCGTAGGCCGAGTAGTCCAGGTTCATGTGGTGGGTCTCGGCACCGATGGTGGTGGTCGCCGCCGGGTCGTAGACCACCAGGTCGGCATCCGAGCCCGGAGCGACGACGCCCTTGCGGGGGTACAGCCCGAACATCCGGGCCGGCGTCGTGCAGGCCACGTCCACCCAGCGGCTGAGCGTGAGGTGGCCGTCGACCACCCCCTGGTAGAGCAGGTCCATACGGTGCTCGATCGAGCCGATGCCGTTGGGGATCCGCGAGAAGTCGCCGACGCCCAGGGTCTTCTGCTCCTTGAAGCAGAACGGGCAGTGGTCGGTGGACACCACCTGCAGGTCGTTGGTACGAAGGAAGCGCCACAGGTCGTCCTGGTGGTGTTCGTGCCGCGAGCGCAGAGGGGTCGAGCACACGTACTTCGCGCCCTCGAAGCCCGGTGCGGCCAGGTGGTCCTCCAGCGTCAGGTACAGGTACTGCGGGCAGGTCTCGCCGAACACGTTGGCGCCGGCGGCACGGGCCTCGGCCACCCGCCGCACCGCGGGGCTTGCCGACATGTGCACGACGTAGACCGGGCACCCCGCCACCTCGGCGAGCCTGATCGTGCGGAAGGTGGCCTCCTCCTCCAACGCGACCGGGCGGGTCAGCCCGTGGTTGACGGGATCGGTCTCGCCGCTGGCAACGGCCTGACGCACCAGGACGTCGATGGCCGGGCCGTTCTCCGCGTGCATCATCACGATGGCCCCGGTTGCCGCGGCCTTCTGCATGGCCCGCAGGATCTGGCCGTCGTCGCTGTAGTAGACGCCGGGATACGCCATGAACAGCTTGATGCTGGTGATGCCTTCCTCGTCGGCCAGCGCGCCCACCGTCGCCAGCGACTGGTCATCGACATCGCCGACGATCATGTGGAAGCCGTAGTCGATCGCGCAGTTGCCTTCGGCCTTCGCGTGAGCTGCCTCGAGGCCGTCCTGGATGCGCTCGCCGACGCGTTGGACGGCGAAGTCCACGATCGTGGTGGTGCCGCCCCAGGCTGCGGCCTGGGTCCCCGATGCGAACGTGTCCGACGAGAAGGTCTCGCCGAAGGGAAGTTCCATGTGCGTGTGGACGTCGACCCCACCGGGGATCACGTACTTGCCGGCGGCGTCGACGACCCGGCTCGCCTGGGCGGCGACCTCGCCGAGAACCGTGGAGCCCCGCGGCATCAGCGCGGCGATCCGTTCCCCGTCGACCAGGACGTCGAGCGGTCTCGCGCCGTCGGGGGCGACCACCGTGCCGCCGGAGATCAGCATCATCTGTTCTGTGTACTGGATATCTACCAATTTCGGGATATCCAGTACGCAGAACGGGCGGGGCCGGCGGGCTGGGGTCCGCCGGCCCAGGAACTCCGCCGGCCCGGGGGTTCAGAGCACGGTGCCGTGCACGTCGATCGTGTGACGGGTCTCGGGGGTGGCCACGTCGAACACCGTCACCGGTGGGTAGACGACGTCGTCGTGGCCGTCGTAGTAGTTGCCGACCGCCACGGTCGTGCCGTCGTAGGACAGCTGCGCGCCCTCCAGGGACATCGCGAACGACTCGCGGTACCGCTCCGCGCCGGTCGCGGCGTCGTAGACCACCAGGTCGGTCGCGTCGGACACGATGTCGCCGGTGAGTAGGGCCACCGACGTGCCGTCCGGCGACAGGACCAGGTCGCTCGCCGGCCCACCCACGTCGATGGCTGCCACGGGCAGGCTCTCGCCGGTGGCCAGGTCGAAGACCTGGAGCCCTGCCTCGTCGCTGTGGAGGGCGATCCTGCCGGTGGCGGCCGACCACGAGTAGAAGCCCTGAGGATCGATGGGCAGGGCCAGCTCGCGGTCCTCGCCGGTGGCCAGGACGACGGCGTGGAAGGAGCTCTCCATCATGCCGCCCGGCCCCATCGCCGCGTAGATCGCCGTCGGTCCTTCGGCGGAGTCGACCACGCGCACGGCGTCGGCTACGCACATCGGCGACGTCGACTCCAGTGTCACCGACTCGCCGTCCACCGGGTACCAGACCAGTGCGCCGTCCAAGAGCCCGCATGCGACCCAGCCGCCGGCCAGGTCCGAGCTGGCGGCCTGCACGTCCCCGAGGTCGGCCAGGCTGACGGTGCCCGTCTGGGAGCCGTCGGGCCCGTACGTGCGCAACTCGGTGTCGACGATCACGGCCTGCCCCGGAACCATCCCGTTGGCGGCTTCGACCTCGGTGTCCTGTGCCGGGGGTTCCTCGGCGTCCCCACCCTCTCCCGGTGGCTCGGGTTGTCCTGTCTCGCCAGGGATGTTCGCGGGCTCCACGGGATCGAGCCGGACGTCAGGCTGGTCCTCGCCGCGGTTCGCCACGAACACCGCCGCGACGACGACCGCGGCGGCCGCAGCACCGCTCACCGCCACCACCACCCATCGCTTTCGAGGCGGGTGGGCCTGGTGCTGACCGGGTCGTCCGCGAACCGCCTCAGCCGGCGGCAGCGCCGATGCCGCAGCCTGCAGACCGTGACGGAGGCGGTCTTCGAGCTGGGTCGGGGCATTCATCGTCGGGCCTCCAGATGTCGTTGCAGGACCTCGAGGGCGCGGGCCAATCGGCTCTTCACGGTCCCGGCGGGGATGTCGAGCGCGGCGGCGGTGTCGTCGATCGACCAGTCCAGGTAGTAGCGACAGACGACCACGGAGCGGTGGTCGGTGCTCAGGCTGTCTAGGGCGCGGGCCAACTCGAGGTCGCCGGGCATGAAGACCACGGGACGATCGGGCACGGGTCGGCGGTCGCGCCACCGGGTCCGACGTTGCCGGCCCCGACCCCAGTTCAACCCGACCCGGTACGCCCAACCTGCCTGGTTGGCGTAGGCCGCGACCTCCGCCCAACGCTCGTAGGCCCTGGCCATCGCCTCGTCCGCAGCCTCGGTGCCGAGGTCGACGTCGGCCAGGGCCAGGCAGAGCGCCCGCCGGACGGGGTCCGCGTGGCGCCGGTAGAACTCCTCGAAGGCCGCGTCCACGGGCTGCAAGGTAGGGACAGCCGCTGGTCCGCGGGCCGCGGCCGTCATCTGCTTCGCCATGACCCACAGACGCGCCGAGCACGCGGCGGGTTCCGTCGATCTTGCCCGGATTCTGCCGATTGCCCGGAACCGCCCGGGCATCTCAGGCATCTGTGTCGCTGTAACGGTCATGCCGCGGACCCGTGGTTCTCCTGATCCGCGCTAACGGTCGCGGTCACCGCGGCCCCGTTACTCCGTACGCACATGACATGGGGGAACAGATGAGCTCGACCAGATCTGGGTGGACGTCCGAGCCGAGGTTCGCCAGCCGCTGGATCCGCGTCGCGACCGCGGTGTTGGTGGTGGTGGTGCTGGGCGCGCCGATCGGCTCCAGCTCGGCCGGTCCGGTCGACCGGGTCGGCGACTCGTCGCCCGCCCGACCGGCTGCGGACGACGTCGCGGCGACGCCTCCCGACGTCCTTCCCGCCGATGGCAGCTGGACGGTCACCCTGCTCACCGGCGACGTCCTGGACGTGCGGTCCGACGCCGACGGCCGGGTGACTGCTCTGGCGCGGGACCGCACCGGTCCGATCCGGACGGTTCGGATGCCCGACGGCGACCTGTACGTGATCCCGCTGGCGGTGACCCCTCTGGTCGAGCGGGTGCTGGACCTCGAGCTGTTCAACGTCACCGGCCTGATCCGTCAGGGCTACGACGACGCGTCGATCGACGTCGTGCCCCTGATCGTGCAGCGCCAACCAGGAGTCGACGTCGAGGCCCGGCTGTCGACCTCGGACGACGAGCAGCCGTTGCCGAGCATCGACGCCGTCGCGACCGACGTCCCCAAGGCGGACGCCGAGGCCACCGGGGAGCTGCTGGCCGAGCTCGCCGCCGCGCTGGACGCACAGGCGCGGTCCGCCGGGGGGATCACCCGGGTCTGGCTCGACCGCCAGGTGACCACGCTGTCCGCCGACTCCCCGATCGGTCCGTCGCAGGCGCCCGCGGACCTGGACCCCAACCTCACGCAGGTCGGCGCCGATCGGGCCTGGGCCGCCGGGTTCACAGGCGAGGGCGTCACCGTGGCGGTCCTGGACACCGGCGTCGACGGCCAACACCCCGACCTGGCTGGCCAGGTCGTCGCCGAGGCGAACTTCAGCAGCAGCGAGGACGCCGTCGACCGCTTCGGCCACGGCACCCACGTCGCATCGATCGTCGCCGGGACAGGCGCCGCAGCCGCTGGGACCCGGTCGGGCGTCGCCCCCGACGCCCGACTGATCAGCGGCAAGGTGGTCGACGACTTCGGCTTCGGCTTCGAGTCCGAGGCGATCGCCGGCATGGAGTGGGCCGCGCCACAGGCGGACGTGGTCAACATGAGCCTCGGCTACGGCCTCGACAGCGACGGCAGCGACCCGATCTCCCTCGCGCTGGACACCCTGACCGAGCTGCACGACACGCTGTTCGTGGTCGCCGCCGGGAACAGCGGGCCGCTCAGCCGCAGCGTCGAGTTCCCCGGCGCGGCCGACCGGGCACTGACCGTCGGTGCGGTCGACACACGCGACATGCTGGCCGAGTTCTCGAGCCGCGGCCCGTTGACCGGCAGCTTCGAGCTCAAGCCGGAGGTGGTCGCTCCCGGGGTCGACATCGTCGCCGCCCGCGCGGCGGGCACGACCATGGGCGAGCCGGTAGACGACCTGTACACGAGAGCATCCGGCACCTCGATGGCCACACCACACGCCGCCGGCGCCGCGGCCGCCCTCGCTCAGCAGCACCCCGGCTGGGACGCCGACCAGCTCAAGGTGGGCCTCGTCGGGTCGGCCGACCCGGTCGACGGCGACGGCTACGACATCGGCGCTGGTCGCCTCGACATCGGCGACGGGGTCGACGCTGCGGTGCGGGCTGAGCGCGACGTGGTCGACGTGCCGCTGGCCGATCCCCGCTCCGAGCCCCACGAGGAGACGCTCACCTGGACCAACACCGGCGACACGCCCCAGACCGTCACCCTCGATGCCGACCTGGAGGACCGCCGAGGCGACGAGGTCGACGCCGTGTCCGTCGAGCCCGCGCAGCTCACGCTCGCACCCGGCGTGACGGGGACGGCGACCCTCCGCGTCGACGGTCCGGAACTCGAGCCCGGGCTGTACTCCGGGATGGTGACCGCCGACCCGACTGGTGACGCCGACCAGGACGACCTGCGGACGCCGGTCGCGGTGCACGCCGAGGCCGAGATGGTCGACCTCACGATCGAGGCCACGGCGCCCGGCGGCGTGACCGGCCTGCCCGCGAGCTTCGCGGCGATCGTGAACCTCGACGACTTCGGCGAGCTCGGCGAGGTCGTGTTCTTCGAGGACACCACCACCCTGCCGGTGCCCGTCGGGCGCTACTCCGTGGTCGGCGACGTGTCGTCCCAGGACCGCGACGCGCAGGCCGTCGCGCAGGTCGGTGATCCCGACATCGAGATCACCGAGGACACGACGGTGTCGTTCGACGGCGCAGGCGCGGTGCCGTTCCGTCCCACCGTGGCCGGAGTCGAGACGGCGCCGCCGCTGCACACCGTGGGCCACCTGGTCGTGACGCCCAGCGCTGGGACCGGCGGGTTCGGGCTCGTGCTCGAGGTGTTCACCAGCGACCCGATGCCCGCGGTCCGCCTCGCACCGATGCAGGGCGACCCGGCACACTTCGTCGCAAGCCAGATCTTCCGCCTGCAGGCCCCGCACCTCGTGGTGCGCGTGGGCGACCAGGTGATCGAGGCGCTACCGCCTCGGGCGAGCCCGCTGCTCGACGAGGGCGACCACACCCTCACCGCGGTCGACGCCGGGGACGGGTCGGACCTGTCCGGTGCCCGGGGGCAGCTCGCCGTGGTCCGGCTCCCGGCCGACCCGGTCGAACGGGCTGCGGTGACCCAACGAGCACTCGACGCCGGCGTCGGGCTGCTCGCGTTCGTCGACGAACAGCGCGGGCACCTGACCCTCGACGCGTTCATCCCCGAGCGCTGGGCGGTGATCCCGTCGATCGCCGTAGCAGGCGAGTCGGCGACGTCGCTGCTGGCTGCAGCCGCGGCGGGCAAGGAGGCCACGGTCACCGTCGCGGCCAGCCCCTACGTCTACGACATCGTCACCCCGGATGCCGCCGAGGTCGATCCCGAGCCGGTCATCACCCGGTCCGAACGGCACGACCTCGCTCGCATCGACCAGCGCTTCCACCGCGACAGCGACGGGACCGGGCCCGACAGCGACAGGCGCTACCCGATCTCGGTGACGCTGATCGCCAACGACTCGCACGGTCCGCTCCCCGAGCGACGCACCGACTACGTCACGCCCGGGGTCACGTGGCAGAGCATCGTCATCGGCCCCGGGTTCCTGCGGATCGGCGAGGTCCTGCCCGTCGACGCCATCGCGCTCAGCATGGACGCAGGGGCCACCTACGAGCCGGGCAGCCGCACGACGTTGGACTGGCTGCGACGGCCGCAGTGGCCGGGACCTGTCGGCGGGCCGCTGGGTGCGTCAGGCTGCCAACCGACGCCGGTGCTCCGAACGCCGGACACCCTGCAGGTCTGGGTGGCGCCGTTCCAGGACGGGCGCGACCGCTTCGGTTGCGCCGACCCGCACACGTCGACCTTGACGCTGGAGCGCGACGGCACGGTGATCGGCACGGTAGAGGAGTACTTCGCCGAGTTCGCCGTCCCGCCGGAACCGGGCACGTACCGCCTGTCCTACGAGCAGGCCGGCCAGGGGCCCTACCAGCACCGGAGCACGACGACGTGGACCTTCCGCTCGGCGGCACCCGGCGATGCGACAGGTGGCGACGAGCCGGTCCCGTTGCTGGTCGTCGACTACGACCTGCCGCTCGACACCCTCAACCGGCCCACCGGACGCACGGCGACGTTCACCGTCGACCAGGTGACCGGCACCGACGGCCCGCGGATTCGCAGCCTGCGGGTGTGGACGTCCACCGACGGGGGCGCCTCCTGGCAGCGGGCGTCGGCGGACGACCGCGACGACGGAGAGTTCCGGGTCCGCCTGCCCCGGGTCGATCGAGGCACGGCCGTCTCGCTGCGGGTCGACGCCGAGGACCGGGACGGCAACCGCATCGAGCAGACCCTCCACGACGCCTACACCGCCTGACCTGACCGTTCCTCACCACCCACCCCTCCCCCCTCCCCCCTTCTCCCGCAGGAGGAGGGGGGAGGGGGTTGAGAAGGCCGACGACCTACACCGCCACGTACGCCGGCGACAGATCGTCGATTCCACGCACCCCGATCAGCGCCATCGTCCGGCGGACGTCGGCCTCCAGCATCGCCAGCACGAAGTCGACGCCCCGCTCGCCCCCGGCGCCCAGCCCGTACAGATACGCACGGCCCGCCATGCAGGCCTTCGCACCGAGGGCCACGGCCTTCACGATGTCGCTGCCTCGGCGCACGCCGCCGTCGCAGTAGACCTCGGCGCGGTCGCCGACGGCGTCGACCACCGGTGCCACGAGGTCGATGGGCGACGGCGCGGTGTCGAGCTGTCGCCCGCCATGGTTCGACAAGGCCACGGCTTCGACCCCGACGTCTGCGGCGAGCACTGCGTCCTCGACGGTCTGGATGCCCTTGACCACGATCGGGCCGTTCCACACGGTGCGCATCCAGGCGAGGTCGTCCCAGGACAGGACCGGGTCGAACTGGGCGTTGATGTACTCGGCGAGCGACACCGCAGTGGTCCCGTCCGCGGCGTCGCGCCCGGCGACGTTGGCGAACTTGATCGGCTCGGACCGCACGAAGCTCCACGTCCACCCCGGGTGCAGGGCGCCGTCGACCAGCGTGCCGAGGCCGATCTTGGGAGGCAGCGAGAAGCCGCGGCGGATGTCGCGCTCGCGGCGTCCGAGCACGGCGGTGTCCACGGTGAGGACCAGGGCCTCGTAACCGGCGTCGGCGGCCCGCTGGATCAGCTCCTTGACCAGGCCCCGGTCGCGCCACACGTAGACCTGGAACCACTTGCGCCCGTCGCTGACCGCCGCGACCTCCTCGATCGAGCGGGTGCCGAGCGTCGAGAGCGTGTACGGCAGGTGGGCCCGTGCCGCCGACCGGGCCACCGCCAGCTCGCCCTGCGGATCGGCGATGCGTGAGAACCCCGTCGGCGACAGGGCGAGAGGGAACGGCACCTGCTTGCCGAGGATCGTGGTGGTCGTGTCGACCGACGACACGTCACGCAGGACGCGGGGACGGAAGGTGATCCGCGAGAACCCAGCGGAGTTCCCGGCCAGTGTCCGCTCGTCCTCGGCGGCACCGTCGATGTAGTCGAAGACCCCGTGGGGCAGCCGCCTCTTCGCGATCATCCGCAGATCAGCCACGGAGGCCGCGCGGGCGAGGCGCCGCGCGACGGGATCCAGCTCCAGGGCTCGGAACTGCAACACCGACCGCAGGGTCTCGATCATCCCCATGACTGCACCTCCGCTCGTCGGCTGAACTCTGTCTTGACGATAAGGGGCGTCGTGGGGGCAGTACAGCTGCTGCGGACTCCCCGCTACGCGCGGTCGTCGACCAGGGCGCCGTCGGTGAGCTCCTTGAAGCGCTCCAGGTCCTCCGCGGGGGCGTCGATGCCCCGGAGCGGACCCCGCTCGGCGAGGTGCGAGCGCACGTAGAGCCGGGTGACGAGCTCCTTGCGGTGGCCGCCGAGCTGGTCGCGTTCCCATCCGGCCTGCTCGAGCAGCAGAGCGGCCGCGTAGACGTCGACCATGAACTGCGCCAGCGGGAACAGCCGGGCCTCCGCGGTGGCCCGGTCGAGGATGCGCCAATGGGCGACGGCCTGCTCGAGCTGGTCGACGGCGGCTGCGACGACCCCCGTTGTCTCGGGGTCGGTGACCGGAGCGGCATCCACTGCCTGACGGAGCCTGGCCAGCAGCGGGCGGTCGGCGTCGTCCCTCTCGATGCCCCGGCGGACGTCGAGGCACAGGATGTTGTCCGGCCCCTCCCAGATGGTGTTCACCTGGGCGTCGCGCAGGATCCGGGCCACCGGCCATTGCTCGATGTAGCCGTTGCCGCCGTGGGCCTCGATGGCGTCGCTGGCAGCAGTGATGCCCAGGCGGGCGGCGCGCAGCTTGATCAGCGGTGCGCCGATGCGCAGTCGCTGGCCGAGGTAGCCGTCGAACACCAGCGCCTGCGCGGCTTCGACCTCGACGATCAGTTCGGCCAGCTTGCGCTGCATCAGCGGATGGGCGGCCAGAGGCGCACCAAAGGCCTCTCGGGCCTGCGCGTAGCAGAGCGATTCGACCAACGACCGTCGGGCGCATCCGAGGCCCATCATGGCGATGCCCAGGCGAGCGCCGTTGGTCATCTCCATCATGCGGGCGAGGCCGCGGCCGTCGGCCGCCGCGCGCTCGGTGCCGGTGGCCCCCGGGGCCAGGAGGAAGGCCTCGGCGTCGACGAACTCGACCTCGGCTGACGCGACAGCCTTGGTGCCCAGCTTGTCCTTCAACCGGCGGATGCGGACGCCGTTGCGGCCGCCGTCGCGCCGTTCCCACAGCACGAGGAACGGTGCGATGCCCCGCACGCCGTCGGCGGCGCCCTCAGGCTTGGCCAGCACGACGAACGCCGAGCCGTTGGCGTTGGAGGCGAACCACTTGAAGCCGTCCAGCCGCCACGCGTCACCCACCGGTGTCGCGGTGGTCTCCAGGGCGGCGAGGTCGGATCCGCCGGTGCGTTCGGTGAGCATCTGCGCCGCCTCGCCCGAGTTGCCGCCGACGGCGAACAGCTCGCGCACCCTGGCCTTCACGTCCTCGGGAGCGAAGTCCTCGACCAGTCGCAGCACCATGTCGCCACCCGTGCCCAGCGCGCACGCCATGCCGATCTCGGCCTGGTCGAGCAGGTAGCTCCAGGCCGTGAACAGAGGCGATCGGTCGACCCCGGCCTCCTTGGCGGCCACGGCGAAGGGCGGCTGGTCGAAGCTGTGCTCGACGATGTCGCGCTTCGAGTCGGTGAACGTGGTCGGCATCACGACCCGGCTGACGTCGCGGCCCCAGCGGTCGTACTTGTCGAGCCGGGGTGGGTTGCGGTCGGTCTCCTCGGCGCGCTCGGCGACCCGGCCGCCCATCAGGGCGCCGAGCTGCTCGAGGTGGGGCGCGGCCCAAGCCAGCCCACGCTCCCCCAGGTAGCGGCGCATCTGAAACTGGAGCGTCGGATCGCAGGTGTACCAATTCAGCCCGACGGCGCCGCGGTAGCGCTCGGTCGCGTAGCGACGGGACTTCTCGGGCGCTGTGAACGGGAGCTGGTCGACGGATTCGATCAGGTATGAGGCCACGGCCGTCATGTTACACTTTCGAACCGAATGTCGAAAGGGCGTAACGATCGTGAGAGTCACGATGGTGGGGCGTAGCGATGGTGACCGCTCGCGTCGACGGCCAGCTGTCGGCGACGACCCGGACCTGGGGCTTCGGCCACTGACGGCCCGGTCGGTGATGTTGAGCACACTGCTCGGCACCCATCCGCCCCGTATGCCGGTGCAGGCACTGATCCGGGTGGGTCAGGTGTTCGACATCTCGGAGGGCACGGTGCGGGTGGCGCTGTCGCGCATGGCGGCCGACGGCGACATCACGGCAGCCAACGGGACCTACTCGCTCGGCGAGAGGCTTCGTTCCCGGGCCGAGCGCCAGGACGAGAGCCGCGCCCCTGAGCTGCGCGGGTGGACCGGCCGCTGGGAGATGGCGGTGGTCACCGCCAGCGGACGGAGCGCGTCCGAGCGGGCCGCCCTACGGCGTGCGATGGTCGACCTGCGGCTCGCGGAGCAGCGCGAGGGCGTCTGGCTCCGTCCCGCCAACCTGCGACGGACCCATCCCCGGCCGCCGAGCCTGGCCGGCCAGTGCGCATGGTACGACGCCCAGCCGGACGGCGACCCGGTGCAGGTCGCCCACTCGCTGTGGGACCTGGAGGCGTGGGCCGACCGCGCGCGGCGTCTTCACGCCGCCCTCGACGATGCGAGCGGTACCGGCGGCCCGGGCTCCCTGGCCCACGGGTTCGTCGTCTCGGCGGCGGTGTTGCGACACCTGCTGTCGGATCCGCTGCTGCCCGAGCCGCTGCTCCCGTCCGACTGGCCAGGTGACCTGCTGCGCGAGCAGTACGAGCGATTCGACGCCGCGTACCGCGCCGGCCTACGCGACTACACCCGTGAATCGACTGGTCGTGCGCCTCGGTAGCCTCCGTCGGCATGCCGCTCGAAGGTGAGTACGAACCAGGCGCGTGGGGAATGGCCGCCGACCAGGTCGAGAGCTACGAGGCCAGCGGAGGCTCCACCGGCGGCACGCTGATGGGGGCGCGCTGCGTGATCCTGTGGACCCGCGGCCGCAAGTCCGGCAAGGTGCGCAAGAGCCCACTGATCCGCGTCGAGCACGACGGGAGGTACGCGGTCGTGGCATCGATGGGTGGTGCCCCCAGGCATCCGGAGTGGTACCTCAACCTGGTCGCCGACCCCGAGATCACGCTGCAGGACGGCGCCGAGCTGATAGACCTCCGGGCCCGCACGGCCACCCAGGACGAGAAGCTCGACTGGTGGCCCCGTGTCACCGCGGTCTGGCCGGACTACGACAAGTACCAGAGCTCGACGACCCGCGACATCCCCGTCGTCCTGCTCGAACCCCGCTGACCGCGGCCTCCCCCGCCAGCAGGTCAGGTGGTGTAGGCGGCCGCCAGCACCGGGTGTCGGCGCGAAGCGGCCGGTTTTGAGGCAATCTGCTCAGACCCGGATGTGCAGGTTCATCAGCTCTTGGCTGGTTCTCACCTGGAGGGACCTTGATGTGGGGCAACAACCACTCGGTCAAGGAGGACGAAGCACGGGGCCCGCCGGACGGGTGGGGGGCGAGCGGGGCGAGCGAGGCGGGCGACGATGCTGTCGGCTGAGGGCCCGTCATCGCCCTCGCCTGGGGGCGGCGGCGCCCGTCGCAGCCACCGGGTCGAGGAGCTGCGAGCACGGATCGACCGCCTGCGCGAGCGGATCGCCGAGAGCCAGGCCGAGCAGCGGCGCGCCGTGATGGAGCTGGCCGAGCTGCTGGAGGAGACCCGCCGCATGGCTCGCCGCGCCCAACAAGAGCAGCGGACCGCCCGCTGGCGCGAGGCCCGAGCCCGGGCCGACGAGGCGCCCGACGACGGCGAGCCGTGATCCAGCGCTCGTGCCGCGGCCGGCTCGGCGCCCGTGGCGCGAACCTGCCCCCGGTCGCTGCGGAGACCAGAGGCAGGTCCGGCTGGAACGAGTCTGGCCGCTGGGGCGTCCGACTTGCTTGGCGGAACGTAGGTCCCTTCCCCGCCGGACCTACAGCCAGGGAACGACCGGGTCGCGGGTGAAGTCGCGGCCGCCCGCGGTCCATCGGGCTGCGTGGGCCGCGATCCGGGGGCCGTACTCGTCCCACGTGCGGCCCTCGGGCGCCGACCAGCCGATCTCCGCGTAGCCCGGCAGCCGGGGCAGCATCATCTGCTCGACCTGCGCCAGGTCGGCGACGGTCTCGGTCCACAGCGGCGCCTCGACCCCGAGGATCTGCCCGGCCGGCAGGCCGCTCACGAAGGTCGCCGGATCCCACTCGTAGGCCCGGCGGGTGTCGATGGTGCCAGCCCAGGTCAGGCCGATCGGCGTGGAGTCGTCGTACTTCATGTCCAGATACGTCCGCGAGGCCGGCGACATGATCAGGCTGGCGCCCTGCTCAGCGGCGGCGAGCGCGTTGGGGACGGACATCCAGTACTGGACCAGGGTGTCCGGGCCGAGCTCGGCGGTGGCGATTTCGTCCCAGCCGATCGGCTGGCGGCCTGCGGCCCGCACGATTTCGGCGGCGCGGGTGAGGAAGCGCCGGTAGTCCTCGGGTGAGGTGGCGCGGGCCTCGTCGGCGCCGAGGTGGATGTACGGCCCGGGGGTGAGGGCGGCAACCTCGTCGACCACGTCCTCCATGAAGGCGTAGGTCGTGTCGGCGTCCGCCGTTGCGCACAGCGAGCTCATGCCGTCCGAGAAACCTGTCGCCACCGACGATGTCGGCACGCCGGGACATCCGAGGCCGGGCAGCGACGCCAGTGCCGCGGCGGTGTGGCCGGGCACGTCGATCTCGGGCACGACCACGATCCCCCGGGCAGCGGCGTACTCGACCAGCTGGCGGTACTGCTCCTGGGTGTAGAAGCCGCCGGGACCGCCGTCGACCTCGGTCGCCGCGCCCACCTCGGTCAGCTCGGGATGCTGCTCGATCTGCAGCCGCCAGCCCTGGTCGTCGGTGAGATGCAGGTGGAACCGGTTGAGCTTGTACAGCGCCAGCAGGTCGATCACCCGCTGGACGTCCTCTGGCGCGAAGAAGTGCCTGGCGACGTCGAGCATCGCGCCGCGCCATGCGAACCGGGGGACGTCGCGGACCGTCCCGGCCGGCACGGTGAACGTGCCCGGCTGCGGCGCACCGCTCTCGATCTCGGGTGCCAGGAGCTGGCGGATGGTCTGGACCGCCCAACGGAATCCGGCCGCGCCCGCGGCCCGCACCTCGACCCCGTCGGGGTCGACGACCAGCTCGTACCCCTCGTCGCCGAGGCCCGGGTCGTCCACCGCCGCCGTGAGCCGGATCGTCGGGCCGGCTCCGTCGCCCTCGGCGACCGGTAGGTCCAGCCCGGTCGCCGGGCCGAGGTAGCCGCGCAGCAGCTCGGCAGCGGCCACCCCGCCGATGTCTGCGGCGCTGCCGTCGACCAGGATCGTCGTCGTCTCCACCAGCGCCAGCTCGCCCTCGGCGGGTGTCAGCTCGGTCGGCCGTGGGATCAGCGACGCGAACGACCCGTGGCGCAACGGCTCGACCGGCTCGGCCGGGCCGGTCGTGGCCGGAGCATCGTCATCGGGCTCGCTGCCGTCGCCCTCGTCGGACGAGGAGCCGTCGGCATCGTCGTCCCCGGAGCACGCCAGCAGCGGCAGGCCCACCAGAACCAGGGCCAGCGGGACGGCAGCCACTCGGGTCCACCGGGTCGTCATCGGCCACCAGTCAAGCAGTCGGTGCCCCAGTAACGTGCGGTCATGCCGCAGGGGACCGGGGGATCAGGGCGTGACCGGCAGCGCGCACCCGAGGCCCCACGTCCCGAGGGCTACCAAGCGCCCGACCCCGACGCTGTCGCCCGGGTGGTCGACACGCTGCTCGATCCGGTGTTGGAGCCCATCGACACGTGCGGCGTGCCGTACCGCGACGAGGCCTACGGGTTCGTCTACGTGGGCTGACAGATGACCGAGCCCGTGGACCACGCGCTGCCGCCGATGCCCACCGCCGTGGCCGCCTGGCAGGCCGAGGGAGAGACCGTCGACGTCGGTGGCCAGGAGATCTTCGTGGTCGACAGCGGCAGTGGGTCTGGAGCCGGGTCTGGCGCGACAGCTATGGACGAGCCCGTCCTCGTCCTGCTGCACGGGTTCCCCGGGTCGTCGTTCGACTGGCACCACATCGTCCCGGCCCTGGTAGGGGAGTGGCGGGTGCTCACCTTCGACTTCCTCGGCTTCGGCCTGTCCGCCAAGCCCCGGGACGTGCGCTACTCGCTGTTCGCCCAAGCCGACCTGGCCGAACGGCTGCTGGCCGACCGGGGCGTCACCAAGGCGACCCTGGTGGCCCACGACATGGGCGACACGGTGGCCGCGGAGTTGCTGATCCGCGGCGCCGAGGGCCGGGCGGGCGTCGGCTGGGACGGCTGCGTGCTGACCAACGGGTCGATCTTCATCGATCAGGCCCAGCTCACCGCAGGACAGCAGGCGTTGCTCGCGCTCCCGGACGAGCCACTGGCCGAGCCGCTCGGCGCCGAGGGCCTGCGGGCCGGGATGGCGGCATCGTTCCCGCCGGGGCGGCCCTCGTCCGGTGAGCTCGACGCCATGGTGTGGTTGAACCAGCTGGCCGGCGGCGACCTCCTGTTGCCCAGGCTGATCCGGTACATCGAGGAGCGGCGCCAGCACCAGCCGCGCTGGACCGCCGCGCTGCGGGACTACCCGGGGCCTCTCGTGGCCGCCTGGGGCGACCTCGACCCTATCGCGGTGCCGGCGATGGCCGACCGGCTGGGCGGGTTGCGCGACGAGACCGGGAACCCGGTCGAGGTGATCCACTGGCCCGACGTCGGGCACTGGCCCTCGGTCGAGACGCCCGACCTGGTCGCGGGCCTCATCACCGACTGCGCGAACCGCTGGTAGCGCGGAGCCCGAGGGCACGGCACTAGCGGTGCTCGTGCACCTTGCCCTGGTCGACGTCCAGGATCCGGGAGCACTCCACCGTCTCGACCAGCCGCCGGTCGTGGGACACCAGGACCAGCGTGCCGGTGAAGCCGGCGACGGCCTGCTCGAGCTGCTCGATCGCAGGCAGGTCGAGGTGGTTGGTCGGCTCGTCCAGCACCAGCAGGTTCACGCCCCTGGCCTGGAGCAGCGCGAGCGTGGCACGGGTCCGCTCGCCGGGAGACAGCGTCTCGGGCGACCGGGCGACATGATCGGCGCCGAGCCCGAACTTGGCCAGCAGCGACCGCGCCTCGGATGCCGTGACCAGGCCAGACCGGCGCTGGAAGCCGTCGAGCAGAGTGGGCCGGCCCGCGAGCTCGTCACGCTGCTGGCTGATCTCGCCCACTACGACGCCGGGGCCGAGCCACCGTTCGCCCGAGGTCAGGGGGACCCGTCCGAGCAGCGCCCCGAGCAGGGTGCTCTTGCCCGACCCGTTGGGGCCGACCATCGCCACACGCTCACCCCACCCGATCTCCAGGTCGACCGGCCCAAGGACGAAGCCCCGCCCACCCTCGGGCGAGGCGGTCCGCTCGACCACGGCCTCGTGGAGGCGCGCGACGACGTCGCCGCTGCGACCCGCGTGGCGGATCTCGAGGTGGAGGTCCCAGCCCTCCCAGGGCTTGTCGACCGGTGTCAGCCGGGCCAGCTCGCGCTCGACCTGGCTGGCGCCGGCGGCGGTCTGCTGGGCGCCCTCGATCCGACCGAAGCGGATGAACTTGTCGCGCTCGCCCGACCGCCGCGCCGTCCGGGAACCCTTCTGGGACCACTTCCGGAGGCGGCCTGCTCGCTCGGTCAGCGTCTCGCGCCGATCGACGTACACCTGGTACGCCTCCTGCGCGTGCTGGCGGGCCCGGGCGCGCTCGGCGAGATAGGCATCCCAGCCGCCGTCGTAGCGCACCAGCGTCGCGGCGTGCTCGTCGATCTCGACCACCGCGGTCACCGTCCGTTCGAGGAAGGCCCGGTCGTGGGAGACCAGCACCACCGGCCCGGTCCGCTCGGCGACGAAGCGCTCCAGGCGGTCGAGGCCGTCGAGGTCCAGGTCGTTGGTCGGCTCGTCGAGCAGGAACACGTCGAAGCGTGCGAGCAGCAGGGCGGCGAGCTGCACCCGCGCGGCCTGACCACCGGATAGGCGGCCCACGGTCCGGCCGAGCAGGTCGACGGGCAGACCCAGGTCGTCGAAGACCGCGGGCGACCGGGTCGGGAGATCGGCCCCACCCAGAGCGAGCCAGCGATCGAGGGCCGCCGCGTAGCGCGCCTCGGCCTCAGCCTCGCCGGCCGCGAGTGCGGTGGTCGCTGCGTCGAACTCGCGCTGAGCGGCGGCGACCCCGGTGCGGCGGGCCAGGAGATCGTGCACGGTCTCGCCCGGGCGCGGCCGGGTCTCCTGGGGGAGGTAGCCGACCGTCGCCCCCGGCGGGGCCAGGCGGACCCCGCCACCATCGGGTGGGCGCCGACCCCCGAGCACCTGCAGGAACGTGGACTTGCCCGCACCGTTCGGACCGACCAGGCCCATCCGGCTGCCGGGACCGACCGTGAGGTCGACGCGGCGGAGGAGGACCCGCGGCCCGACCGCGACGGTCAGGTCACGGGCGAGCAGGGTGGCAGCAGAAGCAGAGGGAGACACGACAGGGCACTCCAGGGTCGAGGGAACGGACGCGCTGGGGCAGGTGTCGTGCTACATCGTCGGTCAGCTTACCGGTCGCCCGATAGCCCGAGGCGATAGAGAACGGCCGATCACGCCCGAGGCGCTAGCTCGCCGCCGGCGTTCGCGATGACCTCGGGCTCAGCGCGGCGTTCGCTATGACCTCGGGCTATCGGGCGACCGAGCGGGCTCAGTCGAGACGGCCGTCAGGCTTGACCGCCTCGCGGGCCATGTCGTCCAGCTCGGGATCGAGCAGGTCGTGGGCGACGTCGACGGCCACGCTCCTGCGCTCCTTGTGGGCCTTCCACAGCTCGAGGGCGATCGGCAGCACCGAGATCGCCACCACGGTGAGGATCGCGACCTCGAGGTTCTCCTCGACGAAGTCGACCTGGCCCAGGAAGTAGCCGAGCAGGGTCACCCCGATGGCCCACAGGAACCCGCCGACCAGGTTGAAGGTCACGAACGTGCGGTACTCCATCCGTGACACGCCGGCGACGATCGGCGCGAACGTGCGCACCACGGGAACGAACCGGGCGAGGACGATGGTCTTCGCGCCGTACTTCTCGAAGAACGCGTGGGCCTTGTCGACGTTGTCCTGCTTGAAGAACCGGGAATCCGGGCGGCGGAACAAGGCCGGCCCGACCCGGCGCCCGAACAGGTAGCCGACCTGGTCGCCGGTCACCGCGGCCAGGAAGCAGCCGATCAGCAGGAACCCCAACGGCAGGTGGAGGCTGTCGTCGACGCTGGACGGGCCCGAAGCCAGGAATCCCGCGGTGAACAGCAGCGAGTCGCCGGGTAGGAAGAACCCGATGAGCAGTCCGGACTCGGCGAACACGATGGCGAAGATCCCGATCAGACCGAGTGTCTCGATCAACCGCTCGGGGTCGAGGAACCCGCCGGCGGCGATCACTCCACTGAGCATCCGAGGCAGGTTAGCGGTCCCGCTCTACCTACCGCGGTGGCTGGGTCGGCCGCTGGTGGGACGGCACTAGGATCGAGGTCGTGGTCCCAGTCCCCGATGCGGATCGCCTCCCCCAGCGGCGAATCGAGATCGTCCCGTCGGTGCTCCCCGCCGATTTCTCGCGGCTCGCCGACGAGGTGATCAGCCTCGACAAGGCGGGCGTCGACCGCATCCAGTGGGACGTGATGGACGGGCGCTTCGTCCCGAACCTGACCTTCGGGCCCGACGTGATCGCTGCCTGCCGACCGCACTCCGGCGTCCCGTTCGAGGCCCACCTGATGGTCGACGACCCCGACGCGCTGCTACCCCGCTACATCGATGCCGGTTGTCGGCTCCTCATCGTCCACGCCGAGTCCACCCGTCATCTGCACCGCACGCTGGGGCGGGTTCACGAGCTCGGGGTCCTCGCCGGCGTGGCGCTCAACCCGGCCACCCCGCCGGCAGCCGTCGAGCACGTGCTCGACCTCTGCTCGCTGGTGCTGGTGATGACCGTCAACCCTGGCTTCGGGGGCCAGGACTACATCCCGACCATGGAACCCAAGATCGCCGCAGTGCGCCGACTGATCGCCGACCGTGGCTACGACTGCGACGTCGAGGTCGACGGCGGCATCGGGCCATCGACCGTTCAGGGTGCGGCGGCTGCGGGCGCGAACGTGCTCGTGGCCGGGTCGTCCCTGTTCAGAGACCCCGAGGGTCTCGAGCACGCGGTTCACGAGCTCCGAGTGCTCGCCGAGGCGGCGCGACCAGCAGAAAGAGAGTGAGTGCATGACCGAAGACAAGAGCTTCCTCGACAAAGCGCAGGAAGTCGCGAAGGACGTTGCCGAGAAGGCCAAGGACGTCGCCACGACGGCCAAGGAGAAGGTCTCCGGCTACGTCGGCGACCACGAGGACCAGATCCACAGCCGCATCGACAAGACCGGCGACTTCGTCGACGACAAGACCAAGGGCCGCTTCACCGAGAAGATCGACAAGGCCCAGGACGCCGCCAAGGGCGCCGTCACCAAGATCGGTGCGTCCGGCGACGAACCCGAGCCCGAAGCGGCGGCTCCCGCCCAGGACGAGACCCCGCCGGCCGACACCACGAACGACGAACCACCGGCCAGCGAATCTGGGCCGCCGGCCTGATCACCCGCGAACCCTCCCCCACCACAGCGAGGGAACGTGCCGAGAGGTAGGCGGCTGGGTGCCCGCGCCGGACCCAGCCGCCGGACTCCAGGCCCCCGCTACCTCATCTCGCCGCGCTTGACGATGACGTGGTCGATGATGCCGTAGTCCTTGGCCTGCTCGGCCGTGAACCAGCGGTCGCGCTCGGAGTCTTCGAGCACCTGCTCGACCTTCTGCCCCGTGTGCACCGCTATGCGTTCGGCCATGAGCTGCTTGATGTAGAGCAGCTGCTCGGCCTGGATGGCGATGTCGGCCGCCTGACCCCGGATGCCGCCGGAGGGCTGGTGCATCATGATGCGGGCGTGCGGCAGTGCGTAGCGCTTGTCCTTGGCGCCGGCGCACAGCAGGAACTGGCCCATCGAGGCCCCGAGGCCCATGCAGACCGTGGCCACGTCGGGCTCGATGAACTGCATCGTGTCGTACACGGCCATGCCCGCGGTCACCGAGCCACCCGGGCTGTTGATGTACAGCCACACGTCGCGCTCGGCGTCCTCGCCGGCGAGGTGGAGGAGCTGGGCGCAGATGACGTTGGCGATCTCGTCGTCGACCTCGGTACCCAGGAAGATGATGCGCTCGCGCAGCAGCCGGTTGAAGATCTCGTGCGTCGGGCTGACCACCGAGGTGGCCTGCGAGATGGGGTGCGTCGGCGGAGTCGGAGGCGTCGGCGTCGTCGGGGTCACGATCGGCCAGGGTAGCGGGGGTCCAGCCCCGTCCGGCGCAGGCTCCGCGCCGCTGTAGCTCAGCCGTCGTCCGACCAGTCTTCGGCGGTCAGGTCGACGCGCCACTCCCCGTCCTCGCGAACCACGGTCACCGGGAAGGCGTTGTTGCCGGCCTCGTAGTCCTCCGAGAAGACCACGACCCAGAGTCGTGCCACGTCTCCGTCCTGGGACTCGACATCGACCGGCCCGAGCCGCGGATCCGCCGGCCCGCCACCTTGCGTCTCGGAGCTTCGCTCGCATGTGTCGAGCTGTTGGTCGCGGGAATCCCCCATCGTCGCCCGCGACTCCTCGGTGATCGCTGCCAGGTAGGCGTCGCAGTCCTGATCGAAGGCTGCTCGGTAGAAGTCGCGTGCCCCGTCCGCCGGGGTGTGCTCGTCGCGGTCGACGAAGATGACGAGACCAGCGACCAGCACCACGACGACCACGGCGACGACCGCCAGGCCGACCCGAAGCTCCCTGTCTCGCCTGGAAGGTCGTGCTGGGCCCGAAGGCTCGGTTGCCATGGGCTCGATGCGTAGCACGCGCCGGCAGCCCCGCGGCGTCAGCTGGGATGGCGGCAACGGGACTTCCCGTATCCTGTGCCCTCCGACTGCCACGCACCCCGCCGGCGTAGCCCAACGGCAGAGGCCTCAGGTTTAGGACCTGACCAGTGTGGGTTCGAATCCCACCGCCGGCACGTCGTCACCGCTCGGTCACGTCGTCACCCCTCGGTAAGGTCCCGGCGTGCTGTTGGCCGACGTCCCCACCCCGGCGCTGGTGGTCGACCAGGGCGCCTTCGACCACAACGTGCGCACGATGGCCGAAGCCCACCCGGGTCCCCGACTCCGGCCACACGTCAAGGCCTTCAAATCCACGGCCCTGGCCCGTGAGCTCGCGGCAGGAGGCCACGAGACCTTCTGCTGCGCCACGATCCGCGAGATGGAGGGCATGGCCGCCGCGGGGCTCGGCGTCGACCTGCTGCTTGCAAACGAGGTGCTCGACTGCACCCGCCTCGGGGCGATCGCCACGGCGGGCACCGCGCGGGTGACCGTCGCGGTCGACTCCGTCGAGACCGTCCAGGCGGCTGCCGTCGGCGGCGTGCCCGAGGTCCTCGTCGACGTGTCGGTGGGGATGCCGCGCTGCGGCTGCGATCCCGCGGACGCCGGGCCGCTGGCCGAGCAGGCCCGCCAGCAGGGCCTCACGGTCCGGGGCGTGATGGGCTACGAGGGCCATCTGATGCGCGAGCCCCGCGACAAGAAGGTCGCCGAGGTCGAGGCCTCGATGAAGTTGCTGCTCGCCGCACACGAGCAGGTCGGCGGCGATGTCGTGTCCGGCGGCGGCACCGGCACCTACGACTGCAACCCGTGGGTCACCGAACTGCAGGCGGGGTCGTACTGCCTGATGGATGCCGAGTACGTCCCACACGCTCCCGCGTTCCGCAGCAGCCTGTTCCTGTGGACCACGGTCATCTCGGTCAACCAGGCCGGGTGGGCGGTGCTCAACGGCGGCCTCAAGGCACTGTCGATGGACCATGGCGACCCGACCGTCGTCGACGCGGGCCGCTGCTGGTTCGTGTCCGACGAGCACATCACCTTCGGCACCCGCGACGAGCATCCGGTGCGGGTCGGCGACGGGGTCCGGGTGCTGCCGGGGCACGTCGACCCGACCGTGGCCATGCACGACCGCCTCTACGTGGTGGACGGGACGACCGCAGACGCCGAGGTCCTCGATACCTGGCCCGTCGACCTTCGCGGCTGGTGACGGCTACCGCGCTCTCTATCCTCGCCGGGTGGCCACCGAGCTGATCACCGAGCGCGAGCTGAACCGGGCACTGCTGGCGCGCCAGGGCCTTGTCGACCGGATGTCGGGGTCGCTCGGCGAGGTCGTCACAGCGGTCGGTGCGCTCCAGATGCAGTACTGGCCGGCGCTCGGCCCGGGACTGTGGACCCGGGTGGCCGGCCTCGGCCCTGGCGACCACCACCGCGCCCACGAGACCGGCGAGCTGGTGACCGGCACACTGCTGCGGGGGACCATCCACACGGTGCCCGCCACCGACTATCCGGCCTACGCCGTTACGACCCTCGGGTCGAAGCTCCGCGGCTGGCGACGCACCAGGGACGTGCCCGGCCCCGAGATCGTCGACCTGGAACGAGGCGTTCTCGACTACACGGCTGAGCCCCGTCGTCCCGACGACCTGGCCGCGTTCATCGACGACTGGGCGGTCCACCATCCTGGGGTGCTCAGCCAGGCCGAGCTCGACTACCAGCGCACCTACAGCTGGCGTCCATGGCGCTCGACGGTGTGGCTGCTGCGGGTGCCGGCCGACGGCACCTGGGGGCCGAAGACGCCGACCCTCCTGCAGAGCAGGAGTCCGACCGACGCGCCGACGACCGGGGAGGCGCTGGACACCGTTGCCCGCAGGCACCTCGGGGCCTTCGGGCCGGCGGCGGTGGAGGACGTCGCCTGGTGGATCCACTGGAACCTGACCCCGGTGCGTCGCGCGCTCGAGCAGATGGAGGACGCCGGTGAGCTCGTGTCCTTCGTCGACGACGCCGGCCGGGTGCTCTACGACCTCCCCGACGCACCTCGTCCCGGCGGTGACGTCGAGGCGCCCGTCCGACTGCTGCCGTGGTTCGACAGCACCTTGCTGGCCTACGCCCCGAAGCGCCGCACCCGGATCCTGCCCGACGCGCACAAGGACGTCGTCCTGGTGAAAGCCAACGGCCAGCTGAAGCCGACCTTCCTCGTCGACGGCAAGGTTGCGGGGATATGGTCGCTGACCACGGCCCGCGGCACGGCGGCGATCACCCTGACGCCCCTCGAGCCCGTCGCCCGCTCGGCCCGCAAGGCGCTGCTCGCCGAGGCCGAGGGCCTGGCGCGCTTCTGCCACCCGGACGCCGAGGCCCCCGAGGTGCGGTTCGCCGACGTGTGATCCCGGGGTCTTCAGAGGCGGCGGCGGAGCTCGGCCTCCAACGCCCGGAACGCTCGGCCGCGGTGGCTGATCTCGTGCTTGTCGGCCTCGTCCATCTCGGCGAAGGTGCGACCGTCGCCGTCCAGGGGGACCATGATCGGGTCGTAGCCGAAGCCGCCGGTTCCCCGCGGCGCCGCCGCCAGCCGACCCTCGACCGTGCCCCGCACGACCACCTCGCGCCCGTCCGGCCACACTGCGGCGGCCGCGGCCACGTACCTGCACGACCGGTCGCCGTCCGGGCCGGCGACCTCGCCCACCTCCCGCAGGACCCGAGGGACCCAGCTGTCCTGGGCGGTCCAGCGGGCGGAATGGATGCCCGGCGCGCCGCCGAGAGCGTCGATCTCGATGCCGGAGTCGTCGGCCACCGCCAGCCCGCCGGTCGCCAAGGCGACGGCGCGTGCCTTGAGCAGAGCGTTCTCCTCGTAGGTGGTGCCGGTCTCCTCGACGTCGGGATCGTGTGCCGTGACCTCCCAGTCCGGCAGGATCGTGGCGACCTCGACCGCCTTGTGGGCATTGCCGGTGGCGAGCACCAGCCGGGGCCGGGACATCGGCTAGCGGGACGGCGGGACGGGCGGCCGGAAGGGCGGCGGCACCGCCACCATCTCGCGCTGCAGCTCGACGATCTGGCCGATGCCCAGCTCGGCCAGCGCCAGCAGCTCGTCCAGCTCGGTGCGCGTGAACGGCAGGCCCTCCGCCGTGCCCTGCACCTCGACGAACCGCCCCTCCGAGGTCATCACCACGTTCATGTCGACGTCCGCGCGACTGTCCTCGCTGTAGGGCAGGTCGAGCATCGGGACACTGTCGACGATGCCGACCGAGACCGCGGCGCAGAAGGCGGTGAGCGGATGGGCACCGATGGCACCGTGGTCGACCAGCCGGGCGAGCGCGTCGTGCAGCGCTAGGTAGCCGCCGCAGATCGAGGCGGTGCGGGTGCCGCCGTCGGCCTGGAGGACGTCGCAGTCGACGGTGACCTGGCGCTCGCCCAGCACGGCCATGTCGCACACCGAGCGCAGCGCCCGGCCGATGAGGCGCTGGATCTCCTGCGAGCGGCCCGACGGACGCCCGTCCTTGACCTCACGCCGAATGCGCTCGGCCGACGAGCCCGGGAGCATCGAGTACTCGGCGGTCACCCACCCGTTGCCTCGGCCCTTCATCCAACGGGGCACGTCGGGATCGATCGACGCCGTGCACAGGACCCGGGTGCGGCCGAAGCTCACCAAGCAGGATCCCGCCGCCATCTCGGTGAAGTCACGCTCGAAGGTGACCGGCCGAAGGTCCTCGGGCGCTCGTCCGTCAGCTCTGGCCATCCGGGAACGCTAACAGTCACCGACCGGCTCCTTCGACGGCTCCGGCGTGCCGTTCTGGCCTGCCGTTCCGTGCACCGGACATCTACCGATTCGGAGATCGTGAGTGCGCTGAACGGGACGGCGCCCGGCGGATCAGACGGCGAAGGTGGCGTTCACCGATGCGAGGTCGACCGGCCCGCCGAACGCCGCGGCCGCAGCCTCCCGCTGGTCCTCCGGGTCGACGCCCGGGGCGACATGGGTGACCACCAGCCGCCCGACGCCCCACTCTCGTGCCAGCGCACCGGCCTGGCGGGCCGACAGGTGTGGGGCACGATCCTCGAACGCCGCGGGGATCGTGGCCTCGCACAGCAGCAGGTCGACCCCCGAGACCTGGTCGCCGGGACGCCAGCCGGACCCGGTATCGGCGGAGTACACCAGCGTTCGCCCACCAGCCTCCACCCGGGTGGCCAGGGTCTCGACCGGATGGTCCGTCAATGAGAAGCTCAGCCGCTGGTCGCCGACGGTGACCCGCGCCGACGGATCGATGACCGTCCAGCGCAGCGTCGGCTCCAGGTCGCCGATCACCACTCGCGCCTGTTCGAGCGCATCGGCGGTCCCGTAGACCGGCAGCCCCTCGACGCCCAGGTAGTAGCGCATCGCGTTGCGCAGGATCGGCAGGTCGAGCCAGTGGTCGGGATGGTGGTGGGTGAACACCACGGCGTCGACGTCGGCGATCGCCACGTGAAGCTGGAGATTGGCCAAGGTCCCGGGACCGAGGTCGACGACCGTCGTCGCTCCCTCGCTACGCACCAGGTAGCCGCTGCACGCGTTGCCCGGCCCCGCGTAGCTCCCGGCGCAACCCAACACCGTGAGTGTCAGGGCCAGATCGGTGTCGGCAACGTCGGCCCCTCGGCGCGCAGGCCCGGGACGTCGGTCACCCGACACGGCGCTCACGGGCGGTCCCAGGTGACCTGCTCGGCCTGGTCGAGCTCGGGGCCCAGCAACCGTCGGCCCAGCTCGCGGAACCAGCGGACGTCGCCCGACGACAGCCACCGGTGGCGTGCCGTCGCGGCCTCCGGCGGAGGATGCCCGGGACGACCGACCCGCGCCATGCCGGAGTCGAGCAGCAGCGACCGGACCTCGAACGCCGTCTCGTCGGCCGACGACACCAGCACGACCTCGCGGCCCATGACGTCGCCGATGGTGCGGGCCAGGAACGGATAGTGGGTGCACCCGAGCAGCAGGGTGTCGACCTTCGCGTCGCGCAACGGCGCCAGCAGCCGTTCGGCCAGCACGTGGACCTGGTCGCTGGCGGTCTCGCCCTTCTCGACGAACTCCACGAACCCTGGGCAAGCGGCACCGGTCAGCTCGACCGCCGGATCCGTCGCAGCGACGGCCCGCTGATAGGCACCTGACGCCATGGTCCCCACCGTGCCGATCACGCCGACGCGTCCGGTGCGGGTCGCTGCGACGAGCGACCGAACCCCAGGCTCGATCACCCCCACGACCGGTACCGGGCATGCGCCCTGCAGCTCGTCGAGAGCCGCGGCCGCCGCCGTGTTGCAGGCGACGACCACCAGCTTCACGTCGTGATCCTCGACCAGGTGGCGGGTGATCTGGTGGGCGAAGCCGCGGACCTCGTCGAGCAGGCGTGGGCCGTAGGGATAGCGCCCGGTGTCGCCGACGTAGACCAGGTGCTCGTCGGGTAGCAGGTCGATCACCGCCCGAGCCACCGTCAACCCCCCGAACCCCGAGTCGAACATGCCGATGGGCCGACGATCCATTGGCAGGGACGCTACCGGCGGCGGCCGACCCCGCGAGCGACATCGCCGCGGGCCCCTGGAGCGGTCGCTCGGAATCCCAGCAGCTGAACAAGGCTTTAAAGGTGCCGGAGCCGCGGCGAAGCCGCCTGGCCGGAGGCAGACGAGGACTCGGGTCAGAAGACGATGAGGCGTTCGGCCAGGGCGGCGACTTCCTCGATGTCGCCGGTCCACGCGCCGGTGGACAGGTACTTCCAGCCGCCGTCGGCCAGGATCACCACGATCGTGCCGGACTCGATCTCGCTGGCCACCTTCGCCGCGCCGGCCAAGGCCGCACCGCCCGAGATGCCCGAGAAGATGCCGACCTCGCCCAGCCGGCGAGTCCACTCGATGGACTCGCGGGGCCGCACGATGCGCTTGCGGTCGAGCAGGTCGGGCCCGCCCCACTTCTCGTAGATCGGCGGGATGTACCCCTCGTCGAGGTTGCGCAGCCCCTCGACCCGCTCGCCGAGCGGCGGCTCGATGGCGACGACCTGCACCTGCGGGTTCTTCTCCTTGAGGAACCGGCCGATCCCCATCAGCGTGCCGCTGGTGCCCAGGCCAGCCACGAGGTGCGTGACCTCGGGGCAGTCGCGCCAGATCTCGGGCCCGGTGCCTTCGTAGTGCGCCCGCGGGTTGGCCTCGTTGCCGTACTGGTAGAGCAGCACCCACTCGGGATGCTCGTCGGCGTGGCTCTCGGCCCGCCGCACCGCACCGTTGGAGCCCTCCTCGCCCGGGCTGATGATGATCTCGGCCCCCCACACCTCGAGCGCCTGGCGCCGCTCGATCGACACGTTCTCGGGCATCACGATCTTGATGGAATAGCCCCGCATGCGGGCGATCATCGCCAGGGCGATGCCGGTGTTGCCCGACGACGGCTCGATGATCGTGCGACCCGGCTGCAGCGTGCCGTCGGCTTCGGCGGTCTGGACCATGGCCCACGCGATGCGGTCCTTGACCGACCCGCCGGGATTCTGCCCCTCGAGCTTGGCGACGATGCGGACGTCGGCGTTGGGACTGATCGAGCTGATGTCGACCATCGGGGTGTTGCCGATGAGGTCGAGGATCGAAGCGTGAATCGTCATGAGACCTTCAGAGCGCGCCTGCGAAACCTGACTGAATCCATCGGGATTCTAGCCTGCCTAGTGGTCACGGCACTAGCGGTCGGACAGGCCCACCGGCTCTTCGACGACCGTGCCGTCGACGATCCGGTAGGACCGCAGCACCGGGGCTTCGGCTCTGAGCGACACGATGACGTAGTGCCACGTCGGGTCGGGTGCCTGGTTGACGTCGGTCGGCGACGGATAGGCCTCGGTGTGCGTGTGGCTGTGCATCACACCGATCAACTCGATGCCCTGCCGCTCGGCGTCGCGGTCGGCCACCAGGTGGTCGTGGGGGTCGACGGTGTAGACGCGGCTCGACGCCGCCGCGTTCCGGCACGGGTAGAAGACCCGGACCTTGCCCGACTCCGGGTCACCGCCGAGCAGCCCGCACGCCTCGTCGGGAAGCCCGTCGTAGGCGTGGCCGATCATCTGGGCCCACACCTGGCGGGTCAGGCTCAACGCAGGGGTCGACGACGACGGCACGGCGCCGCAGACTACCGGGCGCCACGGCGGCGGCCTGCCGCCGGCTGTGGCCACTGGCCACCGGTGGGGCCGGCCACTCGGGGCCGTGGATGGGCTCCCCACACCTCGCCCGCCAGCGTCCGCCATGGGCCGGCGCCGCCGGTAGCCTGCGTAGTTCCCTATGGCTCGTCCCTCTGGCACCAAGCTGATCGCGACCAACCGGCAGGCGCGCCGGAACTACGAGGTGCTCGAGACCGTCGAGGCCGGGCTGGTGCTGCGTGGCAGCGAGGTGAAGTCGCTGCGCCTGAGCCAGGTGCAGATCCGTGACGCTTACGCCCGCATCGACGGCCACGAGGCCTGGCTGCTCTCGCTGCACATAGCGCCGTACAGCCACGCCCAGGATCACACGGGACACGACCCCGAGCGACCCCGCAAGCTGCTGTTGCACCGCGACGAGATCGAGCGGCTGCGGGCCAAGGTCGACGAGCAGCGGCTGGCGTTGGTCCCCCTGTCGATTTACTTCAAGGACGGCCGGGCCAAGGTCGACCTCGCGCTCGCGAAGGGCCGTCGCACCTACGACAAGCGCCAGGCCATCGCGCGGCGTGACGCCGAACGCGACGCCGCGCGTGCGATCGCCCACGCGGGCCGCCCCCAGTAGGGCACCTACCGGCGTCCACTGTCGCGAGTACCGCGACACACGAACGCCGGATGGGGCCGCCTCCCGGCGTTCGAACGTCGCGATCACCGCGACACACGAACGCCGGAACGCGACTCTGAGCCGGCGTCAGATCAGATCTGCAGCACCGACAGGATATTGCCGGCCGGATCCCTGAACCACGCGATCGGGGGGCCCTCGTCGCGAGCGATGCCCTTGTCGTCCTGGCCGAAGCCCTCGTAGCGCTCGAACTCGACGCCACGCGCGGCCAGCCCGTCGACCGCCTCGTCGATGTCATCAACCGGGAAGTTGAGGATCGTGTAGGTGGCCGGCGTGTAGTCCGGCTTGGGATAGACCAGCGTGTCGCGGCCATCCGCGAGATGAAGGGTGAGCAGGCCGTTGTCGACCGACGTCTTCAGTCCGAGCGTGTCGCCGTAGAACTGCTGGGCCTTGTCGAGGTCCTCGACGGCGAATCCGCTGAATGCCTTGGTGTTCGCAAGCATGCCTATTGAGACCTACCGGGGCCGCCGGAGTCATCGGTGGACACCCCATCCGGAACGAGGAAGGGATGCTCAGGCGAGGAGGGCCGGGAGGATCTGCTCGGCCGAGATCACCACGTCCAGGTGCTCGCGGTCGACCAGCCACGTCCGATTGCGGCGGTGGAGGTCGCTCAGCGGCTCGTAGCGGTTCAGCACCACCGTCGTCGGCCACGGGACCAGTACGCCGACCGCCAGCCGGACCGCGTTGATCGTGCCCAGGCCGGCGTCGGCCACCAGCACCACGAGGTCCGGGTCGAGGTGCTCGGCGAGAGTGACGCTGTCCCCGTCCTCGGCGAGGGGAGAGAGGACCCCGCCCGCCGCCTCGACCAGCCCGACCCTCGCCTGGCGGGGCCAGACGATCTCGGCGACCAGTTCGCCGATCGTGAACCGCGGCCGGCCGAGCACGTCGGCCGCCATCGGAGGCGCCATCGCCACGGGATACCAGCGGTGCGGTGGGCAGATCGCCTCGGGCGTCTCGTCGGTCGCCCGGGCCAGCAGCGCGGCGTCGCTGCCGGTGAGGTCGTCGCCCGGGTCGTAGGACAGCACCGGCTTGCGCGCCGCCACCGTGAGGTCGCGGTCGCGCAGCGCCACTGCAAGCCGGCAGCCCACCCAGGTCTTGCCGACCTCGGTGCCGGTCCCGGTGATCAGCACCACCCGGTCCGGCCGCAAGCCCTCGCCGCTCGTCACCCCTCGTCCCCGCTCATCGCTCGCCGCTCACCGCTCACCCGACGCCGGGGAGGGCGCTGGGGAGGATCTCGGCCAAGCCGTCCAGGAGCGCGTCGATCTGGTGGTCCTCGTGGGCGGCGGACAGCGCGACCCGCAGACGCGACGTCCCCGGCGGCACGGTCGGCGGCCGGATCGCCGGCACCAGCAACCCGTGCTCGGCCAAGGCTGCGGCGGCGCGCTTGGCGTCGGTCTCGGAACCGATGACCACCGGCACGATCGGCGACGGATGACCCGGCCAGAGTCGGTCGACGTGGGCGCGCAGGCGACCGACCAAGGCTTCGCCCTCCGCCGAGGTGACCACTCTCAACGCTGCCAGCGCGGCCGCCGTGTCGGCTGGGGTGGGCGCCGTCGTGAAGATGTACGGCCGGGCCACGTTGCGGAGGAGGTCGACGAATGGCTGCGGCCCGGCGACGAATCCGCCCAGCGCCCCGAGGGTCTTGGACAGCGTGCCGACCCGCAGGGTCGGCACCGGGCCGGTCGGACCGGTGGACCCGACAACACGGTCCCGGCCCACCGCGGTGCTCGTGACCACCGGGGCACTCAAACCGGCGGGGAGCTCGGGGCCGAGCACCGCGTGAGCCTCGTCCAGCACCAGGAGGGCGCCGTACTCCGCAGCCAGGGCGGCCAGCGCGCCGAGGTCGACGGCATCGCCGTCCATGGAGAACACGGTGTCGGTGACGACGAGGGCCGGGTCGTCGACCGCCTCCAGGCACGACGCCAGGTGGTCGAGGTCGCAGTGGCGGTAGACCTGCACCGCTGCTCTGGCCAGGCGGCACCCGTCGATGATCGACGCGTGGTTCAGCTCGTCGGACAGCACGGTCACGCCGGCCCGACCGAACGCTGCGAGCACTCCGAGGTTCGCGGCGAAGCCCGTGGGGAACAGCACCGCGTCGTCCGTTCCCTTCCACCGGGCCAGCGCGACCTCCAGCTCGGTGTGGATCGGCCGCGAGCCGACCACCAGGCGGGAGGCGCCGCTGCCCGCCCCCCAGCAGTCGATGGCTTCGCGCGCCGCGGCGACGACCGCCGGATGCCAGGTGAGCCCCAGGTAGTCGTTGGCGGCGAACGACACCATCGGGCGCCCGTCCACGGTCCCGGTGACCGGGCCGTCGGTGTCGAAGTCCACCGGCTGGCGCCAGCGGTCGACGCGCCGGATGGCCTCCAGCTCGCCGTCGACCCGGTCATGCCACGTCTCCACGGCCCAGATTTAAGTGGCCATGCAGCGAGCTCGCGGTATTCAGCCGTCCGTCGTCGCGATTTCGTGGATGGACGCGGCAAGTACGTCGACGATCCGCTCCAGCTCGGCGTCGGTGATCGACAGCGGCGGCACCAGGATCACGACGTCGCCCAACGGTCGGAGCAGCACCCCCCGACGCACGGCTGCCGCGCACACCCGCCGGCCCCAGCGCAGGCCGTCTGCCGGTGGCGCGAGCGCGACACCGCCGAGCAGTCCGTGCAGCCGCACGTCACGGACGGCGTCGAGGGAGGCGATCCGTTCGTCGAGCAGGCGGCACAGGGTGACCGAGCGGGCCGTGACGTTGGCCATGATGTCCCGTTCGTCCAGCAACCGCAGGTGGCGCAGAGCGACCGCGGCGCCGAGGGCGTTCCCGCTGTAGGAGTGCCCGTGGTAGAAGGTCCGCTCGGAGAGGTCCGGACCGAGGAAGGCATCGAACACCCGGCCGCCGGCCACCGTGGCGGACAGGGGCAGGTATCCGCCGGTGAGGCTCTTCCCGAGGCACAACAGGTCGGGGCGGAGGCCGCACTGCTCGCTGGCGAACAGCGTGCCCGTGCGCCCGAAGCCAGTGGCGACCTCGTCGCAGATCAGCAGGACGTCGTAGTCGCGGCACGCCGCCACTAGAGGGGCGTACGCCTCCGGCCGGGCGACCAACATGCCCGCGGCGCCCTGGACCAGGGGTTCGACCACGACCGCTGCGAGCTCGTCGCCGTGCTGCTCGACCAGGCGCGCCGCCTCGTCGGCCCACTCGGCGTCGTCGTAGCCCGGAGCACGGACCACGGGGAACCGCAGCGGGTCGAACAGGTCGGTGCCGAACCCGCCGGCCCCGAGCGAGATCGAGCCGACGGTGTCGCCGTGGTAGCTGTGGCCGAGGGCCAGGTAGCGGGTACGCCCCCCGATCCCGAGGTTGGCCCAAAACTGGAAGGCGATCTTGAGGGCCTGCTCGACCGCGGACGCACCGTCCGAGGCGAACAGGACGTGAGGCTGGTCGACGGGGACGACACCCGCCAAAGCCTCGGCGAGCTCGACGACCACCCGGTTGCCGTTGCCGAGCAGCGTGGAGTGTGCGACCCGGTCGAGCTGCTCGCGCAGTGCGGCATCCAGCTCGGGCACCCGGTGCCCCAAGGTGTTCACCCATAACGACGAGATCGCGTCGAGGTAGCGGTTGCCGTCGACGTCGATCAGCTCGTGGCCGTCGGCCGCCTCGACCGTGACCGGCTGGTTGTCGAGGTAGCTGGCCATCTGGGTGAAGCCGTGCCAGACGACGGCCGCGTCGCGCTCGGCCCACGCGTGGTGGTTGGTCGGCGGAGCCGCCGCCGCACTGGGAGGCAGGGCGGGGTCGGGCGCAGGGTCGACCATGGGCGCAGCCTGGCACAGCGCTAGCCTGAAGCAGCTCATCGGAGGAGCGACCACTCGACGGGTGGTCGCGTCGTCGGTGAGCAGCACATTGACAAGGGGCTGATCGGTTTCGACGCTGAGATCGGACGTCGACCCGTGCGACCGGAGTTGCGCAGACTCCCAAAACGGCGCACAACCAATATCTGCCGATGAGCAGAACTTCGCTCTCGCCGCCTAATCCTTAGGTAGCGACGAGTGAAATCGCGACCAGTGATGGCACGCGGGGCCGGATCACCGCAGCCCGGCAACAGAAGCGGTGGTTGGCGGCGGGAAAGACCGCTGACGGCGAGAAAGACCGCTGACTTCGAGGAAAGACTCGGCGGCGGCCTCCCTCGCGAGGCCCTCCGACCCGGCGGTGCGGTAGCCGTAGAACCG
>JBOGHK010000202.1:0-39738 GCA_050744325.1 Acidimicrobiales bacterium
ACGCCGGGCTGCTGGGCCCCATCGCGTCGCTGCGGGACGCCGATCCCGCCGAGCTGCGGGCCAATATCGAGGTCAACGTGCTCGGCGTGCTCTTCGGCAGCGCCGCGTTCGCCCGCCACGTGCACACCCGGCCGGGCGGAGGCGTGCTCGTCAACATCTCGAGCGGTGCCGCCACCAGGCCGTACGTGGGCTGGGCCGCCTACTGCGCGGCGAAGGCCGCCGTCGACCACGCCACCCGCGTGATCGCCGCCGAGGAGGCGAGCGCCGACCTCCGGGCGTACGCCGTGGCGCCCGGCGTGGTCGACACCGAGATGCAGGCCGTCATCCGGGCGACGCCCGCCGAGCGGTTCCCCGAGGTCGAGCGCTTCCACGAGCTGAGGCGCGACGACGCCTACAACAGCCCTGCCTGGGTGGCCGACCACATCCTGCGCCTCGCGTTCGACCCGCCCGACGGCGCGCCGATCGTCCAGCGCGTGCCCGACGAGCCCCGCGCCACCTGACGGCTGAGCGTCGTGCTCGGCCGTGTTGATGCGGCGGTCGGTGCCTCGCCGCTACGGTCGTCGGCCATGCGGACGCTGACCGAGGACGAGGTCGTCACCCACGTCGATCGCATCGCAGACCAGGGGTACACGGTCGTCGAGGACGCCATCGAGCCCGACCTGGTCGACGAGCTCACCGACACCCTCGACCGGCTCGAGCGCGACCTTGCGGTCGTGCCCGCGGACAACTCGTTCGAAGGCCGCCGGACGGTGCGCGTCTACAACCTGCTCGTGCACGGCGACGTGTTCGCCCGGGTGCCCGTCCACGCCAACGTCCTGCCGGTGGTCGAGCGGGTGCTCGACCCGGGCTGCCTGCTGTCGTCGCTGTCCTCGATCGCCATCGGGCCCGACGAGTCGCCCCAGCCGATCCACGCCGACGACCAGATCATCCCGCTGCCCAAGCCGCACCCTCCGGTCGTGTGCAACACCATGTGGGCGCTCACCGAGTTCACCGAGGGCAACGGCGCCACCCGCCTGGTGCCGGGTACGCACCTGCAGGATTCGCCGGACTTCGGGGGCACGTACGAGTCGATCCCCGCGGTGATGGCCAAGGGCAGCGTGCTGGTCTGGCACGGCAGCCTGTGGCACGGCGGGGGAGCGAACACCACAGCCGAGCGGCGGGTCGGCCTCGCCTGCAACTACTGCGCCGGCTACATCCGCCAGCAGGAGAACCAGCAGCTCGGCATCCCGCGCGACGTCGCCGCTCGGTTGGACCGCCGCCTGCAGCGGTTGTGCGGCTACGGGGTCTACAGCGGCTTGATCGGCCACATCGACAAGCACGACCCCATCGAGCTGCTGCAGGAGGACAGCCCTCTGACCATGGTCTGGGAGCTGGGCTAGCCCGCGGGCTCCGGCGCGAAGGCGTCGAGGGTGGCGTCGACGTCGCCGAGAGGGTAGAGGACCGGGCAGGTGCAACCGGCGGCGACGTACTCGGCCACCTTGGCGCGACACTCGTCGGCGGAGCCGGCGGCACAGAGCATCTGCACCACCTCGTCGGGCACCAGCTTGGACGCCGCCACCACCTGGTCGTGGGTCGCCGGCCACGTCAGCTCGCGGCCGATCCGGTCGAGCAACGATGCCGGCACCCCGGACGCCGCCATGATGTGGGGTTGCTGGCCCAGGTACTGGGTGACCAGCAGCCTGGCGGCGTCGAGCGCCACCTCGCGGTCGTCGTCCAGGGAGCAGACGACCAGCTGCGGGCGGTCGACGTCATCGACCGCCCGACCCGCACGCTGGGCTCCCGCGAGCAGCGCTTCCATCGCCCGCCGGTTGTAGTCGGGGGACACCAGGTAGTTCAGCACCACGCCGTCCGCGACCTCGCCGGCCAGATCCATCATCTTCATCCCGGTCGCGCCGACGTAGATCGGGACGTGCTTGGCCCGCCGCTCCTGGTGGACGTAGTCGAGCTCGACGCCGTCGAGCCGGACGAACCGGCCGTCGTAGCTGACCGGGCTGTCGCAGCGCAGCAGCGCCCGCAGCACCTCGACCACCTCGCGCATGGCCTGCAGCGGCCGCTCGCGCCGGACGCCGACCTTGCCGGCCAGCGGTTCCCACCAGGCGCCGAGCCCGGCCAGGATCCGCCCCGGTGCCAAGTCGTCGAGCGTCGAGAACAGCGACGCCAGCCGGGCCGGGTTCCGGGTCCAGATGTCGACCACACCTGAGCCGACCGCGATCCGGGAGGTGGTCGCGGCGAACGCGGCCATCGGCACGGTCGCCTCGCGCACCAGCCGGCTGTCGGCCTGCCACACGGCGCTGTAGCCCAGCCTCTCGGCCCGCTGGACATAGCCGATCGCGTCGCGGATCGGGTGCGCGTCCTGCAGGTACAGCGCGACCTGCGGAGGGCTCACAGCTGCGCCCACAGTCGTCTCGCCTCCTCCCACGCCCGCGCCCGGATCCGTTCGCTGTCCACCTTGGTGCAGCGGCCGTCCTCGACGGCGAGCTCGCCGTCGACCACGACCCTCTCGGCACGCACGCCCGGGGTGAACGCCAGGTACCCGGAGTCGACGCGGTCGGCTCGCCAGGTCACCTGGTCACCCAGCACCTCGGGCACCAGCTCGGCACCCGCGGTCAGCCACGACCAGGCGGTCTCGGGGGTCGCTGTGACGTCGTCGGCACGATGCAAGACGTAGGCCAGCGCGGCTTCGTCCAGCATGGCCGCCCCGATCCCGTCGCTGCCCAGCACCACGCGGTTGCCGGCCGCGGCCCAGCGCGTCGGGCGGGCGTAGCCCACCGCGTTGTTCAGATTGGAGCGCGGGTTGTGAGCGACGGTCCCCGGAAATGGAGGATCGACGTGGATGCAGTGGGCGAGCAGCCAGTCGTCGTTGGCGTAGGGCCGCAGGCGCTCGGCCGCGGCCGTGTCGACGCCGTCTTCGCCGACGTGGATGTGGACCCCGACGCCCAGGTCGGCAGCTAGGCCCGCAACCGCGTCCAGGGTGGCGTCGGACAGGGTGAAGCAGGCGTGCGCACCGACCATGCCCCGGCCTCCGGCCTCGAGGAAGCGCTCGTTCTCGGCCAGCCCGGCCTTGGCGCCAGCCACGCCGTGGCGGTCGGTGACCTCGTAGCAGCAGACAACCCGCACGCCGACCTCGGCGCAGGCCGTGGCGATCACGTCGAGACTGCCCTCGATGGCATTCGGGCTGGCGTGGTGGTCGACGATGGCTGTCGTCCCGGCTTCGAGCGCCTCGACGGCACCGAGCAGCGTCGACCACCTCACCAGCCCGAGGTCCAATGCGGCGTCCAGCCGCCACCACACCTGCTCGAGGATCTCGGTGAAGCAGGCGGGCGTGGTGGGCGGCGCCGGCATCCCGCGCGCCAGCGCCGAGTACAGGTGATGGTGCGCGCAGACCAGGCCCGGGGTCGTCGCGGTCTCGCCCGCGCCGAGCGGTTGGTCGCCAGGCGCGGCGCGGGCAGCGGCGTCCGTGGGGGTCATCGGCTCAGCGGGAGGGTCGAGCGCCAGGTGCCGTCCAGGTCGTGCAGCGCCGCAGCGACGGCGCCGGCGGTGGGCACGAGACCGATCTCACCGACGCCCTTGATCCCGTACGGCGCCCGTGGCTGCGGCCGTTCGACCAGGACCACCTCGACTGGGGGCATGTCCTTGGGTCGCAGGATGTCGAGCTGGCGCAGCGTGGTGGCGGTGGGCTGGCCCTCGTCGTCGGTGGGGTAGTCCTCGGACAGGGCGTAGCCCAAACCCATGTGGACCGCCCCCAGCACCTGGCCTTCGCAGAGCAGCGGGTTCACGGCGCGGCCGACGTCGTGGGCCGCCACGACCCGTTCGACGGCGCCGGTGTCGCGGTCGACCACGACCAGCTGGGCCGCGTACCCGAACGTCGAGTGGATCGTCGGCTGTTCGACCGAGCCCAGCGCGTCCGTCCAGTCGACCCGGTACTCGCCCTCGTAGTCGACGCCGGGCTTGCAGCCGTCACGGAGCGCGGCCCGGCACGCCTCGGCGACGGTGCCGGCGCCCATCAACGTTCCCCGGCTGCCCGTGGTCTGGCCGGCGCCCAGCTCGCGCGACGTGTCGACCAGCACCCGGATCCGGTCGGGGTCGATGCCCAACTCCTGGGCGGCGACCTGCAGCGCGACCGTGTCGACGCCCTGGCCCATCTCGGTCCAGCAGTGACGGACCTCGACGGTGCCGTCGCCCGCGAACCGCACGACCGCCTTGGCCACCTCGACGAAGCCGTTGCCCAGGCCCGAGTTCTTCAGGCCGACGCCCAGGCCGACCGCATGGTCAGCCGTTCGGGCGGCCTCCCACGCGGGACGGATGGCGTCGAGGCAGTCGCGGGCGCCGAGGCAGCCGTCGTCCATGACCTGGCCAGGACCCCACACCGACCCGGGAGCGACCAGGTTGCGGGACCGGATCTCGTAGCCGTTCAGCCCGCAGGCCTCGGCCAGCCGGTCGAGCAGCCCTTCGGTGGCGAACTGGGCCTGGTTGGCGCCGAAGCCCCGGAACGCGCCGCACACCGGGTTGTTCGTACGGACCGCTAGCGACTCCACGTCAATCGCCGGCCACACGTAGGGCCCTCCGGCATGCCCGGCGGCGCGCTCCATCACCTTCATGCCCACCGACGCGTAGGGGCCGGAGTCGCCGACCATCCGCGCCCGCAGCGCGGTCAGCCGGCCGTCGGCGTCGCAGCCCGCCCACGCTTCGATCCGCACTGGATGGCGTTTGGCGTGCACGTGCAGGGACTCCTCGCGGCTGAACGTGCACTTCACCGGCTGCCCGACGAGCTGGGCCGCGAGCGCGGTCTGGGCCTGGTTGGCACAGTCCTCCTTGCCGCCGAACGCCCCACCGTTGGCGACCAGGTGGACCAGCACCTGACTCTCGTCGACACCGAGCACGTCGGCGATCTGGCGGCGGTCGTCCCACACGCCCTGGCCCCCCGAGAACACTGCGAGGCGCCCGTCGGGCATGGGCACCGCGAGAGTCGACTCGGGCTCCAGGAAGGCGTGCTCGACGCGCTGGGTCTGGAACACCTCGTGCACCACGTGGGCGCTCGTCGCCAGCGCGGCGTCGACGTCGTCTCGCTGGTAGGCGCTGCGGGACAGCAGGTTGCCGTCGAGGCCCCATACCGCATCCGTGGGGTCGTCGAGAGCGGCGACCGGGTCGACGATCGCTCGCAGCGGCCGATAGTCGACCTGCACCAGCTCGGCAGCCTGGCGGGCCGCGTCCCGGCTGTCGGCGACGACGAGGGCGAGGACGTCTCCGGTGTAGGACGTGCGTCCACCGACGGGGATGAACACCGGCCAGTCTCGGTGGATCAGCCCGATCCGCAGCTCGCCGGGCACGTCGGCGGCGGTGACGACCCGCACGACACCGGGCGCGCCGGCTGCACTCGCCGTGTCGATCGCCAGTACGTCGGCGCGGGCGTGCTCGGCCAGGACCACGGCCCCGTGCAGCAGGCCGGGCACCCGCATGTCGTCGACGTACGGCTTGCGCCCGACCGCGAGCTCGAGGCCCTGGTAGCGGGCGCCGCGGTCACCGATCGCGCCAGGCAGCGCGACCGGCACCTCCTTGCCAGCAACGAGCAGCTCGACGGCGTCGAGGATCGGGTGGTAGCCGGTGCAGCGGCACAGGTGCGCCCCGAGGTGACGGGCGGCCTTGTCGCGGGTCAGGCCGTCGCCGTCGCGGTCCACGAGGTACTTGCAGCGCATGACGATGCCAGGAGTGCAGAAGCCGCACTGCAAGGCACCGGTGGCGGCGAACGCGGCGGCGTACCGGTCGCGCTCCGTCCCGTCGATGCCCTCCAGCGTGGTGACCGTCTTACCGGCGATCCGTTCGAGGGCCAGGTTGCAGCTCACCACGGCTTTTCCGTCGACCAGGACCGTGCAGCAACCGCACTGGCCGGAGGGCGAGCATCCGTCCTTGGGCGAGGTGACGTCGAGCTCCTCGCGCAGAGCCGCGAGGAGGTGCGGGTGCTCGCCGACGGTGACCTCGGCTCCGTTGAGAGTGAACTGCACCACTGCCTTCAGCCTTGCAGCTTTCAACAGAATGTTGAAGTCGTGTCTCGTGCAGTAGACAGACCGGGTGCCGTCGCGCCTGCTGCTCAACACCCGGATGTCGTCGTTGCGTGCCGCGGCCCCGGGCCGTGAGGTACGCCAGTTCCACGAACGGCTACCCGGCTACGCGCCGACACCGGTGGTCGACCTTCCCGGAGTGGCACGGGGGTGTGGCATCGGCCGAGTGGTGGCCAAGGCCGAGCTCGAGCGTCTCGGCCTGCCGTCGTTCAAGGTGCTCGGGGCTTCGTGGGCGACGTATCGCCTGGTCTGCCAGCGGTTGGGCGGGGAGCCGGAGTGGGGGAGCCTCGACGACCTGGCCGCGGTGGTCGCCACCGAGCTGGGTCGGCTGCGCCTGGTGGCGGCCACCGACGGCAACCACGGACGGGCGGTCGCCCGGATGGCCCGGTTGCTCGGACTGGACGCCACGATCCTGGTTCCGACGGGCACCGCCCCAGCGCGCACCGACGGAATCGCGAGCGAGGGCGCGTCGGTCGAGGTGGTGGACGGCACCTACGACGACGCCGTGGCCCGATCGGCCGCGCTGGCGTCCGAGACGAACCTGGTGGTGTCGGACACCTCGTGGCCGGGCTACGAGGACGCTCCGGGGTGGGTGATCGAGGGCTACTCGACGATCTTCGCCGAGCTCGCCGAGCAGTTGCGGTTGCTCGGGGTCGACCACCGTCGAGATCGAGGCACATCCGTGGAACAAGACGTCGGGTCGGGATCCGCCTCGATCGACGCGGTGCTGGTGCCACTGGGGGTCGGTGCGCTCGGCGCCGCGGCGGCGCTCGGCCTCCGGGCCGGCCGGTCACCCGAGGAGGCGCCGACGCTCGTCGGCGTCGAACCCGCCACCGCGGCGTGTGTCGCGGCGGCGGTGGAGGCCGGCGAGGTCGTCGAGGTCCCCGGTCCGCACCGCTCGATCATGGCCGGGCTCAACTGTGGGCTGGCGTCGATGTTGGCGCTGCCCTCCGTCATGGCGGCATTCCGGGGGTTGGTGGCGGTGGACGACGATCGCTGCCGCGACGCGGTCCGGGCGTTGGCCGCTGCCGGGCTCGACGTCGGAGAGACGGGGGCGGCCGCCCTGGCGGGGTTGACGGCGCTGGTCGACGAGCACGGTGACGACCTGCTGCTCGCGCCCGACGCCACGGTCCTCCTGCTGGTCACCGAGGGCGTCACGGACCCCGCGGGCTTCGAAGCGATCGTCGGCCGCCCACCCCACCCCTGACGAGATCTCGGCAGAAAGCGACGGAATCCGTGCGCTTCTGCCGAACCTCGGCGGGTCGCCCTCGACCCACTGGTTGGCCGGGCGGCTGCGCAGCGGGTCGGGCGCGCCCACCCCGCTGACCGCCGCCTCCCGACGGTGCGGCCTCACGGGTCGGTGAGGGCGCGGTACTCGTCGGGCTCACGGTGGCGGGCGAGGTCGAACACCGTGGTCTTGTAGGACGTGCAGTCGTCGAGGTCGCAGGCCGCGACGCGCACCTCGTCGCCGAGCCCGGTGCACTGCCCCACGATCGTGCCCGACGGGTGGATGATGCACGACCCGCCGATGTGGTCGACGCCCTCCTCCCGCCCGGCCTTCGCCACGCCGACGACGAAGCTGCCGTTCTGGTAGGCACCAGCCTGCATGACCAGGTGGTTGTGGAAGTCGCCGTAGCGGTCGTGCTCGGGCGCCGGTGGGTTGTGGACCGGGGTGTTGTATCCGATGCAGATCAGCTCGACCCCCTGCAGCCCCAACAGGCGGTAGGCCTCGGGCCAGCGGCGGTCGTTGCAGATCAGCATCCCGACCCGGCCGCCGAATGCGGCGAAGGTCGGGAATCCCAGGTCGCCCCGCTGGAAGTAGCGCTTCTCCAGGTGCTGGAACGCCCTCTGTGGCTCGTGGTCGGCATGGCCGGGCAGATGGATCTTGCGATAGCGGCCGACCTCGCCGCCGTCCGGCCCCACCAGGACCGCCGTGTTGAACCGCTCGCCGCCCGGTGTCCGCTCGGCGAACCCGAGGCAGAAGCCCACGCCACGGCGTGCTGCTTCGTCGAACAGCGGCTTGGTGTCGGCGCCGGGCATCTCGGTCTCGTACCAGGCGTCCAGGGCGGGGTCGCCGTCCTCGTACCACCAGCGGGGGAAGAACGTGGTCAGCGCCAGCTCGGGGAACACGACCAGCTGCGCGCCACAGTCGGCCGCCTGGCCCAGCAGGGCGCGGAGCCTCTCGACGACGTCGGCGCGGGTGTGGTCCCGCTGGACCGGCCCCAGCTGCGCGGCCGCGACCGTGACCATCCGGCTCATCGACGACGTCCGCCGTCAGCCGGCGCATTCTTTGACCGCGAACGGCTGCTGGCCAACCGATGACGGTCAAAGAACGCGCGGGTAAGCACTACGCGGCCTCGGCCAGGTCGACGAGGACGTCGAGCAGCACCGAAGCACCGGCCCAGAGGTGGTCGGGCTCGGTGAACTCGCCCGGGTTGTGGCTGATGCCCTTGCGGCTGGGCACGAACACCATTCCCGTCGGGCACACCCGCGCCAGCATCTGAGCGTCGTGGCCCGCGCCCGACGGCAGGCGCATGCAGGTCAGCCGCCGCTGCTGTGCCGCATCGCCGACCCGGGCCACGATCGCGGGGTCGAATTCGACCGGAGCGAAGCGGGCCAGCTGGCGCCACGCCACCTCGACCCGCTCCAGCACGGCGACGTCGGCGACGTATGCCTGCAGGCGGTCCTCGGCTTCGGTGAGCACCCGGTCGTGGGTGTGGCGCAGGTCGACGGTGAGCGTCGCGGTAGCGGCCACGACGTTGACCAGATCGGGGTGGTGGTGGATCCGCCCGACGGTCCCCACCATCGGCTCGCCGAGCTCGACCGCGAGCTGACGGACGAAAGCTCCGACCTGTGCGGCGACGAAGCCCGCGTCGCGCCGCAGCCGGATCGGGGTGGTGCCCGCGTGGTTGGCCTGGCCGGTCAGCGTCAGCTCCTGCCACGAGATGCCCTGGACGCCGGTGACCGCCCCGATCACCACGTCGGCCCCCTCGAGTACCGGCCCCTGCTCGATGTGCAGCTCGACGTAGGCGTGCGGCACGACCCCGGGAACCGCGGTCCCGCCCGCCCAGCCGATCCGCTCGAGCTCGTCGCCGAGCACGGCCCCGTCGATGCCGACGGTCTCCAGCGCCTCCTCCAGGTCGAGGCCACCGGCGTAGACCAGGCTGCCCAGCATGTCCGGCGCGAACCGGCTGCCTTCCTCGTCGGTGAAGAACGCCACCGAGATCGGCCGTCGGGTCCGCCGCCCGGCGTCGTCCAGCGCTCGCACCACCTCGAGCCCGGCGAGCACGCCCAGCGTGCCGTCGTAGCGGCCGCCGGTGCGCACGGTGTCGATGTGGCTGCCGGTCATCACCGGCGCCGCGTCCGGTTCGGTCCCCGGCCGTGTGGCGACGACGTTGCCGATGCGGTCGACCCGGACGTCGAGCCCCAGGTCACGCATCCAGCCCACGACGAGCTCGCGCCCGCCGGCGTCGTCGTCGGTCAGGGCAAGCCGGCAGCTGCCGCCGTCGCCGGTGGAACCGACCTGTGCCAGAGCGTCCAGGTCGGCGAGTAGGCGGTCCACGATGATCTCCACGGCCGCGATCCTCTCGCATCTAGACCAGGTCCCACGGACGGACCGGTACCCGGGTCAGCTCTACCCCGGTCGCGGCCCGGATCGCGGCAGCGATGGCCGCAGTCGACGAGATGGTCGGCGGTTCGCCGACGCCCTTGGCCCCGAACGGCGCGCCCGGCTCGGGCTGCTCGATGCAGGTTGCTCGCACGTCGGGGGCGTCGGCGATGGTCGGGATCAGGTAGTCCGTGAAGCTCGGGTTGCGGATCACGCCGTCCTCGACCACCAGCTCCTCCATCACGGCGAGGCCCACGCCCTGGGCGATGCCGCCTTCGATCTGCCCGGTGAGCTGCGTGGGATTGAGCACCTGGCCGACGTCCTGGCCGGTGGCGATCTGCACCACGCGCACCAGCCCGAGGTCGATGTCGACGTCGACCACGGCGCGGTGCGCGGCGAACACGAAGCTCACGTCGGCGTCACCCTGGCCTCGATCGTCGAGGGGGAATGTCGGCCGGTGGTGGTTCCGTGCGGTCGCCTCGACCCCCTCGGTGCCGGCTGCCTCGGCGATCGAGACGGCCACCTCCATGCCGCCGCCCGCCGACACGGCGACGAGGCGGCCGTCGTCGGTCACCACCAGCTCCTCGGCCGGCATCCCGGCCCGGGCGGCGTAACCCCGACGCACCTGGTCGGCGACCAGGCGACAGGCCTGGAGCACGGCGCCGCCCGACATCCAAGTCTGGCGCGAGGCCGACGACGAGCCCGCGGAGCCGACGCTGACGGTGTCGGCCGGCACCAGCACGACGGCTTCGCAGCCGAGGGTGGTGCGGGCGATCTGCTCGGCGAGGGTCACGAACCCCTGGCCGACCTCGGCCACCGCGCAGGTGACGGTGGCGACACCGTCCTCCAGGCGGACCCGCGCCTCGGACTCGTCATCGGAGCCCTCGCTGTAGAGCAGGTTCTTGTAGCCGACCGCGAAGCCGACGCCCCGCCGCACGCGACCCGGGTCCGCGGTCCGTCCCATCCCGCCTGGCAGCTCGAGCCACGCGTCGCTCGCCTCGGCGGGGAGAGGATGCGCGGCCGCGGCGCGGATGCACTCGGCGACCGGGGCCGTCCCCGTGATCTTCTGGCCCGTCGGCAGCACGTCGCCCGAGCGCAGCGCGTTCCGGAGCCGCAGCTCGACCGGGTCGATGCCCAGCCGGGTCGCCAGACGGTCCATCTGCGACTCGTGGCCGAAGCAGGCCTGCACGGCACCGAACCCGCGCATCGCCCCGCACGGCGGGTTGTTGGTACGGACCACGGCCGCGTCGATGACGGTGTTCGGCACGTGGTACGGCCCGGCGGCGAAGCGGCCGGCGTTGGCGATCACGGCCGCCGAGGACGACGCGTAGGCGCCGCCGTCGAGCAGCATCTCGGCCTCGACCTTCACCAGCAGTCCGTCCGCGGTCGCATGGTGGCGGTAGCGCATGCGCGCCGCATGGCGGTGCACATGGCCGACGAACGACTCCTCGCGGGGATAGCTCATCTTCACCGGGCGCCCGGTGCGCAACGCGAGGAGGCACGCGTGGACCTGCAGGCTCAGGTCCTCCCGGCCACCGAACGCGCCGCCGACCCCACCCAGGTGCAGGCGCACTGCGTCCGTCGGGAGGCCCACGCAGGCGGCGACCTGGTCACGGTCGTGGTGCAGCCACTGGGTCGCGATCCAGAGGTCGACGCCGCCCTGGCCGTCGGGCACGGCGAGACCAGACTCCGGGCCGAGGAACGCCTGGTCCTGGGTCCCGACCTCGTACGTGCCCTCGACCACCACGTCGCCGGCCGCGGTCGGGTCGCCGTGACGCAGCTCGATGCGACGGACGACGTTGCCGTCGGGGTGGATGACCGGGGTCAACGGGTCGAGTGCTTCGGCCGGGTCGGTCAGCAGCGCCAACGGCTCGTAGTCGACGGCGACGGCCGCCGCGGCCCGGCGGGCGGTGTCGGGGTGGTCGGCAGCCACGATCGCCACGGCCTCGCCGACGTAGCGGACCACGCCGCTCGCGAGTACCGGCTGATCGGCGCTGATCAGGCCATAGGTCGGGCTGCCGGGCACGTCCTCGGCGGTCAGCACGCAGACGACGCCGGGCATGGTCAGGGCCGGTGCGACGTCCAGCGAGCGGATCCGGGCGTGCGGGTGCGGCGACCGCAGGGTGGTGCCCCACAACATCCCTTCGAGGTGGAGGTCGGACGCGAACGCGAAGCGCCCCTGCACCTTCGGGGGGCCGTCGGGACGGACCGGGCTCTGCCCGACCCCGCCTGCCGCGCCGTCCTGCCGGTCGTGGATGCGTGGACGGTCGACGACGTCGGTCACGGGGCCGGCACCGCCTCGCCGGGATCGCTCCTGAACCACGACGTAGCGCCGTCCCGCGGCGCCGCGGTCACAGAGCGACGGAGGGCCACCACGGTTTCGACAGCGGCCACGATCCGTCCGTAGCCAGTGCAGCGGCACAGGTTGCCGGCGAGGGCCTCGCGCACCTCCAACGGGCCAGGATCGGGCTGGCGTGCCAGCAGGTCGTGGATCGCGACCACGAATCCCGGGGTGCAGAACCCGCATTGCACCCCGCCGGCTTCGAGGAGCATCTGCTGCACGTCGGTGAGCAGTGTCTCGCCCGGCTGGTCGGGACCGGTCAGGCCCTCGACGGTGGTCACCGTGCAGCCGGCGGCACTGGCGCCCAGCTCGAGGCACGCGCAGACCAGCGTGCCGTCGACCAGCACCGAGCACGAGCCGCACTCGCCCTGCTCGCACGCGTTCTTCGAGCCCGGGAGTCCGAGCCGCTCACGCAGGACGTACAGCAGGCTCTCCGTCGGTAGGGCGTCGTCGACCATGCGGCGCTCGCCGTTGATCACGAGCTCGTAGGCGGTCACGAGAAGACCCGTTCGACGGCGCGGCGGGCCAGGATGCGGGTGGCATCACGGCGATACGCGGCGGTGGACCGGTGGTCGTCGATCGGCAGGGCAGCACGGGCCATCCGCTGGCCGAACCGCTCGGCCACCGACTGGGTGCGTACGCGCATGGCCGACCAGTCGACCTCCTTGGCCAGCCAACCCTCCGCTCGGCGGTCACGCACCGGCGTCGGGCCGACCGAGCCCAGCGCACACGCCACCCGCTGCCGCGTCGGGCAGACCACCAGCGCGCAGCTGGCGACGGCGATCACCATCGCGTTGCGGACACCGATCTTGAGGAACTCCTGCGGCCCGGTCGCCACCGGGATCCGGATGCCGGTGACCAGCTCGTCGGGCGCCAGCGTGGTGCGCTTGGGGCCGGTGACGAAGTGGTCGAGCGCCAGCGTGCGCCGGCCGGACGCCGTGGCGAGCTCGACGCGGGCGTCGAGCGCCGCGAGGACGGGCAGCGTGTCGCCTGCCGGTGACGCGGTGCCGAGGTTGCCGCCGATCGTGCCGGTGTTGCGGATCTGGGGGCTGCCGACCGTGCGGGCCGCCTGGGCCAGAGCCGGCGCCAACTCGGCGAGCGGTGGTGTGAGCAGGGTGGCGTAGGTGGTGCCCGCGCCGATCACGACGTCGGGCCCGTCGCGCCACCACCTGCGTAGCTCGTCGAGTCGGCGCAGGCTCAACACGCGGACCGGCCGCCGTCGGCCCGCGTTGATCTCGACCATCAGATCGGTGCCCCCGGCCAGGACGGTCAAGGCCGGATCGTCGGCGAGCGCCTGCAGGGCGTCGTCGAGCCGGGTAGGGATGAGCACCGTCACGGCCCACGACGGTACGCCTCTTTCAACACATTGTTGAAATGGCGGTGCGCCGTCGATCACATCGCACCGCCAAGGGTCGCAGGGCGGGGTCGGGAGAGCTCTGAAGCCAAGCGGCTACCGGGAGGTGAATGCGCCGTCGATCACGTACTCCGACGCCGGAGGCGGGCGTCGAGCTTCTGGTCGACCAGAGGTTGGTACTCGGGGTGCTCGTCGACCGTGTGACGCACGAACGGGCACAGCGCGACGATCGAGCGTGCGGTGGTGTCGGCGTCGTCCAGCGCCGCCCGGACGAGGATGCCGCCGAGCCCACGGCCCTCGTACGCCTCGTCGATCTCGGTGTGGGTGAACACGCGGGTGTCGTCGATGTCCTGGTACTCGGCGAAGCCGGCGAGCTTGCCGTCGGCGAAGATCTCGTAGCGGCGGCGCTCGTTGGCGTCACGCACCTCGGTGTCCATTCCGCTGACGCTACCGGGACCCCGGTGGCTACACTTGTAGCCACAAAGGAGCGATGTATGCGTAGGATCGGGATTCGTGAGTTCAAGGACCATGCCACCGCCTACCTGAGTGGCGGCGAGACTCTGGTGATCGAAAAACGGGGAAAGCCTGTCGGGTTCTACGTGCCCATCGAGGCGAAGGATCGTAAGGCAGGACAGGATGCCCTGCGGCGGCTCGGTGACACCGTAGGGGCGGTCCTCGCCGAGACCGGCCTGAGCGAGGACGACCTCGTGAAAGAGCTGGCTCCTCGACGTCAGCGTCGCTCCCACCGCTGATGCAGCTCGTTGTCGACACGAGTGTCCTCGTGGCCGAGTTGCTTCGGGTGGAGGGACGGAGACGCATAGCAGATCCACGGCTCGAACTGTTCCTTGCGGAGTGCACATGGGGTGAGGTTCAACAAGAGGTGCCACGACGAGCCCAGCTGTTCGGCGAACGCCATGGACTCGCGGCACCCATGGTCAAGGACCTCGTCGAAGCCTGCCCCGGTGCGGTCCGCGAAGCCGTGGCGATCGTTCCCGAGGTCGCGTACTCGCCCCTGGAGGAGGAGGCTCGGTGGCGGAGCCCGCAGGATCCGGCCGACTGGCCGTCTGTGGCCCTCGCCTTGGCACTCGATGCTGCGATCTGGACGGAAGATCGCGATTTCTTCGGCATCGGCGTTGCCGTGTGGTCGACGGCGACCGTTCGTGCCTGGCTTGAACGACACCAGGAGTCGTGATGGTTGCCGGACCGCCATGTGGTGGTGACCTGACCGCGCCCCCTGCCGTCGACGCGCTCGCGGCTGGGCGGCCCGTACGCACGGTGTGGCAGAACGAGTTGGGCGGGCTGACCTTCGAGGTCGGGGCCGGTGGCGCGGTGAGCGAGCGCTGCTTCGTGAAGTGGGCGCCGCTCGGCAGCGGGCTCGACCTCGACGCAGAAGCGTGGCGCATGACCTGGGCGGCTGCGTACACCCCTGTGCCACGGGTGCTCGACATCGGTGCTGACGAGACCGGATCGTGGCTGGTGACGACACCCCTACGTGGCGAGACCGGGTGGCCGTCTGCCACGGCGACACCTGTGAACCGAACACCCTGATCGCCGACGACGGACACTGGTCCGGCCATGTGGACCTTGGTGCGCTCGGCGTCGCCGACCGATGGGCCGACCTCGCGATCGCCACCTGGAGTCTGGAGTGGAACTACGGCGCCGGCTGGGACGATCGTCTGCTCGCCGCGTACGGGATCGATCCGGACCCCGAGCGCACCCGCTACTACCGCCTCCTCTGGGACCTCGGCCCCTGATGCAGCAGGCGGAGTGACGCCGAACCCGCCGTTGGTTACGGCCGGTACGACACGGAGCGTTCTGGCGTCGTAGTTTCCGGGGCTGTCGATGCCGACCCGGCCTCGTTCGCTGGCGGCTTCGAGGCGGAATCGGTAGCGATCCCGTCGAAACGTTCAGGCAGTGGCAACCAGCGGTTGCCCACGAGAGGAGACAACGTGGCCCATACCTTTCTGTCCGAGGAGTGGTTCGAAGCCGTCGAAGCCCTGCGCGACGAGGCCCCCGAGCCGTCGCCGACGATGAAGGACCTGACCCTCAACATCGTCGTCACCGGTACGCCGAACGGCGAGGCCGAGGTGCACATCTCCGGTGGTCAGTTCGAGCGGGGGTTGGTCGACGGTGCGCCGACCAAGCTGACCGTCCCCTACGACGTCGCGAAGGCGGTCTTCGTCGAGGGCAACCAGCAGGCGGGGATGCAGGCGTTCATGAGCGGTCAGATCCGAGTCGAAGGCGACATGACCAAGCTCATGACCATGCAGGCCGGCGCGGGCGCCGCGACGCCCGAGCAGCAGGCGTTCCAGACCAAGATCCAGGAGCTGACGGAGTAGTTCTCGTTCCGGCGTTCGCTCGTCGCGGTGTCCGCGCCGGGCGAAAGCCGGAACGGTCAGCCAGAGGCGCTCGGGCCGGCGCGCTCGACGCTCAGGCGGAGGAGGACGCGGCGGTCCTGGTCCATGACGCGGCGGTACTCGTCCCAGTCCGGATGCTCGCCCGAGATGCGGCGGTAGTACTCGACCAGCGGCTCCATCGCGTCGGGCAGCGACACGATCTCGACGGGCCCCTCCACCTGCGCCCAGTCGCCGAAGAACCCGTCGGTGAAGGCGCAGTACGACGCGTACGGCATGGCCCGGAGGTGGCGCACCTTGTAGGCGGTCTCCCGCGACGAGATCTCGACCCGGCCTTCGTCGTCCACGCCGGCGGTCACCGGCGACATCTGCGGGGTTCCGTCGGCCCTGGTGGTGGCCAGCACGCCTCGGTGGTGCCGGCGGATGAAGTCGAGCGCCTCGTCGCGATCCATGCCGGAACCGTACCGGCCGCACGCGACGCACCGCGCCGCCCCGCGCCGAGGCTCGGGCACCCTCCGACCTTCTGCCCGCGCCGGGCCCGGGACCCTCGCCGCGAGCGCGGTCGGAACGGATCAGCGGCCGAGCAGCTGGTCGAGCTCCACGAGGGCGGCAGCCGGCGGGTCGGGGACCACGATGCCATGCAATCCAGCCTGGCGGGCGGCGACGACGTTGCTGGCGACGTCGTCGAGGAACACCGCCCGGTCGGGGGCGAGCCCGCCGAGGAGGCCCAGCGTGTGCTCGAAGATCAGCGGGTTGGGTTTGCGCATGCCGACCTCTGAGCTGTCGACCACCACGTCGAACAGCTCGTCGACCGGCAGCATGGCCCGCCAGCGGGACGCACCCTCGCGCACGTTGTTGGTCACCAGCGCGGTGCGGAAGCCGTCGGCCCGTAGGCCCCGGATGTGGTCGACCACGTCGTCGTGGACGGTCAGCGAGTCGGCCAGGCCATCGAGGGGCGACAGGTCGAGCGTCACTCCCGCCTCGTCGGCGAGTGCCTGCGCCGCGACCAGCCAGTGCTCGATCGTGATCTCGCCCCGCTCCATGCGGTGCCACGGATGGTCGGTGTCCTGGTCGTAGCGGCCGACCAGCAGGGCGAGGTCGCCGTTGGCGGACGCCGACAGCGACGCCCACGGCGACGTCGTCAGCACCCCGGTGAAGTCGAACAGGACCGCTTCGATCGGATGCGTCATCGTGACCGACCCTCCCGGCCGTCAGCCCAGGCTGCGGAACACCAGGCCGGTCTTGAGCTTGGGATGGAAGAAGGTGGTCTTGGGCGGCATGCGCTCGCCGCCGTGCGCGGTTGCCTCGATCTGGGACACGGTCGCCGGACGGAGCAGCACCCCGGCCTGCGCGTCGCCGGCGCTCACCGCTCGGCGCACGTTGTCGGGCCCGTGCTGGAACTGCAGCTGGTGCGGCGCGAGACCGGCCAGCGCCACGTCGAGCCGCGCCGAGTCGAGATCGCCGGCGTCGGCCAGGGCATCGGGCCGCGGGCGCAGCAACAGCTCGCCGCCGGGGAGCACGACGCACAGTGCCCCGGCCTCGACCATGGCCGTCGTGATCGGAACACCGTCAGGTGGCGGGCCGACCGCCTCGAACCACGGGTCGAGGGCGCCGACCAGGTCGAAGCCGTGCGGGAAGCCCGACAGCAGCCGGTGGATCGCCCGGACCGTGAGCTCGTCCTCGACCAGCTCGACCAGGTAGGCGAGCGTCGAGATGGCCAGACCCGGGCCGCCGTTGGCCTCGGTGCGCTCGGACCGGTACGCCAACGACGTCTCGTAGCGGTGGTGGCCGTCGGCGACGACCACCGGCTGCCCGGCGACCGCCGTCGAGACCGCGGCCAGCACCTCAGGATCGTCCACTACCCACACGGTGTGCTGCACGCCGGCATCGTCGGTGACGTCGATCGTGGGGGGATCGGTGGTTGGCAGAAGGTCGGTGAGGCCCTTCGCGAGCGACAACCCCCAGATCGCCGAGGTGTTGGCGCGGCAGTGGCGCAACAGGTCCAGCCGGTCGCTGCGTGCCTTGGGCGTGGTGTGCTCGTGGGGGAGGATGTCGGTGCCGGGCGGCGACAGCTCGAGGGCACCGATCACGCCGGTGGTGTGGCGCGGCTGCCCGGCGTCGTCGGTGTAGGTCATCCGGTACACGGTGAGCGTCGGCCGCGGGTCGGTGACCAACACGCCGTCGGCCTCCCAGCCGCGCAGCAGACCCCGGGCGACGTCGTAGCGGTTCTCGCCGCCCTCGTCGACCGGCAGGTCGATGCGGACCGCGTTGTACGAGCTGCGGCCTGCCAGCTCGGCCCGCAGGTCGTCGTCGATGACGTCGTAGGGGGGTGCGAGGACGCGGGCGATGTCGACTCGCCCGAGGTCGTAGCGGATCGCGGGGAACGGCTCGAATCTGGCCACGGCTTCATCCTGACAGAACCGCCGACCTCTAGATTCCAGGCCGTGATGTGGGTGTTGGATCTCGACGGGGTGGTGTGGCTCGGCGAACGGGCGCTGGAGGGCGCGGCCGACGCCGTGGCCGAGCTGCGGGCGGGCGGTCACCAGGTCGTGTTCGCCACCAACAATTCGTCGCCGGTCGTCGGCGAGCAGGAAGCCAAGCTGGCGCGCCTCGGGATCCCTGCCCGTGGCGACGTCGTCACGTCGGCGACAGCCGCCGCGGCGTTGGTGGCAGCGGGGGAGCGGGTGCTGGTGTGCGGTGGCCCGGGCATGGTCGAGGCCATGGAGGCCCGCGGCGCCGAGGTGGTCGACGCCACGATCGCGGCACGGGCCGGCGCCACGCTGGTCGACGCGGTCGACGCGGTGGCCGTGGGCTTCGATCCGTACTTCGACTACGAGCGGCTGACCGCGTCGTACCGGGCGGTCAGGGCCGGTGCCCGTTTCATCGCCAGCAACGACGACCCGACCTATCCGACTCCGGAAGGACCGATCCCGGGCGGCGGCGCCATCGTCGCCAGCGTCGAACGTGCGACGGGCGTGACGCCGGTGGTCGCGGGCAAGCCGCACCGACCGATGGCCGAGCTGATCCTGAGCCGAGCGGACGGGGGCGAAGCCGGGATCATGGTCGGCGACCGTCCATCGACCGACGGAGAGTTCGCGACCACCCTCGGCTTCCGCTTCGCCCTGGTCCTGACCGGCGTGACCAGCCAGGACGATCTGCCAGTAAGCCCATCCCCCGACCTGGTGGCCGAAGACCTGGCGACACTCGTCACGAGAGTCCTCCACCACTGACGAAGGTTGAGTCACGAGCCAGCACCGCGCAGCTAGCCTCGGCCTCACGCCCTCCATCCGCCGTCGCCTCGACGCCGAGCTCGTCCGCCGCGGCCTCGCCCCCTCGCGCCACCAGGCTCAGGAGCTGATCGCCGCCGGTCGGGTGACCGTCGGCGGGGGACCGGCATTGAAGCCCGCTCGGCTGGTGCGGGCCGACGAACCGGTCCGGCTCGCGGGCCAGGGGCCGCGCTTCGTCAGCCGCGGCGGCGAGAAGCTCCAGGGCGCACTGGAGCGGTTCGCCGTCCCGGTCGCGGGTACCCGGGCGCTGGACGTTGGCGCCTCGACCGGAGGCTTCACGGACTGCCTGCTGCAGCACGGCGCCCGGACCGTCACCGCCGTGGACGTGGGCTACGGCCAGCTCCACGAGCGGATCCGGGCCGACGAACGGGTGGAGGCCCGCGAACGGACCAACCTGCGCGACCTCGGCGCGGGCGGCCTGGGCGAGCCGTTCGACGTCGTGGTCGCCGATCTTTCCTTCATCTCGCTGCGCCTGGTGATGCCCAACCTGCTGGCCCTGGCCAGGCCGGGGGCGCACCTGATCCTGCTGGTCAAACCCCAGTTCGAGGCCGGCCGCGCCGATGCGGACCGGGGGCGGGGGGTGATCCGCGACCCGCAGGTCTGGCGCCGGGTGCTCGACGACGTAAGTGCCGCGCTTCGCGCCCGGGGAGCCGCCATCATGGACGGGATGGTGTCGCCGCTCCCCGGGGCCGACGGGAACGTGGAGTTCCTGCTGCACGCCGTGGCGCCGACGACCGCGACGTCCACCGGGAGGACCCCCACGACCCCCGAGATCACCGAGACGAGCCCGAGCCTCGCCTCGACCCCACTGGCGCTGGACCGGCTGGTCGCCCAGGCCGAGGCCCTCAGCGGGGGGTCGGCCGGCTGATGGCTGCCGTCGGGATGATCGTCCACCCCGAGCGCGACCTCGCCGCCGAGCTGGCCCGCGACGCAGCCGGCTGGCTGACCGACCGCGGCCACGAGGTGCGGCTGCCGGTGAAGGACGCGGGCTACGTCGGCCTGTCCGAGCTCGGGTGTCCCGAGGCACTGTTCGCCCGGGGGCTCGACGTGGTCGTCAGCCTGGGTGGCGACGGCACCATGCTGCGCTCGGTCGACCTGGTGGCTGCCGATGGCATCCCGGTCATCGGGGTCAACGTCGGCCAGCTCGGCTACCTGACCGAGGTCGAGCCCCAGGGCGTGCGCATGGCCCTCAAGCGCTTCCTGGCCGGGTCCTACGACGTCGACGAGCGGATGCTGCTCCAGGTCCAGGCCGACAGCCGCAGCGGCTCGCCCGAGATGGAGCGCTGGCATCTGGCGCTCAACGAGGCGGTGCTCGAGAAGGCGCCGATGGGCCACACCGTCCGCCTGGGGGTCAGCGTCGACGGCGAGCCGTTCACCCCGTACGCAGCCGACGGCTTGATCGTGGCGACGCCCACCGGTTCGACGGCCTACTCGCTGTCGGCCCGCGGGCCGATCGTCGCGCCCACCCACCGGTGCCTGTTGCTCACGCCGGTCTCGCCCCACATGCTGTTCGACCGTACGCTGGTCTTCGACCCGTCGGCGGTTCTGCGCATCGAGGTGCTGGGCAACCGAGCTGCGACGCTCTCGGTCGACGGGCGCACCTTGGCGACGCTCAACGAGGGCGACGCCATCGCCTGTACCGCGGCACCTGCCGCGGCCAGGCTGGTTATGTTCGGACACCGCGACTTTCTGCGAATTCTGAAGACCAAGTTCGGGTTGAACGACCGATGATGCGGACAGGGCGAAAGGGTTAGGGGCGACTTGCTGTTGGAGCTGGCAGTACGCGACTTGGGTGTCATCGCCGACCTGCGACTGCTGGTGTCGAGAGGGATGAGCGCGCTCACCGGTGAGACCGGCGCCGGCAAGACGATGGTGGTCGACGCCATCGAGCTGCTGGTCGGCGGGCGCGCCGACGCGGTCCTGGTGCGGACGGGGGCCACGGAGGCCTGGGTCGAGGGCCGCTTCGAGGACGACGACGGCGAGGTGGTGCTGGCCCGGGCGATCCCGCGCAACGGACGCAGCCGCGCCTACGTCGACGGCCGGCTGGCCACGGTGACGACACTGGCCGAGATCGGCGCCAGGCTCGTCGACCTGCACGGCCAGCACACCCACCAGTCGTTGCTCAGCGGGGCGGCGCAGCGCGCGGCGCTCGACCGGTTCGGCGAGGTCGACCTCCAACCGCTGCAGGGGTGCCGCCGCCAGGTCAAGGAGATCGCCGACGAGCTCGTCACCCTGGGCGGCGACGAGCGGGCCCGCACCCGCGAGATCGACCTGCTCCGCTACCAGGTTGACGAGCTGGCCGCGGCCGGGCTGACCGATGCCGACGAAGACGCACGCCTGGCCGCGGAGGAGGACCTGCTCGCCGACGCCGCCGCCCACCGCGAGCTCGCCGCCGCTGCCGTCGCCGCGCTCACCGAGGAGGGCGGGGCGACCGACCCGCTGGGGGCGGCGATCGCCGCGCTGACCGGACGGGCCCCGTTCGCCTCCCACGAGGAACGGCTGCGCAACCTGGGGGCCGAGCTGGCCGACGTGGCCACCGAGGTCCGGGCGACGGCCGAGGCCATCGACGAGGACCCTGCCCGCCTCGCCGCGGTTCGCGAGCGGCGTCAGCTCCTGTCCGACCTCCGCCGCAAGTACGGCGACACGCTGGCCGAGGTCATCGCCGAGGCCGACAGGCTCCAGTCCCGCCTGGCCGAGCTCGAGGATCACGACCGGCGCGCCGCGAGCCTCGATCAGGCGCTGGCCGACGCCCGTCTGGCCGAAGCCGAGGCCGCCAAGGTGGTCGCCGAGGCCCGCCGCGTCGCCGCCCCGGATCTGGCCGCGGCCGTCGAGGAGCACCTGCGCGACCTGGCGATGCCCAAGGCCAGGCTGGACGTCAGGGTGGAAGGCCCCGACCCCGGCGACGACGTCGTGTTCCTGCTGGCTGCGAACCCTGGGACCGAGCCCCTGCCGCTGGCCAAGGTGGCCTCGGGTGGCGAGTTGGCCCGGGCCATGCTCGCGTTGAGGCTCGTGCTCACCGCCGGTCCACCCACGCTGGTCTTCGACGAGGTCGACGCGGGCATCGGTGGCGGGGCCGCCGCGGCGGTCGGCCACTCGCTGGCCAGGCTGGCGGGCGACCATCAGGTGTTGGTGGTGACCCACCTGCCGCAGGTCGCCGCCTACGCCGATGCCCACATCCAGGTGGCCAAGCACAGCGACGACGAGTCGACGGTGTCCGAGGTCGCGGTGCTGAGCCACGACGGCCGGATCGTCGAGCTGTCGCGGATGCTGTCCGGTCAGCCGGACAGCGACACCGCCCGCCGCCACGCGGAGGAGCTGCTGGTCACCGCATGCAACCACAGGGGCGAGGAGCCATGAGGTTCCCACCGTGGAGTCACCGTCTCGGTCCCCCCGGGCAGCGCAACGGCCGCGTCCTGCGCAACGGCCGCAACGGCAACGGCCACGGTGCGGTGCACGATCCGCTCAAGGGCGTCGCCCGGGTCGATCGCAAGACCAAGCGCCTGGTGAAGCGGCTGCAACCCGGCGACATCGCGGTGATCCACCACGCCGACATCGATCGCATCGCCGCCGAGACCCTCGTGGACGCCGCGCCGGCCGCGGTGATCAACGCCGCGCCGTCCACCACCGGCCGCTACCCGAACCTGGGGCCCCTGCTGCTGTGCCAGGCGGGCATCACGCTGATCGACGACGTCGGCGGCGAGGTGATGGAGTCGGTCACCGAGGGCGAGGTGGTCGCCGTCGACGGCGAGCGCATCCTGGTCGACGGCGAGGTCGTGGCCACTGGCATCCGCCAGGACCTCGACCGGGTCGACGCCGCCATCGAGGCCGCCCGCCAGAACATCGGCCCCGAGCTCGAGCGCTTCGCCAACAACACGGTCGTCTACATGCGCCAGGAGATCGACCTGCTGACCGGGTCGATGGAGGTGCCCCAGACCCGCACCCAGTTCAAGGGCCGCCAGGTGCTGATCGTGGTCCGCGGCATCGACTACAAGCAGGATCTCGCGCTGCTGCGGCAGTCGGGGTACCTGAAGGACGTCCGTCCGGTTCTGATCGGCGTGGACGGCGGCGCCGACGCACTGCTCGACATCGGCGAGACGCCCGACCTGATCATCGGTGACTTCGACTCGGTCTCCGAGAGGACCCTGCGCTGCGGGGCCGAGCTGGTGGTGCACGGCTACACCAGCGGCCGGGCCAACGGCCAGGCGCCCGGGGCCGAGAGGCTGGAGACGCTCGGCCTGCCGTACACCGTGTTCGCCGCCCCGGGCACCAGTGAGGACATCGCGATGCTGCTGGCCTACGAGCAGGGCGCCGAGCTCATGGTCGCGGTCGGGACGCACTTCAGCATGGTCGAGTTCCTGGACAAGGGCCGCGCCGGGATGGCGTCGACGTTCCTGGTGCGGATGAAGGTGGGGTCGACGTTGGTGGATGCCCGCGGCGTGAGCCGGCTGTACCAGCAATCGGTGCACACGCGGGACCTGGTGATGCTGCTGGGGTCGGCGTTGTTCACCCTGGCGCTGGTGTTCGTCCTGTCCGAGCCGGTGCGTCTGGTAGTCAAGGCGTTCTGGCTGTCCCTCACGGCGGGGCCGTAGCCACCTAGAGCCAGGTCTCCCATCACATGATCAACTTCCGCTTCCACATCGTCTCGTTGACCGCGGTGTTCCTCGCGTTCGCCGTCGGCCTGGTGCTCGGCACGACGTTCCTCGACGACGCCACCGAGCGGCAGCTCAACCGCCAGCTCGACGACCTCGACAACGACCTCGCCGCTGCGCAGCGCAACAACACCCAGCTCCAAGGCCAGCTCGACCAGTTCGAGGACGAGGGGGAAGCGCTGGACGCCCAGCTCGGCGAGCGGGTGCTGCGCGACACGCTGACCGACGACCCGGTACTGGTCGTCGCACCGCACGGGCTGGAGGGCGAGGTGGTCGAGCGGGTGGTCGAGGCGCTGCAGGTGTCCGGGGCCGACTACGTCGGTGCGTGGCGGCTGACCGACCGGTTGGTGCTCGACGACGACGGCGAGGTCAGCGACCTGGCGAACGCGCTCGGCCTCCCCGAGGATGCCGACGCCGACCGGTCGCGCACCACGCTCAGCGCCCGCCTGGCCTCGGCGCTGTTCGTGGCCATCCACGCCGCCGACGTCGACCAGGACATGTCGACCATCGCCGCGCTCCACGATGAAGGGTTCCTCGACTACGAGCTGCCCGAGGGATCGGACAGCGACGTGGTGGTCCTCCCGCCGTCGGGCCTGCGGGTCGTGGTGGTCACGGGTGCGGGAGCGGTGGTGCCCAACGACCAGGTGCTGTTGCCAACGCTCGCCGACCTGGTGTCCGACGACACGGCGCCGGTGGTGGTGGTGGCACCGACGGCGACCGACGAGGACGACCCCAACAACGTCGACGGCATCGACTCGCTGGTTGCCGAGGTCCGCGACCAGGACGACCTGTCCGAGCGGATCTCGACCGTCGACGACCTGGAGACGACCTCGGGCCGCCTGTCGACGATCCTGGCGTTGCAGCAGGCCGAGCCGACCGACCCGCTGATCGGCCACTACGGGCTGGGGGCAGGTGCTGACGAGTTGATGCCGGCGGTCCTAGCTCCCGAGGAGGGCGACGGCGGCGAGGCGGAGGAGCCGTAGTGGGTCGCCGACCCACCGGTGGCGCCTCCTCCGCCGACCAGCGAGGAGGGCGAGGCGCACCCTCGACGTCGACGACGCCGGACGACGACGAGTCGACGTCAGCCTCGGCGGCCGCTGAGGCGGCAGGGGTGAACGGTGAACGTGACGTGGTGCCGAGCACCGGCCGCTCGGCGACCCGCATGGGTGCGATCACGGCGGTCTCGCGCCTGTTGGGGTTCGCCCGCGTGCTGGTGGTGGCCGCGGTTCTGGGCACGACCGACCTCGGCGACGCCTTCCAGACCTCGAACTCGCTGTCCAACGTGCTGTTCGAGCTGCTGGCGGCAGGCGCGCTGTCGGCGGTGCTGGTGCCGACGTTCGTCGACCTGCTGGATCGCGGCGAGCCGGCGCGGGCCGAGGAGGTCGCGGGCCGCGTGCTCGGTGTGGCCCTCGCCGTGTTGGGCATGGTCGCGCTCGTGGGGGTCGTCGCGGCCCCGTTGCTGGCCCGCGCGCTCACGACCGGTGCCGCCCCCGAGGTCGCCGACCAGCAGCGCGACCTGATCACCTTCCTGCTGCGATTCTTCGTCCCCCAGGTGCTGCTGTACGCCGCGGGAACGATCGCGGCCGCAGTGCTGTACGCCAGGCGGCGCTTCGCGATCACGGCAGCCGCGCCGATCGGCAACACCGTGATCATGGTCATCTGCCTGGGCATCTTCCGGCTGGTCGCGGGTGCCGACCCGGGTCTCGACCTGTCGACCGGCGAGCGCTGGCTGCTGGTCCTGGCCGGCACCGGGGGAGTCGTCGGGTTCGTGGGCCTGCTGCTCGCCGCGTGCGCGGCATCGGGGTTCTGGTTGCGGCCGCGGCGCCTGCACGGTGACCGGCAGGTGCTCGGCGTGCTGCGCCACTCCGGCTGGGGTGTCGCGTTGCACACCGCGGGCGGGCTGCTGTTGGGCGCGGCGAACATCTCCGCCTCCGGCGTCGAGGGAGCGGTGATCGCCTACCAGGCGGGCTGGGTGTTCTTCCTCGCGCCCTACGCGGTGCTGGCCCAGCCCATCCACACGGCGATCCTTCCGGAGCTGGTGGTCGAGGCCCGGGACAGCGGGCTGGAGCGGGTGGGGCGGTCACTGCGCTGGGGACTCGAGCGGATGGGTCTGTTCGTGCTGCCGGTGACTGCGGCGATGACCGCGCTCGCACTGCCCGGCATGCGGGTGATCAGCGTCGGCGAGACCAGCCCCGAGCTGCTGGCCGCCGCAGTGGCCGGGCTGGCGATCGGGCTGTTCCCGTACAGCGCGTTCCTGCTCTTCTCCCGGGGGTACTACGCGCTGGGTGAGAGTCGGTGGCCGGGTCTGGTCGCGGTCGGGTCGGCCACCGTCGGCGTGGTTGTGATGGTCCTCAGCCGCGTGGCGTTCGACGGTGCCGCCCGGGTCGCGGTGCTGGGCCTCGGCCATTCGACGGCCTACGGGCTGGGCGCGGTGGTGCTCGGAGTCGGCCTGAGGCGGCGGACCGGCGCGGCATTGTGGTCGACCGCCCTGGCCCGCATGGTCGCGGTCGCCGCTGCGGTCGGGCTGGTCGCCTGGACTGCGGGCCGGTGGCTGCTCGGCTCGGACCCGACCCGGCTGGCCGACCTGGTCGTGCTCGCCGTGGTTGGTGTCGCGGGCGCAACGGTGGTCTTCGCCGGCTACCGCGTCCTGGGCGTGCCGGCCGCGCTGGCTCCCCGCACTGCGACGACCGAAGAGGACACACCGTGAGCCCCAGGCCCGGCCACGGCTTCCGTCCGTACCCGCTCGAGGGCCGTCGCACCCCGGATGGGCACGCCCGAAGGGCAGCGGCTGGCCGACGCCGAGCCGGAGCCCGGCGCGTCGCCCTGGCGACGCTGGCGGTCACGGTGCTGCTGGGGGCGGCCGGCTGCGGGGGAACGGCACAGGACGTCGGCGAGCAGCCGGCGGACCGTGTGCTGCTGGTATCCCTGCCCGGAGTCAGCTGGGACGACGTCCGCAGCCGCGACCTCCCGAACCTGCAGGCCTTCGTCGACGATGCCGCGATCGGCGACCTCTCCACCCGGATCGGCCGCCGCGACGCCGCGATCACCGACGCGTACCTCACGATCGGGGCCGGCACCCGCTCCGTCGCACCGAACGTCGACCGGGCCGTCGCGCTCGATCCCGACGAGAGCTACGGCGGCGTCCCCGCCTGGGAGATCCTCGAGCGGCGACTCGGCGACGTCCCCGAGGGGATCTTCTACCTGGCGATCGGCGAGGCACTCGACGACAACGACGGGTCGGTCTTTGGTGCCGAGGTCGGCGCACTGGGCGACGCGCTCGACGACGCGGGCGTGGGACGGGCCGTGATCGCCAACGCCGACTCGGCCGAGGGCTTCGTCAGCGACGAGCCGCCGCCCGACGGCGCATTCGTGCGCGCCGCGGCCACCGCGTTGATGGACTCGGACGGCATCGTGCCCGGCGGCACCGTGGGCCGCGGCCTGCTGACCGACGACCCTGACGCGCCGTTCGGCCGGCGTCTCGACCCGCGCGCGGTGACCGCCGCGTTCGACCGGGCTTGGGACGAGGAGGACGGGCACGATCGGAACGTCGTGCTGGTCGAGGCGTCGGACCTGGTCCGGGCGTCGTTCTACGGCCCGCGCGCGACCGGTGCCCAACGCAGCGCCCTGCGCAGCCAGGCGCTGATCGCCGCCGACGCCCAGCTCGGCGACCTGCTCGAGCGGGTCGACCGCGAGCACGACGCGGTCGTCGTGCTGTCGCCGGTCGCCCCGGGATCGTCGCCAGCCCTGGGGATCGTCGCGGTCCAGGCCCCAGGTATCGACGCGGGACTGTTGGAGTCGGCGACCACCCGCCGCGCCGGCTACGTGCAGCTGGCCGACGTCGCTCCGACCGTGCTCGCACTGCTGGGCGAGGATGCCTTGGACGGCATCGAGGGCGAGGCCTTCCAGGTGGTCGACGAGGACGCCACGGGCCGGGTGGACGGTCTGGCCGACGCCGCCGACGCCGCCAGGTTCCGCGACCAGCTCATGCCGCTGGTGGTGACGCTGATCATCGTGGTCATCACCGCGCTGGTCCTAGCCACCAGCCGGCGCGTCCGGCTGCCCCGCGCGGTCGAGCGGTGGCGCAGCCCGATCGCCTTCGCCGTGCTGGGCGTGGTGCCCGCGACGTTCCTCGTCGGGCGGATCGACGCGGTGGACGGCAGCACGGTCGCCTACCTCGCGGCGGTGGCCCTGATGGGCGCACTCTGGGGCGTCGTCGCCGCGCGCCTCGACCGGCGGCGCCCCGGTCTGGGGGCGATCGCCAGCCTGGCGCTGATCGTCGCCCTGGTGGCAGCCGACGTCCTGTTGGGCGCACCGCTGCAGCTCAACACGATGTTCGGTTATTCGGTCGGGGTGGCGGGACGCTTCGCGGGCCTGGGCAACCTCGCCTTCGCCCTGTTCGGGTCGGCCACGATCCTGCTGGCAGTCCTGGTCGCACGTCGTGGCGGCGCTCGCGGGCTGCGGCTCGCACTGCTGCTGCTGGCGGGAGTGGTCCTGATCGAAGGCCTGCCGATGCTGGGCGCCGACGTGGGCGGCACGCTGTCGATGGTGCCGGCGTTCGGCGTGACCGCCCTGGTGCTCAGCGGACGCCGGGTCGGCCTCAGGGAGGCGGCCGGACTGGCCGCAGCTGCGGTGGTCGTGGTGCTGGGGTTCGCGTTCATCGACTCCGCCCGCACCCCCGACAAACACACCCACCTGGCCCGCCTGGCCGAGAGCGTGGTCGACGGCCGGTGGGGGCCGTTCGTCGACTCGCTGAGCCGGCGGTGGCAGGCCAGCTTCGGCGGCGCCGAGCTGGCGGGCTGGATCACCGTGGGGGCGATCCTGCTGTCGGCCGGGCTGTACGTCGTCCTCGTCGGCACCGGCCGCATGGGGGTCAATGGGCCCCGGTGGGACCAGTGGACCAACGCCGCGGTGGCAGGTCTCGTGGTCCTCGGCGTGGTCGGGTTGATCGCCAACGACTCGTCGTTCGCCGTGCCGGCGACGATGCTGATCGTCGTCGGGCCGCTCATCGCCCTACGCAACCTCCGGGCCATGGGCGTGGGAGCCGGCGTCACGAAGGCGCGACCGTGAGCTTCGTAAACTCGGCGACCGTGCTCGAACGAGCCTCCAACCGGCGATCGGACCTCGCGGTGCTGGCGGCGAGCGGACGCCGGAACGGGCTTCCAACCGGTGTCCCCAGGTCGCGGTGCTGGCGGCGAGCGCAGGCCGGAACTCGAGCGCCCCGCCGGGATCGGGCGCGGCGCTGGCTGGCAGCCGCGGTCGGTGCCTGCGTGGCGGCGTCTGCCGCCGTCGCCCTCGGTGCACCCGGTGCCGGGGCGCAGGACAGCGGCGACACCGACCCGCCGGAGCGGGTGCTGTTGCTCTCGCTCCCCGGCCTGACGTGGACCGACGTGCGGGACTACGACCTGCCCGCGATCGAGGGCTGGATGGAGGAGGCCGCGTTGGCCGATCTGGCGCCCCGAGGGGTCTCGGCGATCGCGTCGCCGGGCGCCGCCTACCTGACGATCTCGGCCGGCGCCCGCGCCACGTCCGAGCGACTGGTCGACGGCCAGCAGCTGGCGCTCGGCGACCAGGCGGCGGGGTCACCGGCCGGGGAGATCTTCGAGCGGCGCACCGGTACGCAGCCCGACGGCGAGTACGTGGCCCTGGCATGGCCTGCGCTGGTCGGCGAGAACGCCGACCAGCCCTACGACGCCGAGCTGGGTCTGCTTACCGACACGCTCGCCGAGGCCGGGCTGACCACCGCGGCGATCGGCAACGCCGACGGCGCCGACAGCGTCGGCCCGTCCTTCGAGCGCCAGGTGGGGCTGGCGGCCATCGACGGCGAGGGTGTGGTCCCGGCCGGCGAGCTGGGTACCGACCTGCTGGTCGACGACGTCGGCGCCCCCTTCGGCAGGCGGCTCAACCACGAGCAGGTGGTCGAGAAGTTCGGGGACGCCTGGGCCGACGCCGAGGCCAACGGCGGGGGCCTGGTGGTGGTCGAGGCGTCGGACCTGGCCCGCACCATGCGCTACCGCGACCGGGTCGACGCGTCGCGTTACGCCGAACTGTGGTCCGAGGCGCTCGCGGCGACCGACGTCCTGGTGGCCGACCTGCTGGCCCGGGTCGACCCCGAGCGTGACGCCGTGGTTCTGGCGGCGCCGTACAACCAGCCCGGCGACCGCGACCTCACCGTGGCCGGGCTCCAGGAGCCCGGCGAGGCCCCGGGCTACATGCGCTCCGCGTCGACCCAACGCTCGGGGTTCATGACCCTCGTCGACCTGGCTCCGACCGTGCTGCGGCTGCTCGACGTCGACCGCCCGGTCGAGATGGAGGGTCGGCCCGGTGAGGCCGTGGCCTCCGGTGACAGCCTCGACCGCCGCGTCGACCGGCTGGTCTCGCTGAACGCCGCATCGCGCTTCCGCGAGCGGCTGCTGTTCCCGACCACGTTGGCATTGGTGGTCGCCCTGGCAGTGGTGTGTGCGGTGGCGGCGGTGGTGATCGTGCGCGGTGGCTCCGAGCAGAACCGCCGGCTGGTGCGGGTCGCAGCCCTGACCGACCTGGCGGTGCTGCCTATGTCCTATGTGGCCCGGGCCTTCCCTCTCGAGGATCTGGGCGCCGGGTTCTACTGGGCGTTCATCGTGCTGGGGGCGCTGGTGGTGGCGCTGGCCGCGACCGGGTTCGCGGCCCGCCTGGGCCGCCCCGGCCTGGCCCTGGTCGTGGTGCTGGTGCTGATGATCGGAGTCCTCGCGTTCGACGTGATGACCGGGTCGAACCTGAGCCTCAGCGCCGCCTTCGGCTACTCGCCGACCGGGAACTCACGGCTGTACGGCATCAGCAACTACTCGTTCGGCCAGATCGCCGCGGCGTCGTGCCTCCTTGCCGCGATGCTGGCGTCGTGGCGCTCGCGGGTGGCGGCGATCGTCCTGCTGCTGGCTGTGCTGGTCGTCGTCGGAGTGCCGATCTGGGGCTCGGACGTCGGCGGCGTGCTCGCGTTCACGCCCACCGTCCTGCTGTTCGCCCTGTTGGTGTGGCAGGGGCGGGTACGGCTGCGCCATGTGGTGATCGGGCTCAGTGCCACGGTGGTGGCCGTGACGGTCTTCGGCCTGCTGGACCTGGCCCGCCCGCCCGAGCAGCGTGCCCATCTGGGCCGGCTGTTCGAGCGGGTCAGCGACGAGGGCGTCGGTCCGCTGTGGTCGATCGTCGAGCGCAAGGCGGTCGCCAATCTCGGGGTGTCGACCACGTCGTTCTGGATCGCGGCGATCCCCGTCGCGGTCGCGTTCATCGTGTTCCTGGCGCGCTACCCGAGCCATCCGCTGGCGGCGACCCGCGAGCGCATCCCGTTGTTGCGCGCCGGGCTGCTGGCCGCGGCCAGCGCCGCCCTGCTGGGCAGTCTGGCCAACGACTCGGGGATGATCGTCGGTGGCGTCGCGTTGCTGGTCGTCGCCGCGTCGCTCGCCCATCTGGCGCTGGAGCCCGCCCCGACACCAGCGTCACCGCCGCCGCGGGTGACGGGCGCGAACGCCCATGCCCACGAGGCCCCCGCAGTCGAGGTCGCAGCCCCGTGAGCACCGAAGCGGCGCCGCCCGACCGCGTGCACCGCGACGCGGTCGAGGTGGGCGGCCGCGAGGTCGGTGGTGCCGCGACGGATCCAACCGGCGCCACGGGCGCCACCGGCGCCATGGGCAGCGACGGCGGGATGGCGTCGCCCGATCGCGTGCCCCGGTCGGCTCGTTGGTTTGTCGGGCTGATCCTCGCGGCGTTGGTGATCCCCGGGCTGGCGGGCCTCGAGGCATGGCCGCTGACCGGATGGAAGCTGTTCAGCTTGTCGCGCGACGAGTCGCAGACCGTCTGGGTCCTCGAGTCCGTCGCCGCCGGCGGCGCGACCCGCGAGGTCAGCCTCGAGGACCTTCCGCTCGGGTACCGCCACGCCGAATGGCCGATGAGCGAGCTGCTGGACGCGTCGATGCCTCGCCGCGAGCGGGCGTGTGACGCCCTGCTGGCCGCGATCGTCGACCTGCACCCCGCCACGACCGAGCTCCGCCTGGTGCGCGACCACCAGCAGATGGTCGCCGAGGGCGGCGACTGGGTGATCACCCACGATCCGGAGGAGTTCCACACATGCCGGACGTGAGGCCCGCCGCTCGGGTGCGACGCTGGCTGGACGACACCCTGTGGGGGCCGGAGACCGGCGCCCACCTGGTGGTCGTCCAGGTCGGGCTGGTGGCGTTGATCGGCCTGCGGGTCGTCCTCGGGTCGTATCGCCAGCTGGCCGAGACGCCATCGGCGCTGGTTGATCCGGTGCCGTTCCTGTTCTGGCTCGACCGGATGCCTTCGGTCGGCGCGTTCGTCGCCCTGCAGGTGATCGGCGGCGCGGCGGCCGTCGTCGCCGTGGTGGCCTTCGTCCGTTCGGCGACCGGGCGGACCGAACAGCCCGGACAGGCCGGAAAGCCCGGCCAGCTCGGGCTGATCGGGCTGAACCAATGGGTGCCCCGGGTCGCGTACGCCGTCGCCTGGGCCTGCTACCTGGTGCTCGCCGGGCTGCGGGGGAGCCGGGGCAAGGTGCTGCACAACGACCTGTTGCTGGTGTGGGCCTCGGCGCCGTTCCTGCTCGCACCGCTGGTCACCGCCGCGGGCTGGCGTGATCGTGTCCGGCGTCGGGTCTACGGCTGGCCGATCCGGGTGTCGACGGTGGTGATCGCGCTGGTGTACGGCTTCGCCGGCTACCACAAGCTGCGGCGCTCCGGCATCGACTGGGTGGTCGGCGACAACATGCGCTACGTGATGCTGTGGGGCCCGAGCGTCGGCCAGGCCGCCTGGGAGGGGATGGCCCGTTGGGTGGGCGAGCACCTGTGGGCGGCGCGGGCGTCGGCGGCCTTCATCCTGGGGTTGGAGATCACCTTCCCGCTCGTCCTCGTCTATCGCCGCCTCCAGCCCGTGTACGCGGCCGCGGTGGTGTTCCTGCACATCACCACGTGGTTCGTGCTCGGCCTGGACTACTGGGCCTGGGCGCTGGCGGTCCCGCTGGTGCTGGTCGACTGGCCCGCGGTAGTGCTTCCGTTCCGGCCTCCGTCACGGCGTGACGAAGCGCTCACAGACGTCGGAAGGACGATCGAAGGGGCCGTGAGCTGATGGTCGTAACGGCGTACGCGGCGGGCGTGGTGGCCGCCGCTGCCCTGTGGGTGCTGCTGACACCGGCGTTCACGGCCGAGGTGTTCACACGGCAGAACTTCCGGGGCCGCGACCTGCCGACGGCGGCGGGCGTGATCCTGGCACTGGTGGTCGTCCTCGGCGACGCGGTGGTCGCGCTGATCGATGCCGCCGGCACCGAGCCGGATCCTGACCTGCTGGTTGGCCTGCGCTCGGCGTCGCTGGTCGCGGTGGGGTTCGCCCTGCTGGGTCTGCTCGACGACCTCGGCGGAGTCGGCCAGAGCGGCGGATTCCGGGGGCACCTGGCCGAGCTGACCCGAGGCCGGCTGACCACCGGGGCGGCCAAGCTGTTCGGCGGTGCGGCGCTCGGCGTCGTCGCGGCGGCGCCGGCGGCAAACGACTCGCTGGGTCGGCTCCTGGCCGACGGCGCGCTGATCGCCCTGGCCGCGAACCTGGGCAACCTGTTCGACCGGGCTCCCGGCCGGGTGATCAAGGTGGCGCTGCTCGCCGGGCTGGTGCTGGTGATCGGCGTCGGGTTCGAGCCGATCCTGACAGGCACGGTCCTGGCACTGGGAGCCGCGGCCGGGCTGGCACTGCCGGATCTGCGCGAGCGGCTGATGCTGGGCGACGCCGGGGCGAACGTGCTCGGTGCCGTCCTCGGCACCGGCGTGGTCCTCGCGTGCACGCCGACCACCCGCACCGTGGTGCTGATCGTGGTCGCTGCCCTCAACGCGGCCAGCGAGGTGGTCTCGTTCAGCAAGGTCATCGACCGTGTCCCGCCGCTGCGCGCCGTCGACCAGTTCGGTCGCCGCCCCTGACCGATCGACCAGGCCCGAGGCCATGCTGCCCACGGCCGCAACGCCTGAGGTCATGCTGGCCCCATGCGGGCGCTCTGACGTCAGCCGGTCGATCGTGGGCACTATGAGCTCGGGTCGTCGCCGCCGGCCCCGCGCGCCATGTCGCCGGTCAGCAGGCTGACGATCGTCTGGCGGGCCTGGTCGGATGTGACGCCCCGGTCGCCGAGGATCTGGCCGCCGATCCCGTCGTCGACACGGACGACGCCGAGCAGGATGTGCTCGGTGCCGATGTAGTTGTGACCTAGGCTCAGTGCCTCGCGGAGCGACAGCTCGAGGATCTTCTTGGCCCGCGGCGTGTAGGGGATGTGGCCACTCGGCACGACGCCACCTCGGCCGATGCGCTGCTCCACCTCGGCGACTACCTCGTCGCGGCTGATCTCCCAGCTGGCGAGCGCCTTGGCGGCGATGCTGCCCGAGTCGGTGTACAGGGCGAGCAGGATGTGCTCGGTGCCTACGTAGTTGTGGCCGAGGTCGCGGGCGGCCTGCTGTGCACCCACTGCCACGTCCCGGGCCCGCGCGGTGAAGCGGGTGAACAGCCCCCGCTTGCCGGCCCAGCTGCGCAGCCATCCCAGGACCCCCTGGTCGCCGCTGTGGCGCTGCTGCGCCGCCTGCTTCGTGACCCCAAGGACGCCGCCGATCTGTGCCCACGAGCACCCCGACTCGCGGGCGGCCTTCACGAAGTGGTCGAGCACCCGGTCGGCTGCGTCGGTGAGCTGGTCGTGTTGGCGCGCCGCCTCCTCCAGTTGGTCGAGGGGATCGTCGCTGTCGGCCCGGTCCTCGATCTCGTCGATGAGCTTCTGAAGATCCATGCGTCAACCATGACTTGACGAGAATTGATTGTCAATGACAGATTGACGACGGCCCAGTTCGATTAGCTTGCCCGACGAGGCGGCTGCTGAGGACTGACCGATGGAGCGAAGAACATGCGCGAGATGCGAGCTGCCGTCCTGGAGGCGCCGGGCGAGCTGAAGGTCGGCCACGTCGAGGTCGAGGACCCGCGGCCGGGCGAGGCACTGGTGCGGATCACCGACTGCGGTGTCTGTCACTCCGACTACGGCTACATCGACGGCAGCTTCCCGGCGATGTACCCCGTGGTGCTCGGCCACGAGGCTGCCGGGCTGGTCGACGCGGTGGGGGACGGTGTCGAGGGACTGGCACCCGGCGACAAGGTGGTGCTGTGCCCGCTGCCCAACTGCGGTCACTGCTACTACTGCGTGAGGAACCAGCCGACCCTGTGCGCCAAGTACAGCATGTCGCTCTACACCGCCACCCGGCCCGACGGCTCCAGCCCGTTCTCCCGCGGCGCGGCGACCGTCTACCGCGGCGTCGGGGTCGGTGGCTGGGGTGAGTACACGGTGGTGCCCGAGGACGCGGCGATCAGAGTCGACGACGACACCGACCTTGCCCAGGCGTGCGTGATCGGGTGTGCGGTGCAGACCGGTGTCGGTGCCGTGCTGAACACCGCCGCCGTCGAGGCGGGAGCAACCGTGCTCGTGACCGGCGCGGGCGGGATCGGTATCGCCGTCACCCAGGGTGCGCGGCTCGCCGGGGCGACGACGATCGTGGTCGCCGACCCGGTGGCCGAGCGCCGCGAGGCGGCTCTGCGCTTCGGCGCGACCCATGTGATCGACCCGGGGCACGACGACGTGGCCACCTTCTGCTACGGCGTCACCCGCGGCATCGGTCTCGACTACGCCTTCGAGGCGGCGGGGGTGGCCAGCCTCGTCGAGCAGGGGATCACCGCCACCCGCATCGGTGGCACGACCGTGTGCATCGGCGCTCCGCCGATCGACGAGAGCATCTCGATCCCGACAGCGTCGGCCTTCGTGATCGCCGAGAAGCGGCTGTTGGGCTGCGCGCTCGGCTCGGTCAACGCGCACCGCGACATCCCCCGGATCCTCGAGCTGGCCCGGCTCGGCAAGCTCGACCTTGCCGGGATGATCACCGACCGCTACGACCTCGCGGACGTCGACGCCGCCGTCGGCAACCTGCGCGACCGCAAGGGGGTCCGCACCGCGCTCCGTATCGCTTCGCCGTGACCGAGGGTGGTCCGCGGTTGGGTCGGCACGCCGCGGTAGGCTGAGGTCCCGTGACAAAGCACATTTTCGTCACGGGGGGTGTAGCAAGCTCCCTCGGCAAAGGCATCACCGCGTCCTCGCTCGGTCGGCTGCTCAAGGCCCGCGGTCTGCGGGTCACCATGCAGAAGCTCGACCCGTACATCAACGTCGACCCCGGCACGATGAACCCCTTCGAGCACGGCGAGGTGTTCGTCACCGACGACGGCGGCGAGGCCGATCTCGACCTCGGCCACTACGAGCGGTTCATCGACGAGCCCCTGTCGCGGGGTTCGAACGCCACTACCGGTTCGATCTACTCCGCCGTGCTCGCAGCCGAGCGCCGTGGCGACTACCTGGGTAAGACGGTCCAGGTCATCCCCCACATCACCGACGAGATCAAGCGCCGCATCACCCGTCTCGACGGCGACGAGGTCGACGTGGTCATCACCGAGATCGGCGGCACGGTGGGCGACATCGAGATCCTGCCGTTCCTCGAGGCGATCCGGCAGTTCCGACTCGATGTCGGTCGCCAGAAGGTGTGCTACATCCACGTCACGCTGGTGCCGTCGATCGGCCCGTCGGCCGAACAGAAGACGAAGCCGACGCAGCACTCGGTGACCGAGCTGCGCAGCCGGGGCATCCAACCCGACGCCATCGTGTGCCGCAGCGACCGACCCATCTCCGACGGGCTGAAGCGCAAGATCTCCAACCTCTGCGACGTCGAGATCGACGCCGTGGTGAACGCCGCCGATACCGGGAACATCTACGAGATCCCCCTCGTGCTGCACGAGGAGGGTCTCGACCAGGTGGTATGCGACCTCCTCGGGTTCGGCGACCGCAAGCCCGACCTCACCGAGTGGGAGGCGCTGGTCGAGCGGATCGAGGCCGGGGACCAACAGGTGCGGATCGGGCTCATCGGCAAGTACGTGAGCCTCAAGGACGCCTACCTCTCGGTCGCCGAGTCGCTCCGGCACGCCGGGTTCCATCACGGCACCAAGGTCGAGATCGACTGGATCTCCTCGGAGGAGGTCGAGGGGCTGCTTGCGGCGGGCCGGCTGCGGGAGCTCGATGGGATCGTCATCCCCGGTGGGTTCGGGGAGCGGGGCATCGAAGGGAAGATCGCCGCCGCCTCCTACTCGCGCGAGCAACGCATCCCGTGCCTCGGCCTCTGTCTCGGGATGCAGGTGATGACCATCGACTACGCCCGCAACGTGTTGGGGCTGGCCGGGGCCAACTCGACCGAGTTCGATCCGAACACGCCTCATCCGGTGATCGACCTGATGGAGAGCCAGAAGGACGTGCGCGACATGGGCGGCACCATGCGCCTCGGGGCATACATCGCCGAGCTCGCGGGGGATTCGATCGTGGCTCGCGCCTACGGCACGACGGTCGTGTCGGAGCGGCACCGCCACCGCTACGAGTTCAACCCGCGGTACCAGTCTCGGTACGAGTCGGGGGAGCGGTTCTGGTGCTCGGGGTTGTCACCCGACGGCCGTCTGGTCGAGTTCGTCGAGCTGCGCGATCACCCGTTCTGGGTCGGGACGCAGGCTCACCCCGAGTTCAAGAGCCGACCCACCCGGGCGGCGCCGCTGTTCCGTGAGTTCGTGGCCGCCGCCCTGGTGCGGGCCGAGGGCCGCCAGCCCCATCTGTTCGGGGTCGGCGACGACGGGGGCGAGGTGGTCGAGGCGCCGGCGGTGGCCGCGGTGGCCGAGCCGGCGACGATCCGGGGTTCCTGATCGGCTGATGGGCTGATCGGCTGCGGCGTGGCGGGTTTCCGCAAGCTCGACGAGCGCGAGGTCTGGCGCGGGGCGGTGATCTCGGTCGCCGAGGGTCGGTACGCGGCGCCCGACGGCACGACGTTCGAGCGCGAGATCGTCCGCCATCCCGGCGCGGTGTCGGTCGTGCCGATCGTGGGGGAGCGCGCGGTGCTCGTGCGCCAGTATCGGGCGGCGATCGACGACCTGCTGCTCGAGATACCTGCGGGCAAGCGGGACAAGAGCGGCGAGGCGCCCGAGGAGGTTGCGCAGCGCGAGCTGGTGGAGGAGATCGGCATGGAGGCGGGCCGGTTCGAGCGGTTGGCCCGCTTCTACAACTCGCCGGGGTTCGCCGACGAGGACTCCTGGGTGTTCCTCGGGCTCGACCTGCGCGAGTGCCCGACCGACCTCCAGGGCCCGGAGGAGCAGCACATGACCATCGAGCGGGTGGCGTTGGCGGACGTGCCTGCGCTCGTCGGACGCGGCGAGATCCGCGACGCCAAGACGATCATCGGCCTGTGCCTGGCGCGGGAGCGGCTGGGGCTGACGAGCTAGTCGTTCGGACCGAGCGAGGGTCGTCTTCGCGGACCCTGCTTGCCTCACGATGGTTCTCGAGGCAATAGGGTGCGGTGCTCGGACCTTATTGCCTCGGGTTGGATGGTGAGGCAATAAGGTCGGGGCTCGATGCCCGATCGAATCCGGCCGGCCGACCCGGCCGACCCGGCCGACCCGGCCGAGCAGGTGGAGTTGCCCCTCGAGGCGGAGGAGTTCCTCACCTGGCTGGCCGTCGAGCGGGGCCGGGCGGCGAACACGTTGGCCGCTTACCGCCGGGACCTCCGCGCCTACTGGGCATGGCTGCATCGGCAACCGGGCGACCAGCACCTCGCCGACGTGAGCGATGCCGACGTGACGGGGTACCTCGCCACCCTCCAGTCGGAAGGGAAGTCGCCGGCGTCGGTGGCCCGCGCCCTGGTCACCGTCAGGGGTCTCCACCGGTTCCTCGCCGACGAGGGGCTCGCCGACCGAGACCCCACATCCGAGATCGAGCCGCCCCGGGTGCCACAAAGCCTGCCGAAGGCGCTCAATGAGGACGACGTGGAGGCGCTCCTCGCCGCCGTCGTCGGCGACGATGCGACCGCCCGCCGCGATCGGGCGATCCTGGAGGTTCTCTACGGCACGGGCCTTCGGATCTCCGAGCTGGTCGGCCTGTCGTTGAGCGATCTCGACATCGACGGCGCCCTGCTGCGGGTCTTCGGCAAGGGCGCCAAGGAGCGGATCGTCCCCATTGGACGGTGCGCACGACAGGCCCTGGCCAGCTGGCTCGACGCCGGCGGCCGACCGGCGGTCGCGCCCGAGCGGTGGGCCCGCCGGGGCGACGCCGAGGCGATCTTCCTCAACGCCCGGGGACGCCGGCTGACGCGCCAAGGCGTGTGGGGGATCGTGCGGAAGTACGCGGCCAAGGCGGGGCTCGGCGACCGCCTGACCCCGCACGTGCTGCGCCACTCGTGCGCAACCCATATGCTTGACCGTGGCGCCGACATCCGTGCCGTGCAGGAACTGCTTGGGCACGCCTCGATCAGCACGACTCAGGTGTACACCAAGGTGTCCACCGAACGGCTGTGGCGCGTGTACGAGTCGGCTCACCCGCGGGCGGGCCGGCGAGTCACATGACCAGGGCGACGGGTAGAACGGAAAGCAACGAGAAGGTGTCCCTCACCACATGTCCGTGAGATCTAAGTAGCCTCGGAACGAATGGCAAGTAAAACCCTGCTCAGCACGCTGCGTGCCGAACTCGAGGAGGAGCGCGACGTCATTCGCCGCCAGCTCGGGCCCGGTGGCGATGCCAGCCTGCCCTTCGACGACAACTTTGCCGACTCGGGACAGGTCGCGGCCGAGCAGGGTGAGGCGAGGCTGGTGGCCAACTCGCTGCGCAGCCAGCTCAAGGAGATCGAGCGGGCGCTCGACAAGATCGACCGCGGCACCTACGGGGTGTGCGAGCAGTGCGGCGAACCCATCGCCGAACCGCGGCTCGAGGCGATGCCGACCACCCGCTTCTGCATCCACCACGCGTGAAGTGAACTTAGAGCGAGCGCCGAGAGGTGGCCGTTGTTCCATGTCGGCGGCTTCGCCGCCGACAGCAAAGCTCGTGTAAGCCCGGTTCTGTCGCGCCAGCGTCCCGAAGGGATCGACGTGGCGGATGGGGTTGAGCGTGATCCGGCCGGCCCGCTTGGCGGTGTCGTCACCGAAGGCGAGGGCCACGACACCGTGGGAGACCTCGTGGAGGATGATGGCGGGG
>JBOGHK010000203.1:0-13768 GCA_050744325.1 Acidimicrobiales bacterium
GCCTGCTTCGGTCAGCGCTCGAGCAGGCGGGTCAGCAGGAGGTCTCGGGTCGCCAGGTGGGCGTCACGGAACTCGGCCGATATGTACCACTGGAGATGCCACAGCTGGATCAACAGCGCGGACAGCACCGAATTCCTGGATCCCGAATGGCTGACCGCCGAGCGTGAACCGGCCGCCAAGCCCATAGGACCCCCGCGTGCACGGTGACCGTGAGACGATGGCACCCTAAGTTCTGGTAGTCGTACGGCTGGTGCGCCTCGGTCCGTGCGGGGGTGATGTAGCACGCTTGTACTGAACAACCTCGACGTGGCCGTGCTCGACGGCGGGTTTGGCCGCATCCGGGTGGACCTGCAGACGACGTCCGGCGAGCTGGTCGCGGTCGAGGCCGAGCCCACGCAGGCCACAGCGCTCGCGCGCACGATCGTCGGCCTGGCCGACCCACTGGCCGGCGAGGTCTCCGTCGGCGGCGTCCCGGTCACCGAGGAGGACCCTGGCAAGCGGCTGATCGGCTACGTACCCGCTGACGACAGCCTGTTGCCGAGCCTCAGTGTGCAGCGCAACATCTGGTACGGGGTCCGCGCTGCGGTCCGCCGTGACCGGTTGTTCCGCGACCGCTGGCTCGGCCTGGCTCGGCGGCACCGCGGCGATCGGTTGACCCGCGACCTCGTCGATCGGCTCACCGCCGCGCTGGGCCTCGGGCCGACACTGCACCTCCACCCCCATGAACTGGAGGACGGTCAACGCTTCCACGTCGCCATGGTGAGGGCGGTGGCCCGCAAGGACGAGGTCATCGTGGTCGACATGCCGAAGCCGATCCCCGGAGCGCTGCGCCCCCGGCAGGTCCTCGAGCGGATCCGCGGAGCGGTGGACTCGACCGCGATCCTCACCATGGTGGTCTGCTCGGCCGACCGCGCCGTCCTGGCCGGGGTCGACCGCGTCGTGCCGGTGACGCCGACGCCTTCCGGCGGTAGCGAGCGATGAGCGGCGCCTCCCCTGCGCCCGGGCTCACACGCCGAGCGGTACTGCGGGCCGGGATGGGACTCGCGGCCACAGCGGCCAAGCTCGGCACCGCCGGCGTCAGCGTCGGGGCCGCCGCGGCCACCACGCTCGGCGGGTGCGTGAACCGCCGCCAGGCCCGGATCGAGATGGCTGTCGGCTGGGGCGGCGTCGAGCTCGACATGCTGCGCGCGGTCCTACGGGGCTACGACCACGAGGTCGAGGTGACCCCGGTGGGCGACGACATCGACGCGTTCCTACGCACCCGCCACCGGGCTGGGAACCTCCCGGACCTCGCTGTCGTCCCGCGCCCGGGGCTGGTCCGCGCCTATGCGCGGCGCGGCTGGATCCGGCGCCTCGACCCCCTGGCCAGCCGCTACCCACGGGTCTGGAACGAGCTCGTGGAGGTCGACGGCGGGCTCTACGGGGTGTGGGCCCGAGCGTCCCACAAGTCGCTGTTCTGGCACCTACCCTCGGTGTTCGACGGTCCGGTCCCGAGCACCTGGGCCGAGTTGGTGGAGCTGGTCCGGCAGCTCGCCGCCGACGACGGTCCGGCGCCGCTGGCGGTCGGCGCCGCCGACGGCTGGGTGCTGACCGACTGGTTCGAGAACCTGCTCGCCTCGCGCGCCACCCCGGGGCTCTACGACACGTTGGCGCGGGGCGGGCCCCAATGGCACCACCGCGACGTGCGCGCCGCACTCGCCGACCTGGCCGAGATCTGGAGCATCCCCGGCGCCTTCCCCGGTGGCGGGCAGCAGGCTCTGCTCACCGGCTACGACCAGTCGGTGGTCCAGGTGGCGTCCACCCGCGAGGCCGTGCTGCTCTACGAGGGCGACTTCGTCGCCAGCACGGCGGCTCCCTTCCTCGACGACGAGGGGTTCGCGTACTTCCGCTTCCCGTCCCCCACCGCAGAACTGCCGCTGGTGGTCGGCGGCGACGTCGCAGTAGTCGCCGACGGTTCGGACGCGGGGCTCGAGCTCGCGGACTGGTTGAGCGGCGGCGACGACGCCTTCAGGGTGTGGCGGGAGGCCGGCGACTACCTGTCCCCCAATCTCGACGTACCCGTCGGGCGCTACCCGGCCGGGCGCAGTCGGAGCCTGGCGCAGGAGATCCTCGACCAGGAGCAGACCTTGCGCTTCGACCTGTCCGACCTGCTGCCCGGCGAGCTCAACGGTGCCGACGGGGTGGGCTCCTGGCAGGTCCTGCAGGACTTCTTCGCCCACGTCGCCGTTCGACGCCCCGACGTCGACGCTGCCATCGACGAGGCCGTGGGCTCGCTCAACGAGATGGCCCGGCGGGTGACGCGTGAGGCAACCACGGAGGGGCCGGCTTGAGCCAGCACGTCGTCGTCCCCGATCTCGTGACGGCCAAGGGCAGCGACGGCGCCGATGCCGACCTCCTGCTCGGCGAGCTGGTGGCGGTCGACGACGTCGGCGCGGCCCGACGCGGCCGGCCCCACCCGTCGTTCTGGGCATCCACGATGTTGCTGGCCCCGGCCGTGGTCCTGGTAGGCGCTCTGGTGCTGTACCCGGTGGCGCGGACGGTCCACGCCAGCCTGACCGACCGGGACGGAACGCCGTCGGCCTGCGCCACTTCCGCTCGGCACTGGATCGCGAGGGGTCGGCGCGACCTTCCTCCAGACCGTGGTGTGGGCGACGGTGGTGCCGCTGCTGGTGACCGGGCTGGGACTGGCGCTGGCCGTCGCGTCCCGCCGCCGTGCCGGCCGACGGCCGGCTGTCGTGTTCCTCGCGCTCGCCGCTCTGGTCGGGCCGATCGCCATGCCGCTGGTGGTCACCGGGATCGTGTTCCGCCTGCTCTACGACCCCGACCCCGGCCGGGGGACGGGCACTGCGGTCGTCGACTGGCTGCTGCCGGGCGGTCCTCCTGCCCTGCTCGGCCCCCGGTTGATCACTGCCGCGCTGATGTCGGCGTTCGTGTGGGCGTGGCTCGGGTTGGCCATCCTGGTGTTCCGCCGGGCGCTCGACCGGGTCCCGCCGGTGCTGGTCGACGTGGTGCGGGCCCACGGTGGCAGCTGGTGGGCGGAGACGCGCCATGCCCGCTGGCAACCGCTGCTGCGCCGTACCTCGGCCGTGGTGTTCGCCCTGGTGGCGCTGGCGACTGTCCGCAGCTTCGACCTGATCATGATGATGGCGCCCGGCTCGGTGGTCGACGAGGCGTCGGTTCTCTCGGTACTGCAGTGGCAGACCTCGGCGGGCGAGACCACCGGCCCCGCAGCCGCGCTCGGCGTCCTCTGGCTCGTGCTGCTGTTCGCAGGGGTGGCACTGGCCGCCCTTGGCTCGCGCCAGTCATGGCCCGCACCCGCAGCGGATCCCAAGCCGAGCGTGGTCCAACCGCGGCCCACCCGTGCGGGGACGACGTTGCGCCGCGGCGCCCTCTGGGCGGTCGCCACCGCCGCGGCGGCGCTGTGGGCCGTCCCGCTGATCGTGCTGGTCGGCACCTCGCTGCACGATTCCGACGACGCGGCCACGGGCAGCTGGTGGCGTCCGCCGTTGACCCTCACCTCCTACAGCGACGCGTTCGCCGCCGATCGTGGCCTGTGGCGGTCCGGGATCCTGACTGGGGTGCTTGCCGTATCGGTGACTGCCGTCGTCCTGCTGATCGCGTTGCTGGCGGCGTATGCACTGGCCTGGATCGGCCCTCCCGGTGCGCACGTCGCCGGCGTCACCCTGCTGGGTGCGGCGGTGGTGCCGCTCCTGGTGATCGCCGGACCGATCAACGAGGTGTTCGACGCCTTCGGTCTGGCCGACAGCTCGACCGCATTGGGACTGGTGCACGCGGCGCTCGGCCTGCCCGTCGCGGTGCTGGTCCTAGGCAACGCATTGTCGGACCTGCCTAGGGACGTGGTGCGCAGAGCGCGGTCCAGCCCGGGTGGCGAGTGGGCGACGATCGCGCGGTTGCTCCACGAGCCGAGCGTGAAGACGGCCCTGGTGGCCGTCGGCGTGCTCCAGCTCGTCCAGATCTGGAACGACCTCGTGGTCGGGCTGGTGTTCGGCGGGCCGGAAGCCGTGCCGCTGGGCGTGTTGCTCCACGGCGAGGCACGCGGCTTCGTCACCAACAGCGGCCCCCTCGCCGCGATGGCCGTGCTGGTCTCGCTCGCGCCGGTCGTGCTGGTCGGACTGACCCATCAGTGGCTGGTCGCAGGGCTCACCGGTGGCGCCAACAAGTCGGACGACGATTCGTTCCTCCACCGCTTGCTCCTCCGGGCACGGGCGTGGCTCGGTGGGAGGGCGTCGACCGACCCGGCGGCGGCGCCCGAGCAGGGCACCTCGGTGAAGCCGGCCGTGACGCCGGAGGCGGCCACATGAACCAGTCGCGTCGCCTCCGCTCCGGGCTGTGGGGCCGGGTGGTCGCCGTGGTCACCTTCGTCGGCGTCACGTTCCGGGCGGTCGCTGGCGAGCTGGTCGTCGACGTGGTCGGTGGCCGCCTCGGCAACGTCATCGTCCTGGTGCTGATCGGCACGCTGGCGATCAGCCTGCTGTCGTTGGGCATCACGTGGTGGGTGCGCACCCACCGCGCCCCGCCCACGCCGATTCCCGGCGAGGACCAGCCGCCCGCCGGCGTGGTGGAGGACCTGCCGAACGTGGCCCGCTTCGTCGGGCGTGGCGACGCGCTCCACTTCGCCACCTCGAACACCGAGGGAGTTGCCGCGATCGTCGGTCGGCGCGGTGTCGGGACCTCGGCCTGTGTCAAGAAGGCGGCGCTGGAGCTCAGCTCGCCCACGAGCGCGCCGGACCACCAGGCTCGCGGCAACGCCGATCCGAGCCCGGCGGAGCAGCCCTTTCCCGACGGAACCCACTACCTGAACCTGCGGCGTGGCAACACGGCGCTCCCGCCCGACCAGGTGATCGCGGCGCTGGCGGTGCGGTTCGGCGGCCCGGTTCCCACGTCGGGCGACGCCGCCGAGGTCGAGCGCTGCGCCCACGCGCTGAAGGAGCGGCTGGCCAAAGTGCAGCTGAGCGGTACCGACGACTCATGCGAGCGGGGCGAACGGGGCGAGCCGGGCGTGCGGGACCGCCGGGCCCTGCTGGTCCTGGACAACCTCGACGACCCGGCCCAGATCGAGGCGCTGCTCCCCTTCCCCCGGCGGTGCCGCGTCCTGCTGGCAGGCTGCCCCGAGCTGGCGCGCCACGAGGACGTGACCGGCGAGGGGTTCTGCTGGCGGCTGCGAGTCCCGACGCCCGGCGAGGCCGCGGCGATGTTCCGCTCGGCCACCCTGGCGGCCGGCGACCACGCCCACCGGCCGGACCCGCGCCGCGACCGCTCGGTGCGGAGGTTGATCGAGCTGTGCGGCCGGATGCCCCGGCCGGTGCGGTCGCTGGCCTACCACATGGCCTTGCACCAGTGGCCGCCCGACGAGCTGCTGGCGAGCTTCCTCCGTCAGATCGCCGCACCCGCGTACCAGGACGTGCGGTACACCGAGGCGTTCGACCTCGTTGCCGACCAGGACGTCGCCTACACCGCGCTCGCACCACGGGCTCGGCGCCTCTACCGGCGACTGTCGTTGGCCCCAGGTCCACTCGAACCGACGGACGTCGCGGTCCTGTGCCGGCCCGGGCTGCTGGCGGCGCTCCCGTGGCCTCGGCGCCTGGTCGCCTGGGCCCAGGGCCGAACGGTCAAGCGCACCACGATGCTGGTCGGCACGCTGGCTCAGGCCGGCCTGGTCGACTCGCCGCGCGGTGGGTGCCGCATCCGGGACCGGTACGCCCCCTACGCCCAGATCCACCTCCGGCGCGACGAGTCGGCGTACAGCCGCTTCCGGGTGGAGCTGCGCCTGACCCGGCACCTGGCCCGCAGAGCCAGCCAGCACGCCGACCGCCTCGTCCCCGACGGCCGCCGGCGGTGGCGCCGTCGCCGCCTCGACACCGGCATCGGCGCCTCGTGCACCTGGTTCGACCTGCATCACCGCACACTGCGCAAGCTGGTGACCCGCGCGGCAGGCACGCCGGGCATGCCGCCCGAGGTCCAACCCCGCCGCCTACGGCGCTGGTGGTTCCAGCTCGCGGTCGCGACCTGCACCTGGTATGCGGCAGTCGGCGCGACCCAGAACTGGCGCTGGACGTGCACCAGCGTCCTGGCGACGCCCACCGCCGGGGACCGTTGGAGGATCTCCAGCTGGGCCCACAACGAGCTGGGCGTGATCCACCGCCGCCTGAACCCGGCACGCGCCGACGAGCTGCTCGCGAAGGCCTTGATCGAGCGAGGTCACCGAGGCGAGGCGCAGGTGCTCACCAACCTCGGCCTGTCCAAGCTGGACCGGAACCGCGAGACCGACGATGCCCTCTGGGACCTGCAGACGGCGGCACGGCACCGGTCACCACGAGACCGACGCGAGTCGGCCCGCATCGACCTGGGCCTCGGTGTCGCGCACTACACGCGCAACGAGCTCTCGAGTGCACGAGACCACCTCTGGCACGCCGTCCAGGCGTTCGACCAGCTCGACGACCTGCGGAACTCCGCGGCAGCTCGCACCAGCCTCGGGCTGACCTACTGGCAGCTCGGCGAGCGGCAGGGTGCCTGGCAGACGCTCGAGCAGGCGGTCAAGGACATCGACCGCCTGCGGGAGGTCGGCGGTGAACGGCTCGTGAACGCAGCCACCGAGGCCGCGGCGCGGCTGAACCTCGGTGCGGTCCTGGTCGCCAGCGAGAAGAGCCGGGTCGAGCCCCTCGTCCCCGAGGATGCCAGCCGCTGGAGACGCGTCGAGTGGGCCTACACCCTCCTGCAGCGGAGCCTCGAGCTGCGTGAGAAGGCACCGTCCGCGGATCGGTGCCGGACCTACCTCGCCCTGGGCGATGCCGCGAGCCTGCTGGGGCGGCCGACCGAGGCGGCGTCCTACTGGCACCTGGCGGCTGCCTGGGCACAACCCCCGAATTCCGACGCAGCTGTCACCACCGTCGCGGCCAAGCGCCACCGCGTCTTTGAACGATGATGGTTCGTAGAGAGCCGAAAGCCTCAAGGACACGGGTCGCCCGCCGCGGATCATGGACGAGGGCGACATGATCGTCCGTCTGGGGGACCGGCCAAGGCCGCGAGCGCCGATCGACCGGACCGCGAACTCCACACCGTCGTGGGGTCCGACCACGGCTTCGACTCCCGGGAACGGGAGGACGAGACGATCGCCGTCACGGTCGACTGGCTGGACCGGCACCCAGGCCAAGCAACTCGTCGGCCTCGCGTAGTGGTGAATTCCGCCAGGGCCCAGCCACGTCCTTCGAGGTCGGTGCCTATGGGTCCGACGATCCGGTGCGACCCAACCTCGTGCGGATAGCGCAGGACCGGGCACGGGCCAACTACGGCACGCAGTTCGACGCGGCGAACACCACCCTGATCGGCGACACACCTAACGACGTCCGCGCCGCTCTCGACGGCGGAGTAAGAGTCATCGGCGTCGCCACCGGCCAGGACTCAGTCGACGACCTCCGCGCTGCCGGCGCCAAGACCGTGCTCCCCGACCTCACGGACCTCCCGGCACTCCACGCCGCCATCGAGGCACCTGGCTGAACAATATGCCGGCCTCGAATCATCCGGGCGAGGGCCAGCGAGGATTTGGCGGCCTCCTGGCCCGATGTGTTCCTCGCGTCGACAACAATGACAGTCGGCGGAAGCGATGAAACGAAGGGGGCGGGAATGGGTCTCTTCGACCGTATGAGGGGGCTCGGCAGGCCACCTGCCGAGCCACCGGTAGTCCACAGACCATCTCGGCCTGTGGCTGTGTCGGCACACCTGTTCGGTGGTGACGAGGACCTGGAGATTGTCGGTGAGGCGAGCTACCAGGACGCGCTGTGGACGATCTGCAGGGGGTCGCTGGGTGACCAGGTGAGGCATCGAGTCGTCGCGGTAGTGGTGCCGGAGCCGGACAATCCGTATGACCCCAACGCGATCGCCGTCCACGTCGAGGGCGACCGAGTCGGGTATCTGGCCCGGGAAGACGCAGCCCGGTACGGGCCAGGACTGCACGGCCTGATGGAGCGCTGTGGCGGCTATGTGGCATTGAGCGGCGTGATCGTCGGCGGCGGCTACTACGACGACGGGCCAGGTCGCCTCGGTGTGTGGCTGGACCATGATCCCGCCGACTTCGGCCTCCGGCCTTCCCGCCGAACCGGCCCGGCTGGCCGTCCCGCGGCCGACCGTGGGGCAATGCGGACTGGGTTCAGCGAGGCGTGGATGACCGACCTCGATGACGACTCGTACGACCTGTGCTGGTTCGACGAACTGCCTGATGCAGACATGCCTGCGATCGCGATGCTCCGCAGTCTGCTCGCAACCGATCCCGACCCCATCGACCGGCACTTCCAGTTTGCCGAGCTTGAATCCCGGCTCTACCGCTGCCGTGACCTCTACGACACGGCGCTGAACGAGTACGACGCTGCCTGCCAGGCCCACGACTCGGAGATGGAGGTGATCTGCCAGGCATTCATGGCCAAGTGGGGCAAGGTGCCGCTGCTGGAGACCTACCGCCAGATGGCGATCCGACAGCAGAAGGAGAAGGACTGGCGAACATGCCTCTGGTGGGCCGAACGAGGGCTCGCCCTCTACGGGAACAACGCGGCCCGCTTGGAGGCGGTCGAGGACCTCTTGAAGCGCCGCAACCGAGCACTGGCGAAGCTCGACACGTCCATGACGACGAGCGCGACGTCACAGCAGCGCACGGACGCGACAGTCAGGAGCGCGTTGGCGGATGGATCCAGTCCCTCCCCACAACCGATCGCGGCAGGCGTGTCCGGCGAGATCGAGGTCCTTGTCTGCTCACGCTGCGGTGGGTCGTTCGAGCGGATCAAGGTACGGGGACGTAAGCCTCTGCTGTGCCCGGACTGCCGAACGACGGCGACACCGGCCTGAGGCCATCCACGCGTCGGGCGACTCGGAAATGACAGTGCGGTTGCAGTTCCTCTTGGAACACGCCGTCGATGACGGCGACCTGGACGGCGCCCGTCGCCTGTTGGCTGAGGGAGCGCGGCCAGACGTCTCCTGCCACGGGCTCGACACTCCTCTCATCGATCTCGCCCTGCAACGGTACGACGCGTTGATGGTCAAGCTCCTCATACAGCACGGCGCGAATGTCCGAGACGTCGACGATCATGGCCGCAGCCGGCTCCATCACTCTGCGGGGGCCGGGGATGGCAGCCCGCGGCTCGCCCTACTCCTCGACGTCGGCCTGTCCCCGACGCTCCAAGACAGCTACGGCTGGACGCCGCTCAACTTCGCAGCGGTGCACGGATACTCGGCGAACGCCAGGACACTCCTGGCGTCTGGAGCCGATCAAACCGCCTGTACCTACACCGGCCTACGCGCCGCAGATCTCGCGGCCCGCAGCGGGCACTACGACCTGGCAACCGAGCTTGGGTAGGAGCGCGTCCGCAACGAGGTCGAGATGACGGCCAGTCGGCAACTCCGCCCTCTCTTTGGCAACGATGCGACCTCAGTATCGATTACGACGTCGCACACGGCTCGGTCAGGCCGGCGATGCACCCGTGACAGCCGCAGGTCGGCAAGGATGCGTCGAACTCCTCGTCCGCCTCCCAGATGTCGCTCATTAGCGCCCGCGGATCATCGACCCTCCGGCGTCCTGTGCGGCTGCCAGCTCATCGAGGGACCGGCACTCCCAGGTCGCAGCCAGCTACGGGGCCGTCTCCTTGTCGTGGAGCCCGAGGGGCAAGAGCGCGGCGCGTATGGGCTTCGACGGCGTGAGAGTGAAGACGGCGTGGCCGCGCTCGTCGATGACTGCAGCGATCGCGGGAAGATTGGCGACGATCAGGCGACCGAGGTCTGGGCTGCGTGTCGTTCGCACGTCCCGAGTGATGAGCACGCTCGAGCATGTCGCCCGCGACGTGGCGAGGAACTTCGTGAGCTTCTTGTCAGCCGTGACAAGCAAACGCTCCTCGGCACAGCAACACTCGAAGATCTGCTCGTCAGTGGCACGCTCAAGCCCGACATCCCGGGTGTGGACAACGTCGTGGCCGGCCTCATGGAGTACTGCGACGAGTGTGGCCGGGAGGTTCTGGTCGACCAGGACTCTCAAGCGGATTCCTGCAGCGGGATGTACACCTCGTTCCGGGCGAGCGCCGCCGCGTAGCCGAGTGCCTGCTGGACGTCCTCGGGCTCGATGAACGGGAACTCGGCCCGGATCTCCTCAGTGGTCCAGCCCGCTGCCAACAACTCCAGAAGGTGTTCGACACTGAACCGGTATCCACGAAGGCACGGCTTGCCGCCCAACTTGGCGGGATCGACCGTGATCCGATCGAACGGCACCAGCGTCTGCTCCACAGCCGCGGAGGGTACCGCCGCCCCCGAGCGTCGTCCATGCCAATCTGGCCGCGCCGTGGCGCCGCACTTGACCTCCGATGAGTTGGCGCCCACCGAGTGGCCCGCCGCGAGTGAGGAAGGCGGGAAGTTCCGGAACACCGGGCGGGATCAGGAGCATTCCGGGAACGAGGTCGTCCGGTCGTTCTGGCGACCTGTTCCGTCACGCCCGGGTCGACATCGTCTGTTCAGAGATCCCCGAGGATGAGCAGCCGTACTTCGCGTCGCCGGGCGACCGGAACTATCTGCGCTACGCCAAGTTCGCCGACCTCGACAGCCTGATCTACGTACGCACCCGGTTGACCCAGGTAGGCCCCGACGTCCACGTCCGCGACTTCGCTCCCTCCGAGTATCACGACACCGACACCGATCTGCTGATCGTGATCGGCGGGCCACCTTGGAACGCCAAGTACCGGGAGTTCCTGCCTCAGCTCCCCTTCTTCTTCGAACCCCATCCACTCGGCGAGGACGACCCGCTCGTGGTCTCCCAGCTCGACAACCTGGCGATCGGGCCCCGTTGGACACAACGGGACGAGCTGTTGGAGGACCTCGCGGTGTTCACCCGGATGACCCTCGCCCAGGGACCGACCGTCTTCCTCCTCGGTGGATGCCTCACCCTCGGTGTTCTAGGAGCCGCCCGCCTGTTCCTTCAGGGAGACCGTGGCGCTCACAACGTCCGTCATGTGACCGGACTGGTCGGCGAGGCCGACTTCGTCGCAGTCACCGAGGCCCGACGGATCGGTGGCATCGCCGACGTGACCGATCTGGCCACCGTCAACCCGCTGCTGGTGTTGGCGCGTGACAGGAACGAACCATTCTCCGTCGTGGTCAACAACACCGCCCGCTACCTGGCCGGTTGAGCTGGCCCGTGCGGCAAGCGATGGGCAGAGACGGCGTCGGAGCCGACGACATCAGGACATACGTGGTCAACCTGCGCCGCCGCCAGGACCGACGGCGACGGATGGAGGCGACCGTGCCGCCCCAGCTACGACCGATCTACACCTCCGACTGGGACGGCCCATTCGATGGGCACGAGCTCGACCGGGCTGTCCTCGACGATGCCGGGTTCGCGCTGTTCCCCTGGCGGATCCCCTCGGACAACCCGTGGTGGTCCCGGCCGCTCAAGCTCGGCGAGATCGGATGCACGATCGCCCACTGGACCTGCTGGCGCGACGCCCTGGAGAACGGATACGAACGGTTCGTCCTGGTGCTGGAGGACGACGCCGTGCTTCTACCCGAGTTCGCCGACGCGCTCTGCGGTGCTCTCGACCACCAATGCGCACCCGATCACAGATGTAAGCCCCGTAGACCAGGCGAGAGCCAGAACCCACCCGGGTGTCGTAGCCGATGCGGACCCGGTCCTCGACCACGCAGTCGTCGCCGATCACGACGCCCTCGTAGAGGACGACCTGGTTGAAGATCAGACAGCGCTCGCCGACCGTCACCGGCGCCAGCGGGCCCGCATCACCGGAGTCACGGTGCTCCTGTAGCCGCTGTTCGCGGGCACACCCGAGGGTGCAGTTGTCCCCGACCACGGCGCTGGGTGCGATGGAGACCGACGCCGTCAGTGGATGGGTCACTGGTCGCCGATGTAGCGCCTGTCGAGCCAGTCGACGGTCACCGCGATCGCCTCGTCCTCGCGTTCCCGGGAGTCGAAGCCGTGGTCGGATCCCACCACCGTGTGGAACTCACACTCCGGTCGATCAGTGCTGGCCGCCTTCGCCACGTCGTAAGGCACGTAGCTGTCCTTGTCGCCGTGGATGACCAGCGCCGGCACACGACTGGAGGGTGAAGTACGAGGACGGCTCGTAGGTGCGCATCTCCTCGAACAGCACCCGTCCCAGCCGGAACTCGCCGTCGAGCAGCAGGTAGCCGAGGCGGGCCAGATCCCGCTTCCCGGACGGACCGAAGTTCTCGACACCCCACGGGAGCTCGGGATCGACGAACGTGCGGCGAAGATCGAGCACCGGGTTCCACAGCACCAGGCCCCGCAGCCGCGATTCGAGGTACGGCAACGACAGCGACGTGGCCACGGCCCCGAAGCTGGCCGCCACGATCGACAAAGGTCCGGCACCCTGGCTGGCCAGATCGACGGCAGCCTGCAGGTCGAGCATCTCGCCGGCGATCGTCGCTCCCTGCTGGGTGTCGCCGCTGCTTCCATGGCCGCGGAACGAGAATCGCAGCACCGTGAACCCCGCCTCGGCCAGCCTGTCGGCCAAGCGGACGAACATGCCGCCTTCGTCCATGTCCGCACTGATCCCGTGCGCCTGGACCACCGTCCCACGACCCGGCGGGTTCGTCGGCTGGTGGAGGACATCGTCGAGCCTGATCCCGTCCACCGACACCAGCTCCACTGCCTCCATCGGCTCCAACCCCTTGGCGCCTCGAACACCCACCACCGGACCAGGCCAGCCTATGGAACCACCGAGACGTCCGCCCCTCACTCGCCGCGTGACATCGGGTGGCGCAGCGCGTGACGGGAGAGGTGGTCGGCGCGGCGGATCGGGTCGGGCAGCCGGTTCCGGGAGCTGGTGGCCAGCACGACCTCACACGCCTGGTCGAAGCCGATCCGGTGGCCGGGCGAGACCCAGACCGGGCGGACCCGATCCTGGGTGCGCAACACATAGCCCACGAGCTCGTCGCCGTCCCCTAGCGGCGCCCGGTCGCCCCGGCATGGCCCGGGGTCGTCGTGGTCGCCGACGAGCCAGGACTTGGCGCACCCCACCGCGGCCAGTCCCGTCTCGGCACCGAGGTGACAGGGGAGCGCAGGGACGCGGATGCGCCAGCCCCTGACTGTCGCACAACAGCAGGTCCACCGGGCACCCGATGGCGTCCAGCACCTGCACGAGCAGCGGAGCTTCCCGGAAGGCCAACAGACCCGCCCGGTACGGGACCTCGACCTCGCCCTCGACCACCGCCTCGGCCCGCAGCGCACCGGTCGATACGTCGACGGCCACAGCTGCCGAGCCACCAGCCGGCTGCCCGCCAGATAGGACGCATCGAGACCAGCGACGATCGCCGGCATCAGCGAGCCGACCGACGCGGGCGCGGCCAGCTCGGCGAGGGCGGTCACGCGGCCCTCCGCCAGCGCGGCCACGTGCCGTGGCAACCCGTCGACCTGGTCGAGGGCGCGCATAGGGCACCAGTAGAACGTGGGGGTAGGGCGGCGCTAGGGGACACCCCTCGCGCTGGGAAATCGTGGGATGAGGCCCATAACAGCCCACGAACCTGGTGCGCGAGGGGGGACTTGAACCCCCACGACCTTGCGGCCACTGGCACCTGAAGCCAGCGCGTCTGCCAATTCCGCCACTCGCGCGAGTGGGATGCGGGGAGACACGATACCCCGACGACGAGCAGGCACCGCCACATCAGCTACTACCGTACGGAGGACCCACCAACGGGTGGCATCCGGGGTCGGCGAAGAGGCAGGCGGGCATGGGCGAACTGGGCATGA
>JBOGHK010000204.1:0-3899 GCA_050744325.1 Acidimicrobiales bacterium
CTACGTCGCCGGAAACCTCGCCGCCCGCCACAACATCAACGTCACCCTCCACAACTCGACCGAACACGGAGCCCTGGGTGGCCGTGGCATCACCGTCACGATCAACCTGCCACCGACCCTGCTCACCACGGAGGCCCCCGCCATCGGCGTCGCCTCCGACTCCGCCCCAGGGGCACCCGAGCTCACCGGGCCGCCGACGGCCCCCGCAGGTGCGCTCGGACCGGGCGCAGATGCATCGCTGCTCGAGCTGAACCTCCCGTCGATGTCGTCGCCGCCCCACCTCGCGCTGCCAGGTGCCTCGGGATACGACTCGCCGTACGACTCGCCAGGGGCGTCGGTGTTCGACTCCCCGGGAACCCCGCTGTTCGAGCCGCCGACCGCTCCACCGCCACCGGCCCCGCCGCCCGGGATGCCACCGCCTCCGCCGCTGCCGGCAGCGCCGCCCGAGCCGGCCACCCTGTCCGCGGTCGACTTCGAGCCGCCACCACCGGGCATGGACCCCGTCGAGGAAGCACCCTACGAGGTGCCCTACGACGTACCGCCGCTGTCGGCCCCTCATCTCCAGGCGAGCCCCGGCCAGCCGACAGCGCCTGCGCCACCTCCCGCATCTCCACCACCGTTGCCGTCGCGGCTGAGCCCTCCGCCGGTGGCGCCACGCCCGAGCCCCCAGCCGCCGAGGCCCACGATCCACGACCTGCCCCACCCCGAGCCGGTCCAGGGCGCGATGGCGCCTGGTCTGACCAGCCCGGACCGCACCTCCGGCGGCTTGGTCAAGCGGTCGCCGCGGCCCGGCAGCGGCACCCAGCCCGCCCGGCCGAGCGAGGAGCTGCTCCAGACGCTGGCCACCTACACCACCCACATGCACCGCCAGATCGACACCAGCCGGCCGGTCACCCCACCGGCTGGCTCGGGCACCAGCTTCCCGGCGTTCAACCCCACGCCGCCGCCGGGGACGCCGGCAGTCCGCCCAGGCGCCGGTCGCCCCGCGCCGAGCGCGCCGCCGCCGGACGGCGGGCTCCCAGGTCGGACGCCCCATGTCACACCGACCGGCGATGGCCCCCGACCCCAGCACACCGCCAGCGGCCTCACCCGCCGCGTGCCCGGCGCACAGGCCCCGCGGACCCAGCTCGTCGGCCTGCGGCAGGGGCCTCAACCAGCGGGCAACGGGGTCGGCATCCCACCCGATCTCCCCGCTCTGCGCGATAACCGGGGTGATCCGGGCACGGAAGGCGGCGCGGCGCCGCCCGGCGACGTATCGTCCAACGACGCCAACCCGGCGAACAGCTCCGCCAAGGACGTGTACAGCTTCCTGTCGAGCTTCAGCGCTGGGGTGCAGCGCGGCCTTGACGAGGCCCGCCACCCGAATACCACTCCCGAGGAGGACCAATGAGCCTGAGCGACGAGGCCAGGAACTTCAACTGGTTGCTCAACAGCTTCGTCGACCAGACCGCCGGAGTGACCGACGCCGTCGCCGTTTCGTCCGACGGACTTCTCATGGCGGCATCCAGCTCCTTGGATCGTGCCGCCGCCGAGCAGCTGGCGGCCATCATCTCGGGATTCGTCAGCCTCGGGCACGGTGCATCCCGTTGCTTCGACTTCGCCGGGCTCGAACAGATCATCGTGGCCATGCGCCAGGGCTTCCTGTTCGTGTCCGCCATCTCCGACGGCAGCTGCCTCGGTGTGGTCGCCACCCGGACCTGTGACATCGGCCTGGTCGGCTACCAGACGACGCTGCTGGTCGAGCGAGCCGGCCAGGTGCTCACCCCCGCCCTCGTCGCTGAGCTGAAAGCGGGTGTCGTCGCATGAGCGAAGGTCACGACCTGGTACGGCCGTACATCATGACGGGTGGGCGTACCCGGGCCCAGCGGCGTGACCTCCGCATCGAGACTCTCCTCCAGACCAAGGCCGGCCACATCCCCGCCCTCCTCCCCGAGGAGCAGCAACTGGTGCTCGAGCAGTGCACCAGGGCGATCTCGGTGGCCGAGGTTGCGGCACACCTCCGCTTGGTGGTCGGAGTTGTCATGATCCTGGCCGACGACCTGATCGCCGCCGGTCTACTCGATGTCCACCACACCGATCCGGTCGAGATCGAGCTTTCGATGCTGACCAAGATGATCGAACGCGTCCGGACGATCTGAGAGGTTCCACGACGTGCAGAACACTGCGGAAAGCACGAACACCCGCATCACGTCCGTCAAGTTCGTCATTGCTGGCGGTTTCGGCGTTGGCAAGACGACATTTGTCGGCGCCATCTCCGAGATCGAGCCACTCCGAACCGAAGCGGCCATGACCACAGCGTCGTCGGGCATCGACGACCGCAGCCAGATCGAGGGTAAGACGACGACCACCGTCGCCATGGACTTCGGGCGCATCACCGTCGACGACACCCTGGTCATGTACCTGTTCGGCACCCCAGGCCAGGAGCGGTTCGGCTTCATGTGGGACGACATCTGCCTCGGCGCCCTCGGTGCCGTGGTCCTGGTCGACCCGCGCCGGATCACCGACTCCTTCCCCGGCGTCGACTACTTCGAAGCCAACGCCATCCCGTTCGTCGTCGGGGTCAACGTCTTCGACCAGGCGCCGCGCTACCCGGTGCCCGAGATCCGCGAGGCGCTCGGCGTCACCCACGACACACCGATCGTCGAATGCGACGCCCGCAACAAGGACTCGGTGAAGATGGTGCTGCTGACTCTGCTGGAGGCTCTGGTCGCCCGTGCGAGAGCACGCGCCCACCTGACGTGACACATGTCTCAGTAGCCACAACCTGAACCCGGCATGTCGCTCGGCATACTCTGCCGCGGTGCGGCGCAGGACCCGAATCCGGACCAAGATCCTGGCCGCGCTGGCGCTGCCGGTCGTTGCACTCGCCGCGATCGCCCTGCTCGAGGTCACTGACGGGGTCCGCCAAGCCAGCGATGTGCGCGAGCAGGCCCGTCTCGCCAAGGCGGCCAGCGGCCCGAATGGTTTGTTGACCGCGCTCCAGAACGAGCGGAACCGTGCGGCCGTCGACCTGCTGGGCCAGGGTGCGAACCTCGAGCTTCCGGTCCGCGACAACGCCGAGGCCCGCGAGCGGACCAACGAGGCCATCGACGAGCTCGCCGCGCTGATCGCCGAGCAGGGCGGCCAGGCCGAGGAGCTGTTCGCACCCGCGATCGAGCAGCTCGACCAACTCACCCAGCTCCGTACCGACGTCGACGCCGAGCCTGGGCCCTTCGACCTCGACAACACCGACGCCTCGGACCCGGTGTTCATCCGCTACACCGAGTTGATCGACGCCCTGTTGGACGCGAACACGCGGTTGTCGGTGGAGATCGAAGATCCGGAGCTACGGCGGGGGGCGGATCTCGCCTACCGGTCGTCGCTGCAGACCGACCTAATGGCACGGCTGGTGCGCACGCTGCTGATCAGCGGTGTCACCGGGGGCCTGGACAACGCTGCGCTGAACGAGGCCGGCGGCACCTTCCAGCTCGCGTCGGAGAACTACGCGGCGATCCGCGACATGGCCGTCGGAGAGTATGCGACGCTGGCCGAGCGACTGGTCGAAGACGAGGAGGAAGCCGGGCTCCTGCACCGGGTCGCGCCCGAGACCCTTGCGAGCGGCCAGGTCGTCGACCTCCAGGCCCTGCTGGGATCGGTATCGGTGTCACCGGACGAGGGCTTCTACGGCTTCCGGGAGGGTGTGCGCGAGGTCCTGGACACGCAGGCCGACGACCTGATCGCCGGCGCCGAGCGCCGAGCTCTGCTGTTCCCTGGGCTCGCCGTGGCGGTGGTGGCGGTGGCGGGGTTGGCGACGTGGTTGGTGTCGCGGTCGATTACGCGGCCGTTGCGGGCGTTGACCCGTCAGGCCACCGAGATGGCCAACCACCGGCTCCCCGACGCGGTGCTGGACATCTTGGACA
>JBOGHK010000205.1:0-30378 GCA_050744325.1 Acidimicrobiales bacterium
GTCCACCCCCGACCGGCGGCACGGCACCCCGAGCACGACATCGACGAGCGCTCCGAGGCGATGGTCAAGGACTCGCCGGCACCTGCCGGCACAGCACCCCTGACCGGTTGCGCCGTCCCCTATTCGCCCCCGGGTTCGTCGGGTAGCGCGGCAAAGTCACGTTGGGCTTGGCGGTACCACCGCATGCCAGAGATGGGGCGCTTCCAACGGCCCTTCATCGCCTTCAGCGCAGGCTCGTGGTCGGTGGCGCCGCTCGCGACAGCGTCCCTGAGATGGCGGTCCTGCGCTTTGATGACCTCGTTCGCGTCTTGGCCGTTGTGTGCGAAGTCACATGGTCCGCCGAGCTGTCTGCACGTCATGGTCTTCATCGGTGTCGCTTTCACTTTTGGAGTAGAGGGGACACGGCCAGTCCCAACGGACGTCGGCCGCCGCGGCGACCGTACAGCGATGTTCGGAGTCGAGACTTCTTCGATCCTGATCGGTCGTCCATGATTCAGTCTTCGCCCTGTGCCGAGCGGTGAGGTCGACACGGGCACGCCCCCTATCGCTGCCGGCCGGGTGGCGGCACGCGGTGGGTGAGGTTCCGGCAGGATGGGCGTGTGGGCGACGGACCGATGGAAGACGCCTGGGCCCCTCTTGTTGAGCGGTTCGTGGACCTGCACTACTCGTCGCTGCGTGGTCGGGTTCGAACGCATGTCATCCACGAGCATCTCCGGCTTCACTTGAGGCCTCCGCCTCGCCACGTGGTCGATGTCGGCGGTGGAGCGGGAAACCAGAGCGTTCCCCTCGCGCAGGCCGGCTACGAGGTCACCATCGTGGATCCGTCAGCGGCCATGCTCGAGCGCGCCGAACGGCGCCTCGCCAGCGAGGATCCCCAGGTCGCAGCTCGGGTCCGTCTGGTCGAGGCATCCGGCGAGGACGCTGCTGACGCGCTCGATGGTGCCTGCTTCGACGCCGTCTTGTGCCACGGAGTCCTCATGTACCTCGACGACCCCGAGCCGCTCGTCGACGCGCTCTGCCGGCTCACCGCACCGACGGGCGTGGTCTCGATCGTGGCGAAGAACGTCGAGGTCATGGCGCTGCGTCACGCCCACCAAGGCGACTGGGCCGCGGCGGTCGCCGCGTTCGACAGCGATCGACAGGTCAACGGTCTCGGTGTCGAAACACGCGGCGACCGGATCGACCATCTCTGCGAGCTCATCACCCAGCGGGGCGTCGATCCCATCGCCTGGTATGGGGTGCGCCTCTTCACGGACGGCTGGACACCCGACCGTGCCGCCACGGACCCGGAGGACCTGGTCCTTCAGGCGGAGCTCATCGCAAGCCAGCGGGACCCGTATCGCCGGCTGAGCCGGCTGTTCCACCTCGTCGGCCATCGACGCGAGTAGCCGGCCCGAACGCCCTCGATCGCCGGCTGGGCGGCGCGGATCCGCGGTTCGCATGCGGCCCATCGTCGCGCTGGCAGCCGCGGGCCAGCGGATGCCCCAGATCGGGTGGGAGACACCGGCCACGTCCGTCGTGAACGCGAGTATCACCTCGACGATCCCCGCTCGCTGCGCCCGCCGTAGCACGTCGATCTTCGCCCTGCGTGCGTAGCCACGGTGCGGGAACGACGAGTGGGTCGCCAGGTAGCTCAACTCCCACGTCGGCGGGTGGTCGCCGTACAAGTCCACAACCCCAAACCATCCCGGGCCCAGCCTCGACCAACTCTCCTCAGCGATCCACACCAGATCGTCCAGGATCTCGGCGGCCGGGCGGCCGCGCGTATGGGTCGCGGCGATGATCACCTCCATCCAGTCGCTGAAAGGCGAGGGGACCAGACCGGCCCGACGTCGCCACATCTCCCCCACCACGACCCTGGCCTGTGAACGTTCAGCCGATATCCGTGTGGCGCTGGCGGACGCCAGCGACGACGGCGTCGAACCGGGCTCGGTCGAGGGTCGCGCCTTCTCGACGGATCTCGTCCTTGGTCACCTGAAGCACTCGATCGACGTTGGCGTAGCTCGTCCGCCCCTCGCCATCCCAGCGGCCCGAGCCGACCGACACCCAGGCAGCGGGCTCGGGTCGGCCGTCGGGGCCGCGGCTCGACAGCGGCACCACAGCGAGGCGGTCGCCTGCGCTGCCGATCACGACCACCGGCCGATCCTTGCCGTGGCGGGGATCGTCCTCGTAGGGCACCCAGGTCCAGACCACCTCGCCCGGGTCAGGCTGGCCGTCCTGGTCGGGGGCGTAACCGATGCGAACATCGGCGGCCCCGCGACCCTCCCGCCCGACGCGCCGACGTCGGCGGACCCTCGACGCAGCACGCGTCAGCACATTGCGAAAGCGCACGTGAGCGACACTAGGAGACCACACTCCGACAGGGCGGCTCCTTCCGGAGCTTGGTCGACCTCGCGCTGCGGACACCGTTCGACGGCTACGTCCGGGGAGACGCGCGGAGCTACGCCCTGCGGCTCGACGCGACCGAGGGCCAGATCAGAGGCACGTTCTCCGTCGCCAACCGCTACAGCAAGCCACCCAGCCTCTACCCCGTCACCCTGACCGGCGACACGGTCGCGGTTCCCGACGAACTCGCCCTTGATCCCTTGTGCGGCGTCGCGGTCCACGAGGCCCTCCGAGCACTGGGGCACCGCGTTGAGGGTCCGGCGAGTCCACCGGAGGGTGCCTCCTGCACCCATCGCTGGCGCTGGTCGGGCCTCCCTGATTCGATGCGCCGCCGAGCTGACGAACGTGTTGGACGACCCGTCGGATGAGGGGGCCGAGGCGTTTCTGCGGCACGTCGCCGACAATCCGCCGGAGGTCATCGCGGAGGCCGAGCAAAGGCGCTGACGTTTCTTGGGGTGCCGCTCTTGCCGATGCACCCCGGGCAATTGGCGAGAAGCGACCGCTCGGGTCCAGGTCGTGCAGTCGGCCGGGTGCAACGGCTCAGCTCGCCGCCTGTTTCACGAGCGCGCCGATCCTTGCCTCGTCCGCGGCGGTCAGCGCGGTCAGGGCGTAGGAGGTCGGCCACATGTGGCCGTCGTCGAGGTTCGCCCGCTGCTGAAACCGAAGGTGAGGTACCGCTCCTTGCCGACCTCCGCCCCGCGGAAGAAGCAGACGACCTTGCCGTCCTTCGCATACGCGGGTTGCCCGTACCAGAGCTTCGCCGTGAGCTCTGGCGCACTGGCTCGGATGATCGCGTGGAGCCGCTCGCCGATGGCGCGATCCTGTTCCGGCATCGCGGCGATCGTTGCGAGCACGGCATCGTCGCCGTCGGCCTTGGCCGCCCGTCGCGGGCGTGTGGCCTTGTCGTTCGTAGCCTTCTTCCTGTCTGCCATGTCTGCTCCTTCCGAGGTGATCGTCGGATCGGATGGCAGTCATGCTGAGCGTGCCTCGTGCGCCAGCGCCTCTCGATTCCTGACCTGTGCCAGCACGGCAGCCGCGCATCGCTCGCCAGGGCTGATGGACGACCCGCACCCGGCGTTCGAGGGCGTCCAAACGACGCTCGTTGTGGGACACCTCGGCGTGCTGCGGCCGGAAGTGTCGAACTCGCGCCAAGTACGGGTGATCACTAGCCTGCGGTCATGAGCGGCACGTCGGCAGCTTGGGCTGAACAGCTCGCTTACTACCGCGCTGTCGCCAACGAGTACGAGGACCACACGATCGACGTTCCCGGGCAGGACGAGCTGCTGTCAGCCATCGACTCGTTTCACCCGACCGGTGCAGTCCTTGAGCTCGCATGTGGCTCCGGCATCTGGACCGAGAGACTTCTCCGCTCGGCCACGACCGTGACTGCCGTCGATGGTGCGCCGGAGATGCTCGCTCGAGCACGGTCCCGAGTGGGCTCCAGCGCGTCGGTACGATTCATCCAGGCCGATCTGTTCTCGTGGAAGGCGGACCGTCGCTACGACACCGTGTTCTTCGGGTTCTGGATCTCTCACGTACCCAAAGAGAAGTTCGCGTCGTTCTGGTCCCTCGTCGCGGAAGCGCTGGAGCCCGGCGGCCGCGTGTTCTTCTTCGACGACAACCATCGAACTGAAACCGAGCTCATCGAGGGCGTCAACTCAACCGTTGTCCAGCGCCGACTGAACGACGGCACGCCCTTCAAGGTGATCAAGATCCCCTACGAACCAGCCGACCTCGAACGGCGCTTGCGAGACCTGCAGTGGAACATCAGGGTCACCGGGACTTCCGGCCCCTTCTACTGGGGCACCGGAGTCCGATGAAAGGGCGGCCGGTGGTCGCGGAGGTGTCCTGGTGGAACGAGGAGCCGCCGTAAGCGAGCTCGCACGCGACTTCGGGATCAGCCGCGACACCGAGGAGGTCCAGTGACTGACGACGACCAGACCAGCCCGCCACCCCAGGAGGTGGCGGCGGACCCGGCCACGAGGACATGGCACGTGGGTAGGGTCGGCAGCGGCCATCGGCGGCTGCTCACCCTCGGCGGGGCGACCGGGCGCTGGGTGGTCACCGACGACGCGGGCACCGAGCTGGCGAGCGCCCACAGCCGGGTGGTCGTCGACGAGCTGCGGGTGGAGATCCGGGGACGGAAGATCGTGGTCAACCTTGCCGGCAAGAAGGGCCTCATGGGCACGCACGATCGGCTGTCGGGTGTCGATGACGCCACCGGGGCCACCGTGCTCGAGGGTGAGCGCACGTTGGTCAGCTTCCGCAGCACGTTCCACAGCGAGGAGTGGAAGGTCCGCCTGGCGGGCGCCACCATCAGATGGGTCTACAACCAGAGCGAACCCCGCCGGCTCGGCTTCTACGACGCGCAGGACCGGGCGCTGATGTCGTTGGTCACGATCCCTCGTTCGACATGAAGACGCCGGGGAGCACCTTTCGGATCCTCCTGCGAATGTGGCGTGGCGCGATCGAGTCGACCGATCGGTACCTCGCTCGGGTCGACACCGAGCTGGGCGGCCGCCTCGTCCCGGCGGCGGATCTTCCGCTGTCGTTGCAGGTCGGTGTGTGGCTCGAGCGGACCCACGACGCGCGGTATCCGTCGGGCACCACCGTCGGCGGCTAATTGCCAGCTCGTCTCAACCCGTCGCGGTCGCCTACGCGCCGCTGCCGGGCCCGGCCGATCGCGAGGGGTTCGCCGATGCCCAGCGACAGCACCGGCGAGCCCGCCACCGGTACACGGCCGCTGTGTGGATGCGTCCGCGCGGGGGCTCCTGTCGACCGCTCGTGCATGTCGCAGGGCTCGCACGACGATCGACTTGTGGCGCTCAAAACACGCTCCTCTATGGTGGACCGGTGGCATCGGTCAAGCAGTTCCAAGTCACCTTCGACTGCGCAGAACCTGAGCGCGTCGCTCGTTTTTGGTGCGAGGTGTTGGGGTACGTCGTACCGCCGCCACCGGAGGGGTTTGCCACTTGGGACGACTTCGATCGCGCACTGCCGCCTGAGCAACAGGGCTCAGCGTTCGCATGCATTGATCCCTCAGGTGTGGGCTCGCGACTGTTCTTCCAGCGCGTTCCCGAGGGTACCTTGTCTCAAGTAAGATCGCAAGCATGGATGGTGCAAGCTCCTCTCTGACGGACAAGTGGGTGGCGATCTACGTTCGGATCAGCCAGGACAAGTCGGGTCGGGCGGAGAACGTGGAGACCCAGGAGAAGCACGGCCGCCGCTACGCGGCGGAGCACTGGCCGGGTGTCGCGGTCGAGGTGTACTGCGACAACGACCTGTCCGCGGCGGACGAGACGGTACGACCGGACTTCGAGCGAATGGTGAGCGACATCCGGCTGGGGCGGGTCGTGGCGGTGGTGGCGGCGGACCAGGACCGGATCACCCGCCGGCCGGCGGTGTGGGAGGACCTGGTGGTCGTGTTGGGCTCGGCGGGGATCACCGAGGTGCACGGTTACCGCGATGGGGTCACGCCGGTGAAGGGCTCGAAGCTGGTCGGCCGGGTCAAGGCGGCGGTGGCTGCGGAGTATGTGGAGGGGATCAAGGTCAAGGTCAACGAGAAGCTCGACGAGCTGGCCGCTCAGGGACGGCCGGCGGGGTCGGTCGTGTTCGGGTACAAGCACTCGACCGATGGCGAGGGCCGCAAGGTGTTGAAGATCGTGGCCAAGCAGGCCGCCGCGATCCGGTTCGCGGCGGAGTCGGTGCTGGCAGGTTGGTCGTTGTCGAACATCGCCAAGCACCTCGACGCCGAGGGCCTGCGGGGCGCGCACGGCGGCAAGATCGCGGCGACCACGGTGCGCCAGATGCTGACCAACCCGACCGTGGCGGGGTTCCGGGTCCACCGCGGCGAGATCATCGGGCGCGGCCAGTGGACGCCGATCCTCGACGAACCGACGTGGCGGGCGGTCGGCGCCAAGCTGGGCGGCGCCCGCACGGTCAACCGCTCCGACGGCGGCGTCTACGTGATCCGCAAGTTCGGCCCGCGCAAGGCCCGGCGCTACCTGCTCACCGGTGGCATCGCGGTCTGCGGGGTGTGCGAGTACCCGTTGATCGGGTCGAACAAGTGGCGCCGCTCCCGGGAGCCGTGGCCGTACTACTTCTGCCATCCCAAGACCGGGGGCCGGGCGTGTGTGGGCACCGAGGCCGAACCGCTCGATCGCCACGTCCGCGACGAGCTGCTGGCCCGCATCGACTCCGACCCCACCTTCCTCGAGCAGCTCACCGTCGACGACCACGCCGCGGAGCGCGACCAGATCGTCCGCGAGCTCACCCGGCTCGACGAGCGCCGGGCGGAGTTGTCGCGGCTGTGGGCGCTGGGTGAGCGCAGCTCGGAGGAGTGGGGCACCGCCCGGGAGGTGATCGACGAGGAACAGGCCCGCCTCAACCTGCGCCTCGCCGACCTGCCCGCGGCTGTCGAGCACGCCGTGGACCTGGCCGCGCTGCCCGCGGCGTGGCCGAACATGACCCTCGACGAGCACCGCCAGGCCCTGCTGTTCGTGCGGACCAAGGTCACGCTGTGGCCCGCCGCCACCCACGGCAAGACCCTCGACAACCGCGTGACCGTCGACTTCCTGGTCGACGACGCCCCCGCCCCGGCCAAGCTGGCCGCCCCCGCCTGAACCCCGCCGGGCCTGCCGCCCGAGGTCGCCGGCCGGCGGGACCCTTGCCGGTGTGTGCCGATCCGCAGCGTTCACCGCCTGCCGATCGTCAGCCCTGCCGGCTTGACGATCGTCAGGCACGACGCCTTGCCGGCCCGCACGGCGATGGCGTGCCGGCTCGCCGGAACGGCACGGCACCACCGGCCCGCCGTCGCGACGCGTGCCGTTCCGGCGAGGCGATCGCTGGGCGCCACGACCGGCCACCGCCGATCCGGCACGACCAGGCTGGCCGGCAGGCGCGGCGGTTGCCGCCGGCACGACCGGGGCTCCGGGGGTCATGGTTCATGCCGCCTCGGGCGGGTCGGCGTCGCCGGTCGGCCGGCCACGCTGTCGGCGCCGGGCCGCGAGCATGGCGGCGATCTCCTCGCGTTCTCGGGTGACCCCGGGTGGCTCGGGCTCACCAGCGCGCTGGCGGGCGTGGTGGCGGGCCAGCCCGCGGCGCAACAGCCCCGCGAGCTGCGCAGCGACCACCGGGTCGCCGGTGATCCGCCCCTGCTCGGTCACGCCGCCCTCCCATGATCGGGGTCCCACCAGGTGCGGAGGCGAGCCTCGGCGCGTTGACGGCGCTTGTGCGCCGCAGCGGTGCTCACCCCGAGATGCCGGGCCACCGCCGGCACGGGCACCCCGACCAGCCGGGTGACGTCGATCAAGGCCGTCTCGGCCGCCGACACGACGCCGGCCCGCTGCGCGTCGTGGAACACGACCGCCACCGACCCCGGCCCCTCGGTCTCGGCGGGGCGGTCGTCAGCGACGTCGCCGAGGACGGTCCAATTGGCCCAGGCCCGTTGCCGGTCCCGCGCCGCGATGAAGTCCGCCAGGGTGTCGTCGAGGAGGTTGGCGGCGATCCGGGCCGGACGCCGATCCAACCGGTAGCGCGCGATCCGTCCCCACAAGGCGTCGACCATCATCGACGCCGCCTCGCCCGCCTCCAAGCCCCGGCCGTGCCGGCGCAACCTCGCCTTGACCCCCGGCAACAAGCACACGACCAGCAGCACCCCGGCATCGCCGTCGATGCGGGCCAACCGCAGCAGGGCCGCCATGAGCCCGTCGCGGCGGGCCGGGTCGCCGGTGCGGTCGTGGAGCAGCGCCACGACCCGGGCCGGGTCGAGGCCGGCGAGCGCAGGCTCTCGCCGCGCCCAGCCCGCGAAAACCCGGCGGCGGACCATGGGCATGCGTTCGAGCGTGTCGATCACCGTCACGGCCGCTCCTTGGGGGTGCCCGCCCACCACGCGCACACCGACCGCCTGCGCTCGCACCCCCACAGACACCCCCGCCGCCAGGCCGGTCTCGCCGTCGTGGAACCCCCGCCCGCCCGCGGGCACCACCGCCCCCGCTCACACCCGCGGTCGCTCCTCGCTTCACGCCCTCGCTGGCCGCCCGCGGCGTGACGGTGGGTCATGGCGCCGCGCTCCCGTTGATGGGCTGCGCCAGTAGGCCCCCGGCGGGCTCGGTCCTCACCCACTACTAGGCTCCGAGCCCGGCCCGCGTATTGCGCGTGATCTGCCTTCCACACGCACCTAAGCCCCGAGCCGCCCCGGAATCTCACATCAACCTGCCCGACGGTCAGCGCGCGCCGCAGCCGGCCAACCGCCCCCACCGCCGGCGTCGCCGACCGGCCGGGTGTCGGACCCGATGAGCGGGCCGTACTCACCTCGGTGCACGCGTCCATCGCGCCCCTAGGCCCGCTACACGCCCTAACCGTCCCCACCAATTCGCCGCGCCCGTAGTCCTCCACAACAACCCGAGGCCGGCCCGCCCACCCGAAGCTCACGACACACCCGCTGCGGCTGGTCATCGCCTCTCTAACGCGGCGCAGCAACACGTTCCTCTCACCCCAACCGCCCACGAACGCGTGACCGCCGCGGTCGTGGCGCCCTCGATCACACCCGCGATCAGGACTCCGATAACGCCCCCAGGCGCCACGCGCCGACCACCGCTGCCCGGCCATCGCCGACCGGCCGGCCGAACCCGCCACCCCGGCGGTGCGTCGTTCCTCCACACCTTCCAAGGCCGCCCGAAGGCCCCCAACGGGCCACCCAACCCGCGGCGCCCGCTCGACATGGCGCCCGACCTGTCGCCCGACCTGGCGGGCAGTGATCGGCGCGTCGCCGACATGGCGCCGGACCTGTCGCCCGACCTGGCGGGCGGTGACCAGCGGGTCGCCGACATGGCGGTCGACCTAGTGGTCGAGCTGTCGCCCGACCCCGACCCGACGCCCCCACCGACGGCCCGGCCGCGTCCCACACGCCCGCCCGAAGTCGGCCACCGACGCCAGCTCGGAACACGTCGCCATGCCCGCTGACGTACCGCGCGCCGGTCTCGCCGCCGCTCACCTCCACGGTCACCTGACCCGAAGAACTGCCGCGAGACCGCCAGCGGTACTCCAAGCGAGACCGCAACCGGCGCCGCGAGACCGCCAGCGGTACTCCGAGCGAGACCACCTTCTGCTAGCCACCGCCGCCTCCGGGGGACGCCGAGGGGACCGCAGCCACTTCCCGAGCGACGCTCAGGGGACGGCAGGACCGCCAGCAGGACGCCCGGCAGGACCGGCCGTGCTACACGCCCCGGCCCCGCACGGCCCCGGGCGATGCCCCGTAGCCCGTCCGGGGGATGCCGAGGGCCAGCGTTCGGCCGTCGATGGTTCTACCGAGCAGCGGGCGGCGAGTCGTCGATGTTGGTGGGTTCGGTACTCAGCCGAGAGGGCTCCGACCCCTCGGCGGCGTCGCACTCAAGCTGCGCCACCACGGCGTCGAGGAGATCCGTCGTCCGCTGCTGTGCCAGCCCCACGCGAGCGAAGCAATCTCTGGCCTCGAAGAGCTTGCGAAGACCGGCGGCGAGTTCAAAGCCACCGAGTTCAAGAATCATGGTGGCTGCCAACTCGCAGACCTGGAGGTCGACCCGCAGCTCGCAGCGCTCAACGAGATGATCGTCCATCCGCAACCGATCGCTCAGCAGCTGCCAAGGATCGGCGGACTTGAGGTCGATGCCCCTGTGGGTCGCGACAACACGGCCGCCGTCCCGCAAGCCATCGCTCAAGTACTGCCAAAGGTCGGCGACCTGCAACTGCCACACGTTGTCCCCGGCGACCTGGTGTGGGTCGAACGCTGCCACGTGGTCATCGGCGCTCGCAATGAGCTGAAAAGCGATCTCGACCCGACTGTGTTGGCCGTACGGGTGGCATGTCATCCGGCGAACACTATGAGCCCAGGGTGCGCGTGCTGCGCCCCGACGGGCGAGGACGCTGTGGAGGCGCCAGCCATCGCCGGGCGGCCCCAACTGCATGTCGCGCGCCGGCTAGCTCTGGGTGATGTCGAAGGGCGGAGGCTGTCGCTCGACCTGTCGGGCGGTGACCACCGCGTCGCCGACATGGCGCCCCGGCATGGCGGTCGAGCTGGCGCCCAGCCCCCGAGCCGCCGCTGACGGGCCGACCTGGCGCCCGGCCGGCCCCGTCGGCCCACCGACACCAGCTCGGAACACGTTGCCATGCTCGGTGACGTACCGCGCGCCGGTCTCGCCGCTGGTCATCTTCACGGTCCCCTCAGGAGCCGGGCAGCGGCGAGACTGCCAGCGGTACTCCGAGCGAGACCGCATCTGGGCGTCGCGAGACCTCCAGCGTGACTCCCAGCGAGACCACCTTGTGCTAGCCGGCGCCCCTCCCGGTCCCGGGCTGGCCCTGCCGATGCCACCTCATGCCCGGTCCGGGCGAGGCCGTCCGGGGGACGCTCAGGGGACGGCGGCGAGGTCTGGGGGATGCTCCGGTGGACTCTCAGCAGGACGTTCGACAGGACTGGTCGTGCTATGGCCCGCCCCCGGACGGCCCCAGGGGATACCTCGTGCCGCTCCGGGGGATGCCGAAGCGGCACAGGCGACCTCCGGGCGACGCTCGGGGGACGGCATGCACCGACGAGACGATGACCCGCGGTGTGGCCCGGTCCTTGAGCAGCGCGCTCGGGCGGCAGTGCAGCAGTTGGCTAAGACCGCATTAACGCTGGTGGTGTGCACTGGTCGTGGTCACCGCCTCGGCCTGGTATCCGACCGCCTCACCGGGCCGGAGCGGGGACCCGCCTACGGCGGTGAACTCACCGACAACCCCGCCGGCCGGTCGAGCGTGGTGCAGTCAGCGGTCGTCTAGCCGGGCCGCTGCGCAGCCCGCTGGTAGCCCGGTGCCAGCGCCCGGGAGCGGTCGAGGTCAATCCCCTCGGCGCCCTCCGGGCCGGTCTCGAGCCACGCCGGAGCCGATCGAGGGCCGGTGGGGTCCCGTCGATGCAGGTCCTCACCGGCGTAGCGGGCCGGCGGGCGGCTACTCGGCCTGCTGTTGTCGCCTCATCTGGTGGCTGTGGTGGTAGCGCGCCCGGCGGCCATCGAGCTGTTCGGCGGTTGAGCTGAAGGACTCGCCCGGCGCCACCAGGCGCCAAAGCGTGTCGGAGTAGTCGGCTGGCTCGATGCAGATGTCCTCCAAGACGCCTGCCACAACCCGCCACGACTTGGGCTCGTCCCAGTTGGAGGGCACGCGGTCGTTGATAGCGGCGTCTTCGGCGTCGGCGTCGTCGACGTCTTCCGTCGTCAGGGCGTCGTATCGCCGGGCCTTCTGGACCAACCAACCGACGACCGGGACCGCGTACCACCCGCGACCAGGACCCGGCTCAGTGTGGAAGTAAATCGCTTGCCACCCCGATGGGTCGGGGCGGAAGTCGACCACCTCCCACCGGAGACGCACGTCCTCTCGTCCCTCGTCGGTCATGGCCACCTGCTCGATCTCACGAACACCTACCCGCCCAGCGGGCACTTACCCCGGCGCCCCGGCTGCTTAGCGCCGCCCAGCCCGCCAGCTCCGGGCCAGGCCCGTCGCGGATGCCATGTCCACATTCCCGGGCCGGCACCCACATAGCCAAATCACAGGGCCAGACACGATACCAACCCCTCCGGGTTGGGGAAGGGAGCGCAACCGAGTGGGGTGGTTCCGGCCGATGGGCGCCGACGCCGTCGAGTATCACCGAGAGACCGTGCTCGACCGGGGCAACGACCATCCCGGCCAAGCGCTTGCCTACTACGCCTCACGGGGCGAGACCCCGCTGCGGTGGGGCGGCGCCGAAGCCGAACGGTTGGGCCTGGCCGGGGAAGTCACGCCCGAAGCGTACGAGGCTGCGTTCGGCCCCGGCGGGTTCCGGCACCCCGTCACCGGCGAGCAGCTCGTGAACACGAAGCGGCCGGGCATCGAGATCGTGGTCGCCGCCCACAAGACCGTCGCCATCCTGGGGGTGATCGGCCGGGCCGAGGACATGCACGCCATCCTCGACGCCGAGAACACCGGGATGATGGACAACCTGGAGAGCTGGTACCAGGCCCGCGGCGGGCGGCGGGGACGCGCCGAGGTCGTCACCCCCACCACGGGGTTCGCCTACGCGACCACCCGCCACGGCACCTCCCGGGCCGGTGACCCGTCCCCGCATGACCACAACCTCATCGCCAACGTCACCGGGATGCTCGACGCCATCGGCGGGCACAAGGGCCTCCGCAACGGGATGTTCGCCGGAACCGTCGAAGCCGCCACCATGGTCGGCCGCCTCCACTCCGCCTACGTCGCCGTCAAACTCGGCTACGCCATCGAACCCGACCCCGGCCCCTCGGGCCGGCTGCGGCACTGGCGCATCAAAGGGATACCCCGCGAGGCGTGCGAGGTCGTGTCGAAGCGCTCCGACGAGATCGGCGAGTACCTCTCCGAGGCGGGCTACGTCGGCTACCGGGCTGCCAACATCGCCGCCCGCGCCACCCGTGACATCAAGCGCCACACCGGCGTCGACGAACTCATGCCCCGCTGGCAAGCCGAGTTGGCCGAGATCGGCTGGCCCGTCGAACGCCTCATCGAAGCCCTCGACGCCGCCCGCGCGGCGGGCACCGGCGTCGCCCCACCCCTCACCGAGGCCGAGATCGCCCAGACCACCGCCGAGCTGATGGACCCCGACGGTCCCTTCATCGCACGCGGGAAGGTGTTCACGCGTACCCGGTTGACCGCCGAAGTCGCCCCGCTCCTCTACGGCCACGACCCCGCCGAGCTCGACGGTGTCCTCGACCGGATCATCGCCTCCGAACTCGTGACCCCGCTCATCGGCGTGGCCCGCGCCATCGAGCAGCCCTACACCGCCACCGCGGTGCTCGCCACCGAACACACCATCGCCAACTGCATCGAACGCCTCATCAACCGGGATGGCCCGCAACTCGACCCCGTTCGGGTCCTCGCGGCGATCGCCGCGAAGCAGGACGAGATCCGCGCCGAACTCTCCGACGGCCAGTACGCGGCGGTCAATGCCATCTGCACCTCCGGTCGCGCCGTCGACGTCGTCGTCGGCATCGCAGGGTCCGGGAAGACCACCGCGCTCGACGCCGCCACCACCGCCCTCGAAGACGCCGGGTACCGGGTCATCGGCACCGCCACCTCGGGCCAGGCCGCCCGCACCCTCGGCGACGCGGCGGGCATCGAGGCCCGCACCATGCGGTCGCTGATGTGGCAGCTCGACCATGGCGGCATCGTGCTGGACCGGGACGCAGTTGTGATTTTGGACGAAGCAGGGATGACCGCGGATGCCGACATGGCGAGGTTGGTGTTGGCGGTGGAGGCCGCGGGGGCGAAGGTCGTGATCGTCGGTGACGACCGCCAGCTCTCCGCGGTCGGGCCCGGCGGCGCCCTCCACCAGACCCTCGCCGCCCACCCCCACGTCGTCACCACTCTCACCGAGAACATGCGCCAACGCGACCCCGCCGAGCGCGACGCGCTCCTCGAGCTACGCGCCGGCGACCTCGACCAGGCCCTCCGCTTCTACGCCGAGAACCAGCGGATCACCTACCTGCCCAAACGCACCCTGGTGCTCGGCGCCATGGTCGACGCGTGGGCCACCGACACCGACGCCGGCCACGACACGTTCATGCTGGCCTGGCGCCGCCAGTCCGTCGCCGACCTCAACCGCATCGCCCGAGCCGTCGCCCGCGACCGCGGCTGGCTCCAAGGCGATGACATGCGCACCGCCGACGGCCGCGAGTTCGCTGTCGGCGACCTGGTCGTCACCTTGGCCCCGAATTACCGGGGCCAGCTCGTCACCAGCGAACGCGGCACCGTCACCGCCGTCGACCCGCAGGCCGGGGCGCTGACCATCCGCACCGACCACGGTCACACCGTCACATTGCTCGGCTCGGAGATCGACGCCGAGCACCTTGCGCATGGCTACGCCCTCACCGTGCATCGCGAACAAGGCGCCACCTCCGACCGCACCCACTACCTCGCCGAAGGCGGCGGCCGGGAACTCGCCTACGTCGCCCTCTCCCGCGCCCGCCACCACACGACGGTTCACGCTGTCGCCGATGACCTCGGCCAAGCCCTCGACGACATCCGCACCGACTGGACCCGCAGCCAACACGACACCTGGATCTCGCCCACCACCAGCGTCGGTGACGACCCCCGCCTCGAACCCGCGGTGGTCGACCGCGACACGATCCGCCGACGCCATGTCGCGGAGCTCCAGCAGCTCCGGGCGCTCGAACCACCCGACGTCACCACCGAACTCACCGCCACCCTCGCCCAACTCCGCACCCTGGAAACCCAGCGAGAGCACCTCGTGGCCGGCACCGGCCCCTACCGCACCGGCCCGATCGGCCGGATCGCCCGCCAGCTCCACGACCTCGACAGCGACCTCGCACACGCACGCGCCGAGCACGCCCAGGCCCGCCCGTGGCAGCGACCGAAGTGGCAGCGCCACATCGTCGCCCTGGAAAACTACGAAGCCGCCACCCTCGATGAGTGGGACCGACACGGCCGCCCCGAAGCCGCCCGCATCAGCACTGCCATCCACGGTGCGGAGCAACGGGTCGAGCAGCTCCACACCGAGCACCGGTTCAACCAGCGCTGGCACCGAGACCACCCCGAACACACCGCCCGCATCCACCAACTCGAAACACTCCTCAACCAGCCCGACCAACCCACCGCGCCGGCCGACAGGCCCGAGCCCGAGCGCGCGATCGACCACGAGATCACCGGTCACCTCGACGCCGCCATGGCCGACATCGACGCCGCCAACGCCCACCTCGACGCCCAAGACCCCATCGTGCGACGTCTCGATGCCCTCGAACACCCCGGCCCCGAGCCTCCGGAGAGGGACCGGGGCATCGGCGGCATGGGCATCTGACCCGCTATCGCTACGCCGTCAGCGCGCGGGACTGGCTGGATGTCTGCTGCAGAATCTGCCACGAAGCGCGCAAAGGATGGCGCCATGGTGCGAGAACACGATCCCGCTCGAGAGCGACTCATCTGGGAGTTGCACTCACGGGCCGGGGTCCCTGCCCTCGGTGCGGCGACGGTCACCACTGACGGCCTCGAATGGATCGCGGTCGTGGGCGAACGCGTCCGCGGCCAGAGCAACCGGGTGAAGCTTGGCGACCGCTGGCATCTCGGCTCGTGCACGAAGGCCGTGACGGCCGTTCACGTCGCGCGACTTGTCGAAGCAGGACACGTTCGATGGGACACGACGGTCCCTGAGCTGTTCGACCGAGTGCTACCGGGCGCGACCCACCCTGACTGGGGGCCGATCACCCTGGACCAGCTCCTCACCCACAGAGCCGGCCTGCCACGCGATCTTCCACCAGCCGCTCTCGCAACCGCCCAGCGAGATACCCGCCTGCTGACCCAGCAACGGCTCGACGCCACCGCGATGGCCCTCGCGACCCCGCCTGACGGCGTCGGCACGTTCTCGTACTCGAACCTGGGCTACATCGTCGCCGGGGCCGCCATCGAGCAGCTCACCGGCCAGTCCTGGGAGGCCAGCGTGTCCGCCCACGTTCTCAGTCCCCTCGGTATCACCACAGCCGGGTTCGGGCCACCCACGGGCGACCAGCCCTGGGGTCACTCGGCGACCCGCGGCGGCCGCGGCCCGAGTAGACCTGTCGCCCCGAGTACGCCCCGAGGCCGCAACGCCGCGGCGGACAATCCGCCGGTCATGTCGCCAGCAGGTCGGCTCCACCTCTCGCTGCCCGACTGGGCGAAGTTCATCACGCTGTTCCTCACCGAAGGAGGCCCGCTCCTCACGTCCAGCTCGATCACCAGGATCGCTACCGCACCACCCGGGCCCAGGCCACGCCAAGCGATGGGATGGGCGCTCCCGGCCGCGGGTGCAGCTCCCGAGTTCGCGCTAGGTCAGCAAGGCACGAACACGCTCTGGGTCGCTACAGCGCTCACCGCTGCGGGTCGCGACCGGGCCGCCCTCGTGGTGTGCAACGACGGCCGCGATCAACTCGTCAACCTCACTGCGAAGGTCGCGGCCGACTTGCTCCGCACCTAAGGACCGCCCGGCGCGTCATCGCACGGGCGGTCCACCACAATGACGGGGTGCGAATCGTCGCCCGATGCGTCCGGGGCTTGGAGCCGATCGTGGCTGGCGAAGCGCGTGCCCGCCTCGCCGCTCGGGTCGGGCGGGTCCGGCACCGTGAGATCTGGCTGGATGGCAGCGGGCCAGCGAGCCGGTGGCTAGTGCTGCGCACCGCTGACGACGTCTTCGTACACGCCGGGGACGCACGGGGGATCTCGCACGTACGCTCATCGCTCTCGACGCTGACCGCGGCCGCGGCGTCGATCGACTGGCGTTCGACAATCGGGACAGCCGGGCGGCCAGCCGGACCGTTCGACGTGGTGGCGAGCTTCCTCGGCCGCCGGAACTACAACCGGTTCGAGGTCGAAGCTGCCGTCGGTGGTCGTGTCGCCAAGACGACGGGGCGCTACCAGGTCACTCGTGGGCACGACCGTCGCCCGGCGACGGCGACGAGTACAACGATCCGGGTGCACATCGAGGGCGACGAGGCGGTCTTCGGGGTGCGCATCGGCGATGAACCGCTGCACCGCCGCGGGTGGAAGCAGGACGATCAGATCGGGACACTGCACCCGCCCGTCGCCGCTGCGGTCGCGCTCATCACCGGTCTTCGTGATGATCTGATGCTGTGGGATGCATTCTGCGGCGCCGGCACGATCGCGATCGAGGCCCTCGACGACGCGGCTGGGCTGACCGCTGTCGCTTCCGATCTCAGCCCGATGGCGACGAGTGCCACGATCCGCAACGCACGACGGGCAGGGGTGTCTGACCGGCTCGCGGTCGTCCGGGCGGACGCCGGCGCCTTGCCGGTCATACCGGGCGGGCTGCTGCGCATCGCCGGGAACGCACCCTGGGGCCGTGCCCTCGAGCCGGCCGGCCGCCTTGCGGCCGGCGGCGTGGGTGGGCTTGTCGGCGAACTTGCCCGTGCCCTCGGCGCGGAGGGGCGTGCGTGCCTGCTTGTCGGCGACGACACTGTGTCGCCACTGGTCGAGGCTGCGGGCCGGGCCGGGCTCGAGGTGGGCGGCATCGTGAACGTGACGGTGGCCGGTGCACGGTCGGCGCTGGTCGTTGTCACCCGGGCGTCGAGCGACTTCGTTGACGTCAAGGCGCGCTTCGGGCGCGAGCTGGCGGACGAGTTCGCGTCAACTGGCGCCGCCGTCTGAGCAGGTGCGGGCCGTGTCGTGCCAGCCATACGCTGGCAACGGCGAGCGATGCGGCACGCGCCGTGACATCACCGGCCGGGCCGCGGCGCAAGTCCCATCGCACCCATCGCCACAGGACGGATGCGAGTGTCCGAGGGTGCAGCGCGGGGTCGGTCAGGGCGTAGGCGTAGCGGTTGCGCCGGAGCAGGTGCTCCCGTCGCCACGATGGTGGCGAGCCAGCACTGCCGGCGTGATGGATCGGGGTGACCGGCGCGACGGCGACGCGGAGCCCACGGGCTCGGAGCCGCCGGCAGAGGTCGGCTTCCTCGTAGAAGGTGTCGTAGAGGCTGTCGAAGCCGCCGATCGACAGGAGTGCGTGGAGCGGTGCAAACAGGGCCGCACCTTGGACGTGGTCGACGTCGAGCAGGTCGTCCATTCCGTTCGGGGCCGGAGGTACTACACCTCCATACACGACGTCACCGCCCGACCGTGCGATCGCGTCCGAGGACCACTTAGCTTCCCAAGCGTCGAGGGAGCAGCCGTCCATGTCGACCTGCGGCGGAGCGACGGCGCCGAGGCCGGCCACAGTCGTCGCCAACTCGACGAGTTCGGCGACCAGCGTCGGGGGCGTCCAGGTGTCCGGGTTCACGAGGAAAACGAACTCGGCACCGAGGCGCGGCGCGAGGTCGATGCCCTGGTTGCAGGCATGGGCGAAGCCCTCATTGCGGGTGTTGGCGATCGTGACGACGCCGGCAAGGTGCAGGACCGGGAGGTCGAGGCTGCCGTCACGCGATGCGTTGTCGACGTAGACGACGTCGAGCGGTCGGTGCGACGAGGCAAGGAGCGACCGTAGGCAGCGGTCGAGCCAACCCGCTGACCGGTAACCAACGACGATCGCGGACACGCGCCGGGTTCCTCGGCCGCTCGTGCTCATCAACGCGACGACTGGCGGCGGGCGAGCGCGTCGGCCACGGCCAGCTCCCACGGTTCATCGACGTCGATCGAGCGCTCTGGCGGCATGAGCGACACGCCAAGTGTGCCGAAGAAGCGATGCCGGGCTTGCTGGAACCCTGTGGTCCGCATGGCGTACACGGCGCCGTTCTCGCGGAGGTCAGGGACGACGTGCTGCCGGAGTGGACGCGCGGACGGGTCGTGGTTGACCCCGCGCAGGGTCGAATCACGACGCCACAGGAACTCGTGTACCTCGCAAGCAGTGAAGACGGCGTCATAGCCGTGGTCCCACAGCAGGTCGACGGCGGCGTCGACGTCAGCCGGCATGAGCATTGGTGAGGTGCACTGGACGATGCAAGTGACCTCGGCCAGGCGGTCAAGGGAGGTCAGGGCGTGCAGCACCGCCGATTCCGTCGAGGCGTCCGGGCCAGCCAGATCGTCGGGCCGGGCGACGACGACGGCACCTCCGCTGGTCGCCAACTGCGCGAGCTGGTCGCTGTCGGTGGACACGAAGACGCGGCCCACGGTGCGGGCCGCAGTGCTCGTCTGGACAGCGCGGACGAGCATCGGTCGCCCGTCGACCAGTGCGGCATTCTTGCCTGGGATGCTGACTGACCCGCCACGGGCAGGTATGACGACGTCTGCGACGCCGGTCGGTGCGGTCACGCGGACGATCTCTCTGCGAATCCGCCCCAACATCGGCGGCAGCGCCGGTCACAGGAGCCGCCTGCGGCGTGCTCTCGCCATGCCTCGCGCTCGTGGTCAAGGTGCTGACGTACCCGCGCCGCCTCGTCGCTCACGTCGACCTCCGCCAGATCATCGCTCCGCCGGAAGATCGCCGTCACCTGTTCGTCGCCGTCGACCAGCTCGAACCCGGCCCGCGACGCAACCGCAGCGACGCTCCGCAGGGTGAAGTGGTACACGTGCGCGTTCTGGAAGAACAGCGCCGGGTTCCCGTAGGTCGAGCGGATGGCATAGACGCCGGGAACCTCGACCACCAGCACTCCGCCGTGACGGATGAGCCGACCGAGCTCAGCGAGGGACTCGACGGGGTCGCTCAGGTGCTCCAGCACTTGACGCAACACGACCAAGTCGACGCAGTCGGCCCGGATCGGCAGTCGCGGAAGGGCTGCGGCCACGGCGTTCGACAGGAGAGGCGGTCCAGAGCGCATGCACGCCAAGTCGACGTCGGTCCCGACGACGCGCCACCCGCGTTCTGCGAAGGGCGCTAACCCATGGCCGGTGCCGCAGCCGACTTCGACGACCGTGCCGCGGGCCATGGCCAGGGCGTCGTGCTCCAGCCGGTCCAGCAGGACACGCCCCATCTCAGCTCGCTGGGCGAAGAACGCCTCGGATTCGAGGCCGTCGGGGAGGTAGAGGCGCCGGTAGATGGACTCGTAGAAGTCGGCCGCGGATGCCTCGTCGAGGCGTGGTGAGGTTCGCATGACACCGCAGTGCGGGCAGAGCCGGGTCGGTGTCGGGATGCCGTACCGGTCGGACGATGCGATGACCTCGCCATCGGCAGCACCGCAGGTACAGACCGCCGGCTCGAACCGGTACCGGCCTTCGTGTACGGCGGTCTCGAAGTCGTGGAGGGCGCGCCCTTGGGTCGCCGTCAACGGGAGCAGCGGTGGCGCGAACGTCGTCAGGGTGTCACGCGTCGCCACGCGACCATGCCTCCCGTGTCCGCTGCGCGGCGCCGAGGGTCTCGTCGTCGATGCCCTCCGTGCAGGCAGCAACCAAGGCTTCGAGCTGGGTGGGCGTCCTGGCGCCGCACACAGCGGAGGTCACCCCCGGTGTCCCGAGGAGAGTGCCGAGCGCGAGCTGCACCATTGACTGCCCTGTCCCGTCGACTAGGTCGTGCAGCGCGGCGACCAGTGCCAGATTTCTCGGCGTCAGCATCGCGGCTGCGCGGTTGGGGTCGAGCGACAGGCGGGCGTCTCGGGGTCCGCGTCCATCCGGGCTGTACTTTCCGGAGAGGAGGCCCATGGCGAGCGGCGTGTGTGCGAGGTAGCCGATGCCATAGCGCTGCGTCACCTGCAGCGTGTCGTGCTCCGCGTCCAGGTCGTAGAGGTTGCAGCGGTTCTGGATGGTCACGAACCGGTGCAGCCGGGCGGCCCGGCCGAGCAGCTCGGCTTCGACGACCTGCCAGGCAGCGGTATTGGACAAGCCGACGTAGCGGACCTTGCCCTGCCGTACGAGGTCGTCGAGCGCCGACAGCGTCTCCTCGACGGGGGTCGCGGGATCGGGTGCGTGCAGTTGGTAGAGGTCGATCACGTCGGTGCCCAGGCGTCGCAGGCTGGCCTCGAGCGCCTTCTGCACATAGAGCCGGGAAGCGCCGCCGTCGTTGGGACCCTCGCCCATGCGCCCGGAGAACTTCGTGGCGACCAGCACCGAGTCGCGGCGCTTGCCGAGGGCGCGGCCGAGGATCTCCTCGCATCTGCCCATCCCGTACACATCGGCGGTGTCGAAGAGCTGGATTCCCAGGTCGACCGCAGCGTGGATGACACGTTCCAGTTCTTCGGGAGCCAGGAGGTTGCTCGGGTTGTTGCAGCCGAGAGTGATGGGCGAGACGACGACACCGGTTGAGCCGAGCGGCCGGGGCTGCATCCTCATGTCCTTCTCTCGGCGATCGTCTCAAGCCAGTGGTCGAACGGTGTGGCAGTCCGGCTGACAAGCCGGGCCTCGGTGCTGTCGGGAAGCGGTGGTGGCATCCGGTCGGCGAACGACAGCACGCGCTGGCAGCCGAGAAGTGGGAGCGTCACGAGGGCCGTCGATGTGGCCGCGGCGACCGGTAGGTCTACGAGCTCGTCCGCGAGGAGTTCGACAGGCATTGTGGGTGGCAAGGGGAGTTCTTGGATCTTGGAGGATGCGAGCCTGGCGCCTCGGGGGTGGGGCTTCACGACCGGCCGGAAGCCACCGGCTACAAGGTCTGTCGTGACGCCCTCGTAGAGTTGACGTTCTGCCTCGCTGTCCATGTATCTCCAGCGGGCAAAGTTCTGTTCCAGGACGACTACCGAATCGGCCGCCAGCCCTGCGAAGCCGATGTGGGCCGCCTCTCGCATCGCTCTCAGCACCGAACGGAGCTTGTCTGCCTCGATGGCGACATGGCGTCTCGCGCTGAGGAACGTGGGCACACCGAGCGCACCGGCGAGGAAGAGCCTCGCCTCGGCGATCCGCTCGACATCCCTACGGTAGGTCCGGTCATCAACGAGCCAAGTGCCAGTCGATCCGTCCATTTCGGCGAAAGTGACATCTCTGTACAGGCCCAAGCCGTCCTCGTAAAGCACGACTCTCGCGGAGGGGTAGGCGGCCAGGACCACCTTCTCGGAGAAGTGCGCCACCTTGCACAACCAGACCTCGTCGACGATGCCCGGAGGGTGGAGCCTGTGGAGCGCTGCGATGCGCTGTTCGAGCGGCTGGTCGCTTCGAGCCGGCGGCGAGAGCGGTAAATCGACGACTGCGACCGACGACCAGCGTCCGATGCTGTGGGCAAGGCGGCCGGTAGCCGCGAGCAGCGATGCGGAGCCCGCTGACTCATAGACGCACAGGTGAGCTGGTCCGGCCTCGCTTGCGCGCGCGGCGGCGAGGATGGCGAGCTGCCATGTGCCGAGACAGAAGCACACGGTCTGAGCGCTGGTCATCGCCGTGACCTGCCCGGAGACCCCGAGGACCGCGACTGCATTGAGCTTCGCCGTCGTGCCCACAATGCAGGCGCGTGCCCGACCAGCCAGCCGACCATCGTGGCCAGTTCCTTGGGGTTGGTGACCATCGTGCCGGTCCCTCGAAACGCAGATGCGACGTCCGCGCTCAGCCACCGCGCGGCAACGGCGGTGACCGCTCGACGTCCCGCCGGTTCGGTGAGCAGGTAGAGGTAGCGGTTCCTGGCCATGTGGCGCCTCCGGTAGGCGCTGGGAGGTCCGGTGCTGTCTCCTGCGTGCTCGATCCGCAGTCCGGGGAGGAGGACGACGCCATGGCCGGCGGTTCGGGCCCGGCGGCAGAGGTCGAGTTCCTCGTAGAAGGAGTGGTACAGCTCATCCAAGAGTCCGACCTCACTCAGGACGGAGGCTCGGGCGAACAGGGCGGCGCCTTGGACATAGGAATGGTGCACGACGCTGGCGCCTGGTGGAGGTAGTGGTCGGAGCGGTGACCAGTCGTCGCGCCAGAGGTGGAAGACGTGCCGACCGGCAGCGGTGATGGCGGCGCGAGACCAGTCGTTGAGTAGCTCGTCCTCGGTGGCCCATCCGGCCCCATAAGCGTTCTGCAGTGGCCCGCTGATCCCGCACCATGTGTTGTGCTCCATGAACGTGACGAGGCCGGCGACGAGGTGCGCCGGGGTTCGGGTGTCGGGGTTCACCAGGAACACGTAGCGGGCGCCCTCGGCGAGTGCTTCGCGAATGGCGATGTTGCACGCGCCGGCGAAGCCGAGGTTCCCGGTGTTGCGACGTACACGGACGGCCGGGAACGACCTTGTGACCAGTTCGCAGGACCCATCGGTCGACGCATTGTCGACGAAGAGCACGAGCGTGTTCCGGTAGGACGAGGAACCGAGGGTCGTGAAGCACTCCGGCAACCAACGGGCACTGTCGTGGCCCACGACAATGACGGCCACAAGGACCACTGCAACCTCATCGGTCGTCGGAGCGGCGGCGGCCATGGCAGAAGATCCCGGGATGGTTGTGCTGGGGGTCCTCGATGGTCTCCACGACGTCGGCGCCGACGATATCGAGGAGCAGAGGCCCGGCCGAGGGCATGAACCGCCAGTAGTCCTCGGGGAAGGCGTGAGGCATGAAGCCGTTCCCGCGCGCTGTGAGGAGGAAGTCGCCGCCCGACCGGAGCACGCGCCCGATCTCCTGCAAGGTGGTCCAGAAGGTGCGGTCGTGCTCCAGCAACTCCGTCGAGACCACCATGTCGAAGGTCGCGTCGGGGAACGGCAGCGCTGCGCCGAGGGCGACGATGTCGACGCGTGGACCGTTGCGCATGTCGATGCCGACGACGCGCGCTGGGGCGAGCAGCTCTTGCACCGAGCCGTTCTCGTCGTACGAGCCCACCTCGAGCACCTGCGTCGACGTTTCGAGGCGTACGCCGTCGAGGCGGTGATCAACCCAGGTCATCACGGAGTCATGCACGTCTTACCTCGCGGGTCGTCAGCGCCCCGGTGAAGGGCGACCAGGTTGCACACGTCGGCCATGCGGTGACGCCAGCTCAACCGGCGATCGACGGCCTCCGCGGCGGCAGCACCGATCTCCGCGGCGAGATCGACACCGCCCTCGCTGAGCCAGGCAACCCGGTCGGCCAGGTCGCGGCCGTCGGGCGCATAGAGGACGGCCTCGGTGCCGTCGGCGATCGTTTCGACGGTCCACGGGTTGGCGTTCGTCAGGCTCACGCACCCGCGGGCCATGGCGTAGAGCAGCCGTTCGTGGCCACCGGCAACGTAGTTCGGCGTGACGTTCAGGCAGTACCGGTAGTGGCTGAGGGTGCTCAGAAGCTGCTGCAGTGGCAAGGGTCGCTGCCGGCGCATCGACGATCCGGGTTGCTGGTAGTGCTCCCAGCCGGCGCCGATCACGTCGAGCGGCACGTCGCCGAGCGCCTCGACCACTCGCCGCCGGCGCACCTCCCGCACGAACTGGTCGACGCGAACGACGATCGGGAACGCCGACTGAGGCGCCGCCGGGTCGATCAATCCTTTGTCGACGAGCTGGGCGAGGACCAGCTCGCCGATATCCGTGGCATGGTCGTCGAGCGCCAGCTCGCAGGTCTCGTCGATCGCCTCATCGAGGAGAGGGTCGTCGGTCTGAAGCCGGTCATGGATGAGGTCGAGGGAGTCGAGCGTCGCCGGGAAGACGACGCGGTCGAGCCGCTTGGCTGCCGGTGGGCGTGGGCCGGCGGATGCGCCGTGAGGGACGAAGGCCCGTGTGCGCGGTGGGAACCAGCGGTCGGCGAACGTGACGTGGTGCGCGTCGATGAACAGCTCGATGACGTCGTCGGCCGACGTCGAAAGACGCCTGGCGTGGAGGACGGGATGGTCGACGTACCACGCGACCAGCGGGACGCCGAGGTCCCGGCCGAGTCCCTCGCTGTAGAGGTCGAGACCGAGACCGTTGAAGCCAACGAGGAAGGCGATCTCGCGCTCGCGGCAGAGGCGTACGAGGCGCTTGGCGGCCGCCAACGCCTGGAGGTCGATCTCGACGGCGTCGACGCCGAGCGACCGCAACGCGGTAGCGATGTCCTCGGCGAACACGCCGAGCAGGTCGTAGCGGCTCGGGCCATGGTCGTGCCGCAGCACCGCAACGGTCCTTCCTCGCATGTCGGCCGGGACCTCGGACGGAACCTCCGTCACGTGCGATCCTCCCGTTGCGCGACGAACTCGCGCAGCGAGTCGAGCCATGCCTCGTGGTCGGTCGCTCGGCGGCGGACGTCGTCGAGAACGCCGTTCTGGGGAAGGACGAGGAACCGGCCTTCGGCCAGTGCATCCACGACAGCGGTCGCGACCACCTCGGGCGTCACGGCGTCGGGCACCAGTTGGACAGGGTCCGGGAGCGAGGCGACCAACCGCTCGGTGAGCACCGCGCGGGGGCAGAGGCACGAGAAGCTCACGCCCCGGCGGCGGTAGTGGATGTCGAGCCACTCGGCGAGACCCACCACGGCGTGCTTGGTGGCCGTGTACGGCAACGAGGCTGGAAAGGTGAGCAGGCCGGCCGAGGACGCCACGTGCAGCACGTGACCTTCACTCCGCCTGAGCATGCCGGGCAGCACAGCTCGCACCGCGTAGACGTGCGCCATCACGTTCGTCGACCACATCCGTGCCCAGTCGGCATCGGGGACCTCTGGGCCTCCGAGAGCAGCGACCGCGGCGTTGCAGCAGAACAGGTCGATCCGGCCCCATCGACGCTCCACCTCACCGACGAGCGCGAACACCGCACGCTCGTCGGCGACATCTGTCGGGATCGAGACAGCGCCGATCGCAGCAGCAGTTCTGGCCGCCAACTCAGCATCCACGTCGGCGATGACGACCGCTGCCGCACCTTCCGCAGCGAAGCGCTCCGCGAGCGCTCGGCCGATCCCCTGAGCGCCACCCGTTACAACGGCCACACGATCCTTCAGGTCCACGGCTGTGCTCCGGGTTGGACCGCCGGCTGCCGGTCCGCCGGCCCGCCGGCAGTGGTCCGTGGGTGGGCGGGGGCTGGCGCTTCGGGCAGCACGCCGGCGGTCCCGATTTCCCACAGAACACCGGCGGCGACCGCTGTTAGGAACATCGGTGCGAGCACGAGGCGCTTCTGTGGTGGCACCGACCGATCCGCCAGCCGGCGCCACTCCTTCCGCAGTCCGGCTCGGGCGTCGCGCCGGCGGACCTCGCTGCGGCCCTGCCAGAAGGCCCGGCGCAGCAGGTAGCCGAGCCGCAGGCGATCACCCCCGATCTGGTGGAGCACATGGGCGTCATCAACAGTGGCGACGCGGCCGCCGGCCGCGACGAGCCGGCGCACGAACGTCGAGTCATCGCCGGACTGAAGACCGCGGCCCCGCCGCCCGAGCCCGGCATCGAAGGTGAACCCGTGCCGGCGCGCCATCTCGACGTCGAACGCCATGCACGCGCCCCACACCGAAACCGGGCGGGCGGCGCTGTGCACCGCGAGGTAGTGGAGTTGTCCGTCGGTGACGAACCAGGGCAGGCGTCTGGTCGGGAACGAGCCGACGATCCGAACGCCGACAACATCGGCGCCGTTCGCCAGCTCGTCACGCACCCGGTCGAGCACCAACTGGTCGATGATCACGTCGTCGTCGATGAAGACGAGATGCCGCGTGGGCACGGCCGCCATCGCGACATTGCGGCTGTGCGCCAGGCCAGCGTTGTGACCGTTGACGATGACGTCGGCGCCGCTCGCTTCGAGCGCGTGGACGAGGCGCTCGACCGCTGGGGATCCGACGGTGTCCAAGACGACGACGAGCCGGTCACGCGCGGCGAGCGCTGCGAGCAGCGCTTCCCGACCGGTGGCCAGCATCTCGGGCCGGTTGCTGCAGATTGCGACCGTCAGCGGAAGTTCGGCGACCCCAGCTCGCACCCCACGCTCCCCAAGTGCCCCGATTGCGAACGTTACAGAGACGCTAGCGAGGAGGCCGCAGGTTCTCTCTCGCTTTTGACGGGTCGTCCTCGCTCGTCGCCTATGACAGCCAGGCAACGTCACCCACGACGGCGAAGTCATAGCGGTTCACTCGCGCGCACAGTTCGGCGTCGATGAGGAACCGGGGCACGTCATCGCGCGGCCCTTCCCACAGTTCAAGATGCTCCTGGACGCCCTTGCCGATTGCCGCATCGAGGCTGGCGATGGTGGCCGGGCCGCCGCTCGCCAGATCGGCGATGTACTGGGCACACGCGGCATCTTCCGAGGTCCGGCCAGTCGTCACCAGCCGGACGCGCCGGCCGCCGGCGTTGCGGCGGAGCCAGGCGGCCGTCGCCGAGGCGTTGACCGCGGCGGCGGCCAGCACAGCCCCTGCACCCGCTGCTCGCACCAGGTGCACCGTACCGTTCACCGTCACGAACACCATCGGGCGCCCCCCTACCCGCTCGGCCGTGCACGCGCTCGGTGAGTTCCAGAGGTCGAACCCTGCCGGGAACCGTCCCTGCTCCTCGCCGCTGAGGACTGCGGTCGAGTCGGCCGCCGCCAGGGCACGTGCTGGCTCGACGTGGTCGACGCACCGGATCTCGGTCGCCCCGTGGGCGAGTGCTGTCGCCGCCGTCGTGAACGCTCGGATCACGTCGATCACGACGACGACGTCTCCGGCCGTCGCGTCGCTGGCATCGTCCTCGATCGTGCAGTCGACCGGCTGCTCGACTGCCTCGTCGTGCACGGCGACAAGTCGGAGCACGACGGCCATCGGCCGGCCGGCCCGCGTTGTGAGTTCCGAGCCGGAGCTATGCCGCTGTGCCTCAGCGCGGTCCCCTTGGTGGTGCTTGTCGGAACCCACGTTGCCCAGGTGACTCCTTATTGACATGCCGAAGGGTTGGCGGCTCGGGAAGAGTGTTGGGGCTGGCTGGGAGATCATGCAAAGGGGACGCGTCGTGCCTGCACCTGCCTACGGACCCGCCCTCGGGCTGCCCATCAACCGCTCCGCGGTCACGCGTGCCGTGGCGAACGCCGGGTTTGCCGTCGTCGCTGGCATCCTCACGCCGGGCGAGATCGCAGACGCACGAGCGACGTTGCTTGACCGCCTGCCGGACGACGGCCTTGCCTTCGGGGATGGGCGGGCGAGGCCCGCAGCCCACAGCTACCCGGAACTCGCCTGGCTCTTCGGGCATCCGAACGTTGTCGAGCTGGCTCGCGCCACTCTCGCTGCCGACGGTGTCGCCTTCTCGGGGCACACCGACGCGCACCTCGACATGCGGTCCGACTGGCACAAGGACAGCGGGAGCGCCGCCGCCGGCGATCGGCTCTGGGGCTACTTCGGTCGCCCATGTTTCGACGATCCGCTCGAGGCGGTCAAGGTCGCTCTCTACCTCAACGATCACCGAGACGGCACCGACGGGCTACGCGTCGACCCCGGCTCGCACCGGCGGCCGACGACCGACCCGGCGCAGCCGACCGTCCTGGCGACCGCACCTGGCGAGGGCGTCGTGTTCGATGTCCGGCTCACCCACGCCGGACCGCCCCCTGACCAGCCGCTTTCCGACCAGCCCCGCCTCGCCGTCTTCTCCACCTTCGTTCGCACGTCACGGGCCGGGCTCGAATTCGCGGCGCGCAACCGGCAGCGGCAGGAGGGCCAGCTTGGGGTATCTCTTGGCGCGCCGTGCGACGCGCTCCTCGCACGCTTCGCCCGACAAGGCATTGCCATCGCATGATCATCGACCGCGCCGTCGCCCACCACGTCGTACGGACCGATGCAACGGTTGGCGAGGCCCTCGAACGCATCGGTGCGCTCAAGTCGGGCCTCGTCTTCTGCGTGGACGCCGACGGTACGTTGCAAGGCTCGCTGTCCGACGGTGACGTGCGCCGCTGGCTGCTCGCACACACCGGCGTCGATCTCACGGCCTCGGTCGCGGCGGCCATGAACCCCGCACCGGTCGCAGAGCGAGGCGACGCCCATGAGGACGACGTCCGAGCGCTGCTGGTCGGGCCGATCACTCGGGTCCCACTGGTCGACGACTGCGGGCGCGTGGTCGCTATCGCCATCCGAGGCGGCCCAGCCATCAAGATCGGCGACAGGGAGATCGACGAGCGGACCCCCGCCCTCGTGATCGCCGAGGTCGGGATCAACCACAACGGCGACATGGGCCTGGCGTCGAAGCTCATCGACGCTGCCGTCGCGGCCGGAGCGGACGCCGTGAAGTTCCAGATGCGCGACCTGGCCTCGCTCTACCGGTCTGGCCGCGCCGCAAGCGTCCTTGGAGAGGACGCGGGTGCGCAGTACGCAGCCTCGCTACTCCACCGCTTCACCTTGCCGCCCGACGACCTGTTCCGCCTGTTCGACCGTTGCACGCACCGCGGTGCGATCCCGCTCTGCAGCCCCTGGGACGAACCGAGCCTCGAGGCCCTTCAGCGCTACGGCATCGACGCCGTGAAGATCGCCAGCGCCGACCTCACGAACCACCAGCTCCTTCGGCAGGCCGCCGACCTCGACGTGCCCGTCCTGCTCTCCACTGGCATGTCCACCGAGCTCGAGGTCATCGAAGCCGTCGACCTCCTCCGGTCGAGGCACGCTGCCTACGCCCTGCTGCACTGCGTATCCAGCTATCCCGCCCCGTACAAAGACGTCAACCTCCCTTACCTGCAACGGCTTGCTTCCCTCGGGTCCTGCGTCGTCGGCTACTCCGGGCACGAGCGCGGCTACGAGGTCGCCATCGCCGCCGTCGCCCTCGGCGCCCGGATCATCGAGAAGCACGTCACCCTCGACCGAGCCCTGGAAGGCAACGACCACAAGATCAGCCTGCTCCCGAGCGAACTTGCTGCGATGGTCCGCGCCGTGCGCAACGTAGAGGAAGCGCTGCGACCGGCCGCCAAACGCGTCACGCCTGGTGAGATGCTGAACCGCGTCGCCCTGGCGAAGAGCCTCGTCGCACGCGAGGCCATCCCCTCGGGGACGACCCTCGACGAGACGATGCTCGTCGCACGTGGCCCCGGCCGGGGGCTCCAACCCAACCGCCTGCGCGACCTCGTAGGGCGTCGCGTGTTGCGGACGATCCCCCGTGGCGCCTTCGTGACCGACGCAGACCTCGTTGACGTAGCACCACCACGCACCTACAGGTTTCGGCGCCCGTGGGGAATCCCCGTCCGGTTCCACGACGCCCACGCGTTGGCCGAGCGCGTTCGCCCGGGCTTCTTGGAGTTCCACCTCACCGACCAGGACATGCGCGAACCGGTCCCGCCGCTCGCCGGCCTACCGAACGAGCGCGTCGTGGTCCACAGCCCCGACCTCTTCGGCGACACGCTGCTCGACCTTGCCGCGGTGAGTTCCGCGGCAAGAACCGCAAGCCGTGACCACCTCCAGTCGGTCATCGACGTCGCCTGGCAAATCGCGGACGCCATCGGTACGTCCAGGCCCCCCGTCGTCGTCGCCAGCCTCGGCGGTGTCAGCTTCGAGGCACCCTACGAGCCTGACGCTCGCGCCGCCGGCTACGACCGCATCGCGGCCGGCCTCGCCTCGCTCGACGCGGGAAATGCAACGCTGCTCGCACAGACCCTCCCACCGTTCCCCTGGTACCGAGGTGGGCAGCTGTTCTGCAACCTGTTCGTCGACCCACGCGACACGTCCCGCTTCTGCGAGCAGAGCCAGACCCGCCTGTGCCTCGACACCGCGCACACCAAGCTCGCCGCCAACCACCTCGGGTACCCGTTCGAAGAGGCAGTCGACCTCCTCGCGCCGCATTCCTCCCACCTCCACCTCGTCGACGCCGCCGGC